>NZ_UFWZ01000001.1:1221250-1831875 GCF_900461105.1 Clostridium putrefaciens | reverse complement strand
GGATACCATGGTAATTCCTAAAATCGAAAATGCCTATAAAAAACAAAGAGCAAAAGATGAATTGCCACAAAGCTCCTCTGGAAAGAGTATTCACACAACAGAACCTAAATTTGTTCCGAATGAAGCTATAGAGATGAGTTTAGAAGATGGGATAAAGTTCAAGGTTAGAATGGTTGACTGTGTTGGATACATTGTAAAAGGAGCACTTGGATATAAAGAGGGAGAAGAGCCTAAGATGGTGACTACACCTTGGTATGATTATGCAATACCATTTGAAGAAGCAGCAGAGATAGGAACAAAAAAGGTTATTACAGAGCATTCTACTATAGGTCTTTTAGTAACTACAGATGGAAGTATAACAGATATAACAAGAGAAGAGTATGTAGAGGCAGAAGAGAGGGTAGTGGAAGAATTAAAAAGCATGAATAGACCCTTTATAATTGTTCTTAACTCATCTAAGGAATATGCTCCAGAAACTATAGCACTAAGGAAAGAATTAGAAGAAAAATATGATGTACCCGTTCAAACATTAGATGTATTAAATATGGAAGAAAAGGATATGATGAATCTTTTCCAAAAGGTACTAAAAGAGTTCCCAATTAAAGAGATAAATATAGATATGCCTCAATGGATAGAAAAACTTGAGGGCACACACTGGCTTAAAATTAATTTCTTGAACATAATAAAGGATATGTGCAAAAATGTTTATAAGGTAAGAGATATAAAGAAAATTTTAGATGGAATAAAAGAAGAGGAATTTCTAGAAAATGCTTTAATTGATGAGATGGATATGGGAGAAGGTATAGCTAGGGTTACTATGAATCCTAAGGGTGGAGTATTTTATCAAATACTTAGTGAAATATGTGATTCTAGTATAAAGGGAGAAGATGAACTTTTAACGGTTATAAAAGAGTTCCATTTAGCAAAGGTTGAATACGATAAAATATCTATGGCATTAAAAGATGTAAAAGAAACAGGTTATGGACTTGTACCACCTCAATTGGCTGAAATGAAATTTGAAGAGCCAGAGATAGTAAAACAAGGTAATAAGTATGGTGTGAAATTAAAAGCAAGCGCACCATCATTGCATTTTATTAAGGCAGATATTAAAACAGAGATATCACCTATTATGGGATCAGAAAAAGAAAGCGAAGATCTAGTAAAGTCTTTATTAGAACAATTTGAAAGTGATCCTTCAAAAATGTGGCAAAGTAATATGTTTGGTAAGTCCTTAGAAGTATTAGTAAAAGAAGGACTTCAAAATAAGTTATATAAGATGCCAGAAGATGTCCAAAGCAAAATTCAAAGGACGCTTCAAAAGATAATAAATGAAGGAAATGGTGGGCTCATTTGTATTATATTATAAATTTGATGTTAGCTTAAATATTAAATTTAAATTAAGAGTGTGACAAAGTATGGATTATACTTTGTCACACTCTTAAATAACATAAGAATTACAATTAATTATTAGAGTATTGTATAATAAGACTCTAATATATTTACATAAAGATAATATGAAGCTATAATAATAGGTAAGTACGTTATTATAACCAATAATTTAATACTGTGAAATGTAGCCCTTCGTCTTAAATACAGGATGATAGGTTTTATTTTTTTAAAATAACATATAGTATATTTAAAGTACATATTTGAAAGGATGAATAGCATGAGTAATGAAGAACTAGGAGAATTTTTATTTCCTAAAATAGAGAAAACGCCTAAATATTATTTAGAGAATTATCCTAAAAGAGAAATTAAAAAACAGTCTAAGGTAGTTAGATATGCGCCAAGCCCTACAGGATTTCAACATATAGGTGGTGTATTTGCAGCGCTTATAAATGAAAGAATAGCAAGTCAAAGTGAAGGTGTTTTTATATTAAGAATAGAGGATACTGACCAAAAAAGAGAGGTTGAGGGAGCCATTTATGACACTATAGAAACCATGAAGCACTTTGGAATGGATTTTAACGAGGGTGTAACAGGAGAAGGTGAAGAAATAGGTGGATATGGTCCTTATAAACAAAGTCTTAGAAAAGAAATTTATCAAACCTTTGCAAAAGACTTAGTTAAAAAAGGATTAGCATATCCATGTTTTTGTACTCAAGAAGAATTAAATGAAGTTAGGGAAAAGCAAACTTCAATAAAAGTTACTCCAGGGTATTATGGGGAGTATGCAAAATGCAGAAATTTATCTTTAGATGATATTAAATCTCATATTGAAAAGGGCCACAATTTTATTTTAAGATTAAAGTCCCCAGGAGATATAGAAAATAGAGTTGAATTTCATGACTTAATAAAAGGCGATATATCTTTTCCAGAAAATAATCAAGATATAGTTATAATAAAGTCAGATGGGCTCCCAACTTACCATTTTGCACATGCTATTGACGATTATTTAATGAAAACTACCCATGTAATAAGAGGTGAAGAATGGTTATCCTCATTACCAATACATGTTCAATTATTTCAGGTTTTAGGATTTGATGCTCCAAACTTTGCTCATATTCCAACCATAATGAAACAAGATGGAGACGCTAAAAGAAAGCTAAGCAAAAGAAAAGATCCTGAAAGTGCTGTTTCTTATTACAAAGAACAAGGGTATCCTGTAGAGTCAGTTACTGAGTATCTTTTGAATATAATAAACTCTAATTTTGAGCAGTGGAGAGAAGAAAATCCTGATATAAGTTATAAAGAGTTTCCAGTATCTTTAGAGAAGATGAGCAAAAGTGGAGCCTTATTTGATATAATTAAGCTAAATGATGTAAGCAAAAATATAATAGCTAAAATGAACTCCGACAAGGTATATGACTTATATATAGAGTGGACAAAAGAATTTGATAAAGAAAGTTATGATCTTGCAGTTAAGTATGAAGAAAAATTAAGAAAAGTCTTTAATATAGATAAAGAAGGAACAAAGCCAAGAAAAGACTTTGAAAAGTGGAGTGATGTTAAAGAAAAGATATTTTATTTCTTTGATGAACTGTTCTATCTTAAAGGTATAGAGGATGTAGAACTTCCTAAAAATATGAATTTAGATGAAGCAAAAAATATAGTTGAAGAATATATTAAGATATTTGATATAAATGGAGATAATAATATATGGTTTGAAAATCTAAAGTCATTTGCTTTAAAATTAGGTTATGCAGGAGATAGAAAAACCTTTAAAAAGGATCCGGAAAACTACAAAGGCATGGTTTCAGATGTTGCTGGAGTTATAAGGAGTTCTATCACACATAGAACTAATACACCTGATTTGTACACTATAATTCAAATAATGGGTAAAGAAAAGGTAGAAGAAAGATTTAAACGATTTTTAAATCTATAGAATATATTGACAAGTATAATTACAAATGTTAATCTTAATAAGATAGTAAGCCTTTAATTTGATTCAGAGAAATCAGTAAGGAAGTTATAGATGAATGTAACGATATTTATGTTATTGTTATGCCTTCCTTTTTAAGGAAGGCATTTTTTTATTTAAGTTCTTGAGAAATAACTTATTCAAATTATATAAATGCATCTATAGAAATGTAAATAAATAGCGATGAAAGTTAAGGCCTACAAAAATTAAATATTATATAACCTTTAAAATTAACACAGTGATGTTAAAAGGAGAGATGATTATGTTAAAAGGAAGACACTTAATTGACCCTATGGATTTTACTCTAGAGGAAATTCAAGAAATACTTGTTCTAAGCGAAGAGATTATTTTAAATCCAAATGATTATTCAGATATTTGTAAAGGTAAAATATTAGCAAATCTATTCTATGAGCCAAGTACTAGAACCAGATTTAGCTTTGAGGCCGCTATGTTAAGACTTGGAGGCCAAGTTATAGGCTTTTCAGAAGCAATTTCCAGTTCTGTATCTAAGGGTGAAAGTATTGCAGACACTATAAGGACTGTAGGCTGCTATGCTGATATATCAGCTATTAGACACCCTAAAGAGGGATCCTCAAAAATTGCATCTCAGTACTCCTCTATTCCAGTAATAAATGCAGGAGATGGAGGACATCAACATCCAACTCAGACACTTACAGATTTACTTACCATAAAAAGCATAAAAGGAAACTTAGATAATAATGTAATTGGTATTTGTGGTGATTTAAAATTTGGAAGAACAGTACACTCTCTAATAAAATCCATGTCTCGATACAAAAACAATAAATTCGTATTAATATCTCCAAAAAAGTTAAGCATACCAGATTATATAAGTAAAGAAGTATTAAAGAAAAACAATATAGAATACCTAGAAATAGAAAAAATGGATGACGTAATAAAAGATTTAGATATTCTTTATATGACAAGAGTTCAAAAAGAAAGATTTTTTAATGAAGATGAGTATTTAAAACTTAAAGACAGTTATATATTAAATAAGGAAAAGATGAATAAAGCTAAAGAAGATATGATAGTTATGCATCCTTTACCAAGAGTTAATGAAATATCCTATGAGGTAGATGAAGATCCAAGGGCTTGTTATTTTGAGCAAGCTAAGTATGGAATGTATGCAAGAATGGCTCTAATAGCTAAGCTTTTGGGGGTGAACTAATATGGTTTCTATAAATAGTATTAGAAAAGGTATTGTAATAGATCACATAAAAGCTGGACTTGGTATGAAAATATTTAAGTATCTAGGATTAGATACTGCAAATTATACTGTTGCCTTAATTATGAATGCTCCAAGTTCCAAACTTAATATGAAAGATATGATAAAAATAGAGAATGAATTAGATATAGATTATACAGTACTTGGGATTTTGGATGCTTCCATAACCATAGATATAATAGAGGATGAAAAGATAGTAAAAAAATTAAAACTTCAATTACCTCTAAATGTTGAAAATATAATAAAGTGTAAAAATCCAAGATGTGTAACTTCGGTAGAAAATTATATTACTCAAAGCTTTTATTTATCAGATAGAGAAAATAGTGAGTATAGATGTGCTTATTGTGATGAAGCTTCTAATCTTGAAGATATATAAAAAGGAGGAGTAATAATGAAATTACTTATAAAGAATGTAAATATAATAGATTATAAGGATAACTTTTTCGGAGATGTTTATATAGAAGAAGGGAAGATAACTAGTATAGGTAAAAGTATAGATAAAAGATGCGAAATTATAGATGGAAAAGGATATAAATTGCTTCCGTCTTTTATAGATCTTCATAGTCATTTTAGATATCCAGGGTATACCTATAAAGAAGATTTATATACAGGAAGTAAAGCTGCAGCAAAGGGTGGTTACACAGTAGTGAATCTTATGGCAAATACAAATCCTGTTTGTAGCAATATAAAGGTACTAAATACCATCAGAAATAAGGCTAAAGAAATAAGTATAATTGATATAAATCAGTGCATGTCAATTACAGAGGATATTAAGGGTGAAAATATTGATACCCTTAAAGAAATAACAAGGTATGATGATATTAAATTTGTAAGTGATGACGGTAAAGGTGTATCGGATAGCAAAGTTATGATTGAGGCTATGAGGGTATGCAAAGATAAAGATATTACAATGATTTCACATGCTGAAAGCCAAGAGTTATCAGATATTGATATGAGGCTTGCTGAAAATACTATGACATGGAGAGATATTGTACTTTCTAAATTTACGGGGGTAAAGCTTCACTTAGCACATGTTAGTACAAAAGAATCTATGAAATATGTAATTGAGGCTAAAGAGGAAGGGGCTAATGTAACCTGCGAGGTAACGCCTCATCATATAGCACTTACTTCTAAAATAAACTATAGAGTAAATCCTCCTTTAAGAGAAGAAGAAGATAGAAAGTTTTTGATAAAGGCAATTAAAGATGGGTATGTAGATGCAATAGCTACAGACCACGCACCTCATAGCAAAGATGATAAAGAAAAAGGATCTTCTGGTCTTATAGGACTTGAAAGTGCTTTTAATATATGTTACACCACCTTAGTTAAAGAAGAAGGAATATCTATAAATAAGTTATCAGAAATTATGTCATATAATCCAGCAAGGATAATGGGACTTAACAAGGGGAAAATTAGCATAGGGTTTGACGCAGACTTTGTTTTAGTAGATACAGAAAAACAATGCGAAATATATGAGAAAGATATAATTTCAAAAAGTAACAACACCCCATTTATAGGGTTTAAAGGATATGGAAAAATACTTGCAACTATAAAAGGTGGTAAGTTTATTTATAAAGGAGATATATAGTTATGAGTATAATGGATAAGCTTTACGAAAAGGTTGAAGATAGAGGAAATACTTGTGTAGGTTTAGATACCAGCTTAGATTATATACCTTTATCAATAAAGAGAAAATTTACAAATTATGAAGATATGATATTTAATTTTAATAAAGAGATAATAGACTCAACCTTTGATAGGGTGGCTTGCTTTAAACTTCAGATAGCTTATTATGAGGCGCAAGGTATAGAAGGTTTAAGAGCATACTCAAAGACATTGAAATATATAAAAGAAAAAAACTCTTTAGCTATAGGTGATATAAAAAGAGGCGATATAAAAGATACAGCAAAGATGTATGCCAAAGCGCATTTTGAAGGAGAGTTAGAGGCTGACTTTATAACTTTAAATCCTTATATGGGGATGGATAGCATAGACCCATATCTGCCTTATATAAAAAAAGGAGATAAAGGAGTTTTTATTTTACTTAGAACCTCTAATAAGGGAGCCGAGGATATACAGTATATAGAATCAAAAGATGGGAAAAGGGTATATGATATCGTGGGCGAAAAGATATCTTATATGGGTAAGGAGTATATAGGTGAAAAAGGCTATAGCCAAGTAGGAGCTGTTGTAGGCTGCACTCACATAGAAGAAGGAAAAGGTTTAAGAAAGGAGTTAAATAATACATTCTTTTTAATACCTGGATATGGGGCTCAAGGTGGAAGTGCAAAGGATGTAGCAATTTATTTGAATAAAGGTAATGGTGGAGTTGTGAACTCTTCTAGAAAGATAATTTTAGCTTACAAAGACCATGAGGGAGAAGCGGTAGGATTTTATGCCAGGCAGGAAGTAATAAGAATGAATGATGAAATAAAAGATGCTTTAAACATTTAAATTTGTGGAGGTATATATGAGTGCTTATTTTAGGAAAGTAAGGGTAATAAAAAATGAAGAAATATATAATAATATATTTAGTCTTTGTGTTGAATTGAATGAAGAGGCAGAAAATTTACTTGCAGGTAAGTTTTATATGTTAAAGTCAGAAGATACGGAAACACTTTTACCAAGACCAATAAGTATATGTAGTTTTGATTTAAATAAATTAGAATTTCTTTATGAAGTTGTGGGAAAGGGTACTAAAAGTTTTAGTACCCTTTCTACGGGAGATTATATAAATATAATTGGACCTTTAGGGAACGGATTTCCAACTAATGAAGCTAAAGGAAAGATAGCTATTATATCTGGAGGTATTGGCATAGCACCAATGAAAGAACTCATAAAAATGTTAAAGGATTCAAAGGATGTAGATATAATACACTTATATTCAGGTTTTAGAGAAAAATCATATTTTATGGAAAGCTTTAAAGATACAGCAGACAAAATATATATAGCTACAGATAGTGGAAAAGAAGGACATAAAGGATTTATAACAGATATTATAGATTATAAAAATTATGATTTAGTATTTTGTTGTGGTCCCCTACCTATGATGAAAAAGGCTGTACAAAGCTGCAAGGAATGTGGGGTTAAGTCTTATATATCTATGGAGGGTCATATGGCCTGCGGCGTTGGAGCCTGCCTTGTATGCACATGTAAAACTAAAGAGGGAAATAAAAGAACATGTAAAGATGGACCGGTTTTCTTAGGCGAAACCTTAGAATTTTAAAGGGAGAGTATTATGAAAATAAATATAAATGGTATTCAATTTAAAAATCCTGTTATAGCAGCATCTGGAACCTTTGGATTTGGACAAGAATATAATGATTTTTACGATGTAGGAAAGCTTGGAGCTATATGTACTAAAGGGCTTACTCTAAATCCTAAAGAAGGAAATGAAGGTATTAGATCTTATGAAACTCCTTTAGGAATGTTAAACAGTGTAGGGCTACAAAATATAGGAGTAGAAGAGTTTGTAAGAAGTGAACTTCCTAAAATGAAAAAACTAAATACCAATATAATAACTAATTTAGGTGGAGGATCTATAGAGGACTACGAAAGGGCCATAGAGATTTTAAATGGTATTGATATTGATATGATAGAACTTAACATATCTTGTCCTAATGTAAAAGAGGGGGGCATGGCCTTCGGTATAAAATCTAAAGTCGCTTATGATGTAGTATCTAGAATAAAAAAGATAAGCAAAAAAAAGATAATGGTAAAGTTATCTCCTAATGCCGAGGACATTGTAGATATGGCATATAATTGCTGCATGGCTGGAGCGGACAGTTTGTCATTAATAAATACTTTAAAGGGCATGGCTATAGATATAAAATCAAAGAAACCTGTATTTAATAACATATTTGCTGGGCTATCTGGGCCATCAGTTAAACCTATAGCACTAAGAATGGTTTATGAAGTTTCTTCTAAAGTGAATATACCTGTAGTTGGAATAGGGGGTATAGGATCAACAGAAGACGCACTTGAATTTATAATGGCAGGAGCTACAGCAGTTCAGATAGGAACTGCAAATTTTTATAATCCAAGAGTTGGAATAGAAGTAGTTAATGGCATACATAAGTATATGAAAGAAGAAGGAATAAAGGATTTGTCAGAAATAAGAGGCATAGCACAAATATAATTTTAAGGAGTTGTTATTATGATTATAGATATATTAAAGAATAGTAAAGCTTTATTAGAAGGTCACTTTTTATTATCATCGGGGATGCATAGCAATAGATATTGCCAGTGCGCAAAGGTATTAGAAGATCCAAAAGAAGCAGAAAAGGTTTTAGAAAATGTAGCAACACAGTTAAAAGATATTGAATTTGATGTTGTGGTTGGTCCTGCTATGGGAGGAATACTTGTAGCTTATGAACTGGCAAGGCAACTTCAAAAGACATGTATCTTCACCGAAAGGCAAGATGGAAAGATGACACTAAAAAGAGGGTTTGAATTAAAAAAGGGAGAAAAGGTTATAATCTCAGAAGACGTAGTAACTACAGGGAAATCTTTTAAAGAAACAGAAGAGGTTATAAAATCATACGGAGCAGAAGTAGTAGCTGTTGCTTGCATAGTGGATAGAAGTAATGGGATAATACACGAAAGACCACTATACAGCGCTATAAAGCTTAACGTAGATAACTATGATTCAGATAATTGCCCTTTGTGTAAAAAAGGTATACCTTATATAAAACCTGGTAGTAGGGATATTAAATAAGGTTACAATTAAATCCCACTATAAGGTATTAAATATTTTATAGTGGGATTTAAAGTTATACAAGCTTTGATTAAAAAATACATACATTTACTTATAGCACACAAGATGATATAATAAAAAAACCAATTTTATTAAATTTATTAAAGGAGATATAGTTTATGCTTTTTAGTAGTTTGACATTTGTTTTTGGGTTTTTACCAATGGTATTATTTTTATATTATATATGTCCAAAAAGATTAAGAAATTTTGTACTTCTAGTGTTTAGCTTGTTTTTTTATGCATATGGAGGACCAAAGTTTTTAATTGTAATGTTAGTTTCAATATTTATCAATTATATACTAGGAATAATGGTTGATAAATACAGAGAAGAGCCTTTTAAAATAAAGGTAATCTTATTTATTACAGTGTTTTCAAACTTGATGATTTTAATCTATTTTAAATATACTAACTTTATAGTAGACAATATTAGTAGATTATTAGATGTAAATATGAATATAAATCAAATTGTTCTTCCGATAGGAATATCATTTTTTACATTTCAGGCTATGAGTTATGTAATAGATGTTTACAAAGAACGAGGGGAAGTTCAGAAGAACCCCCTAAATGTAGCTCTTTATATATGCTTTTTCCCACAATTAATTGCGGGACCTATTGTGCGTTATGAGACTGTATCGAATCAAATAAGATATAGAAAAGAAAGTATTCCACAATTTGTTTCAGGGATAGAAAGATTTATTATTGGGTTATCTAAAAAGGTTATCATTGCAAACAGCATGGGACTTATAGCTGATGAAATATTTGAAATAAGGTCAGCAGAATTATCTATAATATTGGCTTGGATAGGTGCTATAGCTTATTCATCGCAAATATACTTTGATTTTTCAGGGTATTCTGATATGGCTATTGGTCTTGGTAGAATGTTTGGATTTGAATTTTTAGAAAATTTTAATTATCCGTACATATCAAAATCTATTTCAGAGTTTTGGAGAAGGTGGCATATTTCACTTGGAACTTGGTTTAGAGATTATGTATATATCCCAATAGGAGGAAGTAGGGGGAATGCATTTTCAAGACACAGGAATTTGCTAATTGTATGGATTTTAACAGGACTATGGCATGGTGCAAGCTGGACATTTATATCTTGGGGATTATATTTTGGTATAATAATTGCAATTGAGAAAGCGGGATTAGAAAAGCTTCTTAAAAAGATGTGGATACCGCTACAACATTTGTATACGTTGATTTTGGTTATATTTGGATGGGTGTTATTTAGATCACCAGGAATTACTTATGCTATAAACTTTATTAAAACAATGATTGGATTAAATGGTAATGAATTATACAATTCTGCAGTAATGTATTATATTCATGATTATCGAGTAGAATTTATTATAATGATACTTGCATGTATTCCATTTGCAAGTGTTATAAAGAGAAAAGTAGATTTAATAAGAATTGAAGCTTTAAGAAACTGCTTAACTCAAATAATGTATCCTGGAATCTTAGGTTTATTATTAATCTTTACGGTTATGAACCTTGTAAATTCTACATTTAATCCATTTATATATTTTAGATTTTAGGTGGTGAAGAGATGAATAAAGTAAAAAATACGTTAATGATTTCTATTTTTGTAATTATTATAGGTGGCTTTTCTATAGGAAGCCTTTTACAAACGGATAGGGATGTGTCATATATAGAATTTAGATCTCTAACCAAAATTAGTAGACCATCCAAAAATGAATTATTAGATGGTACTTATTTTAGTAAGACTGATGAATATATGTCTGATCAATTCTTTCAAAGAGATAAGTGGGTAAAAGCACATATTCTTTTTAATATAAATGTGTTGAAGAAGACTAAAATAAACAATGTTGTAATTGGTAAAGAGGGTTATTTGTTAAATTTTAATCCTAATATAGATATTGATCAGGTGAAAGAAAAGTCATATAAAAGCATCCATAGTAATGTCACGAATATAAACGAACTTTCAAGCTATCTTCAAAATAGGAATAGCTCTTTATGTTTTGTTTCTGTTCCTGTTCAATCAAAATATAGGTATGACAGATACCCTTATTTTATGAATAATAATAAAGAAAAGCAAAATTTTGTAGAAGATACATTTCATAATCTTTTAAGTGAAAATGTTAATTTTGTAGATATGAGAGAGATATTTTATAAAAATAAGGATGATAATTTTTACTATAAAACTGATCATCACTGGAATATGAATGGTGCCTTTTTAGGATATCAAAGTGTTATAAATAAGTTATCTGAAAGGTATCCAAGTGTTGGCAAACCATATAATAAAGAAGATTATGATATCAAGTCGTATTCAAAGTTTTATGGGTCACAAAATAGACAGTTATCCCTTATGTTTAAAACTGATGATAATATTGATTTATGGTATCCTAAGTATGAGTTACCTAAGTACAAAAAGTACGGAGGAGATGGATATGATAATAATATCTTTTATCTTGATAATCTAAACTCTAGCAATACATATGCAACTTATATGAATGGTGACCAGGCAGAGACTATAATAGAAACTAACAGAGATGAATTGCCAAATGCTTTGATTTTTGGAGATTCATTTACTAATCCTGTAGAACCATATTTAAGTCAACACTTCAATACTACAAGAATTATTGATTTAAGATACTATAAAGACATGAGTCTTTATGAATATATTGATAAGAATAACCCGGATATAGTAATTATGATTATGAATAGCGGGGATCTTGATGGTGGAGGTGGAAATTTAAATTTCAGGTAAGGTTATGTGAATAATAGCTATATAGTTAAAAATACTATAGATATTTTTAATAGATATAAAGAACAGTATTCAAAATACTAATTTGATATAAAGTATAAAAGGTGTTATTATATTACTGTTGGGTATACATCTAACAATACTAGGCTCCTTGGTCAAGCGGTCAAGACACCACCCTCTCACGGTGGAATCAGGGGTTCGATTCCCCTAGGAGTCACCAAATTCTGAAATATAAAGGTTTGAAGAAATTCAAATCTTTATATTTTTTTGTTTTCTCAAAGGTTTCTACGCCCGGAAAACAATATTTTCTTTAGAATGTAATAGGCAAATAAAATATTTGATTTTTCAATAATAGTATTTTATCCCTTTTCAATTTTAGCTAAAGTAAGTATAATAGCATTGTACTTAAAATATATAAATAATGTAGTGAAGGTGAATTATGGGAAAGTTAATATTGGCAGAAAAGCCTTCTGTAGCTAGAAATATAGCAGAAGCACTAGGATGTAAAACTAAAAAAGATGGATATATTGAAGGTCCAGGATATGTAATAACTTGGGCCTTTGGTCATTTATTGACCTTGTATGATGGCAAGGATTATGATGAAAAGTTAGCTTTATGGGATTTTGATTACTTTCCGTATATACCAGGTGAGTTCAAGTATAAAATTAAAAATGACAGTAAAAATAAAAAGGTAGTTGATAAAGGGGCAAAAAAGCAATTAGATATTATAAGCAGCCTTATAAATAGAAAAGATATAGAAGAAATTATAACAGCTACAGATTTTGATAGGGAGGGAGAGCTTATTGCTCTTCTTATATTTAAATACTTAAATGTAAAAAAGCCTATACAGAGGATATTAATTAACGAATGGACGCCAGAAGAGGTTAATAAAGGATTGAACAACTTAAAGACAAATGCTCAAATGAGTACCCTCCAAGATGCTGGACTTAGTAGGCAACTAGCAGACTGGGTTATAGGTATAAACTTCACTGCTGTTGCTACAATGAAGTATACAAGGGGAAGAGGTAACTTACTTAATATTGGAAGAGTACTTATGCCAACACTTAAGTTAATCTATGATAGGGAATTAGAAATAAAGAACTTTAAACCAGAAGCTTTTAATGAATTATTTACTACCTTCGAAAATCAATTTGGAAAGTATAAAGGAAAGTTTTTTCACGGAAGCAAGGATAAGTTTACAAATAAGGAAAGTGTTATTAGATTAAAAGATGAGGTTGAGGGAAAGCCTGGTGTAATAAAGAGCAAAAAAGTTGAGATAAAAAATGAATATCCACAAGCACTATTTAACTTAAGTAATTTGCAAGGATTTGTTACTAGTAAATTCAATGGATGGACGGCTGATAAGGTGTTAAAGGTAGCACAAAGTTTATATGAAAAAAAATACATAACCTATCCTAGAACCGAAAGTACGGCGCTAGAGGAAAGTATTAAGGATAAGGCTAAAAATGTATTAACTATCCTTAAAAAGGATATTCCATTTAAGGATGAAATAGTTTTTAATGAGTCAAAAAAGGTATTTAATAATGAAAAGGTAGAAAGCCATAGTGCTATAATACCAACTTATATTGTTCCTAAAAACTTAGATAAAGATGAAATGGAACTGTATAGTAGTATAAAAAATAGATTTTTATCTCAATTTATGGATGCATCGCAGTATGAAAATACCGAGATTGTAACATCTGTACAGGGAGATAATTATGAAAGGTTATTTGTGACTAAAGGAAGAATACTTATAAATAAAGGTTGGCTTAAGCTTTATAATGAAGATAAAAAGGAAGAACTATTACCAAATATAAGTGAAAATGAGAAGGTTGAAAGTAGTGACACTACTGTTGTTTCTAAAAAGAGTAAGCCACCTGCTCATTATACAGAAAAGACACTTTTAAAATCGATGGAAACCTGCGGTAAAGGAAATAAATCACAAGAGCAAGATGATGAAGAGTCCAAAATATTATATGGATACTCTATAGGTACCGCAGCTACAAGAGCAGATACCATAAATAAGCTAAAGTATGCACGGTATATATCTACAAAAGGAAAATCACTATTAATAACTGATATAGGAAGTAAGCTTATAGAAAACTTTCCAGTAAAAGAATTAATGGATACTGATTATACAGGAAGGCTTGAAAAGAAATTATATGATATAGAAAAAGGAAGTTATAATAAGGATGAGTTCTTAAAAGAAATATATAATTTTACAAGGGTTGGGGTAAGAAGGATAAAATCGAATAGAGCTACTATAATAAATGATACAAGAGACGTGAAAGAAATAAAAAAGTAACTATTAACTAGCTTTTACACTATAAATTAATAGTTACTAATATTAAAGTGATAAGATTAAAGCACTAAACAAATTTTTAGTGAAGTGACCCCTTGAATAATAAAAGGGGGTCTACAGTAATATATTTGGTAATATATTGATTACATATCAATATTAATTTCATTAGAATCTTCACCCAAAAGCCTTAATCTTTTTAGCTTGCTTTCAATATATAAAGTGACAAATAAAACCTCTATACCCGTACATATAAAATATATACCAATTAATTTTGATAAGGTTAAAAAGACAACATAAGGTTTAAATATAACCATTAGGGCAAAACATAAAGATATGAAGGATAGAATTATACCTAAATATCCGTTTTCAACACTTCTTCCTTTAAAGGATTTTAAAAATAAGGTTATGGAAATATAAGCACACCATAAACCTAATATGATAGAAAATGATAATATTGATAGGTTTTCGTTGGAATAAAATAAGATAGCCACAATAATAAAAATAATCCCTTCGAATAAGTTTAAAATAAACATATAATTTTCTCTGAATCTACGTTTATCTACTAAAGTTTTTATAAGTTTTATAGAACCTAGAGTAATCAAGAGTAGCTGAAAGATTAATGATAAAATAGAAAGAGATTCTGTGGGATATACAAAGCTTATAATACCTATAAATAGGAATAAGATACCTTGCAATATTGATAACATCTTAATATGCTTCATAAACTTTCCTCCTTTATTAATGTATATACATATATTATAAAGGATATATAGTATAAAGAATAGATGTATAGTAAAGAAAGGGGTGCCAAATGAAAAGCAAAAAAAATGAGTTCTCTGTAGAAAAACCGAGATTACCATCATTATTAGAAGATATGAATCTATCATATGAAGATTTACAAGATGAAGAGTATATATCTTCTGTTAATATAACTAATTTTCATCTTCAAGGTGAAAGTGTAAAAAGAGTTAACTTAACGGAAACAATATTAAAAGGAAGTACGTTTATAGGATGTTCATTTCAAAGGGCTGAACTTGTGGATGTAAGGTTTCAAAATTGTGATTTGTCTAATGTGAATTTAGAAAGTGCTATAATACATAGAGTAGAATTTATAAATTGTAAACTTATAGGTATTAATTTAAGTGAAGCAAATTTAAAAAACATTACTTTTAGTGAGTGTAATTTAAGATATGCGCTTTTTTCATTTTCTAAGTTTAATGAAATAAAGTTTAATGAATGTGAATTAGGGTTATCTGATTTTCAGGAAGCTAACTTTAGTAAAGTTGGATTCTATGATTCAAACCTTTCAGAATGCCATATGGAAGGGGCTAGACTAAAAGATATAGATTTAACTAGCTGTGATATAGAAGGCATTACTATTAGTATAGAAGATCTTAAAGGTGTTATAGTATCACCAATTCAAGCAGTATCTTTATCTAAGCTTATGGGTATTATTATAAAATGATTAATGGTACATCAAATTTCCTCCAAAAAATTTGATGTACCATTATATTATAATATGGGAGAAAGTAGTCTTGTAATAGATTCTGCAAATCTAACCCAAAGGCCTCTGTCTTCAAAAGATTTTAGAGTTACTTCCTTTGAATCTAATATATCCTTTTTAAATTGTATCTCCATTTTATTAGAGATATTTTCATTGTAAATAAAACAATTTGTTTCAAAGTTTAATTTAAAACTACGTATATCCATATTTGCACTTCCGATACTACACACGTTGCTATCAGATACTATGGTTTTAGAATGCAAAAAACCTTTGTTATAATAATAAACTCTAACACCACTTTTTAAAAGCTCCCCAACATAAGAACTAGCGGCCCAAAACATAAATTTATGATCAGGTACCCCGGGAATCATAATCCGAACATCAACCCCAGATAAAGCGGATAATTTTAAAGATTCTAAAGTAGTCTCATCTGGAATAAAATAAGGGCTTTGGACGTATACACTTTTTTTAGCATTATTTATAATCTTAACAAATCCATTTCTAATGTAAGGACTTTTATGGTCTGGACCACTTGAAACTATTTGAGTACCTGTTATCTCGTCTATAGATAGATCAATTGTTAAATACTTTCCATAATCATGTATTATTTCTTCAGAAGCATAAGTCCAATCCATAAGGAATCTTTCTTCTAAATCCCTTACAGCTTCACCAGCAACTTTTAAATGAGTATCCCTCCAGTAACCAATTTTTTTATCCTTACTTAAATATTCATTTCCAATATTAAAGCCTCCAACAAAACCAACTTTACCATCAATTACAGCTATTTTCCTGTGGTTTCTAAAATTGATTCTTTTATTTAAATGAGGAAGTAGTGCAGGGAAAAATACAGCATATTTTCCACCAGAATCTACAAAGTTTTTCAAATAACGTTTACTATTAATTTTATATGATCCCATTGAATCAAATAAAACTTTAACTTCTATATTTTCTTTTGCCTTTTTAGTAAGTAAATCCATTAGCATTTTACCAGTTTCGTCTTTGCTTATAATATAGTACTCAATATGAATAAAGCTTTTACTATTTTCGATAGCGGTGAAAAGTTCTTTAAATTTTTCTTTACCATCAAAAATCAAGTCTATATTATTTTTTTGAGTGTAAAATGAGTGGGAGTTTCTATAATTCATTTTAATTAAATCTATATTTTCAAAAGTACCCTCATCTAGTACATATTCTTTTCGTGAATTTAGTAAATAATCACATTTTTTTCGTTCATCAACAATAATTTTCTTGTTGAATAATTTTTCTTTGCTTAAATTTCTACCTAAAAGAAGATAAATAACAAATCCTATTACTGGGAGGAGTATTATAACTAATAACCAAGCCCAAGTAGTAGATGGATTCTTCCTTTCAAAAAATATAAGAATAGTTGCAAAAAACAAATTAATAACAATTACTAGGATTCCGACTATGATATTTAATTTCATAAATTTATACTCCTTAAAATATTTGAACTTACTTATAATTAAACATAATAATTCTATATAATTATTTAATTTCCTTTATTTTTAATCACATAAGAACAATAAGTTGCAGCATTTTACTTTGTCAAAAAAGGTAAGACCTTTTGTAATTTCACAAAAGGTCTTACCCAATAGTGTTTTAAGATTCCTGTCCGGAATTCTCCCATCTCTTAGGTGGAGAGTAGTTCACTTAGTTAAATGGTCAAATGTAGCTATTCATTTTCATATACCAGTTCATAACTTTTATTATTAACTAAAAACACCTTTTCTATGTCGTTAATTATAAAAGAACTTATATTTTTGTCATAACAAAACTGTACACTAATGCCACAGCTAGAACTTAGTTTTCTAGGTGTAGGTAATATTTTATAACAAATATTTTCAGCATTCATTATATTAGTAAACTTTATAGCTCCTGAATGAGTATAAAATAAACAAATATAATTTACATCATTATTTTTTACCATATAATATAAAGTCATCTTCTATATTTTTTGATGATACAGAATAACCTGATTGCCTCATGTAACGTTCAACATTATTCTTAGCAGTTGCGTTATCTACAGTAATTTCCACTTCTATAGGATTATTTATTAAAGCATTTTTTGTCATCAAAACTGGCTGAGGACAAGATATACCTCTAGCATCTATTTTAACCAATGTTATCATCTCCCTTTGAAACTACATTAATTTTTTTAGTACCCTTTTCTATATTTATGTAGGATACTAAACATACAATTAAAAATCCAATTAATACTGCTACTTTACCATTAAATGTAGGACCTTTAGCGCTAGAAGCTAAATTAAAATTGTGCACAAAAGCTGCGCCTACAAAAAGTCCTAAAACTGTTATAACAGAATCTATATTACCCTCAGCAGATAATATTAGTTGTCTTAAAGGGCAACCACCTAATAGTACTGAGGCCCATCCAGCTAAAGCCATACCTAAAAAGTTCCATAAAGCATCATTATGGGCTACAGGTTGATTCATAAATCCTAAATTAAATTTACCTATTATTAAATTTCCTATAAGTGCAAATATAAATATAGAAATAAATCCAGATAATAAATAAGTATCTTTAAACATTATAAGATCTCTAATTCCTCCAACCATACAAAGTCTAGTCCTTTGTGCAATTGCACCTACAATAAGCCCTGCAATTAAGGCTATATAAATTGGAGCATGAGAAGCACCAGGACCTTTCTGACTAAAAAATATAAAAGCAGGTGCTGAAACAAGAAGTGCAAATAAACCTACATTAACTGCAGGGAATAAATAGCTTTCAATTTTTGTTGTAGTATAATTTCTTTTTAAAGTAAAACCTTTGTTTAAAAATTGTATACCAATAAAAATTCCAGCCGTAAACCCTATGATACCTGTAATTGCATTTAAGTCTCCTCCAGCAAGTCTTAATACCATCCTAAGTGGGCAACCTAAAAACATTAGTGCTCCTACCATAACTATAAATCCTAATATAAATCTTATAAATGGCGAAGAACCACCTTTAGAATAAAGTTCCCTTTTAAAAATTGCCATTATAAAAGCTCCAAGGACTATGCCTATTATTTCAGGTCTTATGTATTGAACAACTTCTGCCCTATGTAGTCCTAAAGAACCAGCTGTATCCCTTATAAAACAGGCTATGCAAAGGCCCATATTAATAGGGTTACCGAAACGTACAAGTATTACTGATAGTATACCAACTATAGCTCCAGTAATTATGATCCCCTTTTTTTCTTTCATGAAAATTCCCCCTTATTTTTATTACTTCTATATAAATATAACAAATTATTTAATGTATGTTAAATATATAAAGCTGATTGTTAAAGTCTTATCTATCAGTAAATACAATACTGTTAATTATAAATAAACTATTTACTTAAAGGTCCCTACAATATATTCCTTATTTGTTTCAAAACGATGTTTATGTTTAATGCGGTATCTTAAATAAAGAATATAAAAGTGATATCTTGATTAAATTTTAAAATTACATTAATAATAAAAATAACTGTAATTTAAGATGGAAAAGCTAACAAATCTTATTATAAAATGAAATAATAATATATAATTTTGTATATATATATTATTTAATGAAATTATGTTAAATTTACTAGGAGGTATATTTAAACCACAGCTAGTTAATATTCTATTATATTTAAAAAGTGATATAGTCATTTTAATTGTCTTAGTAGGTGGCTTTTAATTTTTATTAACTTAAAATTAAGGGCTGTAGAGTAAATGACTTTAAATAATAGGAGGTATTTTATGAAAAAGGTAGCAATTGTTTTTAATGGTGGAACTATTTCTATGAAGGTAGATCCTAGGATAAAGGCTGCAGTTCCTAGTCTTACTGGTGAAGAAATAATGTCTATGGTAACGGGTATCGAAAAATATGCGAATATAGAATCATATAATTTTTCAATGTTACCGAGTCCACATATGACACCAGAAATCATGTTAGATTTATCAAAGTTCATTCAAAAACTTTTAGATAGAGAAGATATAGCAGGAGTAGTAGTAACACATGGAACAGATTCTCTTGAAGAGACTGCGTATCTTGTAGATTTAACTATTAATTCTATAAAACCTGTGGTATTTACAGGATCTATGAGAAGTGGATCAGAGCTTGGATATGATGGCCCATCTAATTTAGCAGAATCTATTTGTACAGCAATATCAGATGAATCAAAAGGTAGGGGGGTTCTAGTCTGTTTAAATGGACAATTGAACTGTGCATCAGAAGTTACAAAAGCTAATTCTATGAGTTTAAACGCTTTTAAGACTCCAAACTTTGGACCAATTGGTATAGTGGATAATAATAGGGTTATATTCTATAGAAATAACATAGAAAAACAAACAATGAGCATAAAAGAATTAGATAGTAAAGTTGCTCTTATAAAATGTGCATCAGGTATGGATTCAGGTGTAATAAATTATTATATAAGCGAAGGAAATAGAGGTATAGTTGTTGAGGCAATGGGAAGGGGAAACATACCACCACTTATGGTACAAGGTATAGAAAATGCTATAAACAAAGGAATTGCAGTGGTTATTGTTTCTAGATGCTTTGAAGGAAGAGTATTTGATTCATACGGATATCATGGAGGTGGAAAAGAACTAAGAAATTTAGGCGTTATATTTGGTGATAATCTTCCAGGTCAAAAAGCTAGAATTAAATTATTAGTAGCACTTAGTTATACGAAAAATTTAGATGAGATAAAGTCTATATTCGAAAAAAGCTTATATAACATCTAATTTAAAAACCAATTTGGAAATTAATAATCGTTTATATTAACCTAAATTACACGAACGATATAATTAAATGCATAAATAATGATATGTGATGTTGACAATAATAAATTAATGTTGTAACATAATATTCGTAAACAGTAATGCTCATATAGTTTTGGCAATAAGGGCCAAGAGTTTCTACCAGACACCATAAATGTCTGACTATGAGTGAATCTTTAGAATTATCTTAAATTCATATGTGAAAAATTACTTTTTTTAGTAATGTATATATGAGTAGATTTTGATTAAGATAATACCTATATAGATTCCTCAGGGAATTTATATAGGTATTTTTGCTTTATTAAGGAATTTTAATAAGAAACATAGTACAAATTTTAGGAGGATGATTATGGATAAATTATTTAGTTTTAGTAAGTTAAAAGAAAGGAAGGATACAAATATAAGAAAAGAAGTAATTGCAGGAATTACTACATTCTTAACTATGGCATATATTATAGCAGTTAACCCTACTATATTAGGAGCCACTGGAATGCCAGTAGGAGCACTAGTTACTGCTACATGTCTTTCAGCAGGTGTTGCCACAATAATGATGGGTGTATATGCAGATTTACCATTTGCACTTGCATCGGGTATGGGGCTAAATGCATTTTTTGCATATACAGTTGTTATAAAAATGAATGTACCCTGGGAAATAGCACTTACAGCGGTATTTGTAGAAGGAATTATATTCATAGTTTTATCATTAACTAACGTAAGAGAAGCAGTAATAAATAGTATACCTATGAATTTAAAATTAGCTGTTACAGCGGGAATAGGTCTATTTATAACCTTTATTGGATTTGTAGATAGTGGAATGGTTATTAAAAATGATGCTACTTTAGTAGGACTTGGTAATTTTATGTCACCAACTGTTTTGATTACAGCTGTTGGAGTAGTGATTATTGTTGTACTCTCAAAAAAGAATGTTAAAGGGGCTATATTATTTGGGATATTTGGTAGCACCATTTTATCTTGGGTATATGCAATTATTAGCCCTGAATCTGCATCACTTCATAAAATATTCTTACCTACTGGTATTTTTAAGTTTGAATCTTTAGCACCAATTGCATTTAAGCTAGACTTCTCATATATAACAGATTCTTCAAAGATATGGGGATTTGTAGTTATAGTTTTCACATTTTTATTTGTAGACTTTTTTGATACTATAGGCACCTTGGTTGGTGTAGCGGCAAAAGCTAATATGTTAGATGAAAATGGACGGGTTCCAAGAGCTGGAAGGGCTTTATTATCAGATTCGATTGGAACTACTTTTGGAGCGTTGATAGGAGTATCAACGGTAACTACTTTTGTTGAAAGCTCTGCTGGGGTCGCAGAAGGTGGAAGGACAGGGCTTACATCTATAGTTACTGGAATACTATTTTTACTAGCTATGTTCTTTTCACCAATATTTGTAGCTATACCAGCTGCGGCTACAGCACCTGCACTTATTATAGTAGGATTCTTTATGATGGAAAATGTAGTTAAGATTAATTTTAGTGATTTTACAGAAGGTGTACCAGCATTTTTAATTATTGCATTAATGCCACTTACATATAGCATAGGAGATGGTTTAACTATTGGGATACTATCTTATGTAATAATAAATTTAGCAAACAATTTGTTTAGTAAAGAAAAGAAAAAGATATCTCCTGTCATGATAATTCTAGGTATTATATTTATGGCTAAGATAATATTTACTGGGCTTTCTTAGATAAATATATTAATACAATATATTTTTATTTAAATACAGGTATCTTTATTTATTGTGAATATTACTTTAAATAAAGTGTACATTGAAAATTTAAAACCTCTATCTATAAAATTTATGATTTATAGATAGAGGTTTTTATTATATTAATCTAAAGGATAATTGGTAACTAAATCTTGGATGATGTATCAAAAAGGTATAATAATGAATATTATGTTAAAAACAATATTTGGGAGGTATTTATTTGAAGATAAATAATAGGATTGCAAATCTTCCGCAGTATCACTTTAATGAAATTGATATTTTAAAAGATAAGCTAAAAAAACAGGGGAGGGAAGTAATAGATATTGGCATAGGTGATCCAGATCTAGAACCGCCTAAAGAGGTTAATGAGACGCTAATAGAGGCCTTAAGTTATAAGGGATATCATAATTATCCTAAAGGAAATGGTATAGCCAAATTAAAACAGGCGATAATTAAAGATTATAAGCTTAATTATGGTGTAGATTTAACTGAAGATGAAGTGTTAATAACTATAGGGTCTAAAGAAGCATTAAGTAATATAATTCCAACAGTTTGTGATATAAATGATTATATTATATTACCTGATCCTTCATATCCCTCATATGAATCTTGCAGTAAGCTTTGGGGTACAATTCCATATAAGATGCCTTTAATTGAAGAAAGAGGTTATTTCCCAAATCTTAAATTGATTCCCGAAAAAATAAAAAAGGTATCTAAACTTATTATAATAAATTATCCTAATAACCCTACGGGAGCGAATTTAAAAAAGGACTTTTTAGAAGAGGTTAAAGAAATGTGTGAAAAGTATAATATAGTACTTTGTAACGACGGGGCTTATAAAGAGATTGTAAATAAAAAAGAAGATAAGTTATCGATACTAATGGGAGGTATAAATAACTGCATTGAATTTAGTAGTTTTTCTAAAGCATTTAGTATGACAGGATATAGAATAGGTTATGTAGTTGGTGATAAAAATATTATAAAGTCTTTAGGGGAAGTTAAAAACAATATTGATTCAGGTCAATTTATGCCTATTCAATATTCAGCTTTAAGGGCAATAAAAGATTGCAAATACTATATAGAATATATAAATGAGGTATACAGAAAAAGAAAAGTTTTAGCAGAGTCTATTTTAGATGAAAAGAATATAAAATATTTTAAGGGAGAAGGTACTTTTTATATTTGGTGTAAAGTACCAAAAGGATATAATACAGATGAATTTTGTAGTGAGTTACTTTTAAAAAAGGGCATTGTTGTAACACCTGGAAGTGCCTTTGGTAGACTAGGATATGGTTATTTTAGAATTGCACTTACTAAGGATGAAGAGATTATAAGAAATACATTGAATAGACTAGATAGTTACAGTAAAAACTAGATAAATTCTATTTTTAAAATAAAACTTGAAATATTGCATGTTGTTTATGTATAATAGGTATGATGAATTGGAAAAGCATAAGGAGGAGTTTCATGATTAAAAGTATGACGGGTTTTGGCAGAGCCAATAGTGAAGAGGGTAGCAAACATAACTTTGTAATAGAAGTTAAAAGTGTAAACCACAGGTTTTTAGACTTAAACATCAAAATGCCTAAAGCCATGATTGCTTTAGAAGAAAGAATCAGAAGCATCATTTCTCAATATTTAAACAGAGGCAAGGTGGATTTATTTTTAAATTATAAAAACTATGAAAAAGTAGAGGGTAGAGTAAGGGTTAACACGGATTTATTAGATAGCTACATGAGTTGTCTTAATGAAATAAAAGATAATTATGATGTTAAAGATGATATATCACTGTCGTTTGTTTCAAAGTTTCCTGATGTTATTTATATACAAGAAGATGAAGAAGACATTGAGGAACTCTGGAAAGAGATATCCCCTTCTATACATTGTGCGTTAAAAAACTTGTTATCTATGAGAGAAAGAGAAGGAATTAAACTAAGTCAAGACATAAAATGTAACTGTGATAATATAAAATGTGAGTTAGATAAAATAGAAACAAAGGCTCCAACAGTGGTTAAAGAATACAAGATAAAGCTTGAGGATAGAATAAAGAAATTAATTGAAGATGGTAAATTAGATGAAGGTCGTTTAAATATGGAAGTGGCTATATTTTCAGATAAAGCAAGCATAGATGAAGAGATAATAAGATTAAACAGCCATATCGAACAGTTAAATGATACTTTGAATTTAAAAGAGCCTGTAGGTAGAAAACTTGATTTTATAGTTCAAGAAATGAATAGAGAGGCTAATACTATAGCTTCTAAATCTTCAAATTTAGAAATAACAAATCAAGTACTTAATATAAAAAACAATATTGAAAAAATAAGAGAACAAGTGCAAAACGTAGAATAATGAATTTTAGGAGGAAGACAATGAGTATTAAGTTAATCAACATAGGTTTTGGAAATATTGTTTCTGCTAATAGATTAGTAGCTATAGTAAGTCCTGAATCTGCGCCAATAAAAAGAATAATCCAAGAGGCAAGAGATAGGGGAATGTTAATAGATGCAACTTATGGTAGACGAACAAGAGCTGTAATAATAACAGATAGTGACCATGTGATTCTTTCAGCAGTACAACCAGAAACAGTAGCACATAGACTATCATCAAAGGGAGAAGAAGCTGGAGATGAGGTTGAAGAATAATGTCCAATAAAGGTATATTAATAGTTATATCAGGGCCATCAGGAGCAGGAAAGGGTACTATTTGTAAGGCTTTGCTAGAAAAAAACCAATATTACCTTTCTATTTCAGCAACCACTAGGAAACCTAGAGCTGGAGAAGTTGATGGAGTTAACTATTATTTTATGGATAGAGATGAATTTGAAAATAAAATAAAAGAAGATGATTTTTTAGAATGTGCTGAGGTTTACGGAAACTTATATGGAACTCCTAGATCAAAAGTTCAGGCTATGCTTGATAGTGGAAAAGATGTTATACTTGAGATAGATATTCAAGGAGCGTTAAAAGTTAAAGACAAGATAGAAGATGGTGTATTTATATTTATACTACCTCCATCTATGGAAGAATTAAAACAAAGAATAATAAAAAGAGGTAGTGAAACACCACAATCATTAATGACTAGGTTTAAATCTGCATATCAAGAAATTAATTATATTTCAACATATAATTATGCAGTAGTAAATAATACAGTAAGTGATGCTGTTAACAAGATAGAAAGCATATTAATGGCAGAAAGATGCAGAGTAGACAGAATAAAAGAAAAAATATTAGATTCTAAGGAGGGCTTAATACATGAACAACTCTATGATTAATCCATCAATAACAGACTTACTCGAAAAGGTGGATAACAGATATACTTTAGTTACAGTAACTTCAAGAAGGGCAAGACAAATAATTGATGGTGCTGAGCCAATGGTAGAGGTAGACTCTAAAAAACCTTTAACTAGAGCCATTAGCGAAGTAGATCAAGGATACGTTAAATATGAAACAATAAAAGAAGGACTAAAATAGTTATGACAAAGAATTCTTATTGTGTAGTGTTAGGTGTCACAGGAGGCATAGCTGCATATAAAGCTCTAGATATTATTAGTGCTTTAAAGAAAAAGGATATAGAAGTTAATGTAATAATGACAAGGTCTGCAAAAGAATTTGTTTCACCTTTAACATTTCAAACTCTTAGTCAAAATATAGTAGTATCAGATATGTTTGAAGAGCCTAAGGCCTTTGAAATACAACACATTTCATTAGCTAAAAAGGCTGATATAATTCTTGTTGCACCAGCTACAGCTAACATTATAGGTAAGGTTGCAAATGGCATTGCAGATGATATGCTATCTACAACTATAATGGCTACAAAAGCAAAGGTTGTATTTGCTCTAGCCATGAATACTAATATGTATAATAATAAAATAGTTCAAGAAAATATATCTAAGCTAAAAAGCTATGGATATGAATTTATTGAACCTACTAGTGGAAGGCTTGCTTGTGGAGATGACGGAAAAGGTAAACTTGCAGATACGAAATATATAGCGGATAAGGTTGAAAGTATGCTTTATAATCCTAAGGATTTAGAAGGAAAAACAGTATTAGTTACAGCAGGACCAACAATAGCAAACATTGATCCAGTAAGATATATAACAAATAAATCTACAGGAAAGATGGGGTATGCTATAGCAAAGGAAGCTAGAGATAGAGGGGCAGAGGTTATTTTAATATCTGGTCCTACTAATTTAGAGAAGCCTTTTGAAGTTGAGTTTATAAGTGTGAATACAAATGAAGAAATGTTAAAAGAGGTACTTTGGCATTATGAAAAGGCGGATATTGTGGTTAAAACAGCTGCAGTGTCAGATTATAAGCCTAGGTATTATAGTGAAGAAAAAATAAAAAAATCCGAGGATAGTATAAGTATAGAACTTTTAAAAGATAAAGATATACTTAAAACTCTAGGAGAAAAAAAACAAAATCAAATTTTAGTAGGATTTGCTGCTGAAAGCAGTAATCTTATAGAAAATGCTAAAAATAAACTAATTAAAAAAAATTTAGATTATATAGTTGCAAATGATATTCTTCATACAGGATTTGCTTTAGAAGACAATGAGGTAAGCATAATATGTAAAGATGGAGATGTTATAAAACTAGAATCCATGAATAAAAAAAAGGTTGCAAAAGAATTATTTGATATTGTAAATAAAAGGCGCTAGTCTGCGCTTTTTTATTTTATAAAGGGTGATTAGATGTTAAAGTTTGCTGGTATTGTTATAAACCAGGATGCAAATGAATTGGATAGAATTTTTACGTATGCAATTAAAGCAGAAGATGCTAATAATATAAATATAGGATATAGGGTTAAAGTTCCATTTGGAAGAGGTAATAGGTTAGTAGATGGCTTTGTATTATTCCTCTATGATGAATCACATGAATTTAAAGACTCCAATATAAAGATGAAAAGTATTGAAAAGATTTATAAAGAAGTAGAGCTTTTTAATGAAAAAGATGTAAAACTTATGGAGTTTATGAGAAAAAGATATCTTTGTTCCTATGTAGATGCTTTGAAACAATTTTTGCCTAAAGGAATTGTAGGTGGAATGAAAAATAAGACTATAGAAGTTTTATTTACGAAAGGAATCTTAGAGGGACGATATAAAAAAGAACCTTATGAATCTATATGGAATAAGGTGCAAGAACTAAATGGAAATGTAACACGATCAGAATTGAGTAAAAATCATTCTATGTCATTAAGCTCTATAAATACATTAATAAAGCACGGTTTTATAATTTCAGACTCTAAAACAATACAAAGGTATAATGTTAGGGAATTTGAACATTATGAAAAAAGGACACCTAATGCAGAACAAAGATATGTTATTGATAAAATTTTAAATTCAGATAAAAAGATATTTCTTATTCATGGGGTAACTGGAAGTGGTAAGACTGAAGTGTATATGAACTTGGTAGAAGATTGCATAAGAGAAGGTAAGTCTTCCATAGTCTTGGTACCGGAAATTGCACTAACTCCACAGATGATAGAAAGATTTAAAGGAAGATTTGGTAAAGATGTTGCTGTATTTCATAGTAAACTTTCTGATGGAGAAAGATTTGATGAATGGTTTAGAGTTAAAGAAGGAAAAGCTAAATTAGCTGTAGGAGCAAGATCTGCTGTATTTTTGCCTTTTAAGGATTTAGGTATTATAATAATTGATGAAGAGCATGAGGCTAGTTATAAGTCTGATAGTAACCCTAAATATGATGCTAGAGAAATTGCTAAATATAGGAGTAAACTAGAAGGGTGTAGGGTAATTTTAGGAACTGCAACACCAAGTATAGAATCCTATTACAAAGCTGAAACTAGAGAAATAGAATTACTAAATATGGAAAAGAGAATAGATGATGCATTTATGCCAGTAATACAAGTTATTGACATGAGAGAAGAACTGGAAAATGATAACAGATCTATTTTTAGTAGTTTATTATATAGTAAAATGAAAGATGCCTTAGAAAAAAAAGAACAAATAATTTTGTTTTTAAATAGAAGAGGGTTCTCTACTTTTGTATCTTGCAGAAAATGCGGATACGTATTCAAATGTGATAAATGTGATATATCAATGACTTACCATTTTTCAGGCAACTATTTATCCTGTCATTATTGTGGAAAAAGATCTAGGGCTACCAACATTTGCCCTGTTTGTAATAGCAAATATGTAAAGTATTTTGGTGTAGGTACTGAAAAAGTAGAAACAGAAGTGAAAAAATACTTTAAAGATGCTAAGATTTTACGGATGGATTTAGATACCACAAGAAGGAAGGATTCGTATGAGAAGATATATAACTCCTTTAAAAAGGGTGAAGCAGATATTTTAATTGGTACTCAAATGGTTGCTAAAGGATTAGATTTTCCAAATGTTTCTCTTGTAGGTGTTTTGGCAGCAGATCTATCCTTAAATTTACCTGATTATAGGGCATCTGAAAGAACATTTCAACTTATAACACAAGTTTCTGGTAGAGCTGGAAGAGGTAAAACCATAGGGGATGTAGTAGTTCAAACCTACATACCTGATAGTTATAGTATAAAAGCTGCAAAGGAATATAATTATAGTAGTTTTTATAAAGAAGAGTTATCTATTAGAAAGAGTATGAATTACCCACCTTTTTCAGAAATCTTGCTTATAAATATGAGCTCTAAAAATGAAGAATTATTAATAAAATGTATACAAGATATTAGCATTAATTTAAAGAATAAGCTACAATATAATGATAAAATAGTAATACTAGGACCTTGTCCTTGTATGATAAGCAAGATTAAAGAATTATATAGATGGCAAATAATAATAAAAGGTGAAATAAATGACCAATTAGCAAAGGAAATAAAAGACTTTTTATATGTCAGTACTAAAAGTTATTATAAAGATATAAGATTAAGTATTGATATTAACCCTAGTAGTCTAATATAATATAATTTAGATTATTATTTTAATATAGAAAGGAAGAATTTTTTATGGCATTAAGAAATATTAGAACTTATAAAGATCCAATCCTAAGAAAAAAAAGCAAACCTGTAGAGGTGGTTAACGATAGAATAAAGGTTTTAATTAAAGACATGTTTCAAACTATGTATTATGAAGATGGTGTAGGTCTTGCGGCTCCACAGGTTGGGATATTAAAAAGAGTTGTAGTAGTGGATATTGGAGACGGTCCTATAGCATTAATCAATCCTGAAATAATTTCAAAAGAAGGATTATATGTAGATACAGAGGGTTGCTTAAGTTTGCCAGAGGAGCAAGGTGACGTTGAAAGACCAAAGCGTATAAAGGTAAGCGCTCTAAATGAAGAAGGAAAAAAAATTAATTTTGAAGCAGAAGATTTATTTGCAAGGGCAATTTGTCATGAAGTAGATCACTTAGATGGTATTCTGTTTATAGACAAAGTTATTCCAGAGGGGGAATAGAATATAGATGAATATAGTATTTATGGGTACTCCAAATTTTGCAGTACCCTCTTTTCAAAAGATTATAGATGAATATGGTGTAGTTGCTGCATTTACACAGCCAGATAGACCAAAGGGCAGAGGGAAAAAGCTTTCTATGTCTCCGGTGAAGGAACTGGCTTTAAATTATAATATACCTGTTTTTCAACCAGAAAAAGTACGAGGTAATGAAGAAATTATTAAAATACTTAAAGATTTAAATCCAGACTTCATAATAGTAGTTGCTTATGGTCAAATATTACCAAAGGCAGTTTTAGAACTTCCTAAGTATGCATGTATAAACCTTCATGCATCATTACTACCTAAATATAGGGGGGCAGCTCCAATTAACTGGTCAATAATCAATGGCGAAAAAGAAAGTGGAAATACTACTATGCTTATGGATGTAGGGCTAGATACAGGAGATATACTTTTAACTAATAAGGTAGGTATAGATGATGAGATTACAGCAGGTGATCTTCATGATAAGTTAATGAGTAGTGGCTCCGAACTTCTTATAGAGACTATACAGTCCATGTATAAGGGCATTTTATCACCAATAAAGCAAGAAGATGAAGGAAGCTCTTATGCTTCTATGTTAGATAAAGATATTGCTAAAATAAATTGGAATGAAACTTCTTTAAATATACATAACCTTATAAGAGGGTTAAATCCATGGCCTATAGCTCATACTGACTATGAAGGACAAAGAATGAAAATATATAAAAGCTGTGTTATGAATAAAAAATCTGAAAAAGCACCAGGAACAATATTAAATGTAAGTAAAGAGGGCATAGAAGTATCTACAAAGGATGGTGTAATTCTTATTGAAATTATACAATTTCCTAATGCGAAGCCATTAAAGGTTGAAGAATATATAAATGGACATGATATCAAGGAAGGGTTAATACTAATCTAAATTAAAGGAGGTAATTTTTTTGTTTTATGATAGTACTTATTTAATTTTAGTGCCAGCTTTAATACTTTCTATATGGGCTCAATCTAAAATATCATCTACTTTCAATAAATATTCAAAAATATATAGTTCCAAGGGATACACGGGTTCACAGGTAGCTAGGATGATCCTTGATAGTAATGGACTAGTTGAGGTGCGGATTGAAAGGGTAGCTGGTAATCTTACAGATCACTATGATCCTAGAGATAGAGTATTAAGACTTTCAGAAAATGTATATTCAAGTACATCAGTTGCATCTATAGGAGTTGCAGCTCATGAAGTAGGTCATGCAATTCAACATCAACAAGAGTATAGGCCACTTATAATTAGAAATAATATAGTACCAGTTGTAAATATAAGTTCTAGAGCATCTTGGGTAATATTTTTTATTGGAATAATAATGGGGTTACCTTTTTTAACAAACATAGGTATAGTGTTATTTTCAGCAGTAGTTTTATTTCAACTTATAACTTTGCCGGTTGAATTTAATGCTTCTAATAGGGCTATTAAAATACTAGAAGATAAATCTATACTTTATGAAAATGAAATAGTTGGCGCAAAAAAGGTGTTAAGTGCGGCAGCTCTTACTTATGTAGCAGCTACACTTACTGCTATATCACAATTATTAAGACTAATGGCATTAAGTAATAGAAGAAATGATTAAGGGATTTGAGGTAGAAATATGAACGCGAGAGAATTAGCCACTAATGTTTTATGTAAAGTATTTAATGAAAATGCTTATTCTAATATTGCATTAAATAAAGAATTAAAAGGTAAAGATTTAAAAGACATGGATAGAGGACTTATTACTGAAATAGTATATGGAACTATAAAATATAAATATACTATAGATATTATTATAAAGTCTTTTGTAAAAGATATAAAAAAAGTAGATAATTATGTATTAAATATATTAAGGATTACTGTATATCAAATTAGATATTTAGATAAGGTTCCAAATTATGCGGCAGTAAATGAAGCAGTAAATCTGGCTAAGAGAAAATCTAAAGCATCTTCTAAATTTGTAAACGCAGTACTTAGAAATTATTTAAGAAATGAAGAAAAAGACTTTTTAAATAACCAAGATAGATTTGAAAGATGGGCCTATGAGTACTCTTTTGAACCATGGATGATAAGATCTTTATATAAGCAGTACGGAAATAAATATACAGAACTTATATTAAAAGGCTTAAATAACAGACCAGCAGTGACAGTTAGACCAAACTCAAATAAGGGTTCTTACGATGAAATATTTAAAGCCTTACAAGAGGCTGAATATGAAGTCAGTAGAGGATATATATGTGATGAGGCTATAGTTATATCAAAGGGGAGTAGTGTAGAAAGAAACAGAGCTTTTGTAGAAGGTGAAATTACAGTACAAGATGAAAGCGCTATGCTTGTAGCAACTGTTATGGATATAAATAAAGATGATATAGTTTTAGATTTATGTGCAGCTCCAGGAGGTAAGACTACGCATATAGCAGAACTTTTAAAGGGTACTGGTAAGGTTTTTGCTTTTGATATACAGGAAGGTAAACTAAAGTTCATAAAAGAGAATGTGGACAGATTAGGACTTTCAAACATAGTACTTGATACTATGGATGCTACAAAGCTTAATGAAAAACTTATTAACAAAGCAGATAAGGTGTTAATAGATGTACCTTGTTCTGGTATAGGAATAATAAGAAAGAAACCAGAAATAAAATGGAACAAGAATTTAAAAAATCTTAAGGAACTAATAGCTATACAAAGAGAGATTATGAAAAATGCTTCTCAATATGTGAAAAAAGGTGGCGTTCTTCTTTATTCTACGTGTACATTAAATAAAGAAGAAAATGAAGATAATATAAAGTGGTTTCTAAAAAATAACAATAACTTCAAATTGGAGAAAGTATATTTTAAAGAGGCAAGCAATATTATTTATAGTGAAGAGGGTTATGTTACTATATTGCCACAAGAGAATATGGATGGCTTTTTTATAGCTAAATTAATGAGAGTTTAGTAGGTGCAGTATGGAAAATATTTTAGATCTATCATTAGAAGAACTAAAAATATGGATGAAACAAAACAAAGAAAGTGAATTTAGAGCAAAGCAAGTTATGGACTGGATTTATAAGGGTATTTTCGAATTTAATCTTATGTCAAACTTATCAAAACCTCTTCAAGAGAAGTTAAAAAATAATTTTTTGATATACATACCACAAGTGGTTAATAGCTTTCAGTCAAAAAAGGATAATACTAAAAAGTTGCTATTAGCGCTTGAAGATAATAACCTTATAGAATGTGTAATAATGGATTATAAATATGGTAAGTCTATTTGTATATCTACGCAAGTAGGTTGTAGAATGGGATGTAAATTTTGTGCTTCAACAGTAGGTGGTGTAATAAGAAGTCTTTCAGCGGGAGAAATGATCTCACAAATATTAGCTGCAGAAAAGTTAATTGGAGATAGAATATCAAATGTTGTACTTATGGGAAGCGGAGAACCTTTTGATAACTATGACAATGTAATTAAGTTTTTGAAGATAGTAAATGCTGAATATGGACTAAATATAGGTCAAAGGCATATTACATTATCTACTTGTGGGATTGTACCTAAAATAAATGAAATGGCAAAAGAAAATATGCAAATAACTTTGGCTATTTCACTTCACGCATCCAACGATGAAGATAGAAAGAAGATAATGCCAATAGCTAATAAGTATTCTATAGAAGAAATAATTAATGCCTGCAAAGATTATATTAATAAGACAGGCAGAAGAATTACATTTGAATATGCATTGGTTAATGAAATAAATGATTCTAAAGAAAATGCTATGGAATTAAGCAATTTACTTAAGGGCATGTTATGTCATGTAAACTTAATACCCGTTAATGAAATTAAAGAAAAGTTATATGTAAAATCTTCTGAAGATAATATTAAAATATTTTCAGACGTCTTAAATAAAAGAGGCATTGACACCACTGTAAGAAGGGAAATGGGATCCGATATTGATGCTGCGTGTGGACAACTTAGAAGAAGTCACATTGAGAAGACCCAAATATCAAAAGAGGGGTGCTAGTCATGTTTGGAATGATAACAGATTTAGGAATGGTAAGGAACCTTAATGAAGATTGTGTTGGTTATTTGATTAATAATAATATTAAGTTATTTATAGTAGCTGATGGTATGGGTGGTCATAATGCAGGAGAGATAGCAAGTAAAATAGCTGTAGATACTGTAAAAGATTATTTTGAGGAAAAACCAAATATTTCAAAAGAAAATTTGTCAAGTCATTTTAAAGAGGCTATAATATGTGCTAATGAAAAGATATTTAACATTTCAAAACAAAAAAAAGAATGCAGAGGCATGGGAACTACTATAACAGCTTGTATAATGTATGAAGATAAAACTTTAATAGCAAATGTAGGAGACAGTAGTTGCTTTGTTATAAAGAAAGATAATATAATTAAGGTGACTAAAGATCATTCTTTAGTCCAACAACTTGTTGATAAGGGGAGCATAACAGAGGAAGAAGCTGTTAATCACCCAAATAAAAATGTGATAACAAGGGCAGTTGGAACATATGAACACTTAGAAATAGATATATTTGATATATCTTATATAAATGTGGATATGATTTTGTTATGTACAGATGGACTAACTAATGATATATCAAAAGATGAATTATATAATATTATTAATAAAGATAGTTGCGTTAGATATGATGAACTTTGCAAAAAGATAATAGAGGAAGCTAAAAAACGCGGGGGAAGAGATAATATATCTTTAATTTTAGTTAAAGGAGAGCAAGATTATGATGATAGGAACAATATTAGGTGATAGATACGAGCTCTTAGAAAAAATAGGAGAAGGCGGTATGGCTGTAGTTTATAAAGCTAGATGTCATAAATTAAATAGATTCGATGCCGTTAAGATTTTAAAAAAAGAATTTATATCAGATGGTGACCTAGTTAATAAATTTAAAAAGGAAGCAACTGCAATTGCTAACTTATCGGATAATAACATAGTTAATATTTTTGATGTTGGAAGTCAAGGAGATATAAATTATATTGTTATGGAATATGTAAGAGGAAAGACATTAAAAGAAGTTATTAAAGAAAACGGAAGACTACCTTATGATAAGGTTTTGGATTATGGTATACAAATTTCAAAGGCACTAGATTGTGCTCATAGAAATAATATAATTCATAGGGATATAAAGCCACAAAATATTTTAGTTACAGAAGAAGGCGTTTTAAAAGTAACAGACTTTGGTATAGCAAAATCACCAGATTCAGCTACTATAACTAATTCTAAAAAGATATTAGGTTCTGCTCATTATTTTTCTCCAGAACAAGCAAAGGGATCATACATTGATGCTACAACAGATATATATTCTTTAGGAATAGTGCTATATGAAATGGTTACAGGAAGGGTACCCTTTGATGCTGAAAGTCCGGTTTCTGTGGCGTTAAAGCATATACAAGAATCACCCATACCACCTAAGCAGATTGTTCAAAACATACCTGAGAGTTTAAATAAGCTAATATTAACCGCCATAGAAAAAGAGCCAGCTAAGAGGTATAAAACCGCTAAAGATATTATGAATGATTTAATTAAGATACAAAAGGATCCAGACTCTAAAATTCACTATTCTAATGTAGACAGTGGATTTACTAGAATAATGGATCCTGTAAATCAAGCTCTAATTCAAGAGGATCTTGAATTAGATAAAACAATTATAGATGATGATGATGATAAACAAAAGACAGGGGTAACAAAAAGGAGCAAAAAGATAATAATAATATCACTTATGGTTGTATTAGCTATATCATTAGGATTGTTAAGTGCTTATTTAATGGATAGATCATCACTTGCAACTAAGAAGAATAAAGAAGTAACAGTGCCCAAAATACTAAATCTAACAAAAGAAGAGGCTAAAAATATACTTGAGAGTAATAAACTTAAAATTGAAGTAGCAGGTACGGAAAAAAGTGATAAAAAAGAAGGTACCATAATAGATTCAAATCCTAAAGAAGGCCAAGTAGCAAAAGAAGGGGATATAGTTAAGGTTATTATAAGTGGTGGAATTTCATCTATAAATGTTCCAGACCTTAAAGATATAAATATAAAATCAGCTAAGGATATGATAGCAAGTTATGAACTTGAAGTTGGAAATATTGATTCCGATTTTAGTGATAAAGTAATGAAGGATAATGTAATAAGACAAGACCCATCACCAGATAAGCAGGTTGAAAAAGGTACCAAAATTAATTTAGTTGTAAGTAAGGGTCCTAAGATCATTTTAATTAGTGTTCCAAATGTAATGAATGTAAATGTTAATGATGCTGAAAATACTTTAAAAGGTTCTAAAATGACTGTAAATAAATCTACAGAAGAAACTGCTGATAAATCTAAGGATCAAAAGGTGTTTTATCAATCAATAGAAGCAAATACTAAAGTAGAAGTAGGGTCTAATATTAATATAAAATATTACGTCTATAAAGAACCAGAACCTGTAAAAGTTGTTGTTCCAAATGTAATAAATACAAAGGTTAATGATGCTGAAAATGTCTTGAAAAATGCTAAATTAACTGTAAATATATCTACTGAAGAAACTCCGGATAAAGGTAAAGATCAAAATGTATCTTATCAATCAATAGAAGCAGGTACCAAAGTAGAACCAGGATCAACTATTAATATAAAATATTACGTTTATAAAGAACCTGTAAAACCGGTGAAACCAGCTGACCCAGCAGATCAGGGAAAACAAGGGGAACCAGAAAACCAAGAAAAACCAGGGGATAAATCTAAACCATAACTTATTAATAATGGAGGAAAATAACAGTAGTCAAAAACTTATAAAGGTTTATAAAACTATATTGAATTTAGATAATGTTTGTGTTGTGCTAAATTCAAGGGGTGGTATAAATGAAATATTATTCTATTGGGGAGTTTTCAAAATTAATAGGAAAAGCCTCATAGACTTTAAGAGATTGGGATAAAAAAGGTGAATTCAAGCCACATCATGTTTCACCAAGTGGATATAGATACTATTCACAAGAGCAACTTAATCATTTTTTAGGAATCAAAGGCATTGAAACTAAAACTAAAAAAGTAATTGGATATTGTAGAGTTAGCTCCCAAAAATAAAATAATGATTTAGCAAGACAGATAGAAAATGTTAAAACATATATGATTGCTAAAGGTTATCAATTCGAAATAATACAAGACATAGGAAGTGGGATAAACTACAACAAAAAAGGATTAAATCAACTAATAGATGTGATAACTAATTCAGAAGTTGAAAAAGTAGTAATTTTATATAAAGATAGATTGTTAAGATTTGGTTTTGAAATTATAGAAAATCTGTGTAACAAGTATGGGACTACTATTGAAATAATAGATAATACTGAAAACACAGAAGAACAGAAATTAGTTGAGGATTTAATTCAAATTGTTACAGTATTTGGTTGTAGACTTCAAGGCAAGAGAGCAAAGGCATTGATGTTGGAATAAAAGATTTAGCTATATGCTCCAATGGAATGACTTATAAAAATATCAATAAAACAAAAGCAGTTAAAAAGTTAAAAAAGACTTTGAAAAGAAAACAAAGACAATGTTCAAATAAGTATGAGAAAAATAAAAAAGGAAAGGAGTTTGTTAAAACCAAGAACATTGCAAAACTTGAAAAGCAAGTAAGATTACTTCATAGGAGATTAGCCAATATAAGAGTTAATCACCTACACCAAGCTACTAAGAAGATAGTGAAAACCAAGCCATCAAGGGTAGTTATGGAAACACTTAATATTAAAGGTATGATGAAAAATAAATATTTATCAAAAGCTGTTGCAGAGCAATGCTTATATGAATTTAAAAGGCAAATGCAATATAAATGTGAGTTTTATGGAATAGAATTTGTTGAAGCTGATAAATGGTATCCATCATCGAAGACTTGTAGTGGGTGTGGAAATGTAAAAGCTAAACTTTCACTATCAGAAAGAACTTATATCTGTGAGAATTGTGGCTGTATTATAGATAGAGATTATAATGCAAGTATAAATCTTAGTAGATATTCAGCATAATTACAGAAACAATTATGCCTGAGGTGTACCATGCGTTGTATGGGAAGTTAAGCCCCTGGACTATTATATCAAACCAAAGTAGTTTTTAACAAAATGGGATAGGTTGAATGGGGAATTAAACAAGCTTTATAGAGTTTTATAAGGTTTTGGCAACGGCTATACATGAAAGGTATAATAATAAAAGGCATCGGAGGATTTTACTATATAGATACTGTAGATAAAGTTTTTGAGTGTAAAGCTAGGGGTAAGTTCAGATACGACGAACTTACCCCTATGGTAGGTGATAAAGTTGAAATAACAGTAGAAAATGGGAAGGGAGTAATAGAGAAAATCTATGAGCGAAGTTCCGAACTTACAAGACCTATGGTATCTAATGTAAGTCAAGCATTTATAGTTTTTGCAATTAAAGATCCAGACCTTAATATGGAACTTTTAAATAAGTTTATATTACTCTGTGAATACAACAATGTAAGACCAATAATATGTATAAACAAAATAGATCTTTGCAAAGAGGATGAATATCTTTATATTAAAGATGTTTTCGGAAAGTTAGACTATGAACTTTTATTTATAAATGCAAGAGAAGAGAAGAGTCTTCAATTACTAAAAAAAAGACTTAAAGATAATGTAACAGTACTTTGTGGGCCTTCTGGGGCAGGTAAATCCACTATACTAAATAGTCTTATAGGAAATTATAAGATGGAAACTGGTGAAGTAAGTAAAAAGATTGGAAGAGGAAAGCATACTACAAGGCACAGTGAACTAATTCAAGTAGAAGATGGGTTTTTATTAGATACCCCTGGGTTTTCTACTTTAGATGTGGAAGTTATGCCTAAGGAAGAACTTCAATATTTATTTCCAGAGTTTTCATCTTATAGGCAGTGTAAGTTTAATTCTTGCCTTCATCATAAAGAGCCTGGCTGTAAGGTAAAAGAAGCTTTAGACCAAGGTGATATAAATAGGGTTAGATATGATTTCTATATTAAAATATTAGAAGAAATTATTGGGAGGAGAAAGAAATGGTAAAAATAGCACCTTCAATATTATCAGCAGATTTTTCAAAATTAGGAGAACATATAACAAGACTTGACAATAGCGAGGCGGATATTATACATATAGATGTTATGGATGGAAGGTTTGTACCTAATATTAGTTTTGGTATGCCAATTATTAAGTCTATAAGACCTTATACAAAGAAAGAATTTGATGTACATCTTATGATAGATGAACCGTCAAAGTATATAGAGGAATTTGCTAAAGCAGGCGCAGATATTATTACTGTACATTATGAATCGGAAAAACATTTAGATAAAACTATTACTCATATAAAAGAGCTTGGGATAAAAGCAGCTGTAGCATTAAATCCAGCTACACCAATTAATGTTCTAGAAAGCATATTAAAGGAATTAGATATGGTTTTAATTATGAGCGTAAATCCAGGATTTGGAGGTCAAAAATATATAAAGTATTGTGATGAAAAGATTAAGGCTTTAAAAAAGATGATACTAAAAACTGGTAAGGATATATCCATAGAGGTAGATGGGGGAATAGATTTAACTAATATTAGAGATATATCAAATAGTGGAGCGGATATAATAGTTGCAGGGTCGGCTGTGTTTAAAGGAGATAATATAGAAGAAAATATAAAGAATCTTAAAGAGGCTACAAAATGAAAGTAGTTATAGTGGCAGGGGGGAAGCCCCCCTCTTTTAATTTGCTAAATGATGAAGTTAGAGATTGTGATGTCCTTATAGCAGCAGATAAGGGAGGGGAAGTGCTTTATAATGCAGGTATAAGCCCAAATTTTTTGCTTGGGGACTTCGATTCTATAGATGAAAAGGTTTTTAAACATTTTCAAAATAATTTAGAAAATATAGAAATATATCCGAAAGAAAAAGATTTTACAGATACAGAACTTGCTTTAATGAAGGCACTAGAAAAAGAGGTGCAAGAAATAGTATTTTTAGGGTGTACGGGGAGCAGATTAGATCATATGGTGGCAAATTTAGGTCTTTTAAAGACTTGTCTTGATAACGGAGTAGATGCCTATATAAAAGATGACAACAACTGTATATTTTTAAAAGACAAGAATTGTACTCTTAAAGGCGAGTATGGCCAAATACTATCATTCCAGGCCTTTAAAGAGCAGGTAGAAGAGTTCAGCATATATGGTGCAAAGTATGACCTTAGGGACTATAGGCTTGAATTTGGAGATCCTAGGACAGTGTCTAATGAATTCTTAAAAGAAGATGTAAGGATTGAATTTAAAAAAGGTATAGTTATGGTTATGTATTCTAAAGATTAAATTATTATAAAAGAAATTATTAAAATTTATGATTAATAAAATAAACAGTATCATTAATTAATAAAACATGATAATCACCAAAGTAAAAATGTTTAATATAATAATTATTGGAGCAATATGTTTCGGGTGATTTATTTGGGTAAAAGATGGAATAAGAAAAGATTTTATGGAATAGTAGTTGGGTGTGTAGGACTTGGAATGGTATTATCTGTATTAATGCCACTGTGGGCATGGTTATTGGCTATTGGTGCGGGACTTGTATACTGCGGATGGTATATTTTTTGTGGTAAAAAGTAAAGATTTCACCATATCTACAATATATTTAGAAGCTAATTTAAGCCTAATCTCTTTTAAGGAGGCAATATAATATGAAGATAATGGCAATAAAGTTACCTAAGTTCTTATCTAACATACTAAAAGCGCTAAGAAAAAGATAAATAAAAAATGCAATTGTATTTTAACAATTGCATTTTTTATATTTTATATAGCTCTTTCAACCTTACCGGAACGAAGGCATCTTGTACAAACGTGGACAGTCCTTGGAGTCCCATTAACTATGGCCTTTATTTTCTTTATATTTGGAGCCCATTTTCTTTTTGATTGACGGTGTGAGTGGCTGTATTGAACACCTGACATAACACCTTTATCGCAATATTCACATCTTCTTGACATTATAAAACACCTCCTCTAACTATAGAAGATAATATTCTTCATTTAGCACAAATAATATTCTATCAAATATTCATATTTTGTGCAAGTAAAATATAAGGGTATTAGTAAATAAAGTAATTAAAATTTAAATTTTGTTGAATAAAGTGAAAAGTTAATATAGAATATATGATATGGAATTAATCAAGGAGGACTGAATATGATAGGAATATCTAACGAACATGGAAACATAGAGTATTCAGACGAAGTTATAGCTAACATAGTAGGGTTGTCTACTATGGAATGTTATGGTGTAGTAGGGATGGCTTCTAAAAGTGCTGCTGATGGATTATGGCAATTACTGAAGATCGAGAATTTGAGTAAGGGCGTTAAAATTAATTATAAAAATGAAGAACTGACTATAGAATTATTTGTAGTAGTACAATATGGGACTAAAATATCTGTTATAGCTAATAATATTATTCAAAGAATAAGATATAATATAGAGAGCTATACAGGATTAAAGGTTTCTTGTATAACTGTGAATGTTCAAGGTATCAGGGTCTAGGAGGTTTACTTAAATGGAATATTTAAAAATAAATGGTGAGCATTTTTATAATGTAATGGTTAATGCAAGTAATAAATTAGAAGAACAAAAGGAATTTGTTAATTCATTAAACGTATTTCCAGTACCTGATGGCGACACAGGAACTAATATGTCAATGACATTTAAAGCAGCAGTAAAGGAAATAGAGGGTATGAACTCTAAATCTATTGGCGAAGTTTCAAAAAAACTTGCTAAAGGGGCTCTTATGGGAGCTAGAGGTAATTCAGGAGTTATACTATCTCAAATATTAAGAGGTATTGCAAAAGGATTAGAGGATAAAGACGAAGCAAGTGCTGAAGAACTTGCAGAAAGCATAATGGAAGGTAGTAGATCTGCGTATAAGGCTGTAATGAGACCGATAGAGGGTACAATCCTTACAGTAATAAGGTCAGCAGGCGAAAATGCTCTAAAGAGTAAGGCTAAAGATATAACACTTCTTATGGATGATATTTGTAAAGGTGCAGAGGATACTTTAAATAAGACACCAGATATGTTACCAGTTTTAAAAAGCGCTAAGGTAGTGGACTCTGGTGGAATGGGACTTTTGATAATACTCAAAGGAATTCATGAAGCTTTAAGAGATGATCTTAAATCTAAACTTGGAGATTTTCATTCAATACACACTAATATATCTGCTGCTAACAACCTTGAACCTCATGATATTAAATTCGGTTATTGTACTGAGTTTATAATTCTAGGAGATTCATCTAAGGCAGAAGATTTTAAAAGGGAAATAGAGGCTCAAGGAGATTCTATGATAGTTGTTGGGTATGAGGATGTAATTAAAGTTCATATCCATACTAATAATCCTGGAAATGTTTTATCAAAGGCAGTAGCAATTGGTGAACTTTCAAAAATTAAAATTGATAATATGAGAGAAGAACATAGAAGTTTAATTATAGATCAAGAAAAGTATAAAGAAGAAATTCAGGAAGAACAAAAGAAATATGGATTTATTTCAGTATCTATGGGAGAAGGAATAGAGCATATTTTTAAAGATCTAGGAGTAGACTACATTATCCCAGGTGGTCAAACTATGAATCCTAGTACAGAAGAAATAGTAAAAAGTATAGATAAGGTAAATGCAGAAAATATATTTATATTGCCAAATAATAAGAATATAATTATGTCAGCAACTCAAGCAGCGGAGCTTTCAGAAAAGAATGTTATTGTTATACCTACAAAAAGCATACCACAAGGCATAACTTGTGTTACTATGTTTAATCCAGAGGGAGATGTAGAAGAAAACTTAGACGCTATGAAAGAAAGTATTGAATCTGTTATATCAGCATCTATAACTTACGCTGTTCGTGATACTGAAATGGATGGCATTGAAATAAAAGAAGGAAATATACTAGGTCTTGTTGAGGGTAAAATAAAAGAGGTTGGTAGTGAATTATACGATGTTAGTGAAAAGTTATTAGAAAAGATAGTTGACGAGGATAAATCACTTATAACTCTTTTTTATGGAGCAGACTGTATAAAAGAAGAAGTAGAAAAGTTTGCTTTGAAATTAGAAGGTATATATGAAAATATAGATGTTCAATTTTACGAGGGAAAACAGCCTTTGTATTATTTCATAATTTCTGTAGAATAATTAAAAAAGCCTACGGGCTTTTTTTTGCTATGAGGTGTTATTTGTGAATCTTTATAAAGATATAGAAGAATTAAAAGGGGTTGGCGGTAAAACAAAAGAGAATTTAAACAAGTGTGGTATATTCACAGTTATGGATCTTTTGTTGTATTTTCCGAAGACCTACGAGTTTGTAAACAATGAAACGCTATGGGATGAAAGCTTCGAAAAAGAAAAGTTGGTATTAACCTGTACTTTTAAAGGTATTAAAAGTCATATTAAAACTAGAACAGGCAAACACCTAATTACCTTAAATTTTAGCTACAAAAATATGAGGGTTGTAGCTAAGTGGTTTAATCAACCATACATAAAGACAAAGTTTAATATTGATGAAGAGTATGTACTTCTTGGAGACTATAAAAAGAGTGGGGAAATTTTAGAAATTACTAATCCTGTTATAGGGAGTAAGGAACTTAAGACTGGGAATATTATATCTAAATATATGCTTCAGGATAAGTTAACTAATAAAATCATACTGAAGCTAATAAATGGTGTTTTAGATAATATAGAAATAAAAGAAAACCTACCACAAGACTTACTACAAAAACATAATTTTATGTCTTTAGATAGCTCCATTAGAAATATACATTTTCCAAAAGATATGAAAAGTTTAAATAAATCTAAAGAAAGACTAAAATTCCAAGAACTTTTTACTTATTCATTAAAAATATTAATGCTAAAGAAAAAACTGCAGTTTAATACAAAGGGAATAGCGTTTAAAATGGATGAATCCTTAGCTGATCTAAAAGAAAGTCTGCCATTTAAGCTCACAAAAGCTCAAAGTAGAACTGTAAGGGCAATTCTTATAGATGAAAAAAAACCTTATCCAATGAATAGATTAGTACAAGGTGATGTAGGAAGTGGAAAGACTATAATTGCTATAATAGCGATGTTTAATGTAGTTAAAAATAATTATCAAGCAATATTTATGGCTCCTACTGAGATTCTTGCAAATCAACATTATAAAGAGTGTAAAGATATATTAAGTAAATTTGGTATTGAAATAGAACTATTAACTGGAAGTACATCACCAAAGGAAAAAGAAAGAATTAAAAAGGATTTAAGAGATGGTAAATCAATTATAGTAATAGGAACACATGCTTTAATTGAAGAAGATGTAAAAGCCTTGAATCTAGGTATCATAATAACAGATGAGCAACATAGATTTGGAGTGCATCAAAGAAGTAAACTTATAAACAAAGAAGAAACAGCAGATATTTTAGTAATGACAGCAACTCCAATACCGAGGACTTTATCACTATATTTATATGGAGATTTGGACGTTTCAATTATAGATGAACTACCTCCGGGAAGACAAAAGATAGATACTGTTTTTTATAATAAAAAGCAAAGAGAGATTGCTTATAAATTTTTATTTGAAGAAATAAAAAAAGGACGTCAAGCTTATATAGTATGTCCACTTATAGAAGAAAATGAAGATTTAGATCTTAATTCTGTAAATAAATTATATGAAGAGTTAAAACAAACATATCCTAGTAAGGAAACGGTAGAGATACTTCATGGAAAAATGAAGTCGTCGATGAAACAAGATATAATGAATAGATTTAAAAATGGAGAAATATCTGTTTTAATTTCAACTACGGTTATAGAAGTTGGGGTAAATGTTCCTAATGCTACAGTAATGATTGTAGAAAACGCTGAAAGATTTGGACTATCACAGCTTCATCAGCTTAGAGGAAGGGTTGGAAGAGGAACTCATAAATCATATTGTATTCTTACAGGGCAAGCTAAGAGCAATACAACTAAGAAAAGAATGATGACTATGGTAGAAAGTAATGACGGGTTTTATATAGCTGAACAAGATTTGAAATTAAGAGGATCTGGAGAACTATTTGGAATAAAACAACATGGTGAGACCGGACTTATATTAGCTGATATAATGGACGATATAGAATTATTTAAGATAGCTAATAATGAGGCGATTCAAGTTATCAATAGTAATCTTCAGATAAATAAACTATTGATAGAAGAAATAATGAGCTATTTAGAAAGTAGCTCTAAATATATTTGTTTTAATTAACATACAAAAACTTTGTATATTATAAATTCCTATGGTAAAATATATAAAAGTAATTTTGAGGAGGATGGCATATGAGAATAATAGCTGGTGTAGCAAGGGGAAGGAAGTTACTTGCCCCTGTTAACTTAGATACAAGACCAACTTTAGATAGAGTAAAAGAGGCCATGTTTAGTATGATACAATTAAGAATTCCAAATGCCACAACATTAGATGTTTTTGCAGGAACTGGCAGTTTAGGATTAGAAAGTGTAAGTAGAGGAGCAAAAGAATGTTATTTAATAGATAAAAGCCCTATAACATTTCCTTTATTAAAACAAAATATAGAAAATTTAAAGTTTCAAGACAAGGCATATTGCCTTAACATGGATTCCTATGAAGCGTTAAAAAGACTAGGTAAAACTGAAAATAAATTTGATGTAATATTTATAGATCCACCTTATATGAAAGAGATGATACCAAAAGCCATAGAACTAGTTCATAGCAATAGTTTACTTGCTAAAGGGGGACTTATAGTAACAAAGATTGATAGTCAAGAGGAAATATATGAGGGTAATGACTTTATAATATTAAAGGATCATAGAAGATACGGAAATACAACTATATGTTTTTATGATTACAAGGAGGACTAAGTCCATGAGACGAGTTGTTTATCCAGGGAGCTTTGACCCTATAACGAATGGACATTTGGATATAATAAAAAGGTCCTCAGAAGTATTTGATGAAGTTACAGTTGGAGTTTTAGTTAATGTTGATAAAAAAGGACTTTTTGACATTGAAGAAAGAGTAGAACTTATAAGAAAGGTTGTGAAACCATATAAAAATGTCAAAGTAGATAGTTTTGATGGCTTATTAATAGATTTTATGAAGGCAAAAGATATTAAGGTAATTGTTAAAGGATTAAGGGCATTTTCAGATTTTGAATATGAATTTCAAATGGCACTTATGAATAATAAGCTAGATTCATCTATAGAAACGGTGTTTATGATGACAAATGCAAAATACTCTTATTTAAGTTCTTCTTCAGTTAGGCAAGTAGCTAAATTTGGTGGATGCATAAAAGGATTAGTTCCAGACGAAATAATATCTATGATACTAGAAAAAGCTAAAAAATAGGAGTGATTTAAATGGATGTTATCCAATTATTAGAATACCTTCAAGAAATAATAGATGGCGCATCAAAAGTTCCCATTACTGGAAAGATAGTACTAGATAAAAAAGAAATGCTAGAGGTAATTGATCAAATAATAAACTACATGCCAGATGAATTTAAAAAAGCTCAATGGGTTTTAAGTGAAAAAGAAAGAATTCTTGAGGAAGCTAGGGAAGAGTACGATAATATAAAGGGTCAAACTGTAGATATGATGAAAAAACAAGTAGAAAACCATGACATAACAAAAGAAGCTAAAATGAAGTCTCAGGATATAATAGCTTTAGCTCAAAGAGATGCTAAGGCAATAAGACTCGGAGCAAGGGATTATGCAGATGAAGTATTATGTCAATTAGATGAAGAAATGAAAGAAAACAGCAGACAAATGATAGAAAACATAAAAAAAGATGTAGAGGGTTTTATGAAAATCTTGTCTGAAGATTTATCACAAAACTCATCTACAATAAGAGAAAATATAAAGGAATTAAGAAACATCAAATAACTTTTTTGAAACATAGTGTGAAAAATAAATAAAGAGTAATAATAAAATAGGTATATAGCTTTTAAAACTTATAGTTAAGGGAGTTTTATTTGAAAAAGTAAACAGGGTTTTATGATTTAAAAATAATAAGGATACAAAAGTTATGATGAAACTTATTATACCTTGAATTGCTTTTCTTATAACGTATTTAATTATTGAAATTTCTTTGTATTTATGTGTAAAAGAGTGAATTTGCGCTATTATTGCAAGTCCGCTAAAGGCACATAAGAAACTAATAAAGCATAAGCCTAAAACATAATTTATATCACCTTTAGATATAAGGTAACAACCGTTTGTAACTTCTATTAACCCTAAAATAATTCCACTTAAAGAGTCTTTTGATAAAGAGGAAATCATATATATTTTATTTAAAACAATGTTGAAAACAACATTGTTTTTTATTATAGCTAAAATAACAGAAAACATTACCACGTAAGATCCTATGTTAAGGGTTGTGGTTATTGCATTTTCTATAGATGATTTAAGCACCGTTCCTAAATTGTTATGTTTACTCATCTTAATAGTTTTAAATTTAAATTTAGATGTAGGTTCTTTATATTTATGTTTTAAAATAATAGCCATAAATATGCAGGACATATAATTAGAAAAAAGTAATAAGTAACCAACCCTTGTATTTCCAACCATAGAGGTGCCTACAGAACCTATTAAAAAAAGAGGGCTAGAATTGGAAGCTATACTTATTAATTTAGAAAACTCTGATGAATTTATATTTCCTGAATCGTATAATTCACAGCTGTATTTTGCACCTAAAGGGTAACCGCATAACATACTAACGATTAAGGGAAAGCTAGCTTCACTAGGTAACCCTAGCGGCCTCGAGATTAAGGGTCCAAGGAATTTTGAATAAATATTTACTCCATCGTAGGCCACTAAAATATTAGTTATAATTATAAATGGGAATAAAGATGGAAATAAAGATGTGAAAAATAACTTGGCACCATTTATAGAAGATTCTATACATAAAGTTGGATTTAAAATAAAGCTAATTATGAAATAAGTTAGTACTATTGTCATCAAAACATTTACTCTATTAGATTTTAATAAGTAAAATAATAAGATAACGATCAAAATTATGGTTATAAACAAAAGAAGTTTCAAAATTATTCCTCCAATAAACAAAAGTATTGAAACGGTATAGATATATTGATACTCACTATACTAAAAAGTATATTGAAAGATGTGAAGGAATATTAACAAAATAAATATGTTTATTTAATTATTATAGGACTTTTTAAATAATCTTCATTGTACCGTATAGAAGGATTTAACACACTATAAGCCCTAGTGCTTTGCAAATCTAATTGTAGCATTGGAGACAAAGTTTTAGGGAGTTTTGTATATATTTGAAGGGATGAAGTGTTTTTAATCCTTTTTAAAAGTTCGGCTCCCTTATGATTAAAAGCTAAAACACGTATATAACTTGGTTCACTTCTTCTTAAAATATCAATAGAGTAATCTTCAAATCCAATGAAATACTGGCACAATAACCGATTTATTCTTGTAGACGCATATCTTTTACTTTTTATTTTAGAAAAAGATTCTTCGTAGCTAGAGCTATCCCATAAACTTTTGTATATTTTATTGTGCAACCCTTCAGAAGCTTCTGGAATTTTATTTAAGGAGTTGTTATCTGTTAAGGCTTTATATTTTATAAATGGAAACATTCCTTCTAATTTTGGAAATGTATAATTAGTTTTAATTAAACTTTCTATAAGGGTGTATGAAGACTTTGGAAGATGATTTTTAAGTAATGTTAAATCATCTGAAGTTTCAAGATGATTTCTTATTGAAGTTGCACTAGAAAAACTCTCGTTTAAACCTTCGTCATTGTAATTTGAACCAAGTCTTTTTATAGTAAAGGGCTCTATAGTACTATTTAATAAATATAAAGCTTTTAAATATTCTATGGCTAATATATTGTTTGAAGAACTTAAAAGCTTTGTTATAAATTCTAGAGTATACATTGGAAAATTATTAGTAATATATTCAGTTAAAGCTATAGACCTTGCCTTTGCAAAGGCAAGGCCGTAAGATAGATTTGCTTTAAGCAAAGACTTATACTCATGAGGCTCATTGCAAAGTATAGATGCTATAAGCTTTAAGGGAACAACATCACCAACCTCACTTCCAAAGCTTAAATAATCAACTATTCCTAAAGAATTTAATATTTGAGCAGAGCCCTTTGCAAAAAATTCAGCTGATGAAAGACTAAAAATTACAGGAAGTTCAATAACAAGGTCTATTCCGTTTGAAACAGACACCGTTGATTTATTCCATTTATCTATATAAGAGGGCAGACCTCTTTGAACAAAGTTACCACTCATTATAGAGATGAGATAATCACAATTTAAATCTTTTTTAGTTTTATCAATGTGAAGTTTATGGCCGTTATGTAGTGGATTATACTCAGAGATAATAGCAGCTACTTTCATAAAAAGACCTCCTTTGTTTAATAAAATATTGATAAAAAGTCATATTAATAAAATAATTTTGCAATAAAGATGAAAAACTATCAAACTAAAGTCAATATAGACTTTAAAAATAACTCAATCTATAGTATTATACTATAGAGAAATACATATTGAAACTTCAACCTATATTTAAAAAGATTCAATATACTAAAGATTTATAAAAAAATGCATTTATTATTCAAGTTTATAAAAAAGTATATTAAAAACAGCAGCCTTAATTAAATGAGAGGAGAAATGAACATGGAGTTTATGAAGAACGTATGGAAATCTGCAAAGACAGATAGAAAAATAATTGTACTTCCAGAAGGCGATGAAGATAGAACTCTTATCGCTAGTGAAAAGATCAATAAAGAAGGTCTTGCAGATGTTATATTAGTTGGTAGTAGTGATATAATAAAAGCAAAAGCAAAGGTTCTAGGTGTAGACATAGAGGGTATACAAATCGAAGATCCTGAAACATCGTCTAACACTGATAAATATGCAGAAGAATTTTATGAATTAAGAAAAAATAAAGGCATGACTAAAGAAAAGGCCTTGAAAATAGTAAAAGATCCACTTTATTATGGTACAATGATGGTTAAGATGAATGATGCTCATGGTATGGTATCAGGCGCTGTACATACTACAGGAGACCTTTTAAGACCAGGACTTCAAATAATAAAAACAGCACCTGGTGTATCTGTTGTGTCTAGTTTTTTCATTATGATGGTTCCAAACTGCAATTATGGTGATGATGGAATGTTAATATTTTCAGACTGTGCGGTTAATCCAAACCCAACGGCAGATGAATTAGCATCTATAGCTATAGCTACAGCCGAAACAGCAAAAAACTTATGTAAAATAGAACCTAAGGTTGCTATGTTATCTTTTTCAACTATGGGAAGTGCTGAACATGAATTAGTTGAAAAGGTAAGAAATGCTACAAAAATTGCAAAATATAGAAGGCCTGACTTAGATATAGATGGAGAGATGCAACTCGATGCTGCTATAGTTCCTAAAGTTGCTAATCAAAAGGCTCCAAATAGTAAAGTTGCAGGAAATGCTAATGTACTTATATTTCCAGATTTACAATCAGGAAATATAGGATATAAATTAGTTCAAAGATTCGGAAGAGCCGAAGCTATAGGACCAATATCTCAAGGATTTGCAAAGCCTATAAATGATTTGTCTAGAGGATGTAGCTCTGAGGATATAGTAAATGTTGTGGCTTTAACTGCGGTTCAAGCTCAAACAAGTAAATAAAATTATTAGGGTTTAAAACGAAAGGGGAAAATTAAATGAAAGTATTAGTTATTAATTGTGGAAGTTCATCATTAAAATATCAACTAATTGATATGACAAATGAGGAATCTTTAGCTCAAGGATTAGTTGAAAGAATAGGTATTGAGGGATCAATATTAACACAAAAGGTAGAGGGTAGAGAGAAGTATATTGTTAAAGAGCCTATGAATGACCATAAAGTTGCAATTAGTATAGTGCTAAATACACTAGTTAACAAAGAAAGTGGAGTTATAAGCAGCATGGATGAAATCAATGCTGTAGGTCATAGAGTTGTTCATGGCGGAGAAAACTATTCTAAGTCAGTAATTATCGATGAAACAGTTATGAAAGAACTTGAAGAGTGCTCAAAACTTGCACCACTTCATAACCCACCAAATATAATTGGAATAAACGCATGTAAGGAACTTATGCCACAAACTCCTATGGTAGTGGTATTTGATACTGCGTTCCACCAAACTATGCCTCAAAAAGCATATATGTATGCATTGCCATACGAGCTATATAAAGAGAATAAAATCAGAAAATATGGATTCCACGGAACATCACATAAGTATGTTTCAGCAGTAGCAGCAGAATGTATGAACAAAGATTTAAAAGATATAAAAATGATAACTTGTCACTTAGGTAATGGAGCTAGTATTGCAGCTATCAATGAGGGCGTATGTGTTGATACAAGCATGGGATTCACTCCACTTGCAGGTATAGTCATGGGTACAAGATGTGGAGATATAGACCCTGCAATAGTTACATATTTAATAAAGGAAGTTGGTTATTCTGTAGAAGAAACTAACAATATATTAAATAAAAAATCAGGAGTTCTAGGATTATCAGGAGTAAGCAGTGACTTTAGAGATATTGAAAATGCAGTGGGCGAAGGTAGTGAAAGAGCAGTTTTAGCATTAGATGTATTTAATTATAGAGTTAAGCAAACAATAGGATCTTATGCAGCATCAATTAATGGACTTGATTGTCTTGTATTTACTGCAGGTCTTGGTGAAAACTCACCAGAAACAAGACAATCAATATGTGATGGATTACAATTCTTAGGAGTTAAAATAGATAAAGAGAAAAACAATGTAAGAGGTAAAGTTACTGAAATAAGTTCAGCAGATTCAAAAGTTAAAGTTTTTCTTATACCTACTAACGAAGAACTTATGATAGCAAGAGATACAAAAGAACTTTTGAACAAATAGTAAGAAATATCTTGACTTTTAATAGGCAAGTTTATATAATAAATTGTGGTTATAAGCAAAATATAATTACTAAGGAGAGAAGTGAAAGATTTAAAGTATTATAGTAATCTTTCAAAGTTAAAACTATGAGTGTAGAAATTATAGAATTAAACAAAGGCAAGTCTTTTAAGAAAGAAGTATCTTTTATTTATAATAAAGATACAATAAGTTATGACGGAGAAGATATAAGTTTTGTAAGACCTATAGCAGTAAGTGGAGATATAAGTTCTAGTGGGGATGTAATAACTCTAATAGCTAAGGTTGAAACAGAATTAGAACTTACATGTTCTAGATGTCTTGAAAAGTTTAATTATCCTCTAAATTTAAATTTGAATGAAAAATTTTCTTTTGATGAAGAAATAGAGGATGAGAATATAATCATTTTAAATAATGATAATTTAGATATTACTGAAGTCGTAGAAAACAGTATAATATTAACATTGCCTATGAAGAAACTTTGTAGTGAAGATTGCAAAGGTCTTTGCCAAAATTGTGGGACTAATTTAAACAATCAAAATTGTGATTGTGATAAAGATATTATTGATCCAAGATTGGCAAAGTTAAAACAACTGTTTTCAGATGATTAAGGAGGTGTTATAAATGGGAAATCCAGCGAGAAAATTTTCTAAAGGTAGAAGAGACTCAAGGAGAGCGCAAACTTTTAAATTAAGTGCGCCAGGAATTGTTGAATGTCCACAATGCCATGAAATGAAACTTGGACATAGAGTATGTAAGAACTGTGGTTTTTACAAGGGAAAAGAAATAGTTGCTACTGAAGCAAAATAATGTGGGAAAGGAAAGTCTTAGGGCTTTCTTTTCTTTATATCTGAATTTAAAAGGGGCGTGTTAACCGTGAAAGTTGCTGTAGATGGAATGGGTGGAGATAATTCTCCAAGAATAGTTGTAGAAGGCTCAATTCAAGCTTTGAAAGAATTCGAAGACTTACAGATAATAATTACAGGAAAACAAGAAGAAATAAATAAAGAACTGTCTAAATACGAATATGATAAAAGTAAAATTATCGTTGTTGATGCAACAGAGGTAATAGACACTAATGAGCATCCTGTAATGGCAATAAGAAGAAAAAAGGATTCTAGTTTGGTTAAAGCATTAAATTTAGTGAAAAACAATGAAGCGGATGCTATAATTTCTGCGGGTAGCACGGGGGCCTTTATGGCGGGATCTCTTTTTATAGTAGGACGTATTAATGGTATTGATAGACCAGCTCTTGCCCCTATAATGCCAGGTAAAAATGGAAAGTTTATGGTGGTAGATTGTGGAGCTAATGTAGATTGTAAACCTAATAATCTTGTTCAGTTTGCCCATATGGGGAAAATATATTTTGAAAATGTTTTGGGTATTAATAATCCGTCTATAGGATTAGTTAATATAGGTGAGGAAGAGGAAAAAGGAAATGAATTAACTAAGGCTACTTACAAGTTACTTAAAAATGAATCTATTAATTTCATAGGAAATATAGAACCTAGAGACGTTCCACTAGGAAATACAGATATAGTGGTATGCGATGGGTTTGTTGGAAACACAATTTTAAAGATGTATGAAGGTGTATCTTCTAGTATATTTGATGTTTTAAAATCTGAAATAATGAGTTCTACAAGAACTAAAATTGGCGGACTTTTATTAAAGCCTGTATTCAAAAGATTTAAAACTAAATTTGATTATAAGGAATATGGTGGAGCAGCGTTCATAGGTGTAAAGGGTATATGCATAAAAGCCCATGGAAGCTCGGATGGAAAAGCATTTAAGAATGCTATAAAGCAAGCTATTATATTTTACGATAATAAGATTATAGAAAAAATAAGTGATGAAATAGAAAGTTTGCAATAATAAGTTCTTTCTATTGACGATGAATAGTATATGTAATATTATCTAATTATAGAATTTCGTTAGGAGGTGATAATATGACATTTGAACAGATAAAAGCAATTATAGCTGATAAATTAAGTGTTAACGAGAATGAGATTAATATGGAATCATCTTTTATAGAAGATTTGGGAGCAGATTCTCTTGATATAGTTGAACTTATAATGGCACTTGAAGATGAATTTGACTTAGAGATGGCAGATGAAGATGCAGAAAAGATGGTTACAGTTAAAGATGTGGTTGATTATATAAAAGAGCATATTGAAGAATAGTGTAGAGTCCCGTATATCGGGGCTTTATTTATCAAAAAAATAAAGTTTATTCTTGAGTTTGCAAAGAATTAGTAGATTGAAGAATAAACTTCTTTAAGGAGTTGGAAAAATGAAAAATTACATTGAAAACATAAAAAACATAGAAAATCAAATCGATACAATATTTAACCACAAAGAATATTTATTAACAGCTATAACGCATAGTTCCTATGCTAATCAGTTCAAGAACGTAGAATACAATGAAAGATTAGAATTTTTAGGTGATTCTGTGCTTCAATTATGCATAACAGAATACCTTTTTAATAATTATAAGCAAAAAAGCGAAGGTGATTTAACAAAGCTAAGGTCACTTATTGTATGTGAGAACTCTTTATATGAAATTGCATTAATGTGGGGCATTGGGAGGCACATGCGTATGAGTCGCGGGGAAGAGCTTACAGGTGGGCGTGATAGAGTTTCAATCCAAGCAGATTGCGTAGAAGCTGTAATAGCAGCAGTATACTTAGATAAGGGTATAGATTACGTTACAGACTTTATACTAAAGAACTTTGAAGAAATTATAAATAAGGCAATTAATCAAGAAATAGTACTAGATTATAAAACTGCTCTTCAAGAAAAACTTCAAAAGGATGGAGAAATTGAAATTGATTATGAACTAGTAAAATATGAAGGACCTCCTCATAGACGAAAGTTTTATACTAAGGTAGTAATTAATAATAAGGTCATGGGTGAAGGCGATGGATATAGTAAGAAGGAATCAGAACAAAGCTCTGCTAAAGAAGCATTATTAAAATTGGAGGAAATACATGAGTAAAGATTATTATATTATACCTATATTTGTTCCTCATGAAGGATGTCCACATAACTGCGTATTTTGCAACCAAGATAAGATAACTGGGGAACAAGAAAAGGTAAATGCGGAGTTGGTAAAGAATACTATAGATGAATATCTATTAACTATAAATAACAAAGAGGCTACTATAGAGGTGTCGTTTTTTGGAGGAACTTTTACAGCAATACCTGTAGAAAAACAAAGGGAACTTTTAAGTGTAGCAAAAAAATATAAGGAATCTAAACTTATATCTAAAATAAGACTATCAACTAGGCCGGATTATATAGATGTAGAAATATTAAATACATTAAAAGATTACTCTGTAGATATAATTGAACTTGGTATACAATCTTTAGATGCAGAAGTCTTAAAAGGTTCGGGAAGAGGCCATAGTGAAGAAGATGCTATTAAAGCTTCTAAACTTATAAAAGATTATGGATTTACATTAGGACATCAAATAATGTTAGGATTGCCTACGGATAATTTTAAAAAGGATATAGAAACTACTAAAAAGATTATAGATATGGGACCTGACATTTGCAGGATATACCCCTCTCTTGTAATTAAAGACACTCCTATGGAACTTATGTACAATAAAGGAGTGTATAAACCATATACATTAGAAGAGGCAATAGAGGTATCTAAAACAATTTATATGATGCTTATAGAAAATGATATAAATGTTATAAGGATAGGACTTCAACCTACAGAAAATATAAATAAGGGTAAAGATATTGTAGCAGGTCCATTTCACCCTGCATTTAGAGAATTAGTGGAGAGTGATATATGGAATGATATTATATATGAAATTATAAAAGAAGTTAAATCAGAGGTGACAATACAAGTACCAAATAAAGATTTATCTAAACTTTATGCTAATAAAAAGGTGTATTTTAACAAAATGAAAGATAGAATTGAATCAAAATCTATTATTATAAAAGTAAATGATGATTTAAAACGAGGAGATTTTATAATAGAATTTTATGAAAATAAAAAGGTCCTAAATTTATATTCTATTATAAAAAAATAGGAGGCTAATATGAAAATTAAAACTAGAGAAAAGATAGGAAAATTTTTATTAGGAATGATAATCTTGATATTTTTGATTGGACTATTGCCAGTAGCATTTAACTAGCTAAGGGAGTGGGCGTATGTTTTTAAAATCTATTGAGATAAAGGGATTTAAATCCTTTGCAGATAAGATAGAACTAAAATTTAAAAAAGGTATTACTGGAGTCGTTGGACCAAACGGAAGCGGTAAAAGTAATATATCAGATGCAATAAGGTGGGTACTTGGAGAACAAAGTGTAAAAAGCTTAAGAGGGGGAAAAATGGAGGATGTTATATTCTCTGGAACTGAATTTAGAAAGTCTGTTGGTTTAGCACAAGTTTCCTTAACTCTTGACAATTCTAAAGGGGAATTACCTATAGAATACATGGATGTTACAATAGGTAGAAGGCTTTATAGATCTGGTGAAAGTGAATATTTCATAAATAACATATCCTGTAGGTTAAAAGATATACATGGGTTATTTATGGATACAGGAATTGGGAAAGAAGGATATTCCATAATAGGACAAGGTAAAATTGATGCTATACTAAGTGGAAAGGCAGAAGATAGAAGATCACTTTTAGAAGAAGCAGCAGGAATAGTAAAGTTTAAAACTCGAAGAGATGAGGCTCAAAAGAAAATTGATTCAACAGAACAAAACTTAATAAGGATAAATGATATATTAATTACTTATGAAGAAAGACTAGAACCTTTAAGAATTGATAATGAAAAGGCAAAAGAATTCCTTCAATTATCATCTAAACTTAAAGACTTAGAGGTATCTTTAATAGTAAAAAGAATAGCATCTATAGAAAAAAAGATTCTAAATCAAAATATTAATTTAGATAGAATAGAAAAAAGCTTAAGTGAATTAAAAAAGGATGAAAATTCTATAAAGGAAGATTTAATAAAAAATGAATCTTTGCTAGAAGAGTCTGCTATAAAAAATAAACATAAAGAAGAAGAATATTATAAATTAAAGGAAGTAATTCAGTCTCTTCAAGCTGAAATAGGAATTACTAAAGAGCGTTTAGAGAATTCAAAGATGACTATAGAAGTAAATGAAGAAAATATAAAAGGCTTAGATAAGAAGATAGAAGATTTTAAAAAGGAAAAGGTAGAAAATGAAAAATCTTTAAAAGAAAATAAAGATTACGAAAAAAGATTAAAATGTGAAATAGGCATGTTAGAAGAAGAGAGTAACTTATGTAATAGTGAGTTGTCTAATTTTAAATTACAAGTTTCTAATTTAAGAAAAGATGCTATTGAAATACTAACAAGTCAATCAAAACTTAGGAATAACAAATCTAAAGTTGAAATAGAGATTAATTCTTTAAAAGAAAAGATGCAGCAACTTCATGATTATTGTGAAGAATATAATGAACTTTTAAAAATAAATAGATGTACAGGTCTTAGGATAACTAGCGAAAAAGAAAATCTTGTAGATGGTACAGAAAAATTAGAAATATCTATAAGAGATAATAGAAATAAAGTACTTTTTGTAAAAAATACTTTAAACAATAATGAAATCAAATTAAGAGATATTCATAAAAATATTAATAAATTAGAGGCAAATAAAAATGCACTTATAAATTTAGAAAGTAATTATGAAGGATATAATAAATCCGTTAAGGCGTTAATGATACGTATGAAAAAGGGCGATATACATGGTTATGTTGATAACTTTTGGGTATTAGGAGATATAATAAAGACAAATCCTAACTATCAATCTGCGATAGAGATAGCTTTAGGTGCTGGGATGTCTAATATGGTAACTAATACTGAAAATGAAGCAAAATATTTAATAGAATATCTTAAAAATAATAATTTAGGTAGGGCCACATTCTTACCATTAAATATAATACAAGGAAAGAGTATTTATTTAGATAAAGAAGTAACATCTATAAAAGGATATATAGGAATTGCAAGTGAAATTATTGATTTTGATGATAAATTTAAAAATGCTATAGAATATATTTTAGGAAGAACTATTATATCAGAAGATATGAAAAGTGCTTTAGCAATAGCAAAAAGAATAAATTATAAAAATAAAATAGTTACACTTCAAGGAGAGGTTATAAATACTGGAGGAGCACTTACTGGTGGAAGTTTGTATTATAAAAATACTAATATAATAGGTAGAAAAGATGAAATTGAAAAGTTAAAACTAGAAATATTAGAATTTAATAAAGATTTGGAAAAGGCAAATGAGGAATTAGAGAGATGCAAAGAGGAATTTAAAACCCTAGAAGAAAATTATATTAAATTAAGAGAAAATATTCATTGGAATAACATAGAGGTAGCTAAAATAGATGAAAAGATTTTAGTTATAGATTCTGAAAAAGAAAGGTTAACTAAAAATATACTCACATCTAAACAAGAAATAGTTTTAATAGAAGAGAATATAGATATTAAAACCAAAGAACTGGAAGCAGATATTAAACAAATACTTAGTTTAGATAAAAAAGAAAAGCAATGTGGGGATAGAATAAGTTTTCTAGAAAAAGAGATAATAAACAAAGAACAAGGATCGAATGTTAAAAAAGAATATATCTTAGATTTAAAAGTTAAAAAAGCTAAAGTTGATGAATTTATAGTAAATATACTAAAAGAAGTAGAAAGAGTATACAGGAACTTAGATGAACTAAAATCAGAAATATTAGAAAAAAAGGAGTGTATACTACTTAAACAACAAACTATTGTAAAATCAGAGGACGATATTAAAAACTTAACTAAAAAGATAGTAGAAAATAAATTTATAATAGAGAATTTAGATAAAGCTTTCCAAAGTTATGAGATAGAAAATATAAAAATTAAATCTAATATTACTAACCTAAAAAGTAGAAGAGAACAATTTCAATTATTTATACAAAAAAAAGAAGAGGAAAAGAATAAAGTTAATATAAATAAAACTAGAATAGACATAGAAAAAGAAAACTTATATGTAGGATTAAATAATGAATTTAATATTAGCTTTGTTGAAGCATTAGATATAGCTAAAGAAATTGAAGATGAAGACTTTGCAAAAGAAGAAGTTCTAGCTATAAAAAAAGAAATATCTAAGCTAGGTACCATAAACCTTGGATCTATTGATGAATACAAAGATATAAAAGAAAAGTATACATTTATGAATGGTCAAAAGGAAGATTTAAATAACGCTCGAATTGAGCTAAAAAAAGTTATTGATGATATGACAAGTAAAATGAAAAATGTTTTTTCAGCTAATCTTAAGGTTTTAAATGAAAACTTTAATAATACTTTTAAAGAATTATTTAAAGGTGGAAATGCAGCACTTATATTAGGTGATGGTGATGAGCTTACTGCTAATATAGATATAAATGTACAGCCACCAGGTAAGAAGCTTCAAAATATAAATCTTATGTCAGGTGGAGAAAAGGTACTTTCTGCAATAGCGTTACTTTTTGCAATATTAAAGATGAAACCTACACCATTTTGTATATTAGATGAAATTGAGGCGGCATTAGATGATGCAAATGTTTATAAGTATGCTGAATTCTTAAAAAAGTTTTCATATGATATACAGTTCATAGTAATAACTCATAGAAAAGGAACTATGGAGTCAGCTGATATGCTTTATGGGGTGACGATGGAGGAAAAAGGTATATCTAAGATAGTATCAGTAGATTTAAGTAAATAATTAAGGAGGAGAAAGATGTTTGGAGGTCTTTTTGAAAAATTAAAATCTGGATTAAGTAAAACTAGGGATACACTTACAGATAAAGTTAACGATATGTTAAATTTGGCTGTAACAATAGATGAAGAGTTATATGAGGAATTAGAAGAAGTTTTAATAACCTCAGATATAGGGGTAGATACTTCTATAGATATTATAAATAGGTTAAAGGTGAAAATTAGAGAAGAAAGAATTAATGATCCTGAGCTTATAAAACCTTGTTTAAAACAGATTATAAAGGAATTAATGGTGGATGAAGATCCTATAGATAACAAGGTATTTCCTAAAGTTATTTTAGTTATAGGTGTAAATGGTGTTGGAAAAACTACTTCTATTGGAAAGCTTGCTCTAAATTACAAAAGTAATGGGAAAAAGGTTGTTCTTGCTGCAGCTGACACCTTTAGGGCAGCGGCTATAGACCAATTAGAAGTTTGGAGTAGCAGAGCTAACGTAGACCTAATAAAACATAAAGAAGGATCTGACCCTGCGGCAGTAGTTTACGATGCTATTCAAGCATCAAAAGCTAGAAAAGCAGATGTATTAATTTGCGATACTGCAGGGAGGCTTCATAATAAGAAAAACTTGATGGATGAACTTTCTAAAATTAATAGAATAATAGATAGAGAGTTTAGTGAAGCAGAAAAACAAACATTGCTAGTGTTAGATGGAACCACAGGTCAAAATGCAATAATACAGGCAAAACAATTTATGGAGGCTAGTCCTTTGGACGGAATAATATTAACTAAGCTTGATGGAACCGCTAAAGGTGGCGTAGTGATATCTATAAAAAGGGAGCTTAAAATACCTGTTAAATATATAGGGGTTGGAGAAGGAATTGATGATCTTCAAGAATTTAATGCAGAAGCCTTTGCAGAAGCTTTATTTTAAAATATAAAACTGTTAAGTAAAAATGCTTGACAACACAAATACATTTTGTTATAATTTTTTTGTAGGTTAGGTGATATAAATGGAAGATAGATTTACTATCTCACTATTATTTGATTTTTATGGTGAACTTTTAACTGAAAAACAATTAAATATAATGAATTTGTATTACAATGAAGATCTTTCATTAGTAGAGATTGCAGAAATAAATGAAACTAGTCGTCAAGCTATATATGATACGATTAAGACATGTTATAAATTACTTATGAACTATGAGTCTAAATTGAGATTATTAGAAAAGAGCTTGGAACTATCAGAAAATATTAAAGAAATATGCATTAAGTTAGATAAAGTGGAGAAGAATTTTGATTCTACTGAAGAGAGTTATATTGAAATTAATAATATAAAAGGTATCCTTTTAAAGGATATTAATATTTAGGAGGATTAGAATGGCTTTTGAAGGATTAACATCCAAACTTCAAGAAACTTTTAAGAAGTTAAAGGGAAAAGGGAAGCTTTCAGAAAAAGATATAAAGGAAGCCATGAGAGAGGTTAAACTTGCTCTTTTAGAGGCAGATGTAAATTATAAAGTGGTTAAAAGCTTTGTAAGTTCTGTAAGCGAAAAATGTTTGGGGTCAGAAGTTTTAGAGAGTCTAACACCTGCCCAGCAAGTTATAAAAATAGTTAATGATGAGTTAACTAAACTTATGGGTGAGGAAGAAAGTAAGATAAATCATTCTGATACTGGACTTACAGTTATAATGCTTGTAGGATTACAAGGAGCTGGTAAGACCACCATGGGAGGCAAACTTGCCCTTCATTTTAGAAAAAAGAATAAAAAACCATTGCTAGTAGCAGCAGATATATATAGACCAGCTGCAATCAAACAATTACAAACTGTAGGTAAGCAAATAGATGTTCCTGTATTTTCTATGGGAGATAAAATAAGCCCTGTAGATATAGCAAAGGCATCCTTAAACTTTGCCAAAGATAACGGGAATAATGTAATTATAATAGATACTGCAGGAAGGCTTCATATAGATGAAAATTTAATGGAGGAGCTTGATTGTATAAAAGCTGCAATAAATCCGTCTGAAATACTACTTGTAGTAGATGCTATGACTGGGCAAGATGCAGTAAATGTTTCTGAATCATTTAATGACAAACTAGGAGTTTCTGGAATAGTTTTAACTAAACTTGACGGAGATACTAGAGGGGGAGCAGCTTTATCTATTAGAGAAATAACTAAAAAACCCATTAAGTTTGTAGGCATAGGCGAAAAGATGAATGATATCGAAGTATTTCATCCTGATCGAATGGCTTCAAGAATATTAGGAATGGGTGATATGTTATCACTTATAGAAAAAGCACAACAGTCTATAGATGAAAAAGAGGCAAAGGAACTTGGAAATAAAATATTAAATCAAGGATTTAACTTTGAGGACTTTTTGACGGCTATGAGTCAGATGAAGAAACTTGGACCTTTAAATAAAATAATGGATATGATACCAGGGGGTAATTCAAAAGAATTACAAGGAGTAGACTTTAATCAAGGTGAGAAAGAAATGGCTAAGATGGAAGCTATAATAAAATCCATGACCTTAAAGGAAAGAAGAAATCCTAACTTATTAAGTGCTCAATCTAGAAAAAGGCGTATAGCTAATGGATCTGGAGTTACTGTTCAAGAAGTTAATAAAATAATAAAAAGTTTTGAAAGCATGAAAAAGATGACTAAGCAAATGAAGGGTATGAAAAAGGGAATGAAAAAAGGTCCTTTTGGAAATTTCCCATTTGTTTAATATAAATTATACGATTTGAAGGAGGTGAAAAATAATGGCAGTAAAGATAAGACTTAAAAGAATGGGCGCTAAGAAGACTCCTTTTTATAGAGTTGTAGTAGCTGATTCAAGAAGCCCAAGAGATGGAAAGTTTATAGAAGAAATAGGATATTACAATCCAATATCAGAGCCAAAAGTAATCAAAATTGATGAAGAAAAGGCAGCTAAATGGATAAGTAATGGAGCACAACCATCAGATACAGTTAAAAAGCTTTTTGTAAAGGCTGGAATAAACGATAAACTTTCAAAGTAATACTTGGGAGGTGATTTCTGCTTAAGGTTTTTATAAGGTCTTATAGCAGAATCTTTATGAAAGAATTAGTTGAAATAATAGCTAAATCATTAGTTGATAATCCTGAGATGGTACAAGTAAGTGAAGTAACTGGAGAGCAATCTATAATTTTAGAATTAAAAGTTGCCGAAGGTGATATGGGAAAAGTTATAGGGAAACAAGGTCGCATAGCAAAAGCTATAAGAACCGTTGTAAAAGCCGCAGCAATTAAAGAAAATAAAAGAGTAATTGTTGAAATTATATAAGATATTTTCAAGGCAGAGTTAGGGTTATTCCTAGCTCTTTTTGATTAAATTACGTTTGGTGGTGAATATGTGGAAGATTATTTATCCGTAGGTCAAATAAGTAAACCTCATGGGGTAAAAGGGGAAGTTAAAGTAATTCCTCTAACAGATGATATGAAGAGATTTAGGAAATTGAAAAATGTATATGTAGATGGAAATGAGAAAACTATAGTTTGGTGTAAGATGCAAGTTGATAGGGTTATACTTAAAATAGAAGGTATTGATACTATGGAAGGTGCAGAAAGTTTAAGAAATAAATATATCCAAATAAAAAGGGAAGAAGCAGTTAGACTTCCAAAAGACAGTTATTTTGTGACAGACTTATTATCCTGTACAGTATATGATACATTAGAAAACAAAATAGGAAAGATATATGATGTAATTAAAACAGGTAGCAATGATGTATATTGGATTAAAGATGAAAAAGAGGTTTTGATACCAGCCTTAAAAGATATAGTACTTGATGTAGATATAGATTCTCATAAGATTATTATAAGACCTATAAAGGAGTGGCAATATGAAGATTGATATCCTAACATTGTTTCCAGAGATGTTTAGTGTATTCAATCATAGTATATTAGCCAAAGCTAGAGAAAAGGGAATTATAGATATAAATTGCTTTAATATAAGGGACTTTACAGAAAATAAGCACAAGAAGGTAGATGATTATCCTTATGGCGGTGGAGCTGGTATGGTCATGTCTCCGCAACCCATTGTTGATTGCATAAAGCATGTTAAAGAAAACAATGGAGGCAGGGTAATATTTTTAGGGCCTAAAGGTACAACTTTTACACAATCTAAGGCCAATGATTTATCAAAGGAAGAAAATATTATCTTTTTATGTGGACATTATGAGGGGATAGATGAGAGAGTTTATAATTACATTGATGAGGAAATATCTTTAGGGGACTTTATACTTACCGGTGGTGAAATGGCTGCTATACCAGTAATAGATAGCATATGTAGACTGGTGCCAGGGGTATTATCTAGCAGTAGCAGCTATGAAGATGAATCTTTTTATAATGGGCTTCTAGAGTATCCTCAGTACACAAGACCTGAAGTTTTTAATGGTGAAAGGGTACCAGAAGTACTTATTTCCGGTCATCATGAGAACATAAGGAAATGGAGAAAAACCATGTCTCTTTTATTAACTAAAAAAAATCGGTTGGACCTTTTTAAAAAGTTTTCTCTTAGCAAAGAAGATATAAAATTATTAAAAAATATTGATAAGTTATAAAATATATTAATAAGTTACAAGAAAACATTGAATTTGCCTAGAATATGTGATAAAATATCAAATGTGTTAGTACGAACGGTCCTCTGTCAGAGATACTGGCAAGAACGTTAAATTAGTTTAAGGAGGAATACACAATGAATGAATTAATAAGAGCTATTGAAGCAGAACAACTAAGAAGTGACCTACCAAACTTTAACGTAGGTGATACAATTAAGGTACACGTAAGAATAAAAGAAGGAACTAGAGAAAGAATACAAATTTTCGAAGGTACTGTTCTTAAGAGACAAAACGGTGGAGTAAGAGAAACATTCACTGTAAGAAGACTAGCTTCAGGTGTAGGGGTAGAAAGAACATTTCCTTTAAATGCTCCAATAGTTGAAAAAATAGAAGTAATAAGAAAAGGTAAAATCAGAAGAGCTAAATTATTCTACTTAAGAGATAGAGTTGGTAAGGCTGCTAAGGTTAGAGAACGTAAATAATATATAATAGTTACATAAATTATTTTATAGCAAAAGGGACTTTTATAGTCCCATTTTTGTTATTTAAAAATATATGTTTTTTTAAAATGAAGGGAAGTGAACTTAATGGCAATAAATTGGTTTCCAGGTCATATGGTAAGAACCAGAAGACAAATAAAAGAAAATTTAAAATTAGTGGATTTAGTTATAGAAATAAGAGATGCTAGGATAGTTAAATCTAGTAGTAATCCAGAGGTAAATGAAATTTGTGAAAATAAGCCTAGAATTATTTTATTAAATAAGTCTGATTTAAGTGAAGGAAAGGTTACGAAAGATTGGATTAAAACTTTATCTTCAGATAAAATTAAGCTATTAGAAGTAAATAGTTTAACGGGTGACGGTATTAAAAATATAAAGCCTGCTATATCAGAACTTTTGAAGGAAAAAGAAGATAGAATGAAAAGTAAGGGGCTTAAAAGTATTGTATGGAGAGCTATGGTAGTTGGGATACCAAACGTTGGTAAATCCTCATTTATAAACAAGATGGCTAAAAACAATATAGCTAGGGTAGGGGATAAACCTGGTGTTACAAAAAATAAGCAATGGATAAAGACTTCTTTAGGAGTAGAACTTATGGATACCCCAGGTATATTATGGCCTAAATTTGAAGATGAAGACGTTGCTTTAAACTTAGCGTTTACAGGTTCTATTAAAGATGAAATAATGGACGTAGAGGAGCTTGCACTAAGACTTATTGAAAGATTAGTTATTACAAATCCTAATAACCTTAAGAATAGATATAAATTAGATACACTAGAAGGAACCTCTTTAGAGATAATGGAATCTATAGGTAAAAAAAGAGGCGCTATAATAGCTGGTGGTGGTGTTGATTATAATAGAATCGCAATAATGTTATTAGATGAATTTAGAGGTGGGAAGATAGGGAAGATATCTCTTGAGACACCTTAATTAAGGAGAGAATATTTTGAAAGACATTTTGATCAATGAAAATTTTCAAGGTTTGTCTGTAGATATTTTAAAAGGTTATGTAAATTCACTTAATTTCTATAATCTACAAAGAGAAGATGTAGATTTCATAAATAAAAAACTTGAATTAGATAATAGAAAATCAATTCAAAATTTAGCAATACGTTTTATGAGAGGTTATGAAAACTATAATAAGGAATTGAAGAGAATTGAAAAGCTATATATGTTTGATAAGGGTTTTGAAGACTTTAAGCTAATTGCAGGGGTAGATGAGGTAGGAAGGGGACCGCTTGCGGGCCCTATAGTTTCTGCTGCTGTTATATTGGATTTAGATGTGATTAATAAAGATATGATTTTATATCTAAATGATTCTAAAAAGCTAACTGAAGCGAAAAGAGAACATCTTAGCAATATAATAAAATCAAAAGCATTAGCTTATTCAATATCTTTTTGCAGCAATAGCGATATTGATGAAAAAGGTATTGGGTTTTGTAATAATGAAGTATTTAAAAAGGCAGTATATAGCTTAGATATAAAGCCAAATTTAATTTTATCTGATGGGTACACTATAAAAGGATTTGAATCACCTAATATAGCAGTTATAAAAGGGGATGCAAAGAGCGCTAGCATAGCTGCAGCATCTATAATAGCAAAGGTTTATAGAGATAACTTAATGAAAGAACAAGCTGAAATTTATCCGCATTATGATTTTGATCACAATGTAGGATATGGAACAAGAAAACATATTGAAGCTATAGAAAAGTATGGTGCAACTTCAATACACAGAGTAAGCTTTTTAAATAACATTATAGGCGAAAAGCATCTTTAATGAGGTTTATTTTTGGGGTGCTATATTCATTTAATAATATTTCTATAGCATCAAATCTAAAAAAGTTTTTATGTAAATTATTTTGTTGAATATAAAATTTAGCTGCTTTTTTTATTTTTTGAGTTTTAGAATAGGTTATGGATTCTAATGCTGTGCATATATGTGGTCCATACCTAGTCTTAACCTCTACGAAGCAGATGTATTTATTATCCCTTGCAATTATATCAATCTCACCTAATTTACAAAAGAAATTTGCTTCTATAATCTCATATCCTTGAAGTATTAAATGGTTTAGGGCTAAGGATTCACCATGATATCCTAAGGCCTTTTTTTGTGATTTCAAAATTATCACCCTATTCTTTATATAATTTATTATTTACTAGTTAAAAGGTGTATTATAAATAAAATGATACAAAAACACATAAAACTTATAAAATAGTATTAGCACTAATTATAAAAATATACATAATGGTCAATAATTAACTAGAGGTGATTTTTAATTATGGCTATTAAAATTTATAGTGCTGCCTATACAGGCATTAAAGGATTTTTAGTAGATGTAGAGGTAGATATTTCATATGGGCTACCAACATTTAACATTGTAGGACTTGGGGATACTGCTATAAAAGAATCTAAGGATAGGGTAAGGACTTCCATTATAAACTCTGGATATGATTTTCCTGTAGGTAGAATAACAGTAAATCTTGCTCCGGCTAGCATAAAAAAAGAGGGGGCAGTGTTTGATTTGCCTATAGCCTTAGGTATATTATTAGCAAGTTCTCAGATAATATATGAAGGTATAGAAGAATTTGTGTTTATGGGCGAACTTTCTCTAAACGGTGAATTAAGACCTGTAAAAGGAATTCTTCCTATAATATTAGAAGCTATGAATAATGGAATAAAGGATTTTGTTATGCCTTATGAAAATATTAATGAGTGTATGATAAGTAAAGATATAAGAGCCTTTCCATTTAAAAATTTAAAAGAAGTTATACATTTCCTAACATATAAAGATATGCTACCATATAAAAGATGTTCTGATGAAAAAGAAGAAAACAGTATAAAACCATTAGAATATGATTTTGATGATGTGGTAGGACAAGAAAGTGTAAAACGAGTATTGGAAGTTGCCGCTGCAGGATTTCATAATCTGATACTATATGGACCACCAGGGTCAGGAAAAACAATGCTAGCTAAAAGGATGCCATGTATTCTTCCAGGGTTAACATATGATGAATCTGTAGAAGTAACTAAAATATACAGTGTGTCAGGAAATCTTCATAAACATCAAGGTCTTATAAAATCAAGACCCTTTAGAAATCCTCATCACAGTATAACGAAAACAGCATTAATAGGTGGCGGAAGAGACCTTAAGGTGGGGGAGATAACCCTTGCACATAATGGAGTTCTCTTCTTAGATGAAGTTTTGGAATTTAATAGAGGTACGCTAGAGCTATTAAGGCAACCATTAGAAGATGGAAACGTAACTATAACAAGACTTACAGGATCTATAGATTATCCTTCTAAATTTATATTCATAGGAAGCTTAAATCCATGTCCATGTGGATTTTACCTTTCTCACTCAGAAGTTAAACAATGTACTTGTACTGAAGCTGAAAGAAAAAGGTATCTTCAAAAGTTATCAGGGCCTTTGCTTGATAGAATAGATTTATTCTCTTTTGTACCTTCTTTAAAGTATGATGATATAAACAAAAATAATAGATCTGAAACTTTAAAAAGTTCTAAAGACATAAAAGCAAGGGTTGCTAAGGCAAGAGAAATACAAACTCATAGATTTAAAAATAGAAATATAAAATGTAATTCTGAGATGAATAAAGAATATATTAAAGAATATTGTAAATTAGATGAAGATTCTAGTGAAATATTAAAGACTATTTATGAAAAGTATGGATTAAGCACTAGAGGATATTATAAGATATTAAAGATTTCAAGAACTATAGCAGATTTAAATGGAAACAAAGATATAACTAAAAATGATATTATAGAATCAATACAGTATAGACGATTTCTTAAAGATATAATTTAGACCTAATAAAAAACTAGTATTATATGTTTAAAAGTTAAAATAATCTCTAATATACAATTGTATATTAGAGATTATTTATTTAAAGTTATAAAAAGTTGTTATAACTTTAAGTGTTAATGGCTATACTCTAGAAAAAAAGATTTGAGGTAAATATATGGGTAAATATGAATTGAATTTTGTTTTAGCTAAAATCTCTAATATGAAAAAAACATTATTGCTAGAGACTTATGGAAGCGTAGAGAATATATATAGCAATATTGAAAGACAAAAAGAAAACCATTATCTTAATTATATATGGACGGAATTAGAAGCAAGTATTTATATAAAGACAGAAGAGTTAAATGATATGATATTTAAAAATGATATGAGATACTGCTTTTATAATGAAGACTTATACCCACCTTTTTTAAAAGACATAGAGGAACCTCCTTTTATGTTATTTTACAAAGGAGAAATAAAAAGGGTGCAATGCTCTACCAACATATCAATAATAGGGTCTAGAAAATGTAGTAATTACGGAGAGGAAATAACTAAACAAATAATTAAAGGCTTAAATGGATATGATATAAATATTATAAGTGGTGGAGCTAGAGGAATAGATAGCATAGCTCACAATGTATCACTTAAAGAGGGACTTTATACAACTGCCATATTAGGTTGTGGATTAGATCTTATTTATCCAAAAGAAAATAAAACTTTATATGAAGAAATTTCTAAAAGAGGTTGTGTCATTTCTGAATTTATGCCAGGAACACCACCCTATAAGATTAACTTTCCAAGAAGAAATAGAATAATAAGTGGCCTTAGTAAATTAGTAGTAATAGTAGAAGCAGCAGAGAGAAGTGGAACATTAATAACAGCTAATTATGCATTGCTTCAAGGTAAAGATGTAATGGCTGTGCCAGGTAGCTATTACTGGAAGCAAAGTAGAGGATGCAATGATATCATAAGAGATGGTGCATATATATATACAGGAATAAATGATATATTAGAGCTAGTAGGAATTGATAAAAAGATTAATGATTGTGGTAAAAATAATAAAATCAACTTAAACAAAAGCTTTTTAATGAAGTTTATTGAGGATAGGCCCATACATATAAATGAAATAATTAACAAAAGTAATATTGACATAAAGGTACTGTATGAGTTATTATTTGAAATGCAACTTGCTGAAGAAATAATATGTTTAGCAGGAGACTATTATGTTAAGAAGATTTAAATATGATAATATAAAGTTAAATAGAAAGTACAATAAATATGTATAAGAAATAGTATAAAAGATATCTGTGGGATTATATTACGTAGGGGGTGAAATCTCCATTTCATTATGGAGTATTATATGGGACAAAATTTAGTTATTGTTGAATCACCAGCAAAGGCAAAAACAATCGGTAAGTATTTAGGAAAAAATTATATAGTAGAGGCATCTATGGGACATGTTAGAGATTTGCCTAAAAGTCAACTAGGAGTGGACATAGAAAATAATTATGACCCTAAATATATTACAATAAGAGGTAAGGGTGAATTATTAGATAAGCTAAGAAAACTTGCAAAAAAAAGCGATAAAGTTTATCTTGCAACAGACCCTGATAGAGAGGGAGAAGCTATTTCATGGCATTTAGCCACAGCACTAAAAATAGACAAAAAAGATAAATGTAGAATAGAGTTTAATGAAATTACTAAAACTGCCGTAAAAAATTCTATAAAGAACTCAAGAACTATAGATGAAGATTTAGTAGATGCTCAACAAGCAAGAAGAGTTCTAGATAGGCTAGTTGGATATGAAATAAGCCCAATTTTATGGAGAAATGTAAAGTGGGGACTTAGTGCAGGTAGGGTTCAATCAGCAGCGCTACATTTGATTTGTGATAGAGAAGCAGAAATTGAAAAGTTTATTCCAAAAGAGTATTGGAGTATAGAATGCAGCATTTTAAAGGAAAAAATAAAATTTCCTATAAAACTTACAGGTTATAATAACAAAAAGATAGAAATAAAAGATGAACAAGAAGCTAATAATATTATTGAAGATATAAAAAGCAATGATTTCAAAGTAGAAAAGATTAAGAAGTCTTTAAAAAATAAAAATCCGCTTCCTCCATTTACAACAAGTACATTGCAACAAGAAGCGTATAAAAAGATAAACTTTGCAACTAAAAAAACTATGTCTGTAGCTCAACAACTTTATGAAGGAGTTGAAATAAAGGGCTATGGTACTATTGGTTTAATTACTTATATGAGGACGGATTCTGTACGTATATCTGAGGAAGCTCAAGGATATGCTATGGAATTTATCGAAAGCACCTATGGTAAAGACTATTTACCAAAAGAGCCTAGAGTTTATAAGAGTAAAAAGAATATACAAGATGCCCATGAAGCTATAAGACCTTCAGATATAAATATTACTCCAGAGAAGGTAAAAGCAAGTCTTAAACCAGAACAATATAAATTGTATTTACTTATATGGAATAGATATGTAGGAAGTCAAATGTCATCTTGTATATTAAATACTATTTCAGTAGAGGTAAAGAATGGAGATTATACTTTTAGAGCTAGTGGATCATCAATTAAATTTGAGGGTTTTATGAAAGTGTATGATTATGCTCCTGATACAGAAGAAGAAAACACAAAAATACCTGAGCTTATTGAAGATGAAATTTTAAAATGTTGTGATATAAATCCTAAACAACATTTCACACAGCCTCTTGCTAGGTATACAGAAGCAAGTTTTGTTAAAACCATGGAGGAAAATGGAATAGGAAGACCTAGTACTTATGTACCAACTATATCTACACTCTTTAGCAGGAAATACATTGATAGAGAGAAAAAGAACTTATTACCAACAGATCTAGGTAAAATAGTAAATGATATTATGGAAAAATATTTTAAACAAATAGTTGACATAGAGTTTACTGCTGCAATGGAAAATAAACTAGATAGTGTAGAAGAAGGAACGGAGCCATGGAAAGAAGTTGTAGATGAGTTTTTTAAACCGTTAAAGGAATCTATAGATATAGCTGAAAAAGAGATATGTAAAATAACAATAGAGGATGAAGTAAGTGAAGTACCTTGCGATAAATGCGGCAAACTAATGGTTATTAAACACGGAAGATTTGGTAAGTTTTTAGCTTGTCCTGCATACCCAGAATGTAAAAACACTAAGGCTATAGTGGAAGAACTAAAAGCTCCATGCCCTAAGTGTGGGGGGATATTAGTTGCTAAAAGAAGCAAAAAAGGTAATAGATTTTATGGGTGCTCTAGTTATCCAGAATGTGATTTTATTAGTTGGTTTGAACCTTCAGAAAAAAAGTGCATTAAATGTGGAACATTTATGTATAAAAAATACAGTAAATCTAAAGGGAATTATTTAGAATGCTCTAATGTAGAGTGCAAGTTTAAAGAAATTATAGAAAAACAAGCTGAAGAATAAGTAATTTATCAATAATTAGCAACTTATTACTGATAATTTAATTTTAATATAGTCAAAAATATGTTGAATTAATAAGATTTAGGTTGAAACTTATTCTATAGTATGATATTATGATTTAGGTAAAGCTACGACTATTCTAAATATTTAGAAATGATTAAATATTTAGAATAGTCAATAGACTTAAAAGTTATATAAATGTATATGAATTAGATGTTTTATATAATTTATTGTAAGGAGGAATAAAATGTCTACATTATTGAGTAAAGCAAGAAGCCTAAATAAGATACTTCAAAAATCTGGAGCAGAACCAGTAGTATTTGATGATATTTGTAAGATCCTAAGTGAAGTTCTGGAATGTAATGTTTATATAGTAAGCAGAAAAGGAAAAATACTAGGACATAATTTTTCCAAAGGATTTGAGTGCGATAAAGTAAAAAGAAATGTTTTAGATGAAGGGAGATTCCCAGAAGACTATAACAATAATCTTTTAAATATTCATGAAACAATATCAAATGTTCCAAGTAAGGGAAGTTGTGTCTTTGAAGATAATTGTGAATGCAACTCACTAGAAAAGAATTCTACGATAGTTCCTATAATAGGAAACAGGGATAGAATTGGTACTTTACTTTTAGCTAGATTTGGAGATCTATTTACTGATGATGATTTAGTTTTAGCAGAGTATAGTGCTACAATTGTAGGACTTGAAATGTTAAGAGCTAAGCAAGATGTAATAGAAGAGGAAGCTCGTAAAAAAGCAGTAGTACAATTAGCTATTGGTACCTTATCTTATTCTGAACTAGAAGCTGTAGAACACATATTTAACGAGTTAAATGGAAGTGAAGGTCTGTTAGTAGCTTCTAAAATAGCTGATAAAGTTGGAATCACTAGATCAGTTATCGTAAATGCTCTTAGAAAGTTTGAAAGTGCAGGAGTAATTGAATCGAGATCTTTAGGAATGAAGGGTACACATATAAAGATATTGAATGATAAGTTACTAGATGAATTAAAAAAGATGAAATAAAAAAGGTAAAAGGAATTATCCTTTTACCTTTTTTTTATATCATTTTGGATTAAAAGGATTAAATCAATAAAAATGTTGATGAATTTTAAAATACATATTGCTACTATGATAGCATTATGATATACTATCAAAAGAGAAAATACACACATTGTTCAATTTATAAAGTGGTGCCCTAAGGGTATTTTATGGATATGAGAACGATGGAGGTAAAAACCAAGGAGGTATATAAAATGGCAGTAATTTCAATGAAACAATTATTAGAAGCAGGTGTTCATTTTGGACATCAAACAAGAAGGTGGAACCCTAAAATGGCTCCATATATATTTACTGAAAGAAATGGTATATATATAATCGACCTTCAAAAAACAGTTAAGAAAATAGATAACGCTTATGATTTCATTAGACAATTATCAGTAGATGGAAAAGATATTCTATTTGTTGGAACTAAAAAGCAAGCTCAAGAAGCTATACGTGAGGAAGCTGAAAGATCAGGAATGCATTTTGTTAACAATAGATGGTTAGGTGGAATGTTAACAAACTTTAAAACTATAAAAGCTAGAATAAAAAGATTAAATGACTTAAGAACTATGGAAGAAGATGGAACATTCGACGTTCTTCCAAAGAAAGAAGTAACTCATCTTAGAAATGAAATGGAAAAACTAGAAGCTAATTTAGGTGGAATTCAAAACATGGATGTAAGCAACATTGGAGCATTATTTGTTGTTGACCCAAGAAAAGAAAAAAATGCTGTTTCAGAAGCTAAGATATTAGGAATTCCTGTAGTAGGAATAGTTGACACAAACTGTGATCCAGATGAAGTTGATTATATAATACCAGGAAACGATGATGCAATAAGAGCAGTTAAGTTGATAACTGGAAGAATGGCTGATGCTGTTATAGAAGGAAGACAAGGTGAACAACTAGCTGAATAGTTGATATGAATGGTAGATGAGGTTTAAATCTCATTTGCCATTTAAACTAACTGAATAGGGAGGAATTAAAATGATTACTGCAAAGTCTGTAAAAGAACTAAGAGATATGACTGGTGCTGGAATGATGGATTGCAAAAAAGCTTTAACTGAAGCAGAAGGAAATATGGAAAAAGCAGTTGAAGTATTGAGAGAAAAGGGATTAGCAGCAGCAGCTAAAAAGGCTGGTAGAATTGCTTCAGAAGGAGTAGTTGAAACATTCATTTCTGAAGACAAAAAACAAGCTGGTATGGTTGAATTAAATTGTGAAACTGATTTTGTTTCACTAAATGAAGAGTTTATAAAATTTGCTAAGAGCTTAGCTAAAATGGCTGCAGTTTCTAATGCAAAGAATATTGAAGAATTTATAGAAGAAAAACATATAGATAATAAAGCTAAATCTTTAAAAGAAGTTTTAACTGATTTAATAGCAAAGCTTGGGGAAAATATGAACATTAGAAGATTTGTTAAATTAAATGTTCAAAATGGTGTGATAGCAAGCTATGTTCATGGTGGCGGCAGAATTGGAGTTTTAGTTGAATTAGGATGTGAAAATAGCAACGAAATATTAGAAACAGTTGCTAAAGATGTTGCTATGCAAATTGCAGCAACTAATCCATTATTCTTAGATAAAACATCTGTAGATCAAGTATCAATTGAAAAAGAAAGAGAAATATATAAAGTTCAAGCTTTAAATGAAGGAAAACCTGAAAAGATAGTTGAAAAAATGGTTGAAGGTAGAATTCAAAAATACTATAAAGAAGTTTGTTTAGTTGAGCAAGTTTGGGTAAAAGATGCTGATTACACAATTTCAAAGTATTTGAAAGAAAAGTCCAAGGAAGTAGGATCTGAAATAAAGATTAATAGATTTGAAAGATTCGAAAAGGGCGAAGGAATAGAGAAAAAAGAAGAAAACTTTGCTGAAGAAGTTCAAAAGCAAATGCAGCAGGGAAAATAAAAAAGAGAACACTGCGTGTTCTCTTTTTTTAAAAATATCTATTATAAGCAATAATTTTACGGGGGTTATTATATGGAAGTTTGCAAGTACAAGAGAATAATACTTAAAGTATCTGGAGAAGCACTAGCAGGAGATAATGGATTTGGTATCGACTTTGATGTTGCCACAAGAATAGCTATAGAAATTAAAGAATTAGTGGACATGGGAGTAGAGATAGGTGTTGTTGTTGGAGGCGGAAACATATGGAGAGGAAGAAGTGGCAAAGGCATGGACAGAGCTACAGCAGACTATATGGGGATGCTAGCAACTTGCATAAATGCATTAGCTCTTCAAGATTCTCTTGAAAATGTAGGCGTGCATACTAGGGTGCAAACTGCAATTGAAATGAAGGAAATCGCAGAACCATTTATAAGAAGAAGAGCAATGAGACATTTAGAAAAAGGAAGAGTTGTGATATTTGCTGCAGGAACTGGAAATCCATATTTCTCTACAGATACAACTGCTGCATTAAGAGCTGCAGAAATGGAAGTCGATGTAATATTATTAGCTAAAAAGGTAGATGGAGTTTATGATAAAGATCCCCATAAATATAATGATGCTATAAAGTTTGATAATTTGTCTCATATGGAAGTATTAGAAAAGGGACTACAAGTAATGGATTCAACGGCTGCATCTTTATGTATGGATAATAACATACCTATCTTAGTATTTGGATTAGATAATCCAGGGAATATAAAAAAAGCTATAATGGGTGAAAAATTAGGTACTCTAATATCATCAAAATAATATAGGAGGGTTATTATGATAAAAGATATTATTAAAAAAGCTGAAGACAAGATGAAAAAGACAACAATGGTACTAAAAAGTGATTTATCTACTATGAAGGCAGGTAGGGCAAATCCTACAATGCTCGATAGAATAGAGGTAGAATATTACGGGAGTATGGTACCTTTAAGTCAGGTAGGGAATATTTCTGCCCCAGAACCTAGGGTAATTCTAATCCAGCCTTGGGAAAAATCACTTCTTAAAGATATTGAAAGATCAATTTTAAAATCAGACTTAGGTATAAATCCTTCAAATGATGGAACTGTTATAAGACTTATGGTACCAGAGCTTACTGAGGAAACTAGGAAAAATCTAGTTAAAAATATAAAAAAATCAGGGGAAGATTCTAAGGTTGCCATAAGATCTATAAGAAGAGAAAGTAACGATAAAATAAAGAATATGAAAAAAGATGGAAGTCTTTCAGAAGATGAAGTTAAAAATGTAGAAGATGATATACAAAAGCTTACAGACAGCTATATAAAACAAGTGGACATTATAATAGATGATAAAGAAAAAGAAGTAATGTCAGTATAGTTAAATATCTTTAAGTTTAAAATAAATAAAACCTGCTTTGCGGGTTTTATTTAATATTTTTTTAGTATTGGGGGCATTGTAATTGTTTAATATATTTAAGAAAAGATCTATTAAGATAAATGAACAGCTAAAATTAGATATGGATAATATACCAAAACATATAGCTATAATCATGGATGGAAATGGAAGATGGGCAAAAGAAAAGAATTTACCAAGATCCATGGGACATAAAGCTGGGGTAGAGACAATAAGGTGTATTGTTAAAGAATGTAATAAATTAGGAGTAAAGTATTTAACGTTATATGCCTTCTCTACAGAAAACTGGAAGAGACCAAAGGAAGAAATAAATACATTAATGGGACTTTTGATTCAGTATTTAAGAAATGAATTTAATGAATTACATGAAAATGGTGTAGTTATAAATCATATTGGAGATATAACAAAATTACCTTTATCATGCCAAAAAGAACTTATTAGTGCATATGAAAAAACTAAAAACAATACAGGCGTAACTATGAATTTAGCTTTGAACTATGGTGGAAGAGATGAAATAGTCTATGCTGTTAACAGCTTGATTAAAGACTTTAGCGAAAAAGGCATATTAAAACAACCAATAGATGAAAAAACTTTTAATAAGTATCTTTATACAAAAGATATGCCAGATCCAGATTTAATAATAAGACCAAGTGGAGAACAACGAATAAGTAATTTTTTATTATGGCAGTGTGCTTATTCTGAGTTTTGGTATTCTAATATATACTGGCCAGATTTTGGGGTGAAAGATCTCCATAAGGCTATAGCAGACTATCAAATGAGAGATAGAAGATTTGGTAGGGTAAAATAAAGAATGTAGGTGGTAAGTTGAAATCTAATAATAGGTATCTAGGTGCATTAATGTTATCTCCTCTTATTGTGTTTTTATTTATAGGAGGACCGTATTTGAAAGTTATGTCTTTAGCTTTGTCCTTAATTGGAATGTATGAAATATATAATGCAGCTAAAGCTGTAAATATTAAACCTATGCCAATACTAGGGTATATAGCTTGTGTTTTTTATTATATATTTAATTCAAATTCCGAGATATCATTATTTATTATTATACTATTAATTTTTATCCTTTTAATAAATTCAGTATTAAATGTGAAGTATAATTTTATAGATATATCTGTAACGTTATTAGGGTTTATTTATTGCGGGATATTCTTTAGTTTTATTTCATTAGTAAATCAGATGCAATATGGAAAATACATGGTATGGATAATATTTTTATCTTCATGGATTTGTGATACGGCAGCTTATTATACAGGTAGAATTTTTGGGAAAAGAAAATTATGTCCTAAGGTAAGTCCTAAAAAGACTATAGAAGGATCTATTGGAGGACTAATTGGTAGTATGGTAGTTTGTGGTGCTTTTGGATTTTTTATAAGTAAGAGTGTACCAATAGCAAATTATCATTATGTTATATTGGGATTATTAGGTGCCATAGCAGGTCAATTTGGTGATTTATCAGCATCAGCTATAAAAAGATATGTAGGTATAAAAGATTATAGTAACTTAATACCAGGTCATGGTGGAATATTAGACAGATTTGATAGTATACTATTCTCGTCTGTAATGGTGTTTTATTATCTTCATTTTATATTACAGCTTTAATTATAAAATTAACATTTTTAACCTATAAAAAAGAGTCTTATATTCATATAAGACTCTTTTTTATGCGAAATATTTAATCACATATGAATAATTAAATAGAATAAATTGAATATATCGACTAGTTGTAATATACTAAAAGAAGGTCACAAAAGTTATTTATAGGAAGTTATAACTAATTAAATTAACTTCTTATAAAAAATATAGGGGAGGGTTATATGGTTAAGGAATTAGAACAACTTATTGATATGGCTAAGAATAAACCTGTTAAAACTATTTCCGTAGCTGTTGCGGATGATAGTGAAATATTAAAAGCTGTAGCAAAAGCTGTTAATTTAGGAATTGTAAATGCTACGTTAGTTGGAAATAAACAAAGAATTGAATCTATTTTAAAAGATGAAAATATATTACTTAAAGGTGCGAAAATTATAAATGAAGAGAATAGTAAAAATGCAGCAAAGATTGCAGTAGAAGAGGTATCCTTAGGAAAAGCTGATTTTATAATGAAAGGAATGATAAATACTGCAGATTTATTAAAAGCGGTACTTGATAAAAAAGCAGATCTTAGAGGTAAAGGGATACTTTCACATGTTATGGTTTACGAAACACCAACTTATCATAAATTACTCTTTTTAACAGATGGAGGAATGATACCTTATCCAGATGTTAATGATAAAGTTGCAATAATAAATAATGCGGTGTTTGTTGCAAGTAGCCTTGGAATTCAAACTCCTAAGGTGGCAGCCATATGCGCTGTTGAAACCGTTAACCCTTCCATGCAATCTACATTAGATGCCTCTATGTTATCTCAAATGAATAAAAGAGGACAAATAAAAGGGTGTTTAGTTGATGGACCATTAGGACTTGATAATTCAATATCTAAAGAGGCTGCAAATCATAAAGGGATTAAAAGTGAAGTTGCAGGAGATGCTGATATACTACTTGTTCCAAATATAGAATCTGGTAACTTTTTAGGAAAGTCATTAACTTATTTTGGAAATGCTAAAAGTGCAGGTATAATCGTGGGAGCTAAATGTCCGATAGTTTTGGTATCAAGAGCAGATTCAGCAATGTCAAAGCTATATTCCATAGCACTTGGAGCGCTGATGGACTAATTTTTAGGAGGAGATTTTATGAAAGTTATAATGTCAGGAAATGAAGCTATTGCAAGAGGTGCCTATGAAGCAGATTGTAAAATTGCATCAGGATATCCTGGTACACCTAGCACAGAAATATTAGAGAACTTTGCTACTTATGAAGGGGTTTATGCAGAATGGGCACCAAATGAGAAGGTAGGATTCGAAGTTGCGTCTGGAGCATCTATAGGTGGAGCTAGAAGCTTATCAGCTATGAAACATGTAGGACTCAATGTAGCAGCAGATCCACTCTTTACCATGGCTTATGAAGGTGTTAATGGTGGCTTTGTAGTAGTAACTGCAGATGATCCAGGTATGCACTCATCTCAAAATGAGCAAGACAATAGACTATATGCACCCCATTCAAAGATAGCACTTATAGAACCTTCTGATTCAGATGAGTGTAGAATATTTATGAAAGAAGCCTTTAAGATAAGTGAAGATTTTGATACTGTTGTTTTATTTAGAAGTACTACTAGAATTTCTCACTCGAAAGGACCTGTTGAACTTGGAGAAAAGCTAGAGGTTCCTGTTAAACCCTATGTAAAAAACATATCAAAATATGCTATGATACCTGCTAATTCCAGAAAGAAACATTATGAGGTAGAAGAAAGGTTAGAAAGATTAAGAGAACTCTCTAATATAACATTTTTAAATAAGGTAGAGATGAATGATAAATCTATAGGAATAATAACTAGTGGTATAAGCTATCAGTATGCCAAAGAAGTTTTCGGTAATGATGCATCTTATCTTAAAATAGGAATGAGTTATCCTCTGCCAGATAAATTAATAAAAGATTTTTCTAGAAAAGTGGACAAACTTTATGTAATAGAAGAAAATGAACCTTATTTAGAAAATGCTATAAAGGTAATGGGAATAGATTGTATAGGTAAAGATATAATTCCTATATGTGGAGAATTGAATCCAGAAATTATAAGAGAAGCTATTTTAGGTAAAAAATCGGATTCGAATTATATAACGGATATAGTTCCACCATCAAGACCTCCAGTGCTTTGTGCTGGGTGTCCACATAGAGGAATGTTTTATGCCGTATCAAAATATAAGGATATAATAGCTACAGGGGATATAGGGTGCTATACTCTTGGAATGATGCCACCACTTAGTGTTACAGATACAGTTATTTGTATGGGAGCTTCTATTTCATCAGGACTTGGGATGCAAAAGGCAAGGGAACTATCTGGAGATAAATCAAAGGTGTTTGCATTTATAGGTGACTCAACATTCTTTCACTCTGGAATAACAGGACTTATAGATTCTGTTTATAACGGAATTCCAATAGTTACATGTATATTAGATAATAGGATTACAGGTATGACAGGTCATCAAGAAAATCCTGGTACAGGGAAAACACTTCAACGTAAAAATGCACCTATAATAGATATCGAAGGATTAGTATTATCCTTGGGAATTAAAAAAGAGAACTTGAGGGTTGTAGATCCTTATGATTTAAAGGTTACTGAAGCTGCTGTAAAAGAAGCTTATGAAAGTGAAGAGCCTTTTGTTATAATAGCAAAGCAGCCCTGCGCTTTGATAAAAGATGTAATAAAGTACAGAGCACATATGAAGTGCAAAATAGATCCTATAAAATGCAAAAAGTGCAAAGCCTGTTTAAAGGTTGGATGCCCTGCATTAAATTATAAAGATGGAATTGTAAGCATAGATAAAGATATGTGTAATGGGTGCGAAATATGTAAGCAGGTATGTAAGTTCGGAGCTATTGAAAAGGTAGGTGAATAAAATGAGTAATACTAAAAATATTTTATTTGTAGGTGTAGGGGGTCAAGGAACCATATTAGCATCTAAGGTATTGACAGAAGGACTTTTGAATTTTGGTTATGACGTAAAAATGTCAGAAGTACACGGAATGGCGCAAAGAGGAGGAAGTGTAACAACTCAAGTAAGGTATGGAGAATGTGTTTGTTCACCATTAATTGAAAAAGGAACTGTAGATGTAATTGTTTCATTTGAAAAAAGTGAGGCTGCCAGATGGGTTTCTTATTTAAAAGACGAGGGTACTTTGATAGTTAATGATTATGAAATATATCCTATTACTGTACTTATAGGTATGGAAGGTTATCCCAAAGAGGTTAGCAGTAGATTGAAAGCTTTGGTTAAAAACACTGTTATTGTTGATGCTTATACTATGGCAAAGGATCTTGGGAATATAAAAGCTCAAAACATTATTTTATTAGGGGCGTTAATTAAAGCATTAAATTTAGAAGATATGGATTGGGGAAAAGTTTTGGAAAACAATGTGCCTAATAAAGCATTAGATCTTAATAAGAAGGCATTTAAAATAGGGTTAGAGTTTTAAAACTAATAAAACTAATAAAACTAATAAAACAAAAAAATGGAGAGTCAAATCTCCACTTTTTTGTTATTTTACAACTTTTATATATTCTACCTTCGGATCTTCTGTACCTTGAACATAAAGCCCTGCATCTTTAAGTTCATTTACATAGCTTATTATTTCTTCAGTGATTTTTTCTCCAGGACATAAAATTGGAATTCCTGGTGGATAAGCTAATAAAAATTCACCGCTAATTAAACCTATACTATCATCTAGAAGAATTGATTCCTTATTGCTGTTAAAAGCATCTCTAGGTATTAATATTCTTTCAGGTATAGACGGTATATCAATAAAATCTGGCTTTTTAGAATTTTTATATGAGTACTCTGCACTTATTTCTTTTAAGGCTTCTATAAGTTTATCTATGCTTTCTTTAGTATCTCCAAAAGAGCCTACTGCCAAAACATTATAAAGATCTGAAAGCTCCATTTGAATATGATATTTTGTAGACAAAATCATATCTAAATCATATCCTGTAATACCTAAGTCTCTACAAGTAATTGTAAGCTTTGTGGGATCTAGTGAAAATACTCCAGGGGATTCTAATATTTCATCACCAAAACAATAAAGTCCTGGTATTTTATTTATCTCATCTCTAGCATAGCTACAAAGTGCTAATGAACCTTCAAGCAGTTCTTTACCATGAAGTGCAATCTGACGCCTAGAACAATCTAATGACGCCATGAGTATATAAGATGGCGAGGTTGTTTGTAATAAATTTAGAATCTGTTGAACTCTTGAAGAATCTATATATTTTGAGTTAACATGTAATAAAGAACATTGAGTTAAAGCACCTATTATTTTATGTGTACTTTGAGCACATATATCAGCACCAGCATCTATTGCAGATAGTGGTAATTTATCATTAAATCTTAAGTGAGGACCATGTGCTTCATCTACAATTAAAGGTATATCATAACTATGAACGATTTCAGCTATACGCTTTAAATCTGTAGCTACACCATAGTAAGTAGGGTTTATTATCAAAACTGCCTTTGTTTCAGGATGGTCTTTTAAGGTTGCTTCTACAGTCTCTGGGGTTACACCTTGAGCTATACCTAAGTTCTTATCTAATTCAGGCTGCATATATACCGGGGTAGCGCCACTTAGGATAATTCCAGCAGTAACAGATTTATGTACATTTCTTGGAACTAATAATGTATCACCGGAACCTACTGCGGACATTATCATAGCTTGAATTGCACCAGAAGTTCCATGGATTGAGAAAAATGCATCTTCTGATCCATAGGCATCTGCTGCCAGTTCTTGAGCCTTTTTTATGGGACCTGTAGGGTGATGAAGACTATCCACTAGCTTAAATACAGTTACATCAATTTTAAATGGATTTATACCCATAAAACTTTTAAATTCTTCATCCATACCAATGCCCTTTTTATGGCCAGGAACGTGAAATGGTATAGTTTCTCTATTTACATATTCCATTAAAGAATCAAACAATGGGGTTTCATTTTGATCTAATTTATACACCTTACTATAGCACCTTCTTTCCTGTTATAATCTAATAAATATTTAAATTTACATCTCTTGAAAAACAATATTATTATATGTTATATAGTGCTTAAATGCAATATCAAAAGGTAATAAAAAAATATAATATGTGCTATTTATAAATACTTGGGTGTACTTATAAGATCTTTTTTAGTATAATAGGTTTGTTAAGAATTTCTAGGAGGATAATAATATGTATCATTATAAGGTATATGAGGAATGGTTAAGTTCAAAGTTCATTGATAATAATACTAAAGGTGAGCTAATTTCAATTAAGAATAATCAAACAGAAATAATTGATAGATTTTATAAAGATTTAGAATTTGGAACTGGTGGGTTAAGAGGATTAATGGGTGCTGGAACAAATAGAATGAATTTATATACTGTAGGTAAAGCAACAGAAGGTTTAGCTCAATATTTAAATAGCACATATAAAGAGTCTTCCGTAGCCATTGCTTATGATTCACGAAATATGTCAAAAGAGTTTTCTGAAAAAACAGCACTAACGCTTTGTGCTAATGGGATCAAGTGTTACTTATTTGAATATTTAAGGCCAACTCCTATGCTTTCTTATGCATTGAGGCAGCTACACTGTAATGCAGGGATAGTGATAACCGCTTCCCATAACCCTAAAGAATATAATGGATATAAAGTATATGGTGAAGACGGGGGACAAATTACTGATACTAAGGCTAAAGATATATATAAATATATTAATAACGTCAAAGTATTTGAAGGGGTCAAAACAATAAAAAAGGAACTAGCAATAGAAAAGAATTTATTTAATATTATTGGAGAAGACATAGATTCTTCTTATATAGATAAAGTAAAAAGGTTATCTATAAGAAAAGATATGATAAAGGAAAATGCAAAGAACCTTAAAATAATATACACACCTATACATGGCTCAGGTAATATACCAATGAGAAATATGTTAAAACAATTAGGGTATACAGATGTACATGTGGTTAAAAAGCAAGAAGAGCCAAATGGGGATTTTCCAACAGTAGAGTATCCAAACCCAGAAGACCCTAAATCTTTTGAGCTAGCTATAAATCTGGCTTATGAAATAAAGCCTGATATAATATTTGGAACAGATCCAGATTGTGATAGAATTGGGGTAGTAGTATTTGATAAAGAAGAATATAAATCATTAAGTGGAAATGAAATAGGCATTCTTTTATCTAATTATATTATGCAATCTTTAAAAGAAAGCAGTTTAATGCCAAGGAACCCAATTATATTAAAAACTATTGTTACTACAGATCTAGTAAAAAAGATAGCAAAAGATTATAATGTGGAAGTTATGGATGTGCTTACTGGATTTAAGTATATAGGAGAAAAGATTACAGAATATGAAAATAATAAACAAAAAGATTTTATATTTGCATTCGAAGAGAGCTATGGGTATCTAGCAGGAGATTTTGTGCGGGATAAAGATGCAATTATAACAGCTATGTTAATATCAGAAATGACATTATATTATAAAGAAAAAGGGAAAACTTTATATGATGCCTTGCTTGAAATATATAATAGATATGGTTATTATAAAGAAAAGCTTATATCTATTAAATTACAAGGTAAAGAAGGACAAGATAAAATTGAAAGATGTATAGATTACTTAAGACATTCAATGAAACCTACTATAAATAATGTTAATATAATAAAGAAGTTAGACTATAAAACTGGAGTTGAAAAAGATCTTATTAAAATAGAAGAAAAAATCATAGGTCTTCCAAAATCAAATGTACTTAAATTTATATTAAAGGATGAATCCTGGTTTGTTGTTAGACCTTCAGGTACGGAACCTAAAATTAAAATTTATATTTCAGCATGGTCTTATGATAGCATTGACGCTGAAGAAAAAATTGTTAAATTAGAACATAGCATAATGGATATAGTAAATAATGCTATGGATATAGAACATTAGTTATGTTTAAAATTAAAAAGGTAATAGAATGATTATTAAATAAGGAGGGTTTTTTTGGATATAAACTCTAAATTCAAACAAAAACTACAAAAGTTAATTTTTATAGAAGTTAAAAAAGAAGTGGTAGAAGAACTTTTCAACACAAAATTAATAAACAAAGATAATATATTTATACCTGTAGAGTCTTCTTATATTACTAAAGAAATTGTAGAAACTTTAAAATTAGAAAGTATACCTTTAAATAAAATAGTAAAATCTATATTTTTAATACTAGGTGCAGATAGTGAGTTTGAATATAACAATATATATAAAGCCTTAGTTATAAAAAATGAAGAATCTATAAAGTACGTAAAGGGTGAAATAGCATGCTATGTTAAAGAAAAGAATTATGAAGATGCATATGTGCTACTTAAGGGATTAATTTCAGTAGATGATGATGAAGAAAATATTGAAAAGGCTATATGGATACTAGAAATATTAAGAACAAAAGAAAATGAATTTATAAAAGAAGAATTAGAACTTATTGACTATTTAAAAACTATAAATAGTTATGATCTCCCATACTTTTATGAAGCATTAATATATAAAGATGAAGAAGAGTATGAAAATGCAATACTAGCTATTGAAGAATGTGTAAAGCGGGAAGGAGAGTTTAAGACTCAATCACTACATCTTAAAGAGACTATACTTCAATCATTAAATTATCAAGATGGAAAAGAATTGATTTATGATGATCCTAAAAAGGCATTAGAAAAGTTATTGCCTTTAGTAAAAGATCATGAAGAAAATCCTATGCTTTTTTATCATATAGCTGTAGCTTATAGGATTACAGGCAATTATCAAAAGGCTATATACTATTTAAATGAAAGTAGATCAATAGATAGTGATATTTTAGAGGTAGTAAATGAATTAGGACTTAATTATGCTTCTATAGGTGATTATAACAATTCTATTATATATTTTAAGAAAGGATTTGAGGTATCTCAAAGTATTGAATTTTGTACAAATTTAGCAGTTTCTTATTTAAAAATAGGAGATAAAAAGAATGCTGAAGTATATATTTCAAAAGGTAAAGAAATAAGTCCAGAAGATGATATAATTAAAGAGATAGAAAAAACTATTAAATAATAAAATTAAAAGAGTTTTATAAAATTAAATCAATAATTTTATAAAATTATTTCAATGTATGGAGGAAACTAATGGAATTAAAAGAATATATTTTTATAATAAAGAAAAGATTTAAAATCATTTTAGGAATTACTCTACTTGCAACAATCTTAAGTGCTGTAATCAGCATATTTGTTATTAAACCAACTTATAAATCAGATATATCAGTTATAATAGGAAAGAGCGAGGTTAGTGAATCACAAAACCAAAATCAAAATTATAATGATGTAATAATGTATCAAAAGATGGTTAAAACTTATAGCGAATTTGCGAAATCAAGAACTGTATCAGAAGATGTAATTGAAAAATTAAAACTTGATATTACACCTGTGGATCTATTATCAATGGTTACAGTAGCTCCAAAAGGAGACACTGAGTTTTTAACAATTACCGTTAAGGCAAAAGATCCAGAAGAAGCAAGAAAAATAGCAAATCAATTATCCTTATCTTTGAAAAGTGTAAGTAAAGCAGCTAAAAAAGCTGATAATGTTCAGTTGCTAGATGAAGCTTCACTTGCAAGTTCTAAGGATAGCCCTAAAATATTTTTTAATATTATTATAGCTCTTTTTTTAGGGGTTATGATGTCGGTAGGTTTGGTATTTATTATAGAGTATTTAGATAATACAGTAAAAACAGAACAAGATATCGAAAAATTACTAGAGGTGCCAGTAATAGGTATAATCCCTCTAACAGAAGAAGAAAGGTAGGACTAACTATGATTGATGATATAATTACAGTTAAAAATCCTAAATCTAGATCCGCTGAAGCGTACAGAACTTTAAGAACAAATATACAATTTTCATCTATAGATGGAGATAATTTAAAGACTATACTTGTAACTTCATCAGGACCAGGAGAAGGAAAAAGTACTGTAGCTATAAATTTAGCAATAACTATAGCTCAAAGTGGAAAAAGGGTTCTTTTATTAGATTGTGATTTTAGGAAACCCTCAATACATAAAAAATTAGGTTTGCCAAACAGAGAAGGACTAACTAATATATTAATAAAAGATAAAGATATGGACGAATGTATTTTGTCTACATCAACATCTAACTTATTCGTTTTAACTAGTGGGGCAATGCCTCCTAATCCATCCGAATTACTAGGAACGAAAAAGATGAAAGATACCATTATAAATCTTGAGGAACTTTTTGATATAATTATAATTGATTCCCCGCCAGTTATAGCGGTAACAGATGCACAGATACTATCTACTGTAGTAAATGGTGTAATAATGGTAGCAGCATATGGTAAAGCGGAGAAGGTAGCATTAATGAAATCTAAAGAGCTAATATATAAGGTTGGTGGAAAATTACTTGGAGTAGTTTTAAATAAGGTTCCTACGGATTCGCAGGAATATTATTATGGGAATTACTATAATGAATATGAAAGCAATTAATATAGGAGGAATGTTATATGATAGATTTTCATAGTCATATTATACCCTCAGTAGATGATGGATCTAGTAGTTTTCAAATGTCTTTAAATATGATTGAAAACTCTAAAGAACAAGGCGTAAAGGCAATCTGTGCTACTCCCCATTTTATTGTAGGGGAATACGAAATAGACAGAATAGAATACCTAGAAAGCATTGAACTCTTAAGGAAGGCTACTTGTGATATAAAAATAGCAAATGGATTAGAATTGTATATAAATCCTGAATTGCCTTACTTATATGAAAAAGAGAAGATATGGGGTATAAATGATAAGAGCTACTTATTAATTGAATTACCTATGAGAGACTTTCCTATATACACAAAAGATGTATTTTATGAACTAAGGCTTTTAGGGCTTAATCCTATTATTGCTCATCCTGAAAGAAATATAGCAATATTAAAGGACCCTAGCTTACTTATGGATTTAGTTAACCAAGGTACCCTAATACAAATGAATGCTGGGAGTCTTATTGGAATTTATGGTGATAGAATTAAAAAGTTTGCAGAAAGTTTAGTAGATAAAAACTTAGCGCACATTTTAGGTAGTGACGGACATAATGATAGTAAAAGAAATACCAATATAAAAGATGCCTTTGAAGTTATTAAAAATCGGAATTTAGATTTATATAAATGGATTCTAAATAATGAGGAAAAGGTATTAGATGGAATAGAAGTTGAGATATTGGATATAATTTCAGATAAAAGAAAAAGATTATTTGATTTCTTTAAAAAAGGTTAAGATAAGTATTGAGATATTTACAATAATAAGTTTTTAAATAGGTAGTCTTATAAAATTTGTAAAAAGTTTTGTAGGCTACCTATTTTAAAATAATGCTAGTAAATAACATATCATTATATAACCTTATGTATGTATATGGAAGACATTATATTATTGGTTTGACTTAATAAAGTTTAAAGTGTAAAATTATTTAAGAAAACAAGCTTGAATGAGGTGCAATATGAAAAATAAAAAAGTTGTTACAGAAACGTTTAAATTGGGAACATATCTAATTGATTCAATATTGGTCATTTTATCAATATACATAGCCTTTATCATAAAGTTTCAATTTGAACCACCTATTTACAATCTAGAACCCTTTATAGACATAATACCATTTATAATAGTATCATATTTAATATTTATGTATGTCTTTGGATTAAGTGATATATTAAAAAAAAGCATAGGGGAAACAATATATTCTATAACTCTAACAGTAATTTCACTTTTTATTACTACAGCTTTTATAACATTTTTTGCAAGGGGATTCGCCTTTCCAAGAAGTGTTCTTATAATAAGTCCATTTATACAGCTTGCTTTGTTGAGTATATGGAGAAGCATAGTTTGGAAGTTGAGAAGAATACAACATGGTGTTAAAAATTCTCTCATAATTGGCGAAAAGAATATAGATTATGTTGCAAAAAAGATAATTCTAAAGCAAAATGAATTGTATAACATAAAGTATATATGTGGAAGTAATTCGAAAAATATAGATGAGTATTTAGATAATGTAGAGGTTGTTTTTATATGCAATGATGTAGATTATAATATAAAAAGTAGCATAGTAGACAAATGTTTAGATAATAGAAAGAGTATATATATAATACCGGATATATATGAAATTGCAATATTGAACTCTAAATTAAATAGAGCAGATGATATTCCAATGTTTAAGGTGCAAAAATTAGGACTTAATTTTGAACAGCTATTCTTTAAACGAATATTAGATATTATAACTTCTATAATTGGAATAGTTTTAACGAGTCCAATTATGATAATTGTAGCTATAATTATAAAGTTAACAGACAAAGGTAACATATTTTATAAACAAGAAAGAGTGACTATTGGAGAAAAGAGGTTCCAAGTTCTTAAATTTAGAACAATGGTCATGAATGCAGAAAAACTTACAGGACCTATATTAGCTGGTGAAGATGATCCTAGAATAACTAAGATAGGGAAAGTTATGCGTGCTACTAGAATAGATGAGCTGCCTCAATTTTTTAATATATTGAAAGGTGATATGAGCGTAGTTGGACCAAGACCTGAAAGACCTTTTTTTGTAGAAAAGTTCAAAGCAGAGATTTCAGACTTTAAATATAGGACTTTGGTAAAAGCAGGGTTAACAGGTGTTGCACAAGTTATGGGGAAATACACTACTACACCAGAGGATAAGGTAAGGTATGACATAATATACATCAAAAACTATTCCATTTTATTAGATTTAAAGCTTATACTTCAGACAATAAAGATAATGTTTATGAAAGAAAGCTCAGAAGGCGTAACATTAGAAGAGCCATTAATGGATATAATAAAGAAAAGGAATCCTAAAATAGTTGTAGATAAAGATTAAAAGATATTAGGCCTTGCTTAATATCTTTTATAACATACTAAAATAAAAAAATATGAGGTAGATTGATGAAAAAGTTAGCATATGTGATTACTCAATCAGAAATGGGTGGAGCTCAAAAAAATATACTCTTGCTATGCCAAGGACTAAAATCTTCTTATGATATAACTGTGTATTCCGGTAGCGGAGGAGATATGATAGGTATCTTAGAGGGTATGAATATAAAGCATAAGTCTATACCTAATATGGTGAGAGAAATAAGCCCGATAAATGACTACAAGGCTTATAAATATTTAAAAAAAGAATTTTTAAAAGAAAAATTCGATATAGTTCATAGCCATAGCTCTAAAGCAGGAGTTTTAGCAAGAGAGGCAGCTAAAAGGGCTATGGTGAACAACATAGTATACACAGCCCATGGCTTTGTTTTTAATGAGCCTATGAGCAAGCTTAAACAAACTATATATAAAATAGCTGAAAAAAGAGAAGCGAAATTTAGTGATAATATAATATGTGTGGACCCTAAAGATATAACGATAGCAAAAGATTTAGGTATAATACCAAAAAGAGAATTAGCTTACATCCCTAATGGTATAAGTTTTGAAAGTGATAACAATAACATGACACTTAAAGAAAGTGATACATTTACATTTGGGTTAGTAGCTAACTTTTATGAAACCAAAGGACATAGATATTTAATAAAAGCATTTAAAGAAGTATTAAAGACTTATCCTAAATCTGAACTTATATTAATTGGTGAAGGAATATTAAAAAAAGAAATGATTTCTTTGTCCGATGAAGAAGATAGAATAAAATTTTTGGGATACAAAAAAAACGGTGGGGAACTTATAAAAGGTTTTAATTGTTTTACACTATCTTCAGTAAAAGAAGGTTTTCCTTTTGTTATTTTAGAGACTATAAAACAAAAGGTGCCTATAATATCTACAGATGTAGGTGCTATTAGAGATATTTTGAAAAATGGTAAGTATGGTATAGTTATAGAAAAGGCTTCTATAAAAGAAATGCAAAAAGCTATGGAATATGTTATAAATAATTACGAAGAGGCTAAAAACAAATCAATTATGGCTTATAATTATTGTAAAAAGGTATATTCTTTAGAAAATATGATAGATCTTACAAAAAAAATATATGAGAATTAAATTTAAAAAAGTTACAAGTTTAAATTTGGAGGTAAACCAATGCAATTATCTAATAAAGTAAAAAAGAACTTATTATTTGTACTGAATTGCTATTTAGCAGCTCTTTTGCTTGTTCCAAGAGATTTTAGTATATATAAGAATATAGGACCTGCAGATTCAATGTTATGTTTATTATTTATATTCTATTTTATTGCCATATTAAGATGTGGTGATGCAAAAAGATATATAGTTATTAATTCAAAAAGAGTATTCAAAAATAAACTTATTAAAAGCATGGTGTTATTATTTGTTTTTATGATAATTTCAACTATATATGCAAGTAATAAATTAGTATCAATAGGAGAAGCATTTAGATTTTTTAGTTACATAATGATAGGAATAATGATTTACTTAGAACTTAATAATAAAAGCTTTTTTAGGATGATTATTACTAATTATTTTGTTATGACAGGAATCATATGTATATTTGGTATAATTCAATTTTTTACAGGAAAAGGAGTATCTACTACAGTTATAATAATGGACAAGGTTAATAGAGTGCAATCAACGCTTGGAAATCCTAATGCATTTGGTGCCTTTTTAGTTATAAGCTTTTTCCCTATGTTAAGCTTACTTATAAGCGAAAAAAACAAGAAAATAAAGTGGTTTTATGGATTTAACTTATTACTAATATCTATTAATATAGTTCTAAGTTTTTCTAGGAATTCTTGGTTAGCTTGGACTATAGGAATTGTAGTATTAGCACTACTTTATAGTTATAAATTTTTATATATATTAGCTTTAGGTGGCGCAGGAGCCTTAGTCTTTCCATCTATGAGAGGAAGACTCCTTCAATTTGCTGATGTATCACAAAATATGTCTAGAATAAATATATGGAGAGTAGCATTAAAGATGATTAAAGAACATCCTTTTAAAGGTATTGGAAATGGTAACTTTTCAGCACTTTATGATAACTATGTTGAGAGGTATCCTGAACTATGGATGGAAGATATAAAGGGATATCCTAGCCATAATTCTTTTCTTAAGGTGTTTAGTGAACTTGGAGTGTTCGCATTTATTATATTTATAGTTATAATGGGTAGAATAATAAAAACAGTTAACTTTTTAAGGAAAAACTTAAAAAGTTATTATGGAGAATTTTATACAGGGTTTTTCATTTCTTTAATTGTGATGATTATATTAAACTTGTTTGATAATATATTCTTTGCTCCACAAGTGGCAGTTCATTTTTGGATTTTTGCATTTATTGCAGAGTATATTAGAGAAAATATAGTAATTTTTAATAACTAGAATGTAAATGGATGTGAAGATTATGATAGAAATTTTGGGATATCCAATTTATAGTGGATATAAAAAAGAAATATTAAATGGTATAGAACAAATAGTAAGCTCCGAGGGGTGCGTACATATTGTATCTGGAAATCCAGAAGTTTTATATCAAGGATTGTTTGAAAAGTCACTTTATGAAAACTTTACCTCTAAGAGAAGCATAATAATACCAGATGGTGTTGGTGTTATATTTTCTGCAAAGGTTAAGGGTTTAAAAGTAAAAGAAAAAATTGCAGGTATTGAAGTTATGCAAGATATTATAAGTTACTGTAATAAAAAGGATAAAAGTATATATTTACTAGGATCAAAAGAATCAGTAGTAAAAAGGTGTAAGACAAATATAGAGTCAACTTATAAAAATATCAAAGTGGTAGGTTATAAGGATGGATATTTTGATTTAGATAATTGTGATGATATAATAGAAGATATAAATAAATGTAATCCTGATGTTTTATTTGTTGCAATGGGATGCCCAAGACAAGAACGATTTATAATAAGATATATGGATAAACTTCCTTGTAAAGTTTTTATGGGGGTTGGTGGAAGTTTTGATATATTAGCGGGGGAACTAAAGAGAGCACCAAAGTGGATGATAACTTTTGGAATAGAGTGGCTTTATAGAATATTAAAAGAACCTTTTAGGATTAAGAGAATGAAATCTATACCTAAATTTATGATTAGAGCTATAATAGGTAAAGTGTAGGTGGGTTTATGAGATATGGGATGCAATATTTAAAAACAGAAAATGTTCATTTAATTAAGGATATGGGGATGATACCTTATAAGTTGTTTAAAAGACATGGCTGTGATGTTTCTGTAATTACTTATGAAAACGGAGAATACCCCTACTTAGATAAAGAAGTTAAGGGTATTAATTTAAGATTTATAAAAAGGATATTTAATAATTTTTCATTAGATGGGGCATTACATTTAGTTAGATATGCTAAAGATTATGATGTAATACAAATATTCCACACTACATTATCCTCCTTCATTTATGCTTATACATATAAGATATTTAATTCAAAAGGAAAGATATATCTAAAACTTGATTGTAGTCATAAGTTAGTAGAAAGAATTGAGGGATTAAGTAGTCTAAAATACAAAATGTTAAATAAAGCTTTTAACAAGATTGATTTAATAAGTGTAGAGCAAGAGGAACTTTATCCTAAAATCAAAAGCTTACTGCCAAGTCAAAAACATAAGATAATAAACATTTCTAATGGTGTAGATTTTGATTATATAAAGGATATAGGACTTTCTTATGACTTTTCTAAAAAAGAAAATATAATTTTAAGTGTTACAAGGGTTGGAGCAGAGGAAAAGAACACTTCTATGTTGCTAGAAGCTTTTGCGAATATAGAAGGTATAGATAAAACGGATTGGAAACTTGTAATAGTTGGGCCAGTTGAAGAAAAATTTAAAGAATACATAAAAGGTTATTTAGAGTACTATCCTAATATAGCTAGCAAATTAATAATTAAGGGTAATATAGAAAATAGAAAGTGCTTATATGAAGAGTATCAAAGAGCTAAGATATTTTCGTTAACCTCTAACTTTGAAAGTTTTGGGATAGCCTTTATAGAAGCAGCCGCTTTTGGCGACGTTATAGTATCAACAGAGGTAGGTATAGCAAAAGAGATAGTAAGAGATGGCAATGGAGCTACTGTACCTATAAAAGACACGAAGGCGTTAACAAAAGCACTACAAGAAGCTATATACAAATCAAATATAAAAGAAATTAGTAATAAAACTTATGAATTTACAAAAGAAAGATATGATTGGAATAAAATCATAGATAAGCTTTATAAATATGTATCAAAATTATAGAAAAGATTAAGTTCTTTTAATAAAAGATGATGAATTAAGAGTAAATATTTTAATTCATCATTTTTTTTATAAAAAATAATTTTAGTTTTAAAAACACTGTTCAAAGTATAAAATTATCATCTAAATATTCAAAATAGATTTTATAGAAGGAAAATTGGAAACTTTACAGAATATATAAGGTGAATAATTAAAAGGAGGCCAATATGAATATTATAGAAGTAGATGGAAATGGGCTAGATTTAGAAAAGATTATTTTGGTTGTAAGAAAGGGATTAAAAGTAGAAATAACTAAAGAAGCAAGAGAAGGTATAAGGGAATCCAGAAAGATAATTGAGAAAATAGTTGAAGAAAAGAAAGTTGTATATGGTGTAACTACAGGATTTGGAAAGTTTGCTGATGTAAGTATATCTAATAAGGATTGTAAATCATTACAAAAGAACTTAATTTTCTCTCATGCTTGTGGTACAGGCAATCTTTTATCACAAGAAATAGTAAGAGGGGTAATGTTACTTAGAATTAATGCCTTATGTAAAGGATACTCAGGGATAAGTGAAGAGACTTTAGATACCTTAGTTAATATGTTGAATAAAGGAGTTCATCCTTGTATTCCTGAAAAAGGTTCACTTGGAGCCTCAGGAGATTTGGCCCCTTTATCACATATGGTGCTTCCTATGTTAGGTGAGGGTGAGGCAGAATTTAATGGAAAGATTATGCCAGGAAAAGAGGCTATGGAGAGGGCAGGTATTCCTACTATAGATTTGACTTATAAAGAAGGGTTAGCATTAATAAACGGTACTCAGGTTATGACTGCTATTGGTGCAATAACATTATATGACGCTATAGATATATGTAAAATATCAGATATAGCAGCCTCACTATCTTTAGAGGCATTAAGAGGAATAAAAGATGCTTATGACGAAAGGATACATAGTGTTAGACCTTATAGTGGACAAATAAGCACTGCAGACAATGTTTTAAGATTAGTTAAGGGAAGCACTTATGTAACATCACAAGGTGAGCTTAGAGTTCAAGATGCTTATACATTAAGATGTGTTCCGCAAGTTCATGGTGCAACTAAAGATGCTATAAATTATGTAAAAGAAAAAGTTCTCATTGAAATAAATTCAGTTACTGACAATCCTATAGTAACAAAAGAGGGCCATGTTATTTCTGGAGGAAACTTTCATGGTCAACCTATGGCCTTAGCTTTTGATTTTATGGGAATAGCCTTAGCAGAAGTTGCAAATATATCTGAAAGAAGACTAGAAAGGCTAATTAATTATCAACTAAATGACTTACCGGCGTTTTTAGTTAAAAACGGAGGCTTAAATTCAGGATTTATGATAACACAATATGCTGCAGCCTCTTTAGTGTCAGAAAATAAGATATTAGCGCACCCAGCTTCAGTGGATTCAATACCATCTTCTGCAAACCAAGAAGACCACGTAAGTATGGGAACTATAGCTGCAAGAAAAAGTAAAGAAATATTAGAAAATGTTAGAAGAGTACTGGCAACAGAAATTATGGCTGCGTGCCAAGCACTAGATTTTAGAGAAGGATTCGTGCTAGGAGAGGGAACACAAGAAGCATATAACGTAGTTAGAGAAAGCATAGACTTTATTGAAGAAGATAAGATTATGTATAAAGAATTAGATAAGTGTACTAATATATTAAAAGATAGAAGTATTATTGAAGCAGTAGAGAAGAAAGTTAGAATAAATATATAAATTAGAATAAATATAAGATAATATAAGATAATATACATTTAATATTACAGAAATGATAATATTATAGAGATGATGATATTATAGATATGATAATATTATAGATATGATAATATTATAGATATGATAATATTATAGAGATGATGATATTAAGAAAAATTATAATAAAGCTAGGGGGAATTTAAATGTTAAAGGAATTAACAGTAGAAAGTTTTGCAAAAGAATTAGCATCAAAATCACCAGCACCAGGTGGTGGTAGCGCAGCAGCTTTGTCAGCTACTTTAGCTGCATCTTTAAGTAGTATGGTTTTTAACTTAACAATAGGTAAAAAGGCTTATGAAAATTTAGAAGATGCAGAAAAGGAATGTATAATAAATGCACTAAAGAAAAGTGAAAGCTTAAGAGAAGATTATCTTCATATTATGCAAGAGGATACAAGTGTATTCTTAAAGGTAATGGATGCATATAAGATGCCTAAAGATAGTGAAGATGAAAAGAAGTTAAGAAAGTTAAAAATAGAAGAAGCGTATAAACTAGCATTAGAAGTTCCAAGAAGATTATCCGAAAAGTGCTTTGAACTATATAAGTATATTGAGATTGCTGCAAAGTATGGAAATGCTAACGCTATATCAGATGCTGGAGTTTCAGCTCTTATGATTCAAGCTGCGCTTGAGGGAGCTTCACTTAATGTGAAAATAAATTTAGCTAGTTTAGAAGATATAAGGTTAAAAGAAACACTTTTAAAAGAGACAAATATACTTATAAAAGAAGGTTCAATTAAGAAGGAAGAAATATTAAAAATAGTAGAAGATAAGATAGGTGCTTAATATTATATAATAAAATTTAATTTTGGGGGATCATATATGGAAGACAAGGATGTAGTTAAAAAGATAATGAAAAAGTCTATAAGCTTAGAAGGCTTTATATCTATGATTTTATTTATTACCTTTTTCTTTTTAATGGGGCGACAAATGGGAACTTCTAATATGTTTAATACTATTATGAATACTTCTCATAAATTATTATTAAATACAGTTTTTTTTATAATGGGTATAGCTGTAATAGCAGGTGCTTTAGCAGCGTTACTATCTGAATTTGGCGTGATATCTATAATTAATAAAATATTATCACCCCTAATGCGTCCACTATATGATTTGCCAGGTGCTGCAGCTTTGGGAATTGTCACCACTTACTTATCCGATAATCCTGCAATAATAACTCTTGCAGATGATAAGGGATTTAAGAGATATTTTAAGAAGTATCAAATACCTGCACTAACAAACCTTGGGACATCTTTTGGCATGGGATTAATAGTAACCACATTTATGATGGGACAAAAGTCAAATACTGGAGAAGACTTTTTTTTAGCAGCTATTATAGGAAATATAGGTGCTTTTATAGGAAGTATTATAAGTGTTAGAATAATGTTACACTTTACTAAAAAACATTTTGGTAAAGAAAAGTGGGCATCTGAAGATGCAGGTAATGCTATAGATTCTTTAAAGTACAGAGAAATTAGGGAGGGAAGTATAGGGTCTAGAATACTTTCATCTATGCTTGAAGGCGGAAAGACTGGTGTGGACATGGGGTTATCGATAATACCTGGTGTACTTGTAATATGCACACTAGTTTTAATGATTACTAATGGTCCGAGCCCAAGTGGTGAATATACTGGAGCGGCATTTGAAGGCGTTGCTGTATTACCATGGGTAGGCAGCAAATTATCTTTTATTATTGAACCATTACTTGGATTTAAAAACCCAGAAGCTATAGCATTTCCAATTACCTCTTTAGGAGCAGTAGGTGCAGCAATTAGTCTTGTACCAAACTTTTTGGAAAGAGGATTAATTGGCGGAAATGAAATAGCTGTATTTACAGCAATGGGAATGTGTTGGAGTGGGTATTTGAGTACTCATGTTGCTATGATGGATGCATTAAAGTGTAGAAGTCTAACTGGAAAGGCTATTCTAAGTCATACTATAGGTGGCTTGAGTTCTGGAATTAGCGCCCATTTAATCTACGTGTTACTATCTTAAATCTAAGATTTTAAATTAAAAATAAAGGATAAAACCTAAGGGTTTTATCCTTTGTTTTTAAGGAAGATCATCTAAAGATTTTAAAGTATAACCTTCTGATTCCCATTTAGTTATAAGCTCATCTAGAATATCTGCATTAGTTTTAGATACGGCATGTAAAAGCACAATTGCACCACTATGACTTCTCTTTAATATGGTTTCTAAAGCTTTTTCTTTAGATGGTTGATTTTTAATGTCCCAATCGTTGTATGCAAAGCTCCAAAATATAGTTTTATAATTTAATTCTTTTGTATAGTTTAAAGCTAGCTCACTGTATTTCCCCATAGGAGGCCTAAAATATTTAGACATCTGTTTACCTGTAACCTCTTCATAGGCAACTTCAAGATCTAATAGTTCCTTATTAAACTTATCTTTGTCCTTAATTAAAGCCATAGAAGGGTGGCTACAAGTGTGGTTACATACTAAATGACCTTCTTCTACCATTCTTTTTATTATATCAGGATTAGATTTAACATAAGGCTTAACCACAAAAAATGCTGCCTTTACATTATGTTTTTTTAGTACATTTAATATTTCATTAGTATATCCATTTTCATACCCCTCATCAAAGGTCAGATATAAAACCTTTTCTGAAGTGTTGCCTACATAGTAAGCATCGTATTTTTCTAAAAGATGTGCTCCTTCTTTCGATGGTTCTGGTGTAAGACCATCGCTTCTTGGATTAAAGTACCAGTTAAGTTCTTTAGTACTTAGATCTTTTTGTTCGGCTTCAGAAGTATTATAGGTATATTGAGATAATTTATTAGTGAAATTTTTTATGGAACTAAAATTTGAAAAACTATTTATTAGTATAGTTAAAGAAAAGATATAACTAGCACAAGTATTCAATTTCATATTGTCACCTCCATATAATTAAATAAAACTAATGGAACCATAATAATAGTATTAACTATGTTTATGTATAAATAAGTGTTAAAGTTATGGAAACATAGCATTACATAACTTGTATTCTATGTTTTGTAATAAAGACTTAAAATTAAAAATATAAACTTTTAGGTTCAACACTTTTGTAACGAAATATATTTAATTTTTAAAGGAATAAATCAATAAGTTGAAATAAAGCTATCCATAGAGTATAATTTAAAAAGCAAGATTTTGATGAAAGGACTGTACATACGATGAAACTTGGAATAGTAGGGTTACCTAACATAGGTAAAAGCACACTTTTTAATGCAATAACGAAGGCTGGGGCTGAATCAGCTAATTATCCATTTTGCACCATTGAACCAAATGTAGGAGTGGTTAATGTACCAGATAACAGATTAGAAGTACTAGAAAAAATATACAACTCTAAAAAGAAGATTTACACTAATATAGAATTTTATGATATAGCAGGTCTTGTAAAAGGCGCTAGTAAAGGCGAAGGCTTAGGTAATAAATTCTTATCCCATATAAGAGAGGTTTCAGCAATCATACATGTGGTTAGATGTTTTGATGATACCAATGTAGTACATGTGGATGGATCTGTAGATCCTGTACGAGATATAGAAACAATAAACTTAGAATTAATATTTTCAGATTTAGAAGTTTTAGAAAGAAGGATGGAGAAATCCGTAAAACTTGTAAGATCAGGAGATAAAAAGGCAAAAGAAGAATATGAGCTTATGGAAAGAATCAAAGCTCACCTTGAAGGCAATGAACCTGTTAGAACAATGGAGGCTACTGAAGAGGAACAAGAGTTTATAAAAGCAATGTTTTTAATAACATCTAAGGAAGTTTTATATGCAGCAAACATTTCAGAAGAAGACTTAACATCAGGAAATCATAATAACAAGTACGTTGAAATAGTAAAAGCGTATGCAAAAAAAGAGAATTCCGAAGTTGTTGTAATATGTGCTAAATTAGAAGAGGAATTATCTAGCCTAGAAGAAGAAGAGAAAAAAGAAATGCTAAATGAATATGGATTAGAAGAGACAGGGTTAGATCAATTAGTATCATTAAGTTATAAACTGTTAGGGTTAATTAGCTTTTTAACAGCAGGGCCACAAGAGGTAAGGGCATGGACAATAGTAAAAGGTACAAAGGCGCCTAAAGCTGCGGGAAAGATCCACTCTGATATTGAAAGAGGATTTATAAGGGCAGAAATAATAGGTTATGATAAATTAGTAGAAGTAGGTTCAGAAACTGCTGCTAAAGAAAAAGGTTTCTTTAGATTAGAAGGAAAAGAATATGAAATGAAAGATGGAGATGTAGTAAACTTTAGATTCAATGTATAGAAAACTTTCATTTTATGTTTAATCAATTTTATTAAGATAATTTTGGATATAAAAATAAGAGTTTCAGATTATTAAATCTGAAACTCTTGTTTTTAACTTTTGGCGGGAATATGTGGGAATCGAACCCACCCATGATGGTATTAGCACCACAACACAGTTTTGAAGACTGGCGAGCACACCAGCACTCATCTACTCCCATATGTACATTTGTTATTTTACAATAAATATTATAAAAAGTCAACAATGGATTTTTAAAGATTATGAATTAATTATATTGAGAAAAAATAAAATCTATTCGATTTTAAGAAGGTTTTTTGATGTTTTTATAGAATTAATAAGTGAAGTGGTTTAAAATGGAGTAGAGTGGAGGGGAAATAAATGTTTATGGGAGAGTATCAACATGCCATAGATAATAAAAACAGAATAATAGTACCCTCAAAATTTAGGGAGAACCTTGGAGATAAGTTTGTCATAACTAAAGGTCTTGATGGATGTTTATACATTTATGATATGGATGAATGGGATTTGTTACAAGAAAAATTAAAAAAGCTACCATTAACAAGCAAGGACGCTAGAGCCTTTGTACGATTTTTCTTTTCAGGTGCTAATGAAGTTCAGTTAGATAAACAAGGAAGGGCACTAATACCTCAAAATCTTATAGAATATTGTAAAATAAACAAAGAAATAATAAGTATTGGAGTAATGAGCAGAATAGAGATATGGAGTAAGGAAAGATGGGACGAATACAACGAAACAAATATAGATTATGATGAAGTAGCTGAAAAAATGAGCGAATTAGGAATATAAAGGAGTAAATTATGGAATTTAAACACGTTTCTGTATTATTGGAGGAGTGTATTGATAACTTAAATATTAATCCTCTAGGAATTTATGTGGATTGTACTTTAGGTGGAGCTGGACACTCTTTAGAAATATTAAAAAGATTAGATAAAAAAGGTACTTTAATAGGTATAGACCAAGATGAAGATGCATTAAAAGCAGCAAAGGAAAAGTTAAAAGATTACGAAAATGTAATTTACGTACACAGTAATTTTTATGATATAAAAGAGGTACTTAGAAATTTAAATATAGATAAGGTTGATGGAATATTAATGGACCTTGGAGTATCTTCTTATCAATTAGATAACGACGAAAGAGGCTTTAGCTACATGCATGATGCACCTTTAGATATGCGAATGGATAGAACAAAGAACTTTTCTGCATATGAAGTTGTAAATGAATACTCAATGAATGAATTATACAAAGTTATAAGAGACTATGGCGAAGAAAAGTTCGCCAAAAGAATTGCAGAGTTTATAGTTAAAGCTAGAGAAGAAAGCAAAATAGAAACTACATTTAAACTAGTTGAAATAATTAAAAATGCAATACCAGCTAGGGCTAGGAGAGAAGGACCTCATCCTGCAAAAAGAACTTTTCAAGCTATAAGGATTGAGGTTAATAATGAACTTGGCATAATAGAAAAAACCATAGAAGATTCTGTGGATTCTTTAAATGGTAATGGAAGAATTGCAATAATAACATTTCATTCATTAGAAGATAGGATTGTAAAAAGCAAATTTAAAGCACTTACAAACCCTTGCACTTGCCCAAGAGAATTCCCGATTTGTGTTTGCGAAAACAAACCTATTATAAAGATATTAACTAAAAAGCCAATAGAGCCAAGTACGGAAGAAGTAGAACTTAATCGTAGGAGTAGAAGTGCAAAACTTAGAGTTGGAGAAAAAATAGTTCTAAAGTGAAGCGGAGGGGAATAAATTGATAGTAGAAAAGCAGAAAAATTATATTAATGGTAGTAACGCATTAATGCCAGAATTTAAAAGAAATACAGAAAAAAAAGATAAATATAAAAAGCTACAAAGAGAAAAAAGAGAAAGAGAAATAAGAAAATCAAAAGAAAAAAATCAAAAGAAAAAATCAACTATTCGTTATATACTAATTATTTTTGCTTTAGGAATTCTACTTACTAGTAGATATGCTATTATATTTAATATACAAAAAGATTTATCTTCAGTAAAAAATCAAATCCAAAAAGTTGAGGCAGAAAATGAGGCATTAAAAATTGATATACTAAGGGTTAGCTCTTATGAAAGTGTAAAAAACACAGCAGAAAAACAATTAAATATGAAGGAACCTGACAATAGTAAGGCTCTCATTGTTGATCTTTCAAAAAATAACTTTAAAGAAGTTAATAAGAATAAAGAAAAACTTAATATAGTTGAAAAACTTAAAGATATATTATTTTAAAATTACATCTACTATCACTTCAGTGGAGGTATATAATTGTCTAAGATTCAATATAATGATCAAGTTATAATTCGTAAAAGAATAGTAACAATATTCATATTCTTTGTTATATCTCTTACTATTTTAATTACTAGGCTTTTTTACATAATGATAATAAAATCCCCAGATTATTCAGCAAGAGCAGAAGAACAGTGGACTAGTGAAGTAAAGATTTCTGCTAAAAGGGGTAGTATCTTAGATAGAAATGGCAAGGAATTAGCTATAAGTGCCAATGTTTATAGGGCAGATTTAGATATGAATGCATTTAGATCTTTTTTAAAGAAGGAAGATTTAACGAATGAGGGTATAGCAGCTTCTATTTCTGAGGTTTTAGAAATGGAAACTAAAGAAGTATTAAAAATTTTAGATAAAAAGCTTCCAAATGGTAAGGTTATGCAATCAGCAAATTTAATCCGAAGAATTGAAAAAGATGAGGCTGATAAGTTAAAATCATTAGGTATAGGGGGGATGATTGTCTCTCCAGATACTAAAAGGTATTATCCAAACAATAACTTTTTAGCTCATGTATTAGGTACTACAAATATAGATGGAGATGGACTTACAGGTATAGAGTTAGCCTATAATAAAGAACTTACAGGAACCTTTGGGGTAAGTATTTTAGAAATAGATAGTAGAGGTGCAGATAAAGAGCACACTATATCAGAGTATAGAAAACCTGCTGAAGGTATGAATATATTTTTAACTATAGATGAAAAAATTCAGCAATTTGCAGAGCAAGCAGCAGAACAAGCGCTTATTGATAATCAAGCTAAAAATGTATCTATAATAGTTATGAATCCTAAAACAGGAGAAGTTTATGCTTTAGCTAATAAGCCGGATTTTAATCCTAATAAACCTAAAGAAGAAAATGAGTCTATGGATGACCTTCAAAAGAAATGGAGAAATAAAATAGTAAATGATACCTATGAACCAGGATCTATCTTTAAAGTTATTACATCAATTGGGGCAATGGAAGAAGGCCTTATTGATGATTCTAGTAAATTTATGTGCAATGGAAGTATTAAGGTTGCTAATAGAACTATACATTGCTGGAAAAGGACAGGACATGGAGAACAAAACTTTCAAGAAATATTAAAAAATTCTTGTAACGTAGGATTTGTAAATGTTGGTCAAAAGCTTCAAAGAGAAAAGCTTAATAAGTATATTAAAGCCTTTGGATTTGGGCAAAAGACAGGGATAGATCTTCCGGGTGAAGCTAAAGGTATAGTTAAGAAAACTGAGACTATAAGTGAGGTAGATCTTGCTACAATATCCTTTGGTCAAACAAATACAGTAAGCCCAATACAATTTTTAGCAGCCTTTAATACCCTAGCTAATAATGGAGTATGGGTAAGACCACACGTTATGAAGCAAATTATGAATATCGAAGAAAATAATGTTTATAAGACCTATGAAGATTATGGAGAAAAAAGGGTAGTCAGCGAAGAGAATACTAAACTTTTAAGAAGTTATCTAGAAAATGTTATTGCACAAGGTAGTGGAAAGAGAGCTCATATAGAAGGTTATCATATAGCAGGAAAAACTGGTACTGCTCAAAAGGTTAATTCACAAAGTGGAACTTATGAACATGGTAAATATGTAGCTTCCTTTGTTGGAATGGCACCAGCTCATGATCCTGAAATAACTGTATTTATTTCTATTGATGAACCTAGTTCAGGAGAATATTATGCAGGAGTTATAGCAACACCTGTAGCTAAGCAAGTTTTTAATAACATTTTTAATTATCTCCATATAAAGCCAGATTCAGATGATAAAAGTGTTGAAGAAAGTCTTCTAAAAGATATTATCGTTCCGGATGTAAGAGGAATGAAAAAAGCAGAAGCTATAAAGATATTAAAGTCTAATAATCTAAGTTATGAAGTAACTGGGGAATTAGACAGTATTTATGATATGAGTCCTAAACCAGGCTATACCATAAAGGAAAATAAAAAGATATTACTTTATGCTGATAAAAGTTATAATTATAATAAAGAAGTTATAGTGCCAAGTTTAACTGGATATTCTAAAGATGGTGCTTTAAGTATATTAAATTCTATAGGACTAGAAGCTACTATGGAAGGCGACGGCATGGTAATAGAACAGAATTTAGAAGCAGATACCATAGTAAAGTACGGAACAAATATTCATATACTATTAAGTCCTACAGGAATTGATTAGTTAAAATATTTAAACTTTAGGCATGTGGAATAAAGCTTATACCACATGCCAATATTATTTTAGTATAATATAGTTTTGCAAAACCTATTTAAATATATCGTAATTTATATATTTAAATAGGCATATTAATATAGGGAGATGCTAAGATGGAAATTAAAAACATTCTTAAAGAAATAAAATTTACATTTGTATCCGAAGTTTTTGAAGGTGATATTAGGAAAATAGAATATAATTCTAAAAAGGTTACTACTGATGATATGTTTTTTTGTATAAAGGGTTTAAAAGTTGATGGACACTTATATATAGATGAAGCTATAAAAAAAGGCGCAAAAGTTATTGTCCTAGAAAATACTGATTTTGATCCTAAGGTAAAAGGTATTACAGTTATTAAAGTAGCAGATACAAGAAAAGCTTTAGCCAAAGCGGCGGCCAATTATTATAATAATCCTTCAAAAAAAATAAACTTAATAGGAATTACAGGCACTAATGGTAAGACTACAACTTCATATATGATTAAGTCTATATTAGAGGAAGCGGGATATAAAGTAGGACTTATAGGAACTATAGCAAATTTTATAGGAAAAACTCCGATACCTTCTGAAAGAACTACTCCAGAATCTTTAGAATTGCAATGTTTACTTAGCGAAATGGTTAAAGAAGGAACGGATTATTGTGTTATGGAAGTTTCATCTCATTCCTTAGCTCTAGATAGAGTCTATGGAATTAAATTCAAATCATCCATGTTTACAAATCTTACACAAGATCATTTGGATTTTCATAAAACTTTTGAAAACTACTATAATTGCAAACTAAAGTTATTTAAAAATAGTGAATATGCTACTATTAATGTAGATGATTCTTATGGTAAAAGAGTTTTAAGTGATATAAAAAAAGAAAATATAATAAAAAACACATACTCTATAATAGCAGAATCAGACTTTAAAGCTTACAACATAAAAAGTTATCTAAAGGAAATTTCTTTTAATATGGACTTTCAAAACACTGAATATGATATGAAAATTAGTATACCTGGAAATTATAATATTTATAATGCTCTTGGAGCAATTTCTATATGTGTTAAAAGTGGCATAGACATGAAATGTATACAAAAAGGATTAGAAAGGTCTATAGTTCCTGGAAGATGCGAAACAGTAGCTAAGGATAAAGATTTAGAATTTGATATAATTTTAGATTATGCTCATACACCAGATGGTCTAGAAAATGTATTATCTACATTAAAAGACCTCACAAAAGGTAGACTTATAAGCGTTTATGGATGTGGTGGCGATAGAGATAAAGGGAAAAGATCTATAATGGGTAGTATAGGGGAAAGACTTAGCGACATTACAATAATTACATCAGATAACCCAAGGTCAGAAGATCCCATTAATATAATACAAGACATAATGTTAGGAATAAAAGATAAAGAAAATTGCATAGTAATAGAAGATAGAAAAAAAGCTATTGAAAAGGCTATTTACATAGCAAAAAAGGACGATGTTATATTAATTGCAGGTAAGGGGCATGAAACTTACCAAGTCTTAAAGGAAAAAACCATCCATTTTGATGAAAGAGAAATAGTAGAAGAGATATTAAACAATAAATTTAGTAGAAAGTAGGTATTATGATGATAGGTTTAACCTTAGATGAGATTGTAGAAAGCACAAAAGGGCATATTTATTTAAAAAAAGGTGAAATAGATTTTAATGATATAAATACTGATACAAGAAAGATAGATGAAAAGAGTATATTTTTAGCATTAAAAGGTGATAATTTCAATGGAAATCATTTTATTGAAGAAGCAATAAAAAAGGGAGCAAGTTTATGTATATTAGATGAAATAAATTTTAAAAGTGAAGATTTATTATCTAAATACAATAATTTTATCATAATAAAAGTTGGAAATTGCAACGAAGCCTTATTAAAAATGGCTCAATATAAAAGAGAAAAATCAGATATAAAGGTAATAGGAATCACAGGATCTACAGGTAAGACTACAACTAAGGATATGATGTCAGCTGTTTTAAGCAGTAAATTTAAAGTTTTTAAAACTAAAGGGAATTTTAATAATCACATAGGACTCCCTTTAATGATATTACAGATGGATGAAAGCTATGAAATAGCCGTGCTTGAACTTGGTATGAGCAATTTAAATGAGATTCATAACCTAGCGGAGGTTTCAAAACCAGATATGGCCGTAATAACAAACATTGGATTATCTCACATTCAAAATTTAAAAACTAAGGATAATATTTTAAAAGCTAAAATGGAAATAACAGACTTTTTTAAAGAAGATAATATATTAATAATAAATAATGAAGATCCTATGCTTTTTAAAGTAAATAGTGAAAAGTTTAAAATTGTAAGAACATCTATATCAAAAGATAACAGTGATTTTAAAGCAAATAACATTAATTTAAAAGAAAGTTCTAGTGAGTTTTCTTTGATTTATAAGGGAAAAGATTTAGGCAGAGTAAGCTTACCGGTACCAGGAGTACATAATATTGAAAATGCACTTTTAGCTATCAGTTGTGGATATTTAATGGGCATAGATATAAAACAAATGGGGGAATCCTTAAAATCTTTAGAAGTCTCTTCTATGAGGTTAGACATAATAAAGGGGGAAAATATAGATATAATAAATGATTGTTATAATTCAAGCCCTGATTCAATTAAGGCAGCCATAGATGTTCAAGCAAACTTAGACAAATCCAGAAAAGTTGCCATACTTGGTACTATGAAGGAGCTTGGTGAGTATTCTAGAGGTGCTCATAAAGAAATCGGGAGTTATGCAAAGGATAAAGGTATAGATATATTAGTAGCAGTTGGAGAATTTTCTTTAGAAATGGCACAAGGGTATAATGATGAATATAATGTGTTTTTATTTAAAAATACAAATGAAGCCATAAAAAGTCTTCATAAAATAATAAGAAAAAAAGATTTGGTTTTAGTTAAGGCTTCAAGGTCTATGAAGTTTGAATCAATAACTGAAGAATTAAAAAAGATATACAACTAAAGAGGGGGGAAGTTAAAGAGTTATGAATATAAACAGCATGAATAATTTATTAAATTATTATAATATATTTTCAATATTGATAGGGTTTATAATAGTGTCAATTTTAGCACCTATAGCAATACCTATACTTTCAAAACTTAAATTTGGTCAAAATATAAGGTCAGATGGTCCTAAAACACATCAGAAAAAAGCAGGAACACCTACAATGGGAGGAATAATTTTCATTATATCTACTTTAATTTCTATGATTATAATGATAGGAAAACCAAGTGATGAGGCCATGGTTGCACTGTACGCATTTATAGGATTCGGATTTGTAGGTTTTTTAGATGATTATATGAAGATAAGACATAAAGACAACCAAGGACTAAGTGCAAAGCAAAAGATGGTATTACTTATTATTGTATCATCAATTTTATCTTATTATGCTTATGGTAAAATTGGAACTGAATTACTCATTCCATTTACTGGTGATACCATAAATTTAGGTATACTATATATACCTTTTATGTTGGTTTATTTTACTGGAGTTACCAATGCTGTAAATTTGACTGATGGACTTGATGGACTTGCTACATCAGTTACACTACTAGTAATAACATTTTTTGCCTTAGTTAGTTTTGGAATGGGGCATTATACTCTTTCAATATTTTGTTTGATTTTAGCTGGATCACTACTTGGATTTTTAAGGTTTAATGCATTTCCTGCTAGAATATTCATGGGAGATACAGGCTCTCTAGCACTTGGAGGAGCTGTAGCAATGGTTGCTGTGGCACTTCAACTACAACTGCTACTTTTCATAGTAGGTGGTATTTATGTAATAGAAACGCTTTCAGTTATAATTCAAGTAACATCCTTTAAATTAACAGGTAAAAGGGTATTCAAGATGGCACCTATACATCATCACTTTGAACAACTCGGGTGGCCAGAAACAAAAATAGTTACTAGTTTTTTAATAATAACAGTTATATTATGCTTAATAGGATTCCTTGCTTTTTAAAATTGACTAAGGAGGATATTTATGAAAAAAAAGAAAAAGAATATTAAGCAAATAGATTTTATTATGTTTGCTTCTATATTAATTCTTCTTGCTATAGGGGTCATAATGGTTTATAGTGCCAGCTCTTATATAGCGTTATATGGAAAGAAAGATAGTATGTTTTATTTAAAAAGGCAGGCTCTTTGGGCTGTTTTAGGAGTTACAACGATGTGTATATTTATGAACTATGATTATCATAAGTTAAAGAAATATACAACTCTACTTATGATTGCTTGTGTTCCACTATTATTTCTTGTTTTTGCTTTTGAAGGAGTAAATGGTGCTCAAAGATGGATACGAATTGGTCCTGCATCATTTCAACCTTCTGAAATTGTAAAATATGTAGTAGTAGTGTACATGGCTAAAAGTTTAGAATACAAAGGCAATAAAATTAATAGCTTTCTATACGGAATAGTACCCTATCTTTTAGTTTCTGGATTTTATGCAGGTATGATTCTTTTAGAAAAGAACTTAAGTATAGCATCAGTTATAATGATAGTTACCCTTATAATTTTATTTGTAGCAGGGGGGAGGGCACTTCACTTATTTGGAATAGTTACGCCAGGTCTTTTTGCATTAGGGGTAGTATTTATATTCTCTGAATCTTATAGAAGGGATAGGCTTTTAAATTTTATAGATCCATGGAAAGATCCAGTTAAAAATGGATATCAATTAATACAATCACTGCTTGCTCTCGGTTCAGGAAAGATATTAGGTCTAGGCCTTGGTAAATCAAGACAAAAGGCGTATTACATGCCAGAGCCACATAATGACTTTATATTCGCTATAATTGGAGAGGAGCTTGGGCTTGTAGGTTGTCTTTTTATAATACTACTATTTTTAATTTTTATATGGAGGGGAATACGAACCGCATCTAAAGCAAAAGATATTTATGGAACACTTTTAGCTACAGGAATAACGTCTATAATAGCAGTTCAAGCCATAATAAATATTGCAGTGGTAACAGGTTCTATGCCTGTAACTGGAGTGCCACTTCCTTTTATAAGTTATGGAGGATCTTCTTTAGTTATAAATCTTATTGCTATGGGTGTACTTCTTAATATATCTAGGCAGACGGACAGCATTTAAAGTAGAGGCTATATTAGTTGGAGTGCATAGAGGTGTCAATATGTATTCCGAAAATATAGGCTCTAATTTACTTTTAGGTATTCTTATTATTAAATTAATGTTATTATAATAATAAGAATCCTTAAAGTTGTAAAAGGAGATTAAAATGGGCGAAATAGCAAAGAAAAAACAAAGAAAATCATTTGTAATTAAGAGAAAAAAAAGAAAGGCCTTAAAACGCAATATAATAATTTTTATATTTTTAATTATTATATTAATTACCTTAAGTTTAAAGCTAAAGGTTTTTGGTATTGAAAACATAATAGTAAAAGGAAATAATATAATATCATCAGAAGAAATAATAAGAATGTCAACTTTAGAAAAAGGAAAAAACATCTTTTATATTAATAGTAAGAATATAATTAAAAAAACACATGACAATCCATACATAAAAAACGTAAAGATAAGTAGGAAGTTACCAAATACAATTATATTAAGTGTAGAGGAGAGAAGTGCATTTTTTTATGGAGAAAATAATAATAAATACTTCATTATAGATAAGGAATCAAAATTATTACAAATTAAAGATGAAATTGCGAATATGAATTTAATATATGTAGAAGGATTAGATTATAATAATGCTAAAGTAGGAAATGAAATGTTACCTAAAGAAGATAGGAAAAGCAAGATATTGCAACAATTCTCTTTTTTAATAGAAAACAATATATCAGGAATAGATATAACATCCTTAGATATTAAAGATGTTTTATTTATAAAGGTGTATCATAATAATATGTGCATAATTATAGGAACTAGCGATGGCATAGAAGAAAAGTTAAATAAAGCAATAAATATAATTTGTAGTAAACCTAAATTAAGTCAATCTAAGGGATACATAAATGTAAGTTTTAAAGGACACCCGGTAATATTTGTAGAAGAGGTGATAGAGTGAAAAGAATTAACTCCCAAGTGTCAGTAGCTATAGTTTGTGCAATTCTTGGATTCTTACTCGCTTATCAATTTAAGCTCCTAGGAGGCCAAGATAAAAAGCTTCAAACAAACAATTATGATAAAGAAGAAATAAGTGTTGAGGTTGAAATGTTACAAAAGCAAAAAGAGGAACTACAAAAAAAGAATGATGATATATCCTCGCAATTAAAAAAGTATGAGGAAGAAGCTACTGAAAGTGGAGATGTGACTAAAGAGTTAAAAAAAGAATTAGATAACAGTAGATTAATACTAGGTAGTATTGACGCCACAGGCCCAGGCGTAACATTATCTTTAACACCTAAAGATCCCGTTTTTTCTAGTAATACATATACAGCATTTATAACTGATTATGAGCTAGTATATATAATAAATGAATTAAACTTTTCAGGGGCCGAAGCTATATCTATAAATGATAAAAGGATAACCTTGCAAACAGGAATAAAGAGTTCTTCTAATAATAGCTTTATTTTAATAAATGATGAAAAAATATCACCAAAAGAAAAAATAGAAATAAACGCTATTGGAAATAAAAAGACATTAGAAGCGGGTGTTAACTTTGCAGGGGTTTTTCATTATCAAAACTTAGAAAATTATAATATTGACATTAAGATGTCTGATTCAATAAATATACCTAAGTTTAGCAAAAACTATAAGCGAGAATATATTAAGGCCGTAGAATAAATAGGAGTGATAAAATGATAGCGTTAATTGGACTTTTAATTGGAGTTTTAATGGGGATGTTTTTAAAGGTAAATATCCCCGATAAGTTTTCACCTTATATATCTGTGGCTATACTTGCTTGCCTAGATTCTGTTTTTGGAGCTATAAGGGCTTACCTATCTAAAAACTTCCAAGCAGATATATTTATATCTGGTTTTTTTGGGAATGCTGCTTTAGCTGCAGGCCTTGCATATCTAGGAGATAGACTTGGTATACCTATATATATTGCGGCGGTTATAGTGTTTGGTGGAAGGATCTTTGATAATTTTGCTATAATAAGAAGATTATTATTAGAAAGGACTAAACATCACTAAAAGTAATATAAGCTAAGATTTATGAATAAAGGATTATATTTTAACTTATATACACATTAACATTTAAATCTAAAAAGGGTGATTTTATGAGATTAAATGAAGGAAAGATATTTATTTTTATAGCTGCAATCATTGTAGGAATTCTTGTATCTTTCAACATAGATTTAAGCAAAGACAATAAAAAAGAATACGTAAGTACGAAAGAATATCAAGAGATGTATAATAAAAGAAATAAGTTATATAGAGAAGTTTCTGATGTAAGAGAGGACTACTACAATAATTATAAAAAACTTAATTTCTTTAAATCAGGATACGTAGATGAAGGAAATAATATAGTAGATAATATAGTAGATGAACTAGAAAATAACAAAACACTTTTAGGTTACAATAAGGTTGAAGGCATTGGTATAGAGATAACTATAAGAGATGGATTTGATGAGATTAATCCCGACATAGAAGACCCACTTTTAAGATATATGCGCACTTTCCATAATACAGATTTAATTCAACTTATAAATGAATTAAAAATTTTCGGGGCTGAAGCTATTTCAATAAATGGGCAAAGGGTAATGACTAATTCGGAAGTTTATTGTAGCTCAGCATTTATAAGTATAAATGGGGTAAAGCTGCCATCACCTTTTCATATAGAAGCTATAGGGAATACAGAAAGCCTAGTAAATAATCTTAAATCTAATGATAGCTATGTAAAAAGATTACAAGGTAGAGGTATCAATATTGTTATAGAAGAAAAAGATGTTATTGTAATTTCATCCTATATAGGAGATTTAAAGGTAAACTTTTTGACTAATATAAAAAATAAATAATAATTTATTTGAAATTTAAAGGAATTTGATAGTTTTTGAAGAATACTTACTTTATAAGGCTTATAAAAGGAGAGGGTATTAATGGATATCTTAGGTAACTTAAACATAATATCGAATGAGATACCAAAAGATGTTACTTTTATTGCTGTTAGTAAACAACAATCTAGAGATATAATAGAAAAAGCTTATGATTGTGGTATAAAAGACTTTGGTGAAAATAAGGTCCAAGAATTACTACAAAAAAGCGAAGAACTACCGAAAGATATAAGATGGCACTTTATAGGACATCTTCAAAGGAATAAAGTAAAGTATATAGTAGATAAGGTTTATCTTATCCAATCTTTAGATAGTATAAGGCTTTTATCAGAAATAGAAAAACAATTTATGAAACAAAACAAAGTTGCCAATGTGTTAATTGAAATTAATATAGGTAAAGAAAAAAGTAAAGATGGAATATTTTTAGAAGATCTAGAAGCGTTAATAATTGAAATTGAGAAATGTAATTTTGTAAAGGTTAAAGGTCTTATGTGTATAATACCAAAAGGTGATGATAAATCTTCTGAAAGTTATTTTAAAAAGATGAAAGATGTATGGGATATACTTTCTCATAGAAGATTTTCAAATATATCTATGGACTATTTATCAATGGGTATGAGCAAAGATTATGATTTGGCTTTAAAGTGTGGATCTAATATGATAAGAGTTGGGGAAGGGATCTTTGGTAAGAGAATATAAATGTTAGGAGGTAATATAAATGGCAGCGAAAGTGTTAAATAAAGTATGGGGGCTTTTAGGACTAGAGGATGAGTACGATGAAGAGTATGATGAAGAATATGATGAGTTTGAAGAAGAGGTAAAACAACCTACTCAAATAAATAATAAGAAAAATCAAGGAAAAGTAGTGAGTATACATACTGCGGTTTCTGCTAAAGTTACTATAGTAAAGCCTCAAAGCTACGAAGAAGTAACAGAAATAAGTGATGATTTAAAAAATCGAAAGATAGTTATTGTAAATACTACTGCTTTAGAACCTAAGATTGCTCAAAGATTATTAGATTTTATGGGTGGATCAAGTTACGCATTAGGTGGTGAACTTCAACAAGTTGAAAATGGTGTTTATATAGTGTCACCTTCTAATATAGAAGTTACTAGTGAACTAAAGACTGAATTAAGTAAAGGATTATTTAACTGGTCTAAATAGTTATAGATAGAAGGGAATGAACAATTATTTTAAAAATTTTTTTAAAAATCTTATTTTTAATAGTAGAATATGCTATATTGATAGATGTTGTTTTATCATTTGTCTTTAGAGAAAAACAAAACAAGTTTATAAATATAATGAAATCTTTAACAGAACCAATTTTAAGACCAGCTAAGTTATTACAAGATAAGTTTATGCCAAACCTATCCTCAGATATTTCACCAGTTATTGTATTAATATTATTATATTTATTAGAGAGCATAATTATGCCTCTTGTTAGTTAATTTGGATGAATAAAAAAGATTTTTTAAAGTATATGGGAGAAGAAGACCTATCTTTATGTTCAAATCTCTATGATAAGATTTTATTATCAGAAAAGACATTTAATGCAGTTTGTAGCAATGAATTTCTACCCCCTAACATTTGGAAGAGGGTTCAGCAATATTGCAACGCAAATAATATTGCATCTAATGTTTCAGGTGGGTTTGATGATGCTGAAAGAAGGGTAATTAGATTTAATGGTTCTGGATCTGATTATCCTATTCAAATCATTAAGATTATAAACAAGTCAAAGTTTTGTGAACTTTTACATAAAGATTATTTAGGAGTATTGATGTCATTAGGAGTTAAAAGAGAGAAATTTGGTGATCTTATAGTTCAAAATAATGAATGTTATTTGCCTGTAACTTATGATATACTCCAGTACATACTTATGAATTTAAAAGTTATAGGTAAGAATCCATGTATGGTAGAAATTCTACGTGACAGTGAAAGTATTCCAGGTTATAATTTTAAGGTGAATGTATACCTAGCTTCATCAAACAGAATAGATGTAATAGTTAGCTCAATTACCAATTTTTCTAGAGTAAAAAGTCAACAATATATAAAGGCTGGTAAAGTACTTATAGACTATGTGATATGTTATGAAAAAAGTGAGGCAGTTAGATCTACAAATACTATTACAATAAGAGGATATGGAAAGTATAAGGTTGGGGATATAATAGGGACCACATCTAGTGGTAGATTAAAAATAGAAATAAAAAAATACGTTTGACGGGGTGATGATTAATGAAACTAACTCCAATGGATATAAGCAGCAAAGAGTTTAAAAAGGTGCTTAGGGGGTATGATTCAGAAACAGTAGATAAATTTGTAGATGAAATCGTAGAAGATTATGATACATTATTTAAAGAAAACTGTTTATTAAAAGAGAAAATGGCAGTAATGTATGATAGAATAGATCATTATTCTAACATAGAGAGTACAATACAAAGTACTTTAGTGTTAGCTCAAAATGCAGCTGAGCGGGCTAAAGAAGGCGCACAAAACGAAGCTGATATGATATTGAGAAGTGCTAATGAAACAGCACAAAAGATTCTAGATAAAGCTCATGATGATGTTATAAGAGTGAATGACGAATATGAAAATTTAAAACAAGACTTTATTAGGTTCAAAGTTAAGTTTAGAAGTTTTATGAATGTTCAGCTAGAAACTTTTGATGATCTTGAAAAAGACTTTGCTAAAGATTACAATGTAGGAGTCGTAGTTGAAGAAGAAGACGAAGTTGCAAATAAAGAAATTGAAGTACAAAAGGATGAATCTATAAATTCGGATGATTTAAGTGCTATTAAAAGCTTCTTTGCAAAAAACAGCTAAAAAAGCTAAAAAAGCTCACTCTTTAAGAGTGAGCTTTTTCATTCTAGACGGGAGGGTAAATATGTATAAAAAAATAGAAAAGGATATTAATATACCCTATCCTATATATTTGGTAAGTGATATGGATGATGTTATTAAAATGATAGGGGATATAAATGTTAAGCATAAGTGTGATTTATTCATTATATATGATAAAAATTTAAGTGAATACTATGATAAATATATAAATGATATTAGAAAGCTTTGTAAAAGCTCACTTTATATAGAATGTAAAGAATGTAATAAAAATAGAGAAACTGTAGATGAGATATATAAATTTTTAATAGATAATAATGCTAAAAGAAATAGTATAGTAATATGTATAGGGGGAGGAATCCTAGGGGATCTAGTTGGATTTGCTTCAGGAACTTACATGAGGGGTATAAGATACATTAATATTCCAACTACAATGATATCTCAAGTTGATAGTAGCATCGGGGGAAAGGTTGGATATAATTTCAATAATATGAAGAATTATATCGGAATGTTTTATAATCCATTAGAAGTTATAGTATGCACAGAGTTTCTTAAAACACTTAAAAGAAAAGAGGTTTTAAGTGGGTTTGGTGAAATAATTAAATATTGTATAATAGATAAAGAAAAGTTATTAATTTATTTTGAAAAAAATATAGAATCTATAATAACTCTTAAAAAGGAACAAATACTTTTGTTAGTGGAAAAATGTATATTAATAAAACGTGGTATTGTTTCTAAAGATTTTAAAGATACAGGACTTAGAAATATCTTGAATTTTGGTCATACTGTAGGTCATGCTATAGAAATAGATTCAAATTACGAAGTTTCTCATGGCCAATCGGTATCACTTGGAATATTAGTTGCATTAAAATTATCAGAAAACCTTATGTTTTTAGATAAAAACCTATATAATAAGATAAAAGATATCTATAAATATATAGGTATAAATAAGTATTATAAGATAAACAATAAAGATAATTTTATAAAAATTATAAGAGGAGATAAGAAAAATGATTCAAATATAAGATTTGTATTAATATCAACATTAGGAAAACCTATTATAGCAGTTAAAGTTAGAGAAGAACAATTAGTTAAAGCTATGGAAGAGAGTATAGAGGATGAAGAAATATATGAGTAAATTATTATGTGATAAAGATACTGGTGATACAATTATAGTTAAAGTAAAAGACGTAGAAATAGGTAACAAAAAAAAGGTTGTAATATCAGGTCCCTGCGCAGTAGAAGACTATGATACTATGATTAGCATTGCAAGACAATTAAAATTATGTGGAGTAAATATATTAAGAGGAGGTGCCTTTAAACCTAGGACATCGCCCTATGATTTTCAAGGTCTTGGTAGAGAAGGTCTTGAAATATTAAAGGCTGTAAGGGAAGAGGTTAATATACCTGTATCTACAGAAATCATGGATACTAGGGACGTGGAAGAAGCTCTTAATTATATTGACGTAATACAAATAGGATCAAGAAATATGTATAATTATAGTTTGTTAAAAGAAGTAGGAAAGTTAAAAACACCTATCATACTTAAAAGAGGTATAAGTGCAACTATAAATGAATGGATAAATGCTGCAGAATATATATTAAAAGAAGGAAATGAAAATGTTATATTGTGTGAAAGAGGTATTAGAACCTTTGAGACATATACACGTAACACTTTAGATTTAAATGCTGTAGCCTTTGTTAAAAACAATTATAGATTGCCAATTATAGTAGACCCAAGCCATGGAACAGGCATTAGAGAGCTAGTACATCCAATGTCCTTAGCATCAATTGCTGCAGGGGCAGATGGGCTCATAATAGAAAGCCACATAAATCCTGAACTTTCAATATCTGATGCAAATCAAACAATATCAATGAATACTCTTTCTGATATAATTACTGACATAAAAAAACTATATTGAAAGGAGTAATTAAGTGGATATAAAGATATTAAAAGCTAAAGAAAATATTCATAAAGAAATTAAAGGCTTGCCAGGTGATAAGTCTATTGCACATAGAAGTCTTATAATTGGATGTATACCTAAGGGTACCTACAATATATATAACTTCCCAAAAGGTGATGATTGTATTGTAACCTTGAACAACATGGAAAAGTTAGGCGTTAAAGTTAGTTATGAAGATGAATATAATTTAAAAGTTATAAGCCCTGGAATAGAAGGATTTAAAAAAGATGCTGGCATATTAAACTGTGATAATTCAGGAACCACTGTTAGACTATTACTTGGTCTTTTATGTGCAGCTAATATAAGAGCCATTTTAATAGGTGATGAATCTTTAAGCAAAAGGCCCATGGAAAGAATATTAGAACCATTGCAACTTATGGGAGGAACATTTCAGTGTTCAGATGGTAAGCTACCAATTAACACTACTAAATTATCCAATCTAGAAAGTATAGAATATTCAATGACGGTGTCTTCAGCACAAGTAAAATCAGCTCTTTTAATAGCAGCTATAGTAGCAAAAAGGAATATCGTAGTAAAAGAAACTTTATCTACAAGAGATCATACTGAAATTATGATGAAATACTTAGGCGCAGATATCAAGTGTGAAGAAAAGTCTATAACCCTTGAAAAGTCAAATTTATGTTCTAAGGATATGTTTATTCCGGGAGATATATCTTCAGCAGCTTTTATAATAGGGCTATGCCTACTATCGAAAGAATCAAGTATAACTTTAAAAGATGTTCTACTAAATCCTAGCAGAAGAAAATTTATAGATATATTAAAGGCTATGGGCGCTGATATAAATATATATATAACAGAAACTAGAAGTGGAGAACTTGTAGGTGATATAAAAGCTAAAAGCAGTAACCTTAAAGGAATAGAAATTGAATCAGAATCTACTCCAAGTATTATAGATGAAATCCCACTTCTTAGTGTTTTAGCCGCTTTTAGTGAAGGTACTACTATAATTAAATCAGTGGATGAGTTAAAGGTAAAAGAAAGTAATAGAGTAGATGGTATAATAAATAATTTAAAAAGATGTGGTATACAGGCACATTATGACAATGGAGACCTATTTATTAAGGGTGGGAATTCATATATAAATAAAAATATAAGTATCGAAAGTCAAAAAGATCATAGAATAGCTATGGCTTTTGCAGTGCTCTCTATTAGAAATTTAAAAAATACCAATATTAATCATTGGGAGTATACAAACATATCATTTCCAAATAGTATAAAATTTTTTAGTGAATTTTTAAATATGGTTGAAAGCTAGAGATTAAAAAAAGTAATATAGATATAGTTATAAAAAATCATTATTCTCCATAAGATAACCTTAGAAATTATTTTAGGAGGTAAGTAAGATGAAGAAAAAACTATTAGCTGATTATAAGAAAAAGCTTTTAAAAGAAAAACAAGTAATATTAGATACTGTTAAAAGTACAGTAGATCAAGAACATATAAATTCAAAAGATGAGTTTTCTTCAGAACTTTCATTTTATGATAATCACCCTGGAGACCAAGCAGCAGAAATTAATGATATTATGAGAGCACAGGCATTAAAAGAAAATGAATTAAATTTAATTAATAAAATAGATGAGGCTTTAGAGGCTTTAGAAAATGATGAATATGGAATTTGTAAAAGCTGTGGTAAGGCTATAGGGAAAGAGAGGCTTGATGTGGTACCTTATGTGGTATATTGTATAAGGTGCCAGAATAAATTAAGCATAAAAGAAAAAGATATGGTAAATGATTCTAACAGTCCAAATACAATCTATGATTATAAAAAGAATAATGAAAGTTATGGATTAAGCTTTAAAAAAGACGATGCTTTCGAGCAAGTTCAAAGTTTTAATAAAATGAATAATTTTAAAGATTATTATGAAGAGGATGAAGATAATCATAGTTATGAAGTTGAATGGATAGAAAAAATAAGTAATGAGCAATATAAAAGCGGATTACCAGACTAATTTAACGGGGGATGGAAAGTTGGAAATAATCATAATTATTTTAGGCGTGTTCATTGACAGGGTTACAAAAATGTGGGCAGTTACTAATTTATCTAAGGGAACAGATGTAGTTATAATTAATAACCTTTTTAGCTTGTCTTACTTAGAAAATAGAGGCGCTGCATTTGGTATTTTTCAAGGAAGGGCTTTTTTACTATCATTATTAACGGTTATTGTCCTTCTGGCAATGGTTTTTTATTTAATACGGTATAAACCTAAATCATTTATATTAAAAGTATCATTAGCGCTTATTATATCTGGTGCTATAGGTAATTTAATAGATAGAATAAAGTATAAATATGTAGTAGATTTTATTTTTTTTCACTATAAAGACGTTTATAGTTTTCCAACGTTTAACATCGCAGATGTACTTGTAGTTATAGGAACATTTTTACTTGCAGTATTTATAATAAAGGATGGCGAATAATGAAAGAAGAAGTATTTTTAATAGAGGAATGTGTAGATGATGAGAGGGTAGATAAATATCTATTTAGAAGTTTAAAGACTTTATCAAGATCCTACATACAAAAATTAATTGAGGAAAGTAATGTATTAGTAAATGATAAGACTATAAAAAGTAAATATAAGATAAAAAAAGGAGATTTAATTAAGGTTTACATTAAAGAAACCACAGAAATTGAAGTTAAGGCTGAAAATGTATATTTAGATATATTATATGAAGATGATGATATAATCATTGTAAATAAAGAACAAGGCATGGTTGTTCATCCTGCATCAGGTAATCATGATGGCACACTTGTAAATGCCCTTGTAAATCACTCTTCGAATTTATCTAAGGTTAATGGTAGTGAAAGACCTGGGATAGTTCATAGAATAGATAAAGATACTTCAGGGGTACTTGTTATAGCTAAAAATGATGATTCACACTGCATATTAGCAGATCAGTTTAAAGCACATACCATAAAAAGGGAGTACTATGCACTAGTTGAAGGTGTTTTAAAAAATGACGTTGGCACTATAGATACTATAATAGGTAGAAATCCTAAACAAAAGATTAAGTTTGCAGTAGTAGAAGAGGGTAAGCGTGCTATAACTCACTATGAAGTTTTAGAAAGATATGAAAATAATACTTTAGTAAGGTGCAACCTAGAAACAGGAAGGACCCATCAAATAAGAGTCCATATGGCTCATATAGGTCATCCTTTAGTGGGAGATCCGGTATATGGATACAAGAAACAAAGATTTAAGTTAAAGGGACAAATGCTTCATGCTAAATCTTTAGGGTTTATTCATCCAACCAAAAATCAGTATGTTAAATTTGAATCTAATCTTCCAGAGTATTTTATAAAAATGGTTACTAGGTTAAAAAAAAGTTGTAAATAATAATTTTAGATGATACAATAATAAAAACACCTTTAAAATGATCCAAGAGAGATCCAAAGGCGCAGATATTAACTTTGTTATTAGCTTGTTTTTAAGCGTCTTATCTTTTTTGATAAGACGCTTTATTTTTTATATGAGGGGGAATAATTATGAAACTAAAAACAACTCTATTAGATGAAAATGCAATAAAAAGAAGTCTTATAAGAATATCACATGAGATATTAGAGAAAAATAAGGGAATAGAAGATATTGTTTTAGTAGGAATAAAGAGAAGAGGATATCCACTAGCAATAAGAATAGCAGAAACTATAGAGGCTATAGAAGGAATGAAGGTTTCAGTAGGATCTGTAGATATAACATTATACAGAGATGACCTTACAAATTTAAATGATGCACCAACCATAAATAACAAAAACCTAGGTGTTGAGATTAAAGATAAAAAGGTGATATTAATAGATGATGTACTTTACACAGGAAGGACAGTTAGAGCAGCCATAGATGCAGTTATGGATAATGGTAGACCTATGTGTATTCAATTAGCTGTACTTATAGATAGAGGGCATAGAGAGCTTCCTATAAGAGCTGACTATGTAGGGAAAAATATACCTACATCAAAAGATGAGATGGTATCTGTTGAAATTAAAGAAATGGATGGAGAAGATTTAGTGAAAATTTATGAATTGGAATCATAAAAGGTTTTCAAAAGTTATATTTTAACATACCAAATTAAAATGAATTAAAAGATTTTCTATATATAAGTCTTTTAAAATAATCCAGTGAGATTAAAAAGAGGAGGAACAATATGAAAAACTATGTAGACGTAGAAGAAAGATTACCAATGATTAAGACATTGCCTTTAAGTTTCCAACATTTATTTGCAATGGTAGGTGCAACTATATTAGTGCCAATGCTAACTAATACAAACCCTTCCTTAGCACTATTTTGTAGCGGGATTGGAACGCTTATATACATATTATGTACTAAGGGAAAGCTTCCAGCGTATCTTGGATCATCTTTTGCCTTTATAGCACCAATAGTTGCAGCTACAACTAAGTATGGTAGGCCATCAATGCTATCTGGTATAGTTGCGGCGGGTATCGTTTATGTCATAGTAGCAGCTATAATTAAATTTACAGGCACAGGGTGGCTTGATAAATTACTGCCACCAATAGTTGTAGGGTCTGTAGTTATTGTTATTGGTCTAGGACTTGCAGGTGTTGCTATAGACTGGGCAGGATTAAATCCTACATTTATGGTTCAATCTATGGAAGGAATATCTAGAATGTCATGGATAGCAGTATCCCTAGTAACTTTAGGCATAGCAATTTTTGGAACTATGTATTTTAAAGGGTTTTTAGGTGTAATACCAATACTTGTAGCTATGGTTGTAGGATACATATTGTCTTTAATTTTAGGTGTTATCCCACAAGAATCAATAGAAATTATAAAATCAGCTAAACTTTTCGAGATACCAAAATTCATGGCACCAAAGTTTAATTGGAACGCCATACTACTTATGGCTCCAGTAGCTTTTGTTACATTAGCAGAACATATAGGACATGTATATGTAACAAATAATGTTTGTGGGAAAGACTTCACGAAGGATCCAGGACTTCATAGATCTATATTAGGAGATGGAGTTGCCACAATTTTTGCAGGATTAGTTGGTGGCCCTCCTAACACTACCTATGGTGAAAATATAGGAGTTATGGCTATAACTAAGGTATATAGTGTTTGGGTTATAGCATGGGCAGCAGTTACAGCTATAGTGTTATCCTTCATAGGACCTGTGTCAGCTGTAATAAGCAATATACCTCTACCGGTAATGGGTGGAGTTTCTATACTACTATTTGGTATAATAGCCTCATCAGGATTTAGAATTTTCGTTGAAAATAAAATAGATTTTGGTATGAAAAAAAATCTTATAATATGTTCAGTAATAATAATCTTAGGTATAGGTGGAGCGGTTATAGACTTTAAGGGTGTAAGTTTATCAGGAGGCGCACTAGCTACCTTAGTTGGTATAATACTAAATTTAGTGTTACCTGAAAAGAGTAAATCAGAGTAGAAGGTTTAACAAATGAAAAGAGCTTGGATAAAAGGAAGTAGTTCCTTTCGTTCAAGCTCTTTTAAACTTACCAAGTATTTATCAACGGAAATGAGTTTATTTTAGACTCTTTTTAGTTCTGGGTCCTTAGGGTTTATATAAAGTGTTTTATTAGTAGAATATATAACCATTCCTGGCTTAGCACCAGAAGGCTTTTTTACATTTTTAACTAGAGTGTAATCTACAGGAACATTAGAGGAATCTTTAGATTTACTATAATAAGCAGCAAGAGTTGCAGCCTCTAATAAGGTCACATCAGATATATTAGTTCCTTTTATTATTACATGAGAACCTGGAATATCCTTTGTGTGAAGCCAAGTATCCTGTTTATTTGCAAATTTAAGAGTTAGATAATCATTTTGAATATTGTTTTTTCCAACATAAATATCTAGGCCTTCACTAGAAATAAAATGCATTGGCTTTGAAATCTTTTTCTTTCCCTTTTTTAGAATCTTACGTTTTAAATATCCAGATTCAACAAGTTCAGACCTTATTTCTTCAATTTCTTCATATTGTTCTATATTAACTAAGTTATTCAAAACAGAATTTAAATATTCTATTTCATCCGCAGCTATTAAAAGTTGTATTTTAGCAGCTGCTTCAGACTTTTTATATTTATTATACTTTTTATAAAAGGATTGTATATTACCAGAAACTGATTTATTCTCATCTAATTTTATAGTAATATATTCATCTTCATCACTATAATAATTTTGAAGAGACACTTCAGATTTACCAGGTGTAATGCTATATATATTTGCAGTTAAAAGTTCCCCCTTAATTTTATATTCATCTTTATTTTCACATTCTTTTAAAGTCGATTTCAAAATGTCAATCTTTTTATTACATCTATCTAAATTAGTATTAATCAATTTTAATAGCTCTGTGCTTCTGCCGTGAACATGCTGACTTCTAGCCTTTTCTTTATAAAAGGATTCAATAAGCTTTGAAGGTGAGGTATAAAGGTTTTTATTATAGCTTTCTAGAGTAATTAAGTCCAAGCAGTAGAAGTCTTTTAACGTATTTTCATCAGAGTAACTTATGAATTCAAAATTATTAGAGCGGAGATTACTAAAATAATCCATGCAAATATTAGCATATGAATTTAAGTTTTGATCTACAGCGTCTAAATAAAGGTACCTTTTATATATATCCTCAGATAATAATTTGCTTATACCATTAAAACATAGAGACGCAGTTTTATTAGAAATATCTAAGTCTTTTTGTTTAATAAAATTTAGTATGTGAGACTCACTACAATTTAATGGATTTAATTTATCAAAACTAGGTGGGTATTTAAACTTTAAACCAGGATAAATACTTCTATAGCTATTAATATCAGGGGTTATATGTTTTATAGAATCCATAACTACCCCATCTCTTTTTCTAACTAATGTAATATTACTATGTCTTCCCATAATTTCAATTACTAAAGAATAGACACTGTCAAAACCTAAATCATCAGTATTTTCAATATCTATGATTAGAACTCTATCATTGTTTAATTGCACAATATCTTTTATTCTACCACTAACTATATATTTACGAAGTATCATACAAAACATTGGAGCACTTGCTGGATTAGCTTTTAATTCTTCTGAAAAATGTATCCTTGGGTAATTAGAGTTAGAACTTATAAGAAGTTTTTTGTTACCACTAGAACATCTAACATTTAATATAATTTCATCCTTTTCAGGTTGATTAACCTTATCTATTTTTGCGTTTAAGATTTCGCTTTTTAATTCACTAACAATACTGTGTAGAAATATTCCATCTAAAGCCATAAATAAACTCCCTTTCTTAAAAAGACATCCTGAATTTCATTAATAATACATTGATTATACCAATATTTAATATAGTTGTCTAAATGTAATAAAATTTTTACAATTTATTTATATATATAGTATTATATATATGCAATAATAATCTAATAGAAAGAATAGTTAAGGGGGAGCAATTTTGAATTTTAAAAAGATGCATGGAAATGGAAATGATTTTATAGTAATCGAGGATTTAAACAATGAATATTTAGGAAAAGAAAGTAGTATAGCATTAAAACTTTGTAATAGAAACTTTGGAATAGGTGCAGATGGTATATTAATAGTAAGAAACTCTAAAGAAGCGGATATAGAGATGGTAATTATTAATTCGGATGGATCTTATGCTTCTATGTGTGGTAATGGTATAAGATGCTTTGCAAAATATATTTATGAAGAAAATATAGTTGGAAAGACTATAATTAATATAAAAACAGGAGATGGAATAAAGAGGGTAAGTCTTACCATAAAGGGTGATAGCATAGAAGAAATCACCGTATATATGGGTAAGCCTTCATTAGACCCAAGTAGGATAGTAAAGGTTTCAGAAAAACCTATAATAAATAAACATTTAGAAATAAATAATAAGGTATATATAATAAATTCACTCCACATTGGTGTGACTCATACTGTTATAATAGATAAACTTAGTAAGTTTAATATAGAGGAAGGTAAACTTATAGAAGAAAATAGCCTTTTTAAAATGAAAACCAATGTTAACTTTTGTGAAGTATTAGATAGAAAAAGTATTAAAATTAAGACATGGGAAGTTGGAGCTGGGAAAACTCTTGCTTGTGGAACTGGTAGCTGTGCGTCTGCATATATGTCCTATATGCTAGGACATACAGATAATGAAGTTTTAGTTATAGTAGAAGGTGGAACATTAAAGGTTAGAATAGAAGATGGTGACAATATATATATGATTGGAAATGCAGAAAATGTATTTAAAGGAACTCTTTTAATGGAGTATTAATATGACTGGTGGGAGTAATGATGAAGAAAAAGTGTAAGGCTTTTATACTTTTACTTTTTATGCTACTTTTGGTTGCATGCAATAAAGAAGTCCCTAGTGAAAAAGATATAATTAAAGATTACAATTATTCAAATTTTACAAAGGCTACATTAATGGAATCATCAGAAACTAATATAAAGGCATATAGTTTAAAAGACGGAAAAAGAGAGTATATAGAAGAAATAGAAGACATAATAGATTTTAAATACTCCGAAAATATTTTAGTATATTTAAAGGAGAAAAATAAAAATAAAGAGCTTCCAAGCACAAATATTACCGTAATCAAAAAAGATAACAAAAGACAAAGTCTAGATAGATATAATAGTTATCTTGATCTTAAGATATCTAAAAATGGAGAAAATATAGCTTATAGGACCTTCGAAGAAGAGAGTCTTAGTAGTGCAAAAGGTGTTATGATATATAATACGATAACCAATAAAGAAAGCGAAGTTTCTAATGAAATCTTAATTTCAGGAAATGTTTATGACTGGATAGATGAGAGTACCCTAATTTACTACGGAGCAATGAATAATTCAAAAGGATCTGCGTTATTTTTGAAAAATACAAATGATAATGAAGAAAAGAAACTTTTAGAAATAAATGATGGATTCATCGTACATTTAGAAAGCTTAGATGAAAATAATATTATTACTATTAAATATAGCAAAGAAAATTATGAATTAGCTCTTATTGATTTAAAAGAAGGAACATATAATCCTTATGACTTAAAGTTATCAAAAGTTTTTTATTCTCTTAAATCTGGAGAAGATATATATGTAATGGGTAAAGATGAAAGTGAAAAAAACTATATATATAAACTTCAATTGGACAAATCATTTAAAAAAGCAGTATTTAATTTCCCTAAAAATATAAATTCTTCGGGTGGAATGGCTGTAGATGAAAATGGTGATGTATATTTTTTAGGATATGAAATAAATAAAGAAAAGTCAAAGGTTTATATGATAAAAAAAGAGGATAATTCAGTTAATTTGATAATAGATAAAGAAAGAAACTATCATATATATCAGAAAGATAAATAATAAAAGAGGAATACTTCTTTAAAAAAGAAATATTCCTCTTTTTGTGTATAAAAACCCGTTGTTTGACAATAATTACAAGTAAGTTATGCAGTATTTAGGTTTAGAATATATAAGGGGGAATAGTATGTATGTTAAATCCTGAATTAAGCTCTAGTTTAGTAAATCTGATACCTAAGAATATAGCTTATGAGAATCTTATGGTGCCACTTAACATAGATGACAAGATTATTGATTTAGCAATAAGTGATGAAAATAATATATTTGCTATTAATTATGTGAAGTTTTTATATAAAAGGGAAGTTAGGATACATAAAATTAAAGAAGATATAATATTGCAAAAGCTATCTCTTTATTATGGTAATAATGTTAAGGACAATTCTATTGAAGAATTAATAAAAGATAATACGGAAAAAGGAGAGAAGATATTCTGGGAAGAGAAATCTCCTGCATCTAGGTTAGTACAGGAGATAATAAATGAAGCCATAAATGCTAATGCTAGTGATATTCATATTGAACCTAAAGAAAATGAAGTAACTATAAGGTTTAGGAAGGATGGTATTTTGTTTCAATATATAAAACTTCCAAAGGCGGTGTTATCTAGTTTAGTTATAAGGATAAAGCTTTTATCTAATATGAACATTGCTGAAAAGAGGATACCACAAGATGGTAAAATATCCTTTACTAAAGAAGACACGGGATATGATGTAAGGGTTTCTTCTATTCCAACTATAAATGGTGAAAAGTTGGTTCTTAGGATTTTATATAAGGAGTCATCATTTAAATCATTAGATAATCTAGGATTTAAAAAGGAACAGTTAAGATGTATAAGAGCTATGTTAGATTCTCAGTATGGAATGATACTTGTAACAGGACCTACTGGCAGTGGTAAAAGTACTACTTTATATGGAATGATAAATGATTTTAATAAAGAAAATTTAAATATAACTACTATAGAAGACCCCGTAGAATATAGTATAAAAGGTATTAATCAAATAAATGTTGATATTAAAGGAGGAATGCACTTTTCTTCAGGGCTTAGAAGCATTTTACGCCAAGATCCAGATATTATAATGATTGGTGAAATAAGAGATGAAGAGACAGCACAGATAGCATCTAGGGCGGCTATAACAGGACACAAGGTTTTATCTACACTTCACACCAATGATTGCATAGGAGCACTTTACAGGTTGTCTGAAATGGGAATAAAGCGATATATCATGATGGATGCAGTATTGGGTGTAGTATCACAAAGTCTTGTAAGGACGTTATGTTGTCATTGTAAACAAAAAGCTAAAGAAAAAAGTTATAAAGGTCTAAATTTAAATATTAAAGACGACGAATGGTTTTATGAAGCTAAGGGATGTAAAATTTGCATGAATACAGGTTATTTAGGACGTGTTTTAGTTAGTGAAATACTTTATTTAGATGAAGACAAGAAAATAAGTCTACAAAATTGCAAGGATATAAGAGATTTTAGAAAAGAATTAAATATAAAAGAAGAAGATACCCTATTGTTTCAGTATAAACAGTTATTATTGCAAGGTGTAATAGATTATAAGCAGGTTGTACCAATTATAACTAAACAAAGGATGATGAAAGATGGATAGGTACTATTATATTGCTTATAACTTAAAAGGAAGACGCAAAATGGGTATATTCAAGGGAAGAGATGATGCAATGTGGTTATCATTAAAAACTGAGGGATATTATATATCAAGATGCCATAAAGCTCTTAATTTAAAGCAAATCATTCAAAGATCTTCATATAAAGATTTAGAGATTTTATGCCTTAACTTAAACCTTATGATAGGTTCTGGTATTAGCTTACTTAATTCTTTAAACATAATACAAGAAGGTATACAAAATGTATCTGTTAGAAATAGTATTTTAGAAATATGCAAGTCTTTAAAAGATGGTAAAAGTTTAAGTCAAAGTTTTTTAAATTATCCTAAGATCTACCCAAGGATGTTTATACAAATGATAAAAGTAGGTGAAGATAGCGGAAGATTAGAAGAGAGCTTCAAGATACTAGGTGACTATTACAAAAAACAACAAAAGTTAAAAAGTAAATTAGTAAGTGCACTATCATATCCAATAGTACTTATGATTACTATTATTACAATGTTTTTCTTTATAACAATTAAAGTAATTCCAAACTTTATGAATTTATTAGAAGATACTGTGCAAGAGCTGCCATTGTATACAAAGATAACTTTAAGGATTAGTAGCTTTATTTCAGATAAGTGGTATTTAATAGTGATAGTACTTGTCTTAAATGTACTAATAATATTATTTAATTATAAAAGAAGTTATATAAGTAATTTTTTGATTTCAAGAATTAAAACTATTAAAGAGTTCTATAATATTAAGTTTATCATGAGTTTAAAGATTCTTATAGCATCAGGAAATACAATTATAAACAGTATAGAAAAATGTGCAAATATGTTTGAGGAGAATGACTACAAAAAAGACCTAACTTTAATAGTGGCAGATATAAAAAAAGGAAGAAGTTTATATAAAGCATTTAAAAGATCTGGATTATTTAACAACATTTCTTTAGCTATTTTAAAGGTAGGAGAGGAAAGTGGTAACTTAGAAGAAAGCTTAAATCATATAGAAGAAATAATGTTAGTTAACTACGAAAAGAAAATAGAAAAGAATCTAAATATCATTCAACCAGCCTCCTTGATTATTATAGGGGCTATGATCTTAATCCTTATAATAACCCTAGTATTACCAATGATTAATGGACTAACATCCATATCTTAAAGCAGGTGACATATGAAAAGAGTATTTAATAAAGGTTATTCAAAAAACAAAGGATTTACTCTAATTGAAATATTAATAACTTTGAGTCTTATAGGCATAACTGCCTATGTAACATTTATACCTATAAAGCTTGTAAAGAACAATATATTTAATGCTGAACTTAAACATTGTAAGACTTCTATATTTTCATTAGTGTCATTTTCTAGTGAATATTGCAAAAGTAATCAAAAAAAAGGATATATACAATTAGAAAAAAAACTAAATAAAATAAGTTTTGTAGTGGATAATAAAGTTGCTAAATTTATTCTAATACCAAAAGAATATAAATTAACAGATGGTGATGTTGATGGTATGTTTTTTGTTAACGAAGACGGAGCAGTGCCATCAGGAACTATAAAGATTATAGATTCTAAAAATAAGGAACACTCAATTACAATACAGGTAGGTAATTTTTATGCAGAAATTAAATAATGATAAAAGTAAAGGGAACATTCTTGTTGAAACATTAATTGCATTTTCTATATTGATTTTGATCATTAATACATTTTTTATGTGCAGAAGTTATTATATTAAAGAAAGATTTAACCAGGAGAAATCTATGAAAGAAACATTATTCTTAGAAGCTTTAAAAAACGAAATATATTATAATCAAAGTTTTGAAAAGTGGGAACTAACATCTAATAAAGAATACTACATTGGGAATGAATATATTGAGATGGATGTTATAAAATATAAAAGTCTATTAGAAATCATGAGAGAAGAAAATCAAATTAAAAAACCATATATTAAGATAAATACCATTAAGAAAGAGGAGATATTAGAGATAAGTATTGTTTTTGTAAAAGAATCCAATAGTAACACAATAAAATTATATAAAGGAAATTACTGATATATGAATAAAGGTAAGAAAAAGGGGTTTACTATTTTAGAGTTTATTATTTCTTTTGCAATATCTATGACTATAGCATCAATTCTTTTTATATTAATATTAATGTGTATTAAAGATAACCAAAAAGATAACAAAGATTATGTTAATTGTATTTATTTAAAGCAGGCTGTAGATATAATAGAGAGGGAGTTAGATAAAGGTAGGTATACAGTACAAATTAAGAATAACTCTATAATATTAAAAGAAATTAAAAAGGATAATCCAATAGAAAAAGAAATAACTAAAACCAAAGAAAATAGAGTGGTATCTATTATTAAAATAAATAATAGTGTTCAAACATCTAATAATATTATTAAAAATGTAAAGGAATTTTATGTAGAACAAAAGGGTGATTTAATCTTTATTAAGATAGTTTTAATGGAAGGAGAAATTATAGAAAGATGCTTACCTATTATAAAAATATAAAGAAATCTAAAAAAGGTAATATACTTTTAGGAACATTAATTACTATGATTATGGTATTTACAATTAGCAGCTTCACTTTAAGTATCTTAAAAAAACGGATAGATACTAATAGTTTAATAAATAAAGCTGTTTTTAGAGAAAATAACAGAACAAAGGAAGTCCTTTTAACAAAATTGAGTTTTCAATTGCAAAGTTATTTAGATAAATATATAAGTGAAAATAATGAAGAGGAGATAAGTGAAGCACAACTTTTAAAAAGTGTTAGTCCTAGTATAACTTATGAAAACTGTAGTATAAAATACAATAGATTGACAGAATGTATGGACCTAGATATTAAAGAGCCTAGTGTTATAAACTACAATAAAAACTATAAATGTAGGATAAATGAGAATAAAGTTAAGATTATACGGTGTAAACAGGAGGATCAAAAGTGAATTTAAATAATATTTACATGATTATGGGAAGAGAAATTTATACTTATGATAAGAAGAAAAAGTGCTATGAAAAGTTTCAATATGATGATATAGATTTTATATATTTTAAAAATAAAAAACTAAATATTATTTTAGAAGGAGAAGAAATATATAATCTAAGATTAGATTTACCTAGGATGAACAATAGATCATTAAAAAATAATATAGAGAGAGAAGTAAATCTTTTATTTAAAAAAGACGATATCCTTTTTGATTATGAAGTTATAAAATCTAGTAATAAAACTTTAGTCACAAGTGTTAAGTGCATAAATACAGATAAGTATGAAATTATTGATAGATATTTTTCAAGTTGCAAGGCATTAAAAGTTATACCAATTCAAGAAGCTTTAATAATATATATAAAAAATAAGACCAAGGTGAAAGAGGGTATCGTAATGGCTTTAGTAAAAGAAAATCTATATTCTATAATTTTAAAGTATGGCAACATAGTTTTTTGTAGTATTAATAAAGAAAAAGATAAAAAAGATATTAATGAGCTATGTGAAGAATCTTTTAAAATTATTACTAAGTCATTAGAACATTTAAGTTTATCTATAGATAATAATATATATTTAATAAACTTAAGTTTAGATAAAAAGTACATTATGAATTACAAAATTAAAAATTTTAACATAAAAATTGAGGAACTATTTTATGTTAATTAAATATAAAAATCAATATAGGTATCTTCCATCTAGCTATATAGATATCAAAGAAAAAGAAAAATCAATGTCTTACAATAATTATATAATCCTTCTTTTAGCTATTATGATATTAATAGGTATTCTAATAATGGATTACAATAAAGTAGTAAGTTCTAATGAACAAGTCGAAATAGTTTACGAAGATTCTAATAAGGGTACTGTAAATTCAAAAAGTATACATGATATTTTAGATAACTTATTTGAGTTTGAAGGAAATATGTTTAATATTGATAGTATTTTAATTACTAAAGACAATGTAAGTTCAAAAATAACCTTTTATAATAATAAAGATATAGATAAATTTATAAATTACTATAATAAAAATAAATATGTAAAGGTGAAGAGCATGGAATATGTAAAAGATTTAGAAGATAAATACAGTTTCAATGTTAAACTGTCTTATTTAAGGTGATTGTATGAAAAATAATATTAAAAAGATAATTATAATAATATTAATAACTATATCTTTAGGTGAAATATTTTATTTATTAAATAAATACTCACTAGGAAATTCTAATACTGAGGTAGTAAATGAAGAAGCGTTGCCCGTGTTCAATGAAATAGATGAAAATACCATATCGAATATATTAATTTTTCATGAAGAACTAGGTTTTGAAATTGAAAAAATAGAATATAGCAAAGATAATATAAATATATTTGTAAATTTTACATCTGATACAAATAAATTTTTAAATTATTTATTAGAACTAGAAAAAAGATATGTTAATATTGAAGAGGTGAGTATTCTATCTAAGGAGGATGATTTTGTAAAAGGGTATCTAATTATTAAACTATAAGAGGAAATTTAAGGAGAAAGTCAAATGAACAAATTAATATTTGTAGGTATGCCTGGTGCTGGAAAGACTACTATAGGAGAGGCAATTAGTAAGAAAAAAGAATGGCAGTTTATAGATACTGATAAATATATAGAGTCTAAGGAAAAAAATCATATTACTAATATATTTAAAGAAAAAGGAGAATTATATTTTAGAGACCTAGAAAAAGGTATATTAAAAGAGTTTGAAGATAAATCTAATATTATAATATCCACAGGCGGAGGATTACCAATATATAATAATAATATAGAAAAATTAAATTCATTAGGATTAACAATCTTTTTAGATACACCAATTGATGAATTAGTAGAAAGAATTAAAAAGGATAATAAACGACCACTGATTTCTAAAGACAATATAAAATCGGAATTACAGGTCTTATGTAAAGATAGAATTCATATATACAAAAAAGCAACTATAATAATAGATTGTGAAAGTAAAAATAAATATGATATAATAAATGAGGTTATAAATAAAATTAAACTATTTGAGATGAATTTATCATAATATATAAACTTAAGGGTAAAATATTAATGTGGATTATATATTATTTTCAAATAATAGTCATGCTAAAGGTTGATTTTTTTCGAAAATTAGTTTAAAATCTAATAGGTTTAATAGGTGAGGTAAATGAAGATATTTGTTGTTAATGGACCAAATCTTAATAGGCTAGGTAAGAGAGAAGTGAACATTTATGGTGATTTAAGCTTAGATGAAATAAATAAAAAGATAACTAATTATTTTAAGAATCAAGCTGAAATTTACTTTTTTCAAAGCAATGATGAAGGGGAAATTATAAGTGTCATAGGAGAAGCTGACGAAAAATATGATGCTATAGTAATAAACCCAGCAGCATATTCTCATTACAGCATTGCTATATTAGATGCATTAAAGGGAATAAGCATACCTTCAATAGAAGTCCACCTTAGCAATATTTATAAAAGGGAAGACTTTAGGAAAATAAGTGTTACTGCAAATGCAGCAATAGGTGTAATAAGTGGACTTGGATGGAAGGGTTATATTTTAGCCATAGAATTTTTATTAAACGAGTATAAAGACATACATAAAAACAATATATTTGCCTGAAAAGGTTGTAATATAAATTAATCTAAAAGATTTTTGGAGGGATACTTAATGATATCAGCAGGAGACTTAAGAAAAGGTAATACTTTTGAATTAGATGGACAAGTATTTACAGTAATAGACTTTTTACACGTTAAGCCAGGTAAGGGAGCAGCTTTTGTAAGAACAAAGCTTAGAAATGTAATATCAGGGGGAGTTACTGATACAACTTTTAACCCAACTTTAAAATTACAAGAAGCTGTAATTGAAAGAAAAGAAATGCAATATTTATATTCTGATGGAGAATTATATTATTTCATGGATCAAGAAACTTTTGAGCAAATTCCATTAAACTTAGAAATTGTTGAAACAGCTATAAAATATTTAAAAGAGAATATGTTTGCTATAATAAAGTTTTATAAGGATGAAGCATTCTCTGTTGAGGCTCCTAACTTTGTTGAGCTAGCAATAACTCACACAGAGCCATCAGTAAAAGGAAATACTGCAACTAATACATTAAAGCCAGCTACAGTTGAAACTGGTGCTGTAATTAACGTTCCACTTTTTGTAAATGAGGGAGACGTAATCAGAATAGACACTAGAAATGGTGACTACATGGAAAGAGTTTAAAACATAGTATTAAACCTTTTATTTTAGAAAGGGATGTGTATCTATGAGCGATATTATAAAAGATATAAAGAGTATTAAAAGTGAACTAGAATCATCTAAATCACTAGAGGGAAAATTAGATAAGGCTCTTGAAGTTATTTTGGATTTAGTGGAAAAGGTTACTAGCATGGAAAAAGACATGGTAGAACTAACTGAATATGCGGAATATATTGAAAGAAGACTAGATTTTATGGATTCACCATTAGAAGATTATGAAGATGTTATAGGACCTTTAGAGTATGAGCATGAGGAAGAAGATTATGTTGAGAGTTCTTGTCCGTTTTGTGGCGAGGTACTGTTTATAGAAGAACAACTATTCAAAAGTGACTCTAAGATAAAATGTCCGAATTGCAATAAGACTATGAGACTAGAAGAAAAATATTTAGAACCAACAAAAAGCGAAGATTAAAATAAATATTTTTACATATAGTCTAACAAATTAAATAGTAAATTAGAAAAACCTAAGATTAATCTTAGGTTTTTTTTTATTTTTGTAATAATTATCAGTATATATAAATAAAAATTAAGTATACAAGGAGGTGAATAACCTTAATAAAAAAAATAGAAAGAGGAATGTTATGAATACAAATGAGATTATAAACATTTTACCTAAAGAGATTATATTAAAACTAGAAGAAATTAAAGATTTTAATTGCATTCAAGAAATTAGATTAAGAACAAACAGACCACTTATAATCCAAATAAATCAAGATGAAATAATAAAACCATACTTAGTTACTAAAAATGATATAAAAACTATACTTCAAAGAATAAGCAATTATTCTTTATACGCTTTTGAAGAAGAGATAAGGCAAGGATATATAACAATAAAGGGTGGTCATAGAGTTGGAATAGCAGGGGACTGTGTTCAAGAAAAAGAAGGAATTAAAACAATAAGAACTATTTCTTCTTTAAATATAAGGATATGTAAAGAAGTGAGGGGATGTGGGTTAAATATACTACCTTATGTAATAGAAAGAGGTAAGATACTTAACACTATAATTATTTCACCACCAAAGTGTGGCAAAACTACTATATTAAGAGATATTACAAGAAGTATATCAGATGGTGATATAAATAAAGGACTAAAAGGTAAAAAGGTAGTTATAATTGATGAGCGAAGTGAAATTGCAGCTTGCTTTGAAGGCGTTCCACAGTTAAATGTGGGCATTAGAACGGATGTTTATGACAATTGCATGAAAAGTTATGGAATAATAATGGCAATTAGATCAATGGGTCCTGAAGTAATAATTTCTGACGAAATTGGATCTTTAAAAGATATGGAAAGTATCCTACTTGCAATGAATTCAGGTGTTAATATTATTACTACTATTCATGGAAGTGGTATTGAAGATATGAAAAAGAGATCAGTATTCAAAGATATATTAGAAGAAGAAGTTTTTAGAAGAGCTGTTGTATTAAGTAATAGAAATGGAGTTGGAACCATAGACTATATATATGACTTTAAAGATAAAAAAGTGATTTATGGAGAAAAAAACTATGGTTAAATATTTGGGGTTTCTTATGATAATTATTTCTTGTTCCTTGGCGGGATTCGTGTATGCAGAGTCCCTCAGAAAAAGGGTTTTGGAACTAAAAGAATTAGAAAGAGCATTAAATCATCTTCAAAACGAAATTTTTTATACACATACACCACTTCCAGAAGCGATTTTAAGTATATCTAAAAAAGGAAAATATGGATTTAAAGATTTATTTAAAGATGTAGCAACTGACTTAAAAGAAAACAAAGTTAAAGACGTCTATGAGAGTTTTCAAAATAATTTAGAAAAACATAAGAAATCCTTAAATATTAATGAAGAAGACAGAAATATAATTTTAGACCTAGCCAAGGGGATTGGAGAGTCTGACATTGAGTCCCATATGAGTATATTTTCAATTACATTAAAAAACCTCCAAGATCAAATTGAAATTGCTTTAGAAAAAAGTAAAAAGGATATGAAAGTATATAGGTATCTTGGTATCTCCATAGGTCTAATGACAGTTATTTTCTTAATATAAAGGAGGAAAGGACATGCTAGACATAAGTTTGTTATTTAAAATAGGAAGTGCCGGTATAGTGCTAGTAATATTAGATAAGGTTCTTACAACTAGTGGAAAAGAAGATATAGCTACTATTGCTAATATAGCAGGGGTAGTGATAATACTTTTGATGGTAATAAATCTTATAAGTAAGTTATTTGATTCTGTAAAAACCATGTTTCAATTTTAGGTGGTTTTATGGAAATAATAAAAATAACCTCTTTCGCCTTTGTAGCATTATTTTTACTTATTATATTTAAGGATGAAAGGGAAGATATATCAATATTTATTACTCTAATCACTAGTGTTATAATTATTTTCTTTTTGCTAAGTAAAATCAATTTTATATTTCAATTCCTTCAGTCTATAGCCCTAAAGGCCAACATAGACGCAGTTTATCTAAGTACAGTTATGAAAATACTAGGAATAGCCTATGTAGCATCATTTTGTTCTGAAATATGCAAGGATGCAGGTGCTAATAGCATAGCTTCAAAGGTAGAACTTTCAGGTAAAATTCTTATTTTATTTTTGGCTATACCAATTTTGATGGCGGTTCTAGATGCCATACTAAAGATTATGTAGGTGTATATATGAAAAAATTAATAATAATGGTTTTATTTATAATAATGATGAGTTTCACCGCAACCAAGGCAGAAACACAAATTAAAAAGATTGATATTAATGGGAAGGGAGGAATAGAAGATTTAGAAGATAAAAATATTGATGTTATGGATGAGAAAGGCTTAGAAAATCTATATGAATATATGAAAAATATTAAGTTAGATCATGAAGTTTCTAATGATTTAGATATTAAAAGTTATATATCAAATTATGTTAAGACAGGAAAAGGAAACCTTAATTATAAGGAGGTGTTAAAAGGGCTTCTTAGTTATACATTTAAAGAAGTAGTTAGTTCATCAAAGTTTCTAGTTATGGTGATAGTCATTGCATTAATAACTGCATTATTAAAAAATATTCAAGATGCTTTTACCAATGATAATATAACAAACATTGCCTACTTTGCATGCTATTCAATATTAATAATGATATTATCAAAAAGCTTTTTAATATCAGTAAATTTAGCTAAGGGCACTATAAAGGAATTAACAGACTTTATGGCAGCACTTATACCTGTTTTAATGTTACTGTTAACAAGTGTTGGAGGGGTTGCGCAGGTTGCAACTATAGATCCTATAACATTAATTGCTATAAATGTTATACCAAGATTTTATGTGGATTTTATAATCCCATTTATACTTATGGGGTTTGTACTACAGTTTGTAAATAGCTTATCTGAAGATTACAAGATAACTAAGTTAGCTAAGCTTTCAAATCAAATTGTATTATGGGTGCAAGGTATAATTATGACCATATTTATAGGCATAATAACTATAAGAGGAGCCACATCAAGTACATTAGATGCTGTAACTGCAAAAACAGCTAAATTTGCAGTTGATAATTTTGTGCCTATAGTTGGAAAAGCTTTATCAGATGCAGTAGCAACTGTTGCTGGATATTCCTTATTATTAAAAAATGCTGTAAGTGTTTTGGGACTTGTAATTATAGTATTTATTATAATTACTCCTATAATTAAGTTATTTATAATGGCTATGTTATATAAGATAACAGCTGCATTTATAGAACCTATAAGCGATAAAAGAATAGTTGAGTGCGTTAGCTCTATAGGTGATTCTATAATACTTATAATGTCTTGTGTTATTTGTATTTCAGTAATGTTTTTTATAATGATAGCTATAATAGCATCAAGTGGCAAAGCTATTATAGGAGTTTAGGGGTGGTTATATGGACATGCTAAAAACCTGGATTATAAACATATGTAGTACAGTTTTATTTATAACAGCTGTAGAACTTATCTTACCAAATAACACTATAAAGAAATATGCAAAGTTTGTTTTAGGATTAATATTAATGACTGTGGTTATAAATCCCATATTTAAAGTTGCAGATAGAAATAAAGAAAGTTTAACATGGAACATAGAAAAAAGCGAAAATTATTTAGTGGATTTTGAAAAAAATAAAAAAGAATATAAGAATAAAAATATGGACGCTACCATGGAAAATTTCAAAAAGAATTTACAAAATAAAATAATAGAAAGCTTACTAACCAAATACCCAGAAGATAAATTTGAAGTTGGAGTATTTTTAGAAAATAATGAAGAAAAGTTTTCTATTAAAGGTCTAGAAGTAAAAGTTTACGATAAAAATGTAAACAAAGTTAAAAAGGTAGAACTTGGTACGAAAGATGAAAAGTCTAAATCCTCTTTAGATACAGCTAAAGATAAGGAAATCAAAAGTTACTTAAGCTCCATTCTAAACATAGAGGAAAAAAACATTAAAATAATAAGATAAATAAAGAATGGTATTACGCAAAATTACAAGCGTACATGCATTTTTATAGGGCAAAAATACTATAGGAAAATTTTAAGACGGAGGGGATAAAATGTGGACCTAAAAAAGATAGTGGAGAGACTAAGCAAAAAGGGAAGAAAGAATACTATGTTTAACATTTTAATAATATTGCTTATAGGTTTATTTATAGTGATAGTCTCCGATTTATTTAAAAGTACATCAACTAAAACTAGTACAAAACAAAAGGAAGATAAAAATATAAATATAAGCGAAAAAATTTCATCTTATGAAGATGAACAAAAAAGTCAACTGAAATATATATTAAGCAAAATAGACGGTGTTGGTGGGGTTGATGTGATGATGTACTTTGAAAGTGGAGAGGAGCATGTTCCAGCTTTAGATAAAAATAATTCTACAAGCAATACAAAAGAAAAGGATACCGTTGGAGGTAGTAGAGATATAGAACAAAATAATGATGGTACGAAAGTTGTTATGAGTAGTAAAGGTAATGACAATGAGCCTCTTATAATCAAAACATATAAGCCAAAGGTTAGTGGAATAATAATAGTTGCAGAAGGTGCAGAGGAAAAAAAGATACAATATGACATAACTAAAGCAGTGTCCAACTTTTATAACATTCCTGAAAATAAAGTAAATGTATATTCAATGAAAAAATAGCATATAATTCAATAGAAAAAGGATAGGGGGAATATAAATGAATAAAAAACAAGCAGGTATAATATTAGCTCTATTGGCATTAATAGTTTGTGCAGGAGTATTGGGTGCTAAGGTTAATGGAAATGTTGACGAATTGGCAATTGGTAACTTAGACAAAGGTAAAAACACATTGAGTCTAGGCAAAGAAAAGAAAGAAAAAGAAGTAGCAGAGTCAGATTATTTTTATGAATCAAGAACCATTAGAGACCAACGAACTTCAGAAACAGTACAAACCCTAAAGACACTTATGTCTGAAAAAGATATATCTAAAGAGGAAAAAGATAGTATTTCTAAGAAACATACAGACCTTGCATTAAATCAAGACAATGAAAACAGAATAGAAATTGCACTTAAGGGTAAAGGTTTTGAAGATGTGCTATGTTTAATAGAAGGTGACAAGGCAAGAATAATAGTTAAGACTAAAGAGGAATTAACAGAAAAACAAAGAAAACAAATACAAGAAGTGGTTATGAGTGTATCTAAAATAAAGAATGTAGAGATAGATACTAAACAATAGTAATTGTAAAACATATTATTGTTTGATATAATATACCTAAGATTAATAGATTGCTATGCAAAAGTAGGAGGTTAATTTATATGGACGATATAAAAAGAGATGATGTGAACCTTGGTATAGTAAAAATATCAGATGAAGTGGTTAGTATAATTGCAGGTATTGCAGCTACAGAAATAAAGGGAACTACTGATATGAGTCATACAGTAACAGGTGGCATTACTGAACTTTTTACAGGAAAGAAAAATAATTCAAAAGGCGTAAAAGTCAACGTAGAAGAAGATAGTGCTTCTATTGATATAATTTTGAATGTAGATTACGGTGTTAAAATACAAGATGTAGCAGGTGAAGTACAACAAAACGTAAAAAAAGCTGTTGAAACTATGACAGGTCTTACTGTATCATCAGTTAACGTATATATTCAAAATATAATATTGCCAAAAGAAGTAGCTACTGAAGATTTTACAGAGTAGAAATAAAACACCTTATTTATTAAATAAGGTGTTTTATTTATTTATTATTAATAATAATTTAAAATATTAATTTTTTTGTGTTTAAAGAAGTATAACAAAGTATAAATAGGCATAAAAAAGCTCTTGAAAGTTCAAGAGTTTTTTTTATAATTTATATGTAATTGTATAGATATCAATTTTGATATATAATATTTAATGATTAATAATAATTAATACTTAACTTTGGATAAATTCTATTATTAAATTTAGGAGGATATAATGAACAGAAAGAGATCAAGAGAAACAGCATTAGAGCTAACATTTCAAATGATGATAAATAAAGAAAGCTCAGAGGAAACCATGGAAAACTTTATTGAAAATACTGACTATGATATAAGTGAATTAGACCTTGATTATATAAAATTAATATTAAAAGGTATAGATTCAAATAAAGAGAAATTAGATACGGAAATTGAGAAGTACATGGTGAACTGGAAAATTCAAAGAATATCAAGAATAGATCATGCAATCTTAAGAATAGGGTGTTATGAAATACTTTTATTAGAAGATGTACCTTATAAAGTTGCAATTAATGAAGCTTTAGAACTTACTAGAAAATATTCTGATGAAAAGTCAATATCATTTATAAATGGTATACTTGATAATATAAACAAAAACAAATAAATAAATTAGTAAGGGGAGAGAAGATTATGGGAAATATCATCAATGGGAAAGAAATTGCTAAGTGTTTAAAAAATGACATAAGAAAATTTGCAGAAGATAAAAAGAATCAAGGAAGTAGAGTTCCATGTCTTGCTACAATAACAGTGGGTCAAGATGGAGGATCTATTTACTATGTAAATAGTCAAATTAAATTATGTAAAGATTTAGGACTTGAACCAAAACATTTTTCATTAGATGAAAGCATAACTGAAGAAGAATTAATAAATCTTATTGAAAAGTTAAATAATGATAAATCAATAGATGGAATAATGCTTCAATTACCTTTGCCAAAACATATACACGAGAAGGAAGTCTCTTCTAAAATAAATCACAAAAAAGATATCGATGGATTAACGGACATTAACTTAGGTAGATTTTATAAAGGTGAGAAGGCATTTGTTCCATGTACTGCGAATAGTGCCTTAGAACTTATAAAAAACACTGGTGTAAAGATACAAGGTAAAAGGGTAGTTGTTTTAGGTAGAAGCAATATAGTAGGTAAACCTTCAGCACAATTATTATTAAATGAAAATGCTACAGTTACTATTTGTCACTCAAAAACAGAAAACTTAAAAGAAGTATGTAAAGAAGCAGATATCTTAGTGGTAGCTATAGGAAGACCACAGTCTGTAGGGAAAGACTATATAAAAGAAGGTGCTGTAGTTATAGATGTTGGAACCTCATCTGTAAATGGTAAAATTACAGGGGATGTTATATTTGATGAAGTTTTAGAAATAGCATCTTTTGTAAGCCCAGTACCAGGTGGCGTTGGTTCTATGACTACTACCCTATTAATGAATAATTTATGTGAGGCGTTTAAGGAAAATGTATATTAAAACACTAACTGTAACCTTAGTAAATAGTTACGTTAAAAAGATGATAGACAATGACATTATATTAAATAACTTAAAAATAAAAGGTGAAGTATCTAATTTTAAAAAACATTCTAGTGGACATTTGTATTTTTCATTAAAAGATGATTCATCAAAGATTAATTGCGTGATGTTTAAAGACTATGCAAGTTTATTAGATATAAATATGGAAGATGGTTTAATGGTTGAAATAAAGGGCAAAATAAAGGTATATCAAAAAGAAGGAAGCTACCAACTTTATTGTGAAGAAATAAAAAAACAAGGAGTAGGTGAATTATATCTTGCATTCCTAAAGCTTAAAGAAACCTTAGAAAAAGAAGGGCTTTTTAAATTACAACATAAAAAGCCTCTTCCCCTTTACCCTAAAAAGATAGGTGTAATAACATCACCTACAGGTGCGGCTATAAAAGACGTTATAAATGTAGCTAAAAGGAGAAATCCTTATATAGATATAATAATTTATCCAGCATTAGTTCAAGGTAGTGGATCTAGTAATAACGTAATTGAAGGAATTGAATATTTAGAAAAGGATAAGAAGGTAGAAGTAATTATAATTGCTAGGGGTGGAGGAAGTATAGAAGAGTTATGGTCCTTTAACGATGAGGCCTTGGCTAGGAGAATCTATGAGTCTAAAACACCAATTGTTACAGGAGTTGGACATGAAACGGATTATACTATAGTAGACTTTGTAAGTGATTTAAGAGCTCCAACACCATCAGCAGCAGCAGAAATTGTATTTAAAAGTCATTCTGAAATAAAAAAGGATATAGATAATAATTATAATAAACTGCAAAAGAGTATGGAAGATAACATATTCAAAAAAAAGAATGAAATAAACTTATTTAAAAACACTATAGAATTTAATAGCCCAATAACTTATATATTAAATGAACATAAAAAGATCAAAGTCATCAATGATAGACTTAATATTAGTATCAAAAAAAAGGTTAGTGAAGAAAAAAATAAATTAGGATATATGATGGAATTATTAAATTCGAGAAACCCCTTAAATATACTAAATAAAGGATATACTTTAGTCAAAGATGAAAGCGGCAATATAGTAAAAGATAGTAAAAGTTTAAGTGGAGAGCAACAAGTTGAGATTAAATTTAGAGATGGCAGCTTAAAAGCTAAAATAGAATATAAGTAATACTAGAATTATATATAAAGAATTATTGGTTTAATACGTAAGGGGGCTATTTTATGGCTAAAAAAGACGATACTTATGAAAATTTAATTAGTAAATTAGAGATTATAGTAGAAGAAATGGAAAGTGAAGAATTAACTTTAGAAAAGTCTATGAAAAATTATGAAGATGGCGTAAAGATATGTAACAAACTATATTCTTTAATCAATGAAATAGAAGGAAAGATAACAATATTAAAAAAAGATGGATTAGAGGAGTTTAAACAGTAAAATGAGAAGTTATAATTATATGAAAGAAGATATTGAATCCTGGATGGAACTATATTTTAAAGATAAACATGGGTATAACAATAAAATATATGAGTCTATGTATTATAGCATTAAAAATGGGGGTAAAAGAATTAGACCTATTCTTAATCTATTAATTTATAAATTATATAAAGAGGACTATAAGGAGATACTTCCTTTAGCATCATCAATAGAGATGATACATACATATTCTTTAATACATGATGATTTACCTTGTATGGACAATGATGACTTAAGAAGAGGTAAACCTACAAATCATAAAGTATTTGGAGATGCTATAGCGGTTCTTGCAGGAGATGCATTGCTTAATGAGGCAATGAGTATATTGTTTTCTTTATCATTAACTATGGGATCTGAAATTTTAGAAGCTAGCTACTACATTTCAAAAAGTTCAGGAGCAGAAGGTATGGTTGCAGGACAGATTGTAGATATTTTAAGTGAAGGAAAAAATATAAGTAATGAAGAACTAAAATATATGCATGATAAAAAAACCGGAGCTTTAATTAAAGCCTCAGTAATGTCAGCCGCTATAGCAGCAAAAGCACCTAAGGAGCATTTAATTATATTAGAAGAATATGCCCAAAACCTAGGTTTGGCATTTCAAATAAAAGACGATATATTAGATGTAATTGGTGATGAAAAACTATTAGGTAAATCATTAAATAAAGATAAAGAAAATAAAAAGTCTACATTTATAACCAATTATGGCCTTGAAAAGTGTGAAATTTTATGTGATGATATAACCCATAAATGTATTAAAAGTCTAAAAGATTTAGATTTAGATACTAAAGATCTAGAAGAGCTTACTATAGAGCTTTTAAACAGAAAGTCTTAGTATGGGATTATGTTTGAAGGAGTATTTATACATAAAGATAACTACTTAATACGGAGGATAGAGCCTTCAAACATATATAAAACAAAAAAAGGATATGATTAATATGGTTAATATGTTAGATAAGTACGGTAATTATAAAGATATAAAAAAAATGACAGTAGAAGAGTTAGAGCATTTAGCAAAGGATATTAGAACATTTCTAATAGAAAAGGTTTCTAAAACAGGAGGGCATTTAGCTTCTAATTTAGGCGTTGTAGAGCTTACATTAAGTTTATTTAATGCATTTGATGTGGATAGGGATAAGATTGTTTTTGATGTAGGACACCAATCTTATATATATAAGATATTAACGGGCAGAAAAGATGACTTTGATAGTTTAAGACAACTTGGGGGAATAAGTGGATTTCCTAAAAGAAATGAAAGCATATATGACTGTTTTGATACGGGACATAGTAGTACATCTATATCAGCTGCACTTGGAATGGCGAGAGCTAGAGATCTTAAGAATAAGAAAAATAATATAATAGCAGTGATAGGTGATGGAGCTTTAACAGGTGGCATGGCCTTAGAAGCACTTAATGATGTGGGTTACAGTAAAACTAATTTAATTATTATATTAAATGATAATCAAATGTCTATAGATAAAAATGTGGGTGGAATGTCCACATATTTAAGTAAGTTAAGGGTGGATCCAAGGTATAATAAATTAAAAGATGATTTTAATTCTACTATGGAAAAAACTTCAGTAGGAAAAGGTATAGTGTACTCTATAGATAAATTTAAAGGTAGTATAAAGCATATGGTTGTACCTGAAATGCTCTTTGAAGATATGGGTATAAAATATTTAGGACCAATAGATGGTCATGATATTAAAGCAATGAGCAAGGTTATGGACCTTGCAAAAAACATACAAGGGCCTGTGTTAATTCACGCTATCACAAAAAAGGGTAAGGGATACAGCTTTGCTGAAGACAATCCAAATAAATTTCACGGTATAGGTCCTTTTAGCTTGGAAAGTGGAGAACTTTATTCCTCAAGTAAAAATAACTATTCAAAAGTTTTCGGAGATGAATTATTAAAAATAGCAAAAGAAGATGAAAATGTTGTAGCAATTACAGCTGCTATGCCTGATGGTACAGGTTTGAAAGATTTTGCAAAAACTTATCCTACAAGATTTTTTGATGTTGGAATCGCAGAACAACATGCAGTAACTCTTGCAGCGGGAATGGCAACATCAGGTATTAAACCAGTATTCGCTGTATATTCAACCTTCTTACAAAGGGCTTTTGATCAAATACTGCATGATGTATGTATACAAAACCTTCCTGTAGTATTTGCTATAGATAGAGCAGGTATAGTTGGAGAAGATGGGGAGACCCATCAAGGAGTATTTGATATATCTTACCTTTCATGTATGCCTAACATGACGATATTAGCGCCAAAATCCATGGAAGAATTAAGACCAATGCTCAGATGGGCATTAAATCAAGATTCACCTGTTTCAATAAGATACCCTAGAGGTGGAGATATGGAAGGTATAAACCTGGAGCCTTTAACATTAGATAAAATTAAAAAAGGAAGATGGGAAAGGTTAAGGTTAGGTGAGGATGTTGTTATAATAGCCACAGGTAAAATGGTTCAGATGGCAGAAAAGGCAGCAATAATTCTTGAAAAACACAATGTAAATGTAACAATTATAAATGCATGTTTCATAAAACCTATAGATAAAAACATGATAAAAGACCTAGTAGATAAAAATAAGATAATAATTACCCTAGAAGACAATGTAATATCTGGAGGCATGGGATCTGAAGTTTTAAACTATGTAAATACACTAGAAAGTTTTATTAAATTTAAGAGCTTAGGTTTTATTGATGAATTTATAAATCAAGGAGATATAAACTCCTTATATAAAAAATATAATTTAGATCAAGAAGGTATAGTTAATTCAGTAATAGAAATGCTATAATAATAATAAATAAATAAATAAATAAATAAATAAATAAATAAATAAATAAATAAAGCAATTAAGGAGAAATAATGTCGGTTATAAAGGAACGAATAGATATTTTAGTAGTTGATAAAGGAATATTTGAGTCTAGAGAAAAGGCCAGAGCAAGTATTATGGCAGGTAAAATATTCGTAAATGGAATAAGGATAGATAAATGTGGGGAAAAGATTAAGGTAGATTCTAATATTGAGTTTAAAGGTGAAAAGCTTCCATATGTAAGTCGAGGAGGTCTAAAACTTGAAAAGGCAATAAAAGATTTCGGCTTTAATTTAAAGGATAAGGTATGCTTAGATATTGGAGCCTCAACAGGAGGATTCACGGATTGTATGCTTCAAAATGGAGCATCAAAAGTATTTTCTATAGATGTAGGGTATGGACAGTTCGCCTGGAAGTTAAGAGTAGACCCTAGGGTTACTTGCATGGAAAGGACTAATGTAAGGTATGTAAAGCCAGAACATATAGGGGAGCCTTGTGATTTTGCAAGTATAGATGTATCGTTTATATCACTTAGAACTGTTATACCACCTATATTAGATCTTCTACAAGATAAGGGTGAGGTTGTAGCTTTAATTAAGCCACAATTTGAAGCAGGTAGAGAAAAGGTAGGAAAAAAAGGTGTAGTTAGAGATGCTGAAGTACATAAAGAGGTTATTACAAATATAGTAAATTTTTTAGTTAATAATAATCTAACTATAATAAACTTAGATTACTCTCCAATAAAAGGACCAGAGGGTAATATTGAATATTTAGTTTATTTTTGCAAAGATGAAAGAAATACAGGTTTTAATAAAGAACAAATTGATTTAATAGTGAATAAATCTCATAGCAATTTATAACTTAAAAAGGGAGCTGTAGATTTGAGCAGAATTAAGAGCATAGGTATAAATGTAAATACCTCTAAGGATAAAGATGAAAAAATACTAAGCGATATAATAAAGATTATAGAGAATAAATTAGGACATATAGATATAAAGATATATAAAGATTCAAAAGGACTCGGTGGAAATGAAGACCCTAATATAGAAATGTTAATATCCTTAGGTGGAGATGGAACTATGTTAAGTAGTGCTAGAGAAGTATCACAATTTAATGTTCCTATACTAGGAGTAAATATTGGAACCTTAGGATTTTTAACAGCAGTGGAGATGCTAGAATTTGAACAGGCCATAGATGTTATTTCAAAAAACAACTATTCTATAGAAAAAAGGCTAATGCTTAATTGTGTTGTAAACCAAAATCATAAGGAAGAACTAAGAGCATTAAATGATATTGTAATATCTAAGGCTGTTCTTTCAAGGATAGTTATATATGATATAGAAATAAATGATGTTTTTTATTCTTCATTTAAAGGTGATGGTATTATAATTTCAACACCAACAGGATCCACTGCTTACTCATTATCTGCAGGAGGTCCTATAATATATCCTACATTAGATTTAATAAGTATAACCCCTATATGCCCTCACACACAAGGAATAAGGACTATGATATTTAAATCTTCAGATAAAATTAAAATTACTGTAAGAATGGACAATGAAGAAATTTATCTTACATCTGATGGGCAAAATTCTCTAAGGCTTTTAGATGATGCAAGTGTAGTTATATCTGGTGACCAAAACAAATGTCATATAGTTAGGCTCGATGGATATGATTATTTTGATATACTTAGAAAAAAGATAATGTGGAGAACTGAAGAGGTTGTAGGTGATAGATGGTGAAATCTAAAAGGCACTCAAAAATATTAGAAATTATATCTTTAAAAGATATCGAAACCCAAGAAGAATTAGCAGAAGAATTAAAAGAGAGCGGATTTAATGTAACTCAAGCAACTATATCTAGAGATATTAAAATGTTAAAGCTAACAAAGGTTTTATCCTCTGAAGGTAGATATAAGTATGTTGTAATTTCTACAGATCAAAACCAAATATCAGATAAACTTGCAAGTGTTTTAACTAATACCGTTTTATCTATAGAAAGCATAGATAAAATGGTAGTTATAAAGACACTTTCAGGATCTGCCTCAGCCGCAGCAGAAGCTATAGATAATTTACAACTTACAGAAATTGCAGGAACTATAGCAGGTGATAATACCATATTAATTTTAGTAAGATCTTTAGAAAGAGCTGAAGAATTGGTAAGAAAAATAAGAAAGCTTATATAAAAACAAAAATTATTAAATAGGAATTTAAGGTGGTAAGAGAATGCTTCTTCAACTAAATATATATAATTTTGCATTAATTGAAAAGCTAAGCATATCATTTAAAGGTGGATTTAATGTGCTCTCTGGAGAAACAGGAGCAGGTAAATCTATAATTATTGATGCCATTAACTATGTTCTTGGCAGTAAATTTAATAAGGAATTAATAAGAAGTGGAGAACAAAAGACTTATGTAGAGGCTATTTTTTTATTAAAAAATCCAAAGACACTACTATTATTACAAGAGTTAGAAATAGAGTATGATGATATTATAATTATAAGTAGAGAAAGTTTTCAAAATGGAAAGAGTATAGTAAAGGTTAATGGTAAATCTGTAATCCTTTCCTCACTAAAAAGTATATCAAGCACTCTTATTGATATTCATGGTCAACATGAAAATCAAAATCTTCTAGATGCTAGCAATCATATAAATTATTTAGATGACTTTTCTGATAAAGATTTTGATATAAAGAAAAAAGATTATGAAAAAAGCTATAAAGAATTAAATGATATAATTAAAAAGATTGAAGATATAAAAGGAAAAGAAGATAGAGAAAAGTTAATTAATTACTTAGAATACCAAATAAATGATATTGATTCTGCAAATTTAGATCCAGATGAAGAGAGAAACTTAGAGGAAAGATTCAATATATTATCTAACGCAGAAAAGATAAGTAAGAGTATTAATATTGCGTATGGAGTATTAAATGATAGTGATGAAAACTTTACATCTACAAAGGATTTAATAAATTCAGCACTTAAAGAGTTAAGAAACATAGAAAAACATTCAGAAAAGATAAACAACTTAGCAGATCAACTTAAAAATATAAGCTTTTCTATGGAAGATATAATACTAGAGCTTAGAGTAATAAAAGAAGATATTATATATGATGATAATGAACTTGAAAAGATAAACTCTAGATTATACAAAATAGCGGATTATAAAAAGAAATATGGGAAAACTATATATGAAATTCTTAAATATAGAGATAATATTAAAAATCAATTTGAAGAGATCACAAATAGTGAAGAGATATTAAAAAAACTTGAAGTAAAAAAACAAAATTTAATGAATATATTAGAAGAAAAGGCAACTATAATACATGAGTTAAGAAAAAAGACAGCTAAGATACTAAAAAGCAAGATTAAAGTAGAATTAGATTATATTGGTCTTGAAAAAAGTAATTTCGATATATCTATTGAATATATAGATGTGTTTAATATTGATGGTAAAGACAAAGTCCAATTTTTAATATCTACTAATCCAGGAGAACCTTTAAAGCCTTTAGAAAAGATAATTTCAGGTGGAGAACTTTCAAGAATAATGTTGGCTTTAAAGACTATATTTGTAGATAACGATAAAATCCCAACAGTTATCTTTGATGAAATTGATACTGGGATAAGCGGTAGAATTGCTCAAAGGGTAGCAGAAAAGATGTATTTAATATCTAAAGAACATCAAGTTTTTTGTATAACGCATCTCCCTCAAATAGCCAGCATGTCAGATAATCACTTTTTAGTATATAAAACTATAAATAACAATAAAACTTATACGAAACTTATTAGTCTTACCATGAAAGAAAAAGAAATAGAAGTAGCAAAAATGATAGGCGGACTCAAAGTTACAGAAGTTACTTTAAAAAACTCAAAAGAAATAATTAATTTAGCAGATAAATCAAAGGAGACACTATCATAAAATATAATAAATTTAATACATACTTAATAGATATAATCACAAAATAAAACTATAAATTAATTTTATAGTTTTATTTTTTTGAAGTTTATCAATAAATAGAGTTTTAAAATATATATTTACTCTTATAACATTATTATTACAGGATATTAGTATAAGAAAAAGGGGAATTTAAAACTAGTGAAATAAAAAGAGGAGGAGAAGGCATGAGAAAAAATATATCTAATAAGTTATGCTTTATTTTAACTCCTATATTTATTCTTTTTTCTAATATTATTTTTAGCTTTAATGAAATACCAAATTTAATATTAGTAAAAGAAAGTCAAAGCATAAATATAAAACAAGTATTACAAAAAAGTGACATAAATAAAAACACTTTAAAAGCTTATCCTACATTTATTAAAGATAGTAATACTTTAAAAACTGAAACTACTGTAAAAACTAGTGGAAAAGCTAGTCCAAAAAGCATTTCAGAAATAGAACTTTATCCTGGCGGAAATGGCCTTGGAATAAAACTTAATACAAATGGAGTATTAGTAGTTGCATACTCACAAATAGAAAAAGAATCAAAAAACATATCTAGCATATCTGAAAAGGATGGAATAGAAATTGGAGATAATATATTAAAAATAAACAATGTTGAAATAAATACTGCAGAAGATATGATGAAATTAATAAATCAATGTGAGGGAAAAGAAATTTTGATTACTATTAGTAGAAAGGGGAATGTTATAGAAAAAAGCATTATGCCTGTGAAAAGTAAAAATGGAAAATATAAAATAGGGTTATGGATAAGAGATTCAACCTCTGGGGTAGGTACATTAACTTTTTATGATGCTAATACTAAAAAGTTTGCTGCATTAGGTCATCCTGTAACTGATGAAGATACAGGTAATATAATGACTATAAAAAATGGTGAAATTATAAAAGCAGCAATTGTAAGTGTAAAAAGAGGAGAAAAAGGAAGTCCTGGTGAGCTTAAAGGAAACTTTGTAGAAGAAACAGTACCCTTAGGAAATATAATAAATAATACTGAGTGTGGAATCTTTGGAGAAGCTTCAGATAATATAAAAGATTTAAATTTTAATAAACCACTAAAGATAGGCTCAAGAGAAGAATTAAAAGAAGGGCCTGCTGAGATAATAACAACAATAGATGATTCAGGACCTAAAAGGTATAAAATACAAATAGAAAAACTACTATATCAAGATAAACCGGGACCCAAGAGTATGGTAATAAAAGTCACAGACAAAGACCTTTTAGAGAAAACTGGAGGAATAGTTCAAGGTATGAGTGGAAGTCCTATAATTCAAAATAATAAACTAGTTGGAGCTGTAACACATGTATTAATAAATAAACCAGATACTGGATATGGGATATATATAGAGTGGATGTTGAAAGATTCTGGTATAATAGACTAGTAAAAACAATTTATTATAAATTATATATATAATTTAGAGGTTATAATCATATATATAAATAAAATGGAAAATGCTAAAGAGATTTAAAACTTCTTAGTGTTTTCCATTTAAATAACATAAATTCTTTATTTAAAGAAGGAAAAGCATTAGTTTTGTCGAAATAGTAATTGTTAAGATTTGGAATAAAGTATTAAAGGAGGAAAAATCAAAATGGAAGAATCAAAAATTTCAGTTCTAATTGCGGATGATAATAAAGAGTTTTGCAATATCTTAAATGATTATTTACTTAATCAAAAAGATATTATAGTATCAGGTATTGCAAAGGATGGGTTAGAAGCATTAAAGTTAATAGAGGAAAGAAAACCTGATTTAGTGGTTTTAGATATTATAATGCCCCATTTAGATGGGCTAGGTGTTCTAGAAAGATTAAATGTTATGAATATAGATCCTATGCCAAGAGTAATAGTATTATCAGCAGTAGGACAAGACAAGATAACACAAAGAGCTATAAGTTTAGGCGCGGATTATTATGTAGTAAAACCCTTCGATATGGATGTTTTCATAAAGAGAATAAGACAAATGTTTAATAATACATTAGCTACAGATACAAAGAAAACTGTTGTTTCAATGTCAGATAGTGTAGAACTAAGACCATTAAAAAAACAACCTATGGATTTAGAAGGTGAAATTACTAACATAATTCATGAGATAGGAGTGCCAGCACATATAAAAGGATATATGTATCTAAGAGACGCTATAAGTATGGTAGTAAACGATATGGAGCTTTTATCAGCAGTAACAAAAGAACTTTACCCTTCTATTGCAAAAAAATATAATACCACTCCAAGTAGAGTAGAAAGAGCGATAAGACATGCTATTGAAGTAGCATGGGGAAGAGGAGAGATAGAAACTATAAATAAAATTTTTGGATATACTGTACACAACCAGAAAGGAAAACCTACAAATTCTGAATTTATTGCTATGGTAGCAGACAAGTTAAGACTTCAAAATAGAGTAGTATAAATTAGGGATACTACGGTGTAAGAAAACTTGGACTTATATTTATATACCAATAGATATAAAACTATTCCAATAAATATTTTAAATTTAGAATATTAACCTTCAATATTTTTCAAAAAAGATATTGGAGGTTTTTTGTTGTGAAAGGTTAACATAAAAATTATAAGAATACGAACTATATAATAGACATATATATATCTAAGACATATGATAATAAAAAAGATTTAGGGAGGAAAAAGTAATGAGAGATAATAATTATGTTAATGCTATTACTCAGCATATTCAAAACAACTTTTGGCTTTATATCGTAAGCTTGCTATTTTTGTGTACAGGCATAGTACTCGGAATATATTCAATGAAATATATGTCAGAGGTAGATAAATTAGATTTATCAAATTACTTTAATTCATTTATTGAAATCCTTACTTCAAAAGAAATAAATAATAAAGGTATATTTTTTGAAGCAATAAAAAATAATATATCTGTTATTTTTCTTATATTCTTTTTAGGAATAACTTTTGTTGGATTACCTTTGATACTTTTAATTAATTTAATCAAAGGATTTACTATAGGATTTACAATATCATTTACCATAGATATGTTAGGTGGGAAAGGCTTAGCATTAGCTTTAATTGGAGTTATGCCACAAAATATAATATATATCCCTTGTATAATGGGAGCATCTGTAATATCTATGAGAACCTCTTTAGATAAGATAAAAAACAATTTATTTGGTAAAAGGAGCTATGCTATTAGCGAAAATAAAAATATCATAGTAAGTATAGCTACTATAATACTTATAGTAAGTCTAGGTATATTAATGGAAAGCTATGTTACTCCTTCAATATTAAAATATTTATTACAATAGTATATGACTATAATACAGAAAACTTTTTAACTTTGCTTAAATGTGTTAATATATATAGTATATATTAAGGATTATAGGTGAAAATTATGTATGAATACATGGAGAAGTATATAAGATTTATAAAAAGTAAAAGTTTATCTAAAAACACTATAGAAGCTTATAGTAACGATTTAGAAAAGTTTTTTTCATTTTTAAATGATAGGGAAGAACAATTCAATGAAGTTGATGAAATTTTAATTATGTCTTATGTCCAACAACTTATAAAAGAGGGAATAGCTAATTCCTCGATAAATAGAAATTTAGTTACTCTTAGAAACTTTTATAAATTTTTGTTACAAAAACATTTAATAATAGAATCTCCAATGATAAATTATGAACTACCTAAAATAAAAAGAGATCTTCCAGAAATACTTACAATAGAAGAAATAGATGTATTATTAAACTTACCCGATATAGGGACATATAAAGGGGTAAGAGATAGAGCTATGCTAGAATTAATGTATGCAACAGGTATCAAGGTTACGGAACTACTAAATTTAAGAATTTTTGATGTAAACCTAAACATGGAGTACATGGTATGCAAAGGATCAAAAGAAAAGGAAAGAATAATACCTTTAGGAAGCGTAGCTATAAGGTATGTGAGAGAATATTTAGATTTAAGAAAAACTATAAGTAATTCAGAAAGTTTATTATTATTCTTAAATTCAAGAGGAAATAAAATGAGTCGTCAAGGATTTTGGAAAATAGTTAAATCTTATGCTAAAGAAGCAGGCATTGATAAAGATATAAATTTATATACATTTAGGCACTCCTTTGCGGTTCACCTTTTACAAAATGGTGCAGATATTAAATCAGTACAGGAACTTTTAGGTCACGTTGACATATCAACTACAGAAATTTATTATTCTATAACCAAAAAGAATAAATTAATAGAAGTATACAAAAAGTCTCATCCAAGGGCCTAAATGATTAAAATTAAATAAGTAACATATTGAAAAACAGCTGTTAAATAGCTGTTTTTTTATTTTTTAAAAAATAATTTCATTTATAGTGATAATAATTTGAATTTAGGAAAAAATAAGTTTAAAGGAAGGAGGAATTACTATGAAAATGAAGAAAATCAAGATATTTTCAAGCTTAATTTTAATACTTAATTTGCTTATGGTAAATGTTTTCGCAGAGGAAAAGGAGTTAAAAAAAGATATAAAATCAGAGGGATTGAATATAGAAGCTAAATCCGGATTATTAATGGAGGTGAGTACAGGAAAGATTATTTTTGAAAAGAACTCTAAAGAAAAGTTTGCACCAGCTTCTGTTACTAAGATAATGACAATGCTTATAGCTATGGAGGAAGTAGATAAAGGCAATATTACATTTCAAGACAAGGTTACAATAAGTGAAACTGCAAAAAAAATGGGTGGTAGCACTATGCTATTAGATACAGGAGAGGTAAGAACAGTAGAAGAAATAATAAAGGGTATAGCTATAGCCTCAGGAAATGATGCAGCAGTGGCTATGGGCGAGTTTCTAGGAGGTACAGAGGATGCTTTTGTTAATATGATGAATGAAAGAGCCTCTAGCCTTGGAATGATGGACACTACATTTAAAAACTGTACTGGACTTCCGGAACAAGGTCATTTGAGTACCGCATATGATATATCAATAATGTCAAGGGAACTTTTAAAGCATTCTGACATATTAAAATATACGGGTACATATATGGAGACCATATCTGAAGGAAGAAAGTCACCTATAGAACTTGTAAATCATAATAAATTAGTAAGGTTTTTTGATGGCTGTGATGGACTAAAAACTGGATATACAGAGGAAGCTAAGTACTGCATATCTTCAACTGCATCTAAAGATGGAGTAAGAGTATTAGCTGTTATAATGGGATCCCCTACCTATAAAATAAGAAATAAAGATGCTAGCATGCTTATGAATTATGGTTTTTCTAAATTTGAGAGAAAAAGCATTGTAGAAAAAGATTCAGAAGTTGATAAAATAGTGCTAGATAAAAGTGGAGAAAGATACTTTATAGCAAAGGCTAAAGAAGATTTAAATATTATAGTAGAAAAGGGTCAAAAGGTTGAAACAACAAAAGAATTGATAATGGATAAAGATAAAAAAAGTTATAATAAAGATGATGTAATAGGTCACTGCAAATATTATGAAGGAGAAACTCTTTTAGGTGAAGTTGAGATATATACAGACAGAGAGATTAAAAAATCCACATTGATAGATAATATAAAGTATAACTTGAAGAATATATTTGAAGGGGCAATTTAAAAAAAGTAATAATACTATCCCTTTGAATTAACTAAATACAAAAATAGATTTATTCACCTAAACATATTTAAATTTAATATATAAAAATGAGTTTTTAAAATATATATACTTATATTTTTAGAAACTCTTTTTTTGCATTTAAGATATAAAGATGACAATATGGAAAGGCTATAATATAATTAATAAGTACTACTAGAGAGAAATTATAAGAGGTGGGTTTTATGGATGGTTTAAATATTAAAATATCAAATTTTGAAGGTCCCTTTGATTTGTTATTACACCTGATTAAAAAGAATAAGATGGATATTTACAATGTAAAGATATATGAAATTACTAATCAATATATAGAGTATATTAAAGAAATGAAAGAATTAGATCTTGAGATAACGTCAGAGTTTATAGTTATGGCTGCCACACTTATAGAATTTAAATCAAGGATGCTTCTTCCAAAGATAAAAAAAGAAGAGGATGAGGATGAAGAAGGATACAAAGAGGATCTATTACAAAAACTAATAGAGTATAAGAAATTTAAGAAGGCCTCAATGTACTTTAGAAAGCTAAAAGGTGATACAGGGGAAATGTATGCTAAAATGCCAGAAGTAATTGGAGAAAAAATACCTAAAACCAATGAAGAACTTTTAAAAGATGTTACTATGCTTAATTTATATAATGTATATAATAACTTAATAGTAAATTACAAAAACAAAAAGAATACTAGTAATATTATAGAAACAAAGATACCTTTAGATAAATATAAGGTAGAAGATAAGATACGGCATATACAAGATATTTTATATAAAAATAATAACATAACATTTTATGAGGTAATACTTTCTTGTAACTCTAAACTAGAAGTTGTTGTTACATTTTTAGCATTACTTGAATTAATAAAAGAAAGATCCATAAATGTTACTCAAGGGGATAGTTTTTCTGAAATTTACATAGAGAGGATTATATTAAATGCATAATAAAGATTTAAATCAAATAGAATTTGAACAAACATCAAAAAATATATTATATACTTCAGTAATAGAATCATTGCTATTTGTTAGCGGGGAACCTATAGATTTAAGATATATATCAAATATTATTGAATGTAGTAATGAATACACAAAAGAACTTTTAGATTTTATGATAAAGGATTATGAAGAGGATAAAAGAGGTATAAGACTAATACATATAGATGGTAGATATCAACTTGTTACAAAACCTGAAAATAGTGAATATATCCAAAAAATATTAAAGGGAAGTTCACGTCAGTCTCTATCTCAAGCAGCACTTGAAAGTCTTGCTATAATTGCATATAAACAGCCTATAACAAGGATTAATGTAGATGAGATAAGAGGTGTTAAAAGTGATAGTGCTATACAAAAGTTATTAGAAAGAAATTTAATAAAAGAAAATGGACGTTTAAATGTTCCAGGAAGACCAATACTTTATGGTACTACTGTTGAATTCTTGAAACAATTTAATATAGAGACACTTAAAGAGTTGCCATCACTAGAGTCATTTTTAGATGAGGTAGCAATTACAGAAGAAATATAATTATATAAAAAAATAAGTGTAATGTTAAGTTAGGGAAGTACAAATCTTCCCTAACTTATATAACTCACATCACTGACCACAAGCGTAGAAGATCTTTTTATTTTTCTTGACACTTTTTGTTATTTAATAAGTCTTTCATCATGTCTATTACCTGCGGAACAGTATCTACTATCTTATCATAGGTATTATCTTGATCTACGGATAGTAACCTTAAGCAATCATCTCTTAAAACTAAGAATGCCACAGGTTTAATGGATACTCCAGCCCCTGAACCACCTCCAAAAGGGAAATTGGTTGTATCGTCCCCACTGTTTTTTTTGCAGGTAGGTAAAAATTCAGATCCACCTGAAGCAAACCCAAAAGATACTGTTGAAATAGGTAATATAACACTACCATCTTTCGTTTCAATTGTATCACCGACTATAGTGTTTACATCTACCATATCTCGAATGTTTTCCATAGTAGTTTTCATTAAATTGTCAATAGGATGATTTTCCATAATGATGCTAAGAGTGTAATCACTCTTTAGCTTTCACCTCCTTAATTGATTTCCTATACATAAAAAGTATACTAATAACTTGTGCCATATTTATGTAAATTATGCACTTTGTTTTTAAGTGTAAAATGTTTTTATTGAAATTTGGCACTATTTTAAAATTGTAATGTTTTATCTTAAATATATTTTGTAATAAGGGATATAGTATATAAAAAAATGAGTTCAAGGTACCGTAGGATATAGCAGTAAGTGAAGCATCATTACATCCATATTCTATATAAGTATCTATAAATATATTACTTTTAAAATTAGAGGATTTATATCTGTTTAAAAGATTAAAATATTTTATCTTATTAGATTTAATACCTTTAGGTAAACTTTGTTTTTTTTCTTTGTGTAAATTAATAGATTTGTTAAATAATTTAATATGAACCTTTTTATTTTTTACTTCTAGGCTTATTCTTAAGGGAATGGGTATAAACGCAAGTATAATTAAAAAAGAAAATATAATTAAAGCTTTAATAAACATGATTTGTCCTCCAATCAACAACATATATTATATTATTGCCAATAATTCCTCTTTTAAGTATATATATATAAAAATAATTAGTATCAATGTTAGGTTATTGGAAATACTAATTTAAAGCTTAATATATGGAGGTATATATTTATGAGGAAAAAACAATGTTATATAGCCAAGGTTTTAGTTATATTATTTATAACTACCTTATTATTTAATACTAAAGCTTTAGCGAAAGTAAACTCAAATGATTTGAAAGAAATTAGAGTTTCAGCATTATCTGCTGTAGCTATTGATGCTAAAACAGGAAGAGTATTATACGATAAAGGTTCTCATACAATATTACCAATGGCTAGTACAACGAAAATAGCTACAGCTTTAGTTGCATTAAAATATGGAGATTTAGATAAGACAGTTGAAATAAGTAAAAACGCTCAAAATGTAAAAGGTTCAAAGGTTGGGTATAAAAAAGGTGAGAACATTACAATAAAAGAGCTCTTATATGGACTTTTATTTAAATCAGGAAATGATGCAGCTATAGCTATATCAGAAGGCATTGCAGGATCAGTAGATGGATTTATTGAACTTATGAATGAGTATGCACTTAATATAGGACTTTTAGATACAAGTTTTAGTACACCTCATGGCCTAGACAAAGAAGATCACTATTCTACCGCTTATGATTTAGCGCTATTAACAGTTAAGGCAAAAGAAAGTGAAATATTTAGCAAAATAGTCTCTAGTAAAAGCGTAAAAAAAGATGAAATGAATTTCAAAAGAGACTACAATAATATAAACAAATTACTTTGGCAAATTCCAGAAGCTAATGGAGTGAAGACAGGATATACAGGAAATGCAGGTAAATGCCTTGTATCATCTATATCTTATGATAATAATGATATAATAATCGTAGTTTTAAATTGCAACGAAAGATGGAAAGAAACTAAAAATATTTATGATTATATTTTGAGAAAATATGAATATAAAAAGGTGTTTTCAAAAGATGATATAGTGAAAGAAGTAGAAATTAAAGATGGTATAGATAGCGTAAAAGCATATATAAAAGAAGACATAATAGTTCCAATAGAAAAAGGTAAAAGTGAAGATATTAATATAATAGTTAATAAAGATATTAAGGCACCCATAAAAAAGGATGACATAGTAGGGAGTATTATAATAAAATCACAAGAAGATATAATTTATGAAGACATAATGTATACTAAAGAAGATGTAGGAAGTATATCAAACTTTCAAAAATTAAAGAGTAAATTATTTAAATAACTTTTAAATTAATATCTTTAGTTGTAACATATGTTATTTAAATAAATACTTTAATAATATAGAAAAGTATTTATAATATTCTTTTTAAACAGGAAAGGATGGTATATATGAAATATGAAATAATAGATTGTATTGATGCAGGAACAGAATTTTGTCGTTGATACATAAAAATACATCATATATACCATAAAGATTATTTGTAATTTATTTCTAAGCTATGATTTTTCTCATCAAAATAAATAGATGCTATAAGTTCTCTTAAGATATACTTTTTTTCCTCTAGAGTAATATAATCTTTAAACATTGATAAATTAAGCTTTTCTTTTGAAAAAAGATTTAATAGATAATTATTTTCCAGATGAATCTTTCTATATAACTGTTTATCTTTTAAATTGTTAACAAAAGTCTCAAGTTCTATTATCTTAGGTTTAATGTGTTTTGAGAGTTCAGGACTTAAAGATAATTCATCTAGTAAGTTTTGGATCTGAATATTTTTATATTGTATTTCTTTATTAACATTAAGAGAATATAAGGGGTAATCTTTTAATTTTATGGTATTAAAAAGAGAGTTAATAAGTTTAGAAGTATCAATTAAAATTTTATTTATATCTTCCAATAAAGCACTTTCTATTTCATCAACTCTTACATTTCCATTATTACATAACTTACCCTTTGATTTAGATTTATTTTCACAGACATAATATAAGATTCTAATATTAGAATTAGCCAAAGTATGTCCGTGCTTAATATACATATTTCCGCTACAATTGGAGCATTTTAATATACCAACCAAAAGAGCTCTATTTGATGTACCTTTGGAAGGGGGCATCCTTGAATTAGTATCTAGTAGGGTTTGGACTTGTAACCACTTAGTGCTATCAATTATGCCGTTATGATCACTTATAGAGGCTACCCACTCTGATCTATCTCTTTTTTGTGTTATATTTTTAGTTTTATTATAAATTAAAATACCATGTCCGTTAGGATTTCCAAAAACATTTATATTATTATCACTTAAATAATCTAATACCTTAGGAGAGCTTTTAACGTACACTGGAGATCTTAATATAATTTGAACCCTTTTAGCGGTCCAATTAATGCTAGATTTTGCAGGTATCATATTTTCATTTAGAAAATCTTTAACCTTATTTAAAGATCCTTTTTTATCATATAAATCATAGATAAGCTTTATAGTTCTAATTTCACTTTCAATAGGAGAGAGTACATAAGTTTTCTTATCTATTTTACTATTGTTATAAAAGGTTTTACACTTACTTTTATAACCTAATGGAGTTTGACCACCAAGCCACTGACCTCCTTTTGCTAGCAAAAGCATATTATCTGAAACCCTTTGGGCAGTAGTCTCACGTTCTAGCTGAGCAAAGATAGAAGCTATATACATCATAGCCTTACCCATAGGAGATGATGTGTCAAATTGTTCTTTGATACTAACAAATTGTATATTCAATGTATCTAATTCATTAATGATGTTTGTAAAGTCATATAAGTTCCTACTGATTCTATCTAATCTATAACAGATTATAAAATTAAATTTATGACACCTAGCATCATCTAGCATCTTTTTAAATTCAGGTCTTTCAGTATTTTTACCAGAAAAGCCCTCATCTTCATAAATAAATGTTTCATCTATATTTTTATTTTTGCAATAATCTTTGCAAAGGTTAATTTGGTTTTCAATAGAATCTCCAGTGTTAGTTATTCTTGACTTTCTTGAATAAATAGCTACTTTCATAATATTCCACCTAAAACAATAATAATAATAATATAGTATTCCATCTAATATATAAAGGTTCATATGCAAGTATTAAAAGACTAAAGGAGGGTTTGAGTTTGAAAAAAAAGATAGAAAAGGTTTTGGTTAATAATTATAAACAGGAAGTGTGTAGAGAAACTTTACTAAGTAACCTAGTAGAAATAATATCTTTAAAATTAAATAATGATGATCTTGAAGTATTATACAACAGTTTTAAAGCTGAAAATGAAGACAAATTAATATAAAAGTGCTATAATACCTAGGAAAAAGAGAGGTGTTACAATGAATAATATAGCTGGAGAAGGTTGCGATATTTTAGTGCCTTTTAATGAAAGAAAGCCATTAAAAGACATAGAAAAAAGTCTTATAAAAACATATAAAAAGCATGTTTGGTCTAAATTTATTAAGGCCATAAAAGAATATAAATTGGTTGAAGAGGGAGATAGAGTTGCAGTTGCTATATCAGGAGGTAAGGATAGCATAATTATGGCTAAGCTATTTCAAGAGTTACATCGCCATAGTGACGTAAATTTTGAACTTCGTTTTATTGCTATGGATCCTGGGTACCACGATAATATTAGAGAACTACTAATAGATAACTGCAATTATTTAGAAATACCTGTAGAGATATTTAATTCAGGTATATTTGATGTAGTTGATAAGATAGCAAAGGATTATCCTTGTTATATGTGTGCCAAAATGAGAAGAGGTGCTCTTTACGCTAAGGCTAAGGAATTAAACTGTAATAAGCTTGCTTTAGGACATCATTTTAATGATGTTATTGAGACGACTTTATTAAATGTTTTATATGCAGGTAATTTTAGAACTATGCTTCCGAAACTAAAGGCGTCAAACTTTGAGGGTATAGAACTTATAAGACCACTATATTATGTAGAAGAAAAATACATACAAAACTTCATCCAAAATAGTGGCATATGGCCACTAAATTGTGCTTGTATGGTATCAGCAAAAAAGATAGGAAATAAAAGACATGAGATAAAAGATCTTATTGAAAGTTTAAAATTAACCAATAGAGATATAGATAAGTCAATATTTAAAGCCGCAGAAAACGTAGAGATAGACTCTATATTAGGATGGAAAAAAGACGGAGAAAGCCATTCATATTTAGAATTTTATGATATGTAAAGTTATAAAAAAGGAATTCCTAATATGTAGGAATTCCTTTTTGAATTTAATACTATGAATATTATTAACAAATAAATACAAAATTATGATATGATTTCCTGGGAAATCATTAGCTTAAATATTGGTCAAATTTTATTTGAAACATTTAATCTATTTAGAAGTTAAATAACCTTCTTCTTTTAATAACTCTGCAGTTAATACAGCCCCACCTGCTGCCCCACGAAGTGTATTGTGAGATAAACATACAAATTTATAATGGAATAATGGATCTTCTCTAAGTCTACCAAGGGTAATTCCCATACCATTATACATATCTCTATCTAAATTAGTCTGAGGTCTGTCAGCTTCTTCAAAATAGGTTAAAAGCTGTTTTGGAGCAGTAGGTAAGGAAAGTAACTGTGGCTTTCCTTTAAAGTCATTCCAAGATTTTATGATATCATCCTTAGTAGGTTTTTCTTCAAAAGATACAGAAACTGTAGCTAAATGTCCATCGGATACAGGTACCCTTACACATTGTGCGCTTATTATAGGAGAGGTAGCTAAATTTATTTTATCATCTTTAATATTTCCCCAAATCTTAAGCGGTTCCTTTTCACTTTTTTCTTCTTCTCCACCTATATAAGGTATTACGTTGTCTAGTATTTCAGGCCAATCTGAAAATAGTTTTCCACTACCAGAAATTGCTTGATAAGTGCTCACTATTATCTTTGTAGGTTTATATTTTAATAGTGCACTAATTGCAGGAACATAACTTTGAATTGAACAGTTTGGCTTTGTTACAATAAATCCTTTAGTCGTTCCAAGTCTTTTTTGTTGAGCTTTTATTACCTCAAAATGATTTGAATTTATTTCCGGTATTATCATAGGAATATCATCAAACATTCTATTAGCAGAATTATTTGATATTACTGGTGTGTTTGCTTTAGCATAAGCTTCTTCTAGCTTAATTATATCTTCTGTATCCATATTTACAGCACAAAAGACAAAATCTACAGATTCACTTATTTCTTTAACTTCATTTATATCTTTAACAATAATTTCTTTTACCTTGTTTGGGAGTGGAAGATCTAACTTCCATTTGCCATGAACTGCATCCTCATACCTCTTTCCAGCAGAGTTTTTGCTAGCAGCGATTTCCTTTATTTCAAAGTAAGGATGGTTTTGTAATAATGTAATTAATCTTTGCCCTACAAAACCTGTTCCCCCGAGTATACCTACTTTTAATTTACTACTCATAAGACACCTCCATAATATTATATAACTTTATTATACTTTCATATATTATATATGTACACATAGGTAGCTTAATTTATTATAAGATATTAAGTATATTAAACATTATAATATTAAAAACCTCCATTAGGGTTTATTTTTCAGGGGTTTTAATATATACTTTTACGTATAATTATAGTTTTAAATGGGGGAGATTATGTGAGTAGTTTATGGGGAGATGTAAAAAGGATTGAAGAGGATATAGAAACCTTAGAAAAGCTTAAAATTGATATTTTAATGATGATAGACTTTCCACTTTGGAATAGATTAACCAATGCCATGCAAGGTATATGTAAGTGTTATGTAGATTTCATTAAAAATGAAAATGAACTTGGGATTTTAGAGGATTTATATGAAGAGGAGAAGTATAGACATATTAGAAAATCTGAATTATTAAGTTATATGGAAGAAATAAAATTAAATATTAAAGTTTATATTAAAGATAGAAATGAAATTTTAAAGGACTTTTCTGAGGAAAAGATAAAAGAATTTCAAGATATATACATAAAGATATCTGAGCTCGAGCAAAAAAGACTCCAAATAATGCAGCTAATAAATATGAAGTATGAATAGAGAAAAGAAATAATTTAATTAAAATAATATGGAATGTATTAGTATATAAAAGCCTGTATCTTATTTTACGTAGTAATTTAGGATGTAGGCTCATTTTTTTATGATGCATTTTTATGTATTAACCTTGTCCTTGCCATCTAGCAGAGTCAGGAGATTGCATTATATGTTCACAACTTTCGGGAAAGCATTTTTGCGACTGCATTAATTGGAAGGGAGTATGTATTTATCAAGAATATCATGATAATAAAAACAAGGTGAATGAAGATAGGAAGGAATTTACCTGTAAGATTTTAAGTAAAAAATATTTAGAAACAAATGTTATATCTCTTACTATATTAGTATCTCATAAACTAGCTCAAGATCTTTATGCTGCTGGTAGTTATGTATTTATGAGAAATCCTGAAGCCATAAGCTATTACGATACGCCTATTTCAATTATGGATGTAAATTTAGAAGAAAACACAATAAAAGTAATTATAGAAATAAAAGGTATTAAAACTAAAAGCATAGAAAAGTTATCAGAAGATGAAAAAGTTATAATAAGAGGACCTTACTGGAATGGAGTATTTGGACTTAAAAATATAGCAAAAACCACAGAAGGTCATTCATTAGTGGTATGTAGTGGTATAGGAATGGCACCCATGATACCTGTAATAAAAAAACTATATTCAAATGGAAATAAGGTAACAGTAATATTAGATAAAGCTGGATACAAAAATATTTTTATAGAAGAAGATTTAAAAAAGTATGATGTAGAATTAATTGAATGTGACTTATTAGTATCAGGGGAGTTTACTAAAGAGGCTAAAGGTATTATAGAAGAATTTATAGAAAGTAAATCTATAAATTTAATACATTGTTCTGGGGCAAATATTTTAATATTTAAATTAATAGAGCTTAATAATAAAAGAATTAAATTATCTTGCTGTAATAATGCTAAGTTGTGTTGTGGCGAAGGGGTTTGTGGAAGTTGCACTGAAAGATATGAGGGCCATAAGAAAAAGAGATTATGTAAGGTTCAAGCAGAACCAAATAGTATATTTGAGGGGAGAAGACTTATATGAAAGTTGTAGTTATTGGAGCAGGTTGGTCAGGTATTGCAGCAGCTATAGCTGCTAAAAAGGCAGGAGCAGAAGTTACACTATTAGAAAAAACAGACCTTACCTTAGGCCTTGGAAATGTAGGGGGCATAATGAGAAACAATGGTAGATTTACTGCCACAGAAGAATTAATAGCAATGGGAGCTGGCGAGCTAATAGAAATAACAGATGGAATATCAAGACATAAAAACATAGAGTTTCCGGGTCATAAAGATGCCTGGCTATATGATGTGAACAAAATAGAACCCCTAGTTAGGAAACACATTGAGGACTTAGGCATAGATTTAAAGCTTATAGCTAGAGTTTCAGACATTGAAAGAGAAGGAAAAAGGATAATGGGTATCTACTTAAGTGATGGTACTTATATTAAAGGAGATGTTTTTGTAGAAACTACAGGATCTACAGGCCCCATGGGTAATTGCTTAAGATATGGGAATGGATGCTCGATGTGCATATTAAGATGTCCAGCCTTTGGGCCAAGGATAAGTATAAGTGCTAGAGCTGGTATAGATGACTTACAAGGGGAGAGAGAAGACGATGTATTTGGAGCTTTTAGTGGCTCTTGTAAGTTAGCTAAAGAAAGTTTATCAGAAGAAATAAGAGAAAAGCTAGATAAAGATGGGGTAGCAGTTTTAAAAGTTCCAGCAGAAGATGTGCATTTAGATAAATTAAAATCTAAAGTATGTCAACAATATGCATTAAAAGAATTTGCAGAAAATATAGTTCTACTAGATACTGGTGAGGCAAAACTTATGACTACCTTTTATCCATTAGATAAGCTACGAAAAATAAAGGGCATGGAAAGTGCTAAATATATAGACCCTTATGCTGGAGGAAAAGGGAATTCCATAAGATATTTATCAGTGGCACCAAGAACGGACGATATGAGAGTAAAGGGCATTGATAATTTATTTGTAGGTGGAGAAAAGTCAGGACTTTTTGTAGGGCATACAGAAGCTCGCCATAGCAATCTGCAATTTTTTAGTTATAGCTCCGCAGTAATGTTTTTCTAGAGAAAAATCTATTTTTTTTTTGGACTTCCCCATAATTTTATATCAACTTCTCCAGTAGATCCATTCCAGCTTATTTTGTCTATCAGAGTGGAGATTAAGTATTTTTTATTTTCTATGTCAGCATAATCAATAGTGCTGTAAAAGTTTTTTAAGTTGTAAATTAACAAATCTACATTTATGTCTATTTCAGAACCTTTAGATTTATTTTCAGATAAAGCTTTAAGTTTAGCTTTTGTATCATTAATTTCTTTTTCACGTTTTTCTATTTCATCAAATATGTAATTTGAAGCAATAGAACTTTGTTTTTTTGCTAGTTGCTTAACTAAATTATTTATAGCTTCTTCATTAGATTTTAATGAAGCTTTAAGTAAGTTTAATTCATCAGCATAATTACATTTATCATTTACTTGATTTTTAACTGATTTTAATTCCTCTAGTAATAAACCATTATCCTTGGTAACATTCTTTAATTTATCTATAACAATAGATTCAATTTCATCACTTCTAACATTTGAATTATCACACCTTGTGCCTTTAGAATATACCTTTAGGCTACAACCATAATAGAACCTCTTATTACCTTCTTTATCTTTAGAACCATGTATAACAGTCATGGGTGATCCACATTTACCACATCTTAATAAGCCAGATAATAGGGTGGTATGAGTTTTACCAAGTCTAGGGGAGTTTTTTTTGTTAATTATTAAAGTCTGTTGAATCTTTAACCATTTATCTGCATCTATAATTCCAGAGTGTTTTGCGATTGCTGCAATCCATTCTGTTTTTTCTCTATGAACATTAGGACCTTTTTTCTTATTATAACTTAAAATACCACTTTTATTATTAGGCTTACCTATACAATCTATTCCTTTTTCTATAAGAAAATCAAAAACTTCTTGATTTGCCTTAACATAAGTAGGGCTTTGCAGTAAATCAGATATAGATTTTGCATTCCAATCAGAACCAAATTTAGTTTTGAAATTATTTTCTAATAAATACTGGTTAACTTTTCTTAATGAATTAAATTCCAGATACTTTTCATAAATAAGCTTAACCAACTTTAATTCATCATCTATAGGAGAAAGCATATATGTAGTTCGCTCTTTATATTCTTCATCCAAAGATATAGTCTTTTTACTGTCAAAGCCTAGTGGAGTTTGCCCACCTAGCCATCGACCAGATTTAGCTAGTTCAAGCATGTTATCCCTTATTCGTTCTGCTATGGTATCACGTTCTAATTCTGCAAACACAGATGCAATATAAATCATAGCTTTTCCCATAGGTGTTGAAGTATCAAATTGTTCTTTTATACTGACAAAAGCTATGTTGTTACTTTGTAGTAATTCTAGACTAGAAGAAAAGTCTGCTACATTCCTACTTATACGGTCTAGTCTATAACATATAAGAACGTCAAATTTTTTCTTTTTAACATCTGCCATAAGTTCAATAAATTTAGGCCTATTAGTATTGCTACCACTAAATCCCTCATCTTCGTAAATTACAAATTCAGTTATTCCTAAAATCTTTTCTCCATACTCCTTGCACATTTGTACTTGGTTTTCAACGGAATCTCCTTTTCCAGTAAACTTAGATTTTCTACTGTATATAGCTGCTATCAATTGCTACACCTCCTAAATGTATATTTATATAATTACATTAGCATAGATTATTGCTTCTTTCAATTAGGTTATAAATATAGTTGATTTTAAATAACTAAGTGTTAGAAGGGAATGCTTTTTATATATTATATTATATAAACTAAAATATAAAAACACATTGAATAAACTTAATTTTCAATGTGTTTTTAGAGCTATAACTCTACAGTATAAATATCTTTTTTGCCAACTACAATAATGAGGACTTTCTTTAAACCTTCTCTTTCAAGGTTTTCTTGAACAAACTTACTTTCTTCGTATCCTTTAAGCTGCTTTAATCCTTCTTGTTTAACCTTTCCGAAAGAATTTCTGTCACTTTCTTTTATATATTTTAGCTCAATAATCCACTGAAATTTAGTTATGTCTTTAAATTGAATTTTTCTTTTTAGCATTATATCTACATACCCTTTATTATTTTCAGCTTCACTTTGTATAAAATAAGTACTATCTACGCCTAAAAGGGTAAGAAACATCATCTTTATATTTTTTTCATCCATTTGAATTAGATCCCTGTTGGATAAATCCTCTAATATGCCCTGTATAAGTTTTACTAGCGGCTCAATATTGCCATGGGTTCTCATTTCATTAACGGCTATTCTTATATCCTGCACTTGAATATTATACTCTTCGTTTATTTTTTGGAAATATTGTTCCCAATAAATAGTTTTAATAACGTAGTTAGGCACCTTAAGTACTGTACCAAGTGGTCCTTGATCCTTTATAGAAAGCATGCCAAGATAAAACAATAAGGATTTAAAGTTTTCTTTTATACTATACATAGTATGAATATTAAATCTATCTACTAACATAGTAGAGGTTTCACCTTTAGTCATAATTTCATCTAGGGCTTCTCTATCATTAAAATTATAAGCTAATTGATTAACCTTTCCATAGTCGGTTTTTACATTGTTATCTATCATCTCTTTTGGATAACGATTATAAGCTAAATAATTATCTAAAAAATACATTGACATATCTGGATTAAAAACTGAATTACTATTTTCGTTAAATCTATAGCCATCGTAATAAGTGGTCATATCACTACATATTTTCTTTCTGAGTTCTGGAGTCTTTATGTTCACTTCGTCCATTATCAATGAAAGTTCATCTCGTGTAAATCCCATCATAGCATTAAGATTTTCATCTAAAGTATAGTTTCTAGTTATATTAAATCCACTGGTTAAGTCATCTAGCATTATAGGACTTACCCCTGTCATAAATATTCTGTTGAAATTATCCATAGTGGCGTCTTTTAAAGCTTTATAAAAAACTTTAACAAAACCTTCACCATGAAGTATATTTTCATAGGTATTTTGTTTTCCTCCTGTAATTAATTCATTAGCAAAGTTATCATATTCATCTATTAGAACAAATACTTGTTTATTTACTTTACTAGCTAAAAGAGAAATATACTGTACTATTATTTCAGCACTGTCTACTTCTTTTGGAATAGTCTTATCTTCTAATAGATTTGAATATTGATCTATAAACTTCATTGCAGACACAAGAACTTTTGAATTAAAACTTTTTCTAAGTTCTTCCTCTCCATTGCCTGCATCAACACCAGCAAAGCTTATTTTCCAAATGAGAAATTTGTTTCTTTCGCCTGTAGGATTCTTGCCTATATATAAATCACCAAATAAATCATCAAATTTATATTCTTTATTTATATCATAATAATTCTCTAAGGTTGAAGTAAATAAACTTTTGCCAAATCTTCTTGGCCTTATGAAGAACTGATAAGGAGCATAGTTATCTAAAATTTCTATGTAAGATGTTTTATCCACATATAGATAATTTTTTTCCCTTAAAACTTCAAAATTAGAAATACCATAGGGTATCCTCTTCATGTTGTATTCACACTCCTAACTTTATTCTATTTATTTAATTATAATATAGTCAATGAAAATCACCAAAATAAAATAATATTTAAGTAACCTACTAAATCATTTGAAACTATAATTAATCAACTTTAGTTTACCACATTTATAAAAGAATATAAAACGAAAGGAGCATGTTCCAAATGGTAAGCACAAATATTATTTTAAATGAAAATACTAAAACTATAAGTAGTAGAAATACAAACTGTATATGTAATATAAACGTTAATAGAAATACAAACTGTAGATGTAATATAAAGGTTAATAGAAATTCACAGTATTAAAAAAATAACTATTGGCACATTGGCACGCCTTTAAATTTACTTAATACAGTATAATAAATAACTGTAATACTGTTATATCTGTATAATGTATATTTTATAATTGATGTGCCACTGTGCCATTAATAAATTTATATTATATTAACTCTGTTAAATGAATGATTTGTGATGGAATAAAAATAGGCACAGTTGGTAAGTTTGTATGTGCCTTCTGAGCCACTAAAACTTTTAGAAGGGAATGTCACTATTTTCATCTGCTACTTCCAACATATCAGCTGGAGCAATGGAATTTAAATTCAATTCTTGTAGCTTCTTTTTATTGTATACATCGAATCTAATACTGTTTCTTTTACTACCAGTATAAGTATGTAAGTATTTTGTATCTAGTATATAATTAGACTTTTTAGCTTGCTTTTTAAAATCTTTAAGACTTAATATAATTATATCGGCACCAACATTTTTATTGAATTCTAAGATTTGATTAATCATTTCGCTAGTCTTTATGTAAATCTTACCAGATTTACTAACTATTACTTCTTTTACATTTTGGGCTCTTCCATCTTCTATAAGTTGGTTATACAAAACAAGCATCTGTTGAACAGATGAAAGTGAATCCTGACTATCATTTAGAATTTCTGATTTTATATTTTGTGTAATTAAGTCAGCATAATTTAAAATTTCATCTAAGCCCAATTCTTTTAACAGTATATTAAATATTTCTATACCCGTAGCAATATTTATAGCAGTATTTAGTACTCTATCCCTTAAATCTGTAAAACTAGGTTTTAGGTTATCTCTTAATTCTAAGTAACTAAAGACATCTAAATTTAAAATTACTTTTATAAGACTTATACCTAATTTATTAAGAATTTCTTCATTTTTTTGTATCCATTCCATGCTATTTTCATTATCAATAGTTCTTTCTTGTTTAGATAGATAAACGATACAGGATCTTTCCATAAGAGCTTTTTCAGCGTTTTTATAACTTTCTTCTCCAGCTAAAATTATAGGTCTGTTTAAGACAAAATTTCTATTATTAAGGGTCTTATCTCCTCTAGACACAGTTGTTCTATCATAGCTATTTCTAAAGATTTCCGATAATTTTGCATTTTTATATTTATCTAATAAACTAGGTTTGTATTCATCAAAAATAATAGGATAATTTCCTGTAGAGATAGCTTTTATTAATGCGAAGTTAGTAATTAAACCTATACTCTTTATTTCTTCATCTGGATAATTTAGTATAGCTGCTATCACATTTTTTAATATTGTGCTCTTACCACTTCCGCTTTCTCCAGCAATAAGAAGGTGGTGTCCTTTAATTTTTAAAGTTTCACTTTGTTCTATGCACAAATTGTTTATTAAGCTTCCTAATATGCAAATTGTTTTTTCTTTAGATGCAAAATTAAATATATATTTCATAAGCTCTTTAGTCTCTTCATTGTTAATAGGTTCTGTATCTTTAATATTTATATCTATTCCCTCTGCACTTATTATGGTGCTATCTAAACTTTTTCCTAATATTGCTCCATTATTTGTTATTAGCATTCTTGTATCATTCTTAGTTATAAATTTAACACCACTATGAATTTCTTCTACATTAAAAGTAAAGTACCTATTTATCCACATTTTCAAGTTGGTTAAATCATCTAATTTGCCTTTAAATGTTATATCCATACTTGCTAAAAAGTTTTTGAAAATTTTCATATCATCAAATACACTTACTTCCCCAATACGTTTAAATTTTTCTCCACTATCAGATTTTAATATTAAATTTATACCCTCAACTTGCTTGTCAACAAAGATAATTCTGGTAGCTTTTATTACATTAAAATTTGTAATATAGACTTTCTTAATATCATCCTCTTTTTTGTTATTAACATATTTATATATGCCGAGATCGTCTTGCTGTAATAAATTTTTATTTTTTAAATCGAGGCTCCTATTAAAAGCTTTAATTAAATTTTCTGATGTATTCTCAGCATTTATCCATTTAAGAATGTCTTTATTATCATGGAGATCTTTTAGTTCCAACAAATTTATAATCTTGAATGTTTTAGAAGCCTCATAAACTTTATTCATTATATTTCTTATATATTCATTATCATCATCGTCATATTTCAATATATATATTCTACAATTATCAACATAAGATAAACCTTCAATAGTATTATATGTTGTTGCCCAGTACATACCATTTTCTTCTAATAATATATTTAGACTATTAGCTTCTTCTTGCATTTTTGAAACAATTATTATTTTATTATCCTTAATAGATTTAATTACATTTTGGATTTCTAAAGAACAAATATCCATATTTGTTTTTTCCCTTAATATAGCTCTTGATATTTGCATATTAATTTCCTCCATTGTCATAAAAAATTTCTAATTTTAAAAACTAGATATTCCTATATATCTAAGTAAATTAAAAAATATAAAAAAGAGGATAAGGAAAGTTATAATTTATTAAAAAAATATATTTTATTAATAAATTAAAAAACTTTGGAGTAGTACTTTAGGTTTAAAAGTACTACTCCGAAAGAATTTTATTATTATCCAAAATATAAAAGTGCTACAAAGGTATTGATTGTAGCACTTTTACAATTCTTATATTAAGTAGATAGTTTTGTTTACAATACAAATTTAGCATTACATATTAATAGCTTTGTCCAATATCATTTTTTTAAAAAGATTGCACATTTATTATAAAATAGTTTATAAAAGATAGTAAAGTTTTTATTATCGATATAATAATAAGATAATTAAAGAATAATGGCTTTTTAAAAGCTAAAAATATAGACGGGTTTATAAAATTAATATTATGGATTATTTTTTACGTTTGGACCTTTAGGGAGTGGATAATAATTCTAAAAAGATTTCCAAAAAGTTTCTTAGCTCAATGGCTTCTGCACTTTAAGCAGAATTTATAAGCAATTATCCAATGTATTTAAGATACTTGGGTTGGGATTTATAAGTATAAATAAAACTAAAAATCCCTATTAAAGCATAAAAGTTTATGCTCTTGCTTAGCTTTCTTAACATATTAATATATGTTTTAAGCATTATTACTAAGCTAGTTACAACTAAATAACAATATAGATACGGGAACATAATATAGTACACAAAGTAAGGATTACCAGGTGTTCGAGAAAATATATTATGGGAAAACGCAAGAAACAGAATAATTAAGTTATGGCGTAGCTATGTACTTTTTTAAAAGAAAAAATAAACAAGAAAGGAGTAAAAGATATGAATGGTAAAAGTAAGAATTTAATAGCTCAAATAGATCATCTTTTCAAATTGAACAACATGAAAAGTATTAAAACTAAATATAGGTATAAAGAGGCTTGTTATCGCTTTTGTATTTGGACTGGTGAAAATACAAATGTAAAAAAGTTTAAGAATATAAAAGCAAAACATATCTATATGTACGTAGACTATATGCATAGTATAGATTACGCTCCAGGAACAATAAAACTAGAATTATCTGCAATAAGGTTTTTCTATACTTTGTCTCAAGGAAAAGAAATTTTACCTAAAAATGAAAAGTTAAAGTTAAAAAAAAGAATAACTCGTGGAGCTAGGAGGGCATGGTCAGAAGAGGAAATAGATAGTGCAATATCATTAGCCAAGGAAATGGATAGGCTAGATGTTGTTAAAGCTATACTTTTGTCCTCTAAATTTGGATGTAGATTGGAGGAGGCTGTAGTTTTAACCAATCATCAAGTTAAAGAAGCCATTTGTAGTGGATTTTTATATTTAGAAAACACTAAAGGTAAGAATCCAAGAGAAATTGAAGTGAAAATTGAAGATAAAGAAACACTAAAATATATATTATCTAACGCAAAAAGTGATGAACGTATTTTTATAGGTATAGGGGATAAAACACATATGGTAAAAAGAAGCATACAAAATTGGATTACAAACCACAGAAATGAATTTCAGGACAAGGATAGAATAAATAGGGATATCGCTAGGAAGATGCTAGAAGAAGATAGAAAAGCTACACCAAAAACAAATCTTACTATGCACGGGAATAGACACACCTTTGCTCAAATTAGATTTGATGAGGCTTTACAGAAACATACAAAAGAAGATGCACAAAAAAAGATAAGTGAAGATTTAGGGCATCATAGGAAAGAGGTTACTAATATTTATTTGGGAAGATAGAAAAGTAAAGTCTGTGTAAATATTAATAAAATACTAGTATTCAAAATATAATTGATGAAATCAGATGATTATATTATAATCTCTATTATAGAGACGTGTAATAACGTAGTCATATTGGAATCCTATTTTTAAGAAAATGAAATAATTTCCATTAAGGAGGTATTTATATTATGAAAAGATCTTTAAATTTAAAAAAATTGAAAGATAGGAGAATTGTTACAATATCTTCTAATCAAGCGTTGAAAGATATTGTAACGATTAATTGGAATAAAGAAGTTTTAAATGGAAGAAAGCAAGTTGAAGTTTGTGGCACTAATAAAGTTAATAAAGTAGTAAAAGCGGAAGTTATAAAACTTGAAGATAAATGTTCCAAAACCACAGTGGATATTAATAAGAATCCTTTTTTATTAACAGTGGAAGATCTTAAAAGAAATTTAGTTAGTTATAATATTTCATCTTTATCTGTTTCGCATGTAAATGAATGGCAAAAATATAAGAATAGATATAGCAGAATATTGATGAAAGCAAAACATGTATAGGTAGTTAGATAAATAATTTATTTGTGTTTTAATATATAAGTAAAAAATAGTAGTAGGGAGTTAACTAAATTTCTACTATTATTTTTTTTGAAAGATCTGACCTAGTTAAGCAAAATTGTAAGACTAAGTTAAATCTCAGTTGCACACTTTTTCAACCTTTTCTATTTTTCATATACACTAGGTGAAATTTTTTCTTCGGACTCCATACATTCTTCACTGAAGCCTTTAATCCAACCATTAATAGTAGATTTCGCAATGTTATATTCTTTTGAGATGCTTGATAGAGTTCTACCTTCTTATAAACTTAGTCTGGCTATTGATTCTTTAAATGCTTTATCATATTTCTTATTTGCCATTTGTAACACTACTCTCTTAATTTTATTATACTAAATTTTCAGATGTTAGTGTTACAATTTTAGTATATAACATCAGTAAATAGAGAATTTTATGATAGAAGCGATCTAGAAATATTAGTAAATGATCTTACATATCTTAGTGTGGCTGGTAAATGGCATTATATATGTTTATTAATAAACCTTTTTAATAGAGAAATAGTGGAATATTCATCAGGTCCTAGAAAGGATGCTGAATTAGTTTATCCGATGGCTACCATTCGTAACATTCCTATCCTCCTCAAGGTAGGAGATGACGGCTGATACGACCCTGGATAAGTTCTTCTAAGACTCAGATGGAGAGATGTATTCCTTATAAGCAAACTCCACCTGAGTCTAAGAATCACTGATGGATCATTTATGATCACTAATATAAATATAACTAAAATAAAAATATTCTACACTGATAGGGGTAATGAATTTAAAAATAAGATAATAGATGAAGTTTTAGAAGCCTTTAAGATAAAGCGTTCACTAAGCAAAAAAGGGTGTTCTTATGATAATGATGTTGCTGAGGCTAGTTATAAAATTATAAAAACAGAATTTGCATTTAACAGGATTTTTAAGAGCTTGGAATATCTAAAAAAGGATTTACGAAGTTATGTATTATGGTATAAAAATAAACGTATTCATAGTGTTTTAAAATATATGACACCAATAGAATATCGTCTAGCAAATGTGAACGAATAAAATTTGCACAAAAAGGTGTTGACAATCAACAACACAAGAAACGGAGAGATAAGACAAAAGTCGGTGTGGTCTTAGGGACGCACCGATTTTTTTATGTGGAAAAATATAGTGATTTATAGTATAATATTTATAAATAAACTTCATAAACTTGTAAGCGAGAGATGAGATGATGAAAGTTAGTTATAATGGATTGTGGAAACTATTGATAGATAAAAAGAGGAATTAACCAGTGTATTGCAAGTATGCCTAGATAGCGGAGCAAAGAAGGTGTTACTACCAATTACATCTTCAGCAGATATGGGAACAGTGCCAGCTGATTTGATGGGTGCTTTAGTATTATATTTTATTCAACACCACAGGAGGCGGTATTTAAAGCTTTAGGTGTAGAGTAAAGAGGGTTTTGTGGAGAAGAGAAAGATTCAAAAAAAGACTGTATACGAGGCTAAAGTATAACTATCTCAATAATGCGGATATGGAGGTGCAAGTCATTATGATTACTACACTAGTTAATTTTTTATTGATAAATAGTAGTGATTTATCAATTGATATGTTTAGCTATACAGATAACATTATGAAAATACTATTCAAAAAAGGGTTAATAACTCAATTTAGTATTAGTGATGCAAGAGCAGATTTTGGTGATGGTACAAGTATTATTGAGATTGTGGATACTATATACACATCAGAATATATTTACATAAAAGGTGAAGAAAAAACACATTGGCAGTTGATTTTCGAATTTGGAACATTTACATCATCTAGGCAGTTGCAAATAAAAATTAACTCGGACGATTATGACGTAAAAGTTGCTGATAACTATTTAGAACAACTAAAACTTTCTATCAAGAATATTGTCAAATCAGATTGGAAAAGAACTATTTGGCTAATGGATAAGGACTCTGAAATTTTGTCAATTACTCTTTATCCAAGTGTTTATAGAGTAGAAAACATGACACGACAGTTGATAAGTGAAATAATGACTAAGGAGTATGGTATTGGTTGGTGGGATGCATATGTTCCGATACAAATAAGAAATAAGCACAAAGTCAGATTGAGTGGGTATAAATCAATTGCCCCAGGATTTGCGAATGTCGATGAAAGACTAATGTCTATTGATATTGGGGATTTAAATTCCATACTCACTTTGAAAGAGAAAAAGTGGAACCCATCATTCAGCACAGAAATAAACAATTTCTTAAATAACCAGTCAGATATTAAGCTTGAAAAAATGAAAGAAGTATTATCTGACCAAATGGAAGTTACCCTCGATCTGTGGGGAGAACAGTTTTCAAAATATTTATCAGAAAATTTTATAAAGAATTTTAAAACATTTGAGTTAAACCGTAACCATGTTGTTCATAACAAATTAATTGATCGTACGGCATATAGTAGTATATTCAACTCTATAAATATAGTAGAAGTAGAACTAAAAAAAGCATTGCAGAAAGTCGGGGAAATTGTTGTTTCCAGAGAAGAAATGGATGTAATTGAAGAGAAAATGTATATAGCTCAACAGAAATCAGAAGTTGCGCTACATGAAATAATGGAGTCAGAGACTGGTGTTGAAATTAGGAATTCAGAGGAAATCATCGACTTATATGATGAGTATTTATATCAATTTCACTCAGAACTTGAAGATTATTTAAGATTTCGCAATGACTTAGAAGTTGGAGAATATCAAAATATTTTATCTAAAAATAATGATGGTACATTGTTTGAAATTACATATAAAATTAACGATAAAGTTGCCATAGTTAGCTATTCTATTGAATCTATTGATGATTCTCAGGGTGGAGAAAGTACTGTCGAGATAATAATTACATTAGATGAAAAAAGAGAATCTCATTCAATTACTTATAGGAATGGAGAGGTGGTTTTTAACTCATACCAAGGGTGCTATTTACCAGAAACTCAAGATGCTATTTCCACAGAAGACATAGGTTTGCTAAAGGATTATCTTGTAGAATTTCTCGATACTTATTTTGAAAATATTCGAGAGAAAGTGGATTCAGAAATGTATTCGATTATAAAAGATGGTGGGAATAGTCCCGTGGCAGACACTTCATGCTGTGAGTGTGGTGAAGAGTATATCTGTATAGATGAAAATTATGGTGTATTTGGACAATGTCTAAATTGCGGAGAGATGAACGAAATCTGTTTGTGCGACAGGTGTGGTTGCTATTTTGAAGGTGAATCAAACAAATATAGAGATGCTCCAAACTTGTGTGATAGTTGTCAAGACTATTACGAAAATCAATGAAAGGACAAAAGAATTCTAAATTAAGCTCCAACTGTTCTAAGAACAGCAGGAGCTTTACACTGGTACTATGTCAAGAAGAAGTACAAGTTAAATTTGAATTTTTAAATATTAACTTATTTTCTATATTGTATTAGCCAGCAGTTAGATATAATTTATTTAACCCTTTCTTATACACAGTTTCATATTGATTTGGTGATAGATATCCACAATGGCTAAGTATCCTTACTGTATTATAAAATGCTTTTATATAATTAAAAACCAATCTATGTGCATGGTTATAATCTAATATCTTGAATCTATTTAACCACTCTCTTTTAATCAATGCATGAAATGACTCTATGCAAGCATTATCCCATGGATAGGCCTTCTTGGAGTAACTGTTTATAAATTTTTCAGTTGCTTCTTGATATGCAGCAGAAGTATATTGTATACCCCTATCGCTGTGCATAACTAAGGGGTTGTTTATATTTTGTGATGTTTTTGCTTTCTCAATTGCCTCAATAACCCATTTTGACTCAAGAGTAGTGCTAAGCACCCATGAGATGATCTTTCTTGAGTATAGATCCATTATGCTTGTTAAATATACAAATCCATCATATGTCCAAATATAGGTGATATCTGAGCACCATACTGCATTTGGTTCTTCTGGATTAAATTCTTCGTTTAATATATTGATAAGTTCTTCGCTAAAATTGGAATCCTTTGTTGTAGTTGTGTACGGTTTTGTATATTGGGCTTTTAACCCCATTTCGCGCATATAGTTACTCACAGTCTTTTTAGCTATAATTTCTCCGTTCTGTTTTATAATCTGTGTTATTTTAGGGGCTCCATAGTTCTGATAAGAGTCATCATATATTTGCTTAATTTGAGCCTTTATCCGATGGCTACCATCCGTAACACCCCTATCCCCTCTTCAAGGTGGGGGATGACGGCTGCTACGCCCCTGGATAAGTTCTTCTAAGACTCAGATGGAGAGATGTATTCCTTATAAGCAAACTCCACCTGAGTCTAAGAATCACTTGATAGTCTCTTTTCTTTTATGCATATCAGAAGGAAGTCTTTTTTAAAAAGAGTTGTAGCCACTTCTTGAAACGCCTAGTATTTTCAGCACTCCACTAATATTAAGCCGGCGTTTACATTTTTCATTTAAGTCATCTTGCTCTTCAGATGTTTCAATTAAGAGAGCCTCTGTTAGTTTCCCAGAATGCTGATTGCTTTTTTTTGTATTTCTAGTGCGTCCTGTGTGTCCCTTAGTTCTTTGCATAGTCTTGCATTTTCTTTTGCGTCATCACTTTGGTAATTACCAGATCCTCTAGTAGGTACTTCTCCATTGTTAGCTCTGGCTTCTTTTGTCCACGTGCATAATGTTGCTTTGCTTGTTCCTAAATTCTTTGCACAAGCTGTTAATCCTAAATCCTTATGATCTAAATAATACCTTACGGCATCCCTTTTAAACTCTTTTGTAAACTGTCTACTCATGTTAAATCCCTCCATCTTCCTTTATCTTTATTATACATTCTATTTTGGAATTTTTCACTTTCAACTTGTACTATTTATATTCTAGCACCAACAAGAACAATTCAAAGAACAATTGTAATTCTTTTAGAAGCAGGTTTTGTAAATAAAGACAGCCGATTTACAGAGATTTCGCATTAAAATCCCAGTGGAAATTTTGTTTTTACTGTAATTATCCTTTATTACAATTATTAAGATATATGGAAGTGTATAAGACCATTAGGTAGTAAAGATGGCTATAAGTTCCCCTTTCCCCAAAATATCTTCAAAATTAATTTACAATTATTAAACTAATTAAGTATTGTTAAAGATAGGATTTATCCAATTTTGTACTAATAGCATCTCATCCCTTAAATCCTCAATTATATTTATCTGCAACATCCTTTTTCTTCTAAATCCTCTAATGCACCGGAAAAAATATAATTGCATTAAGTTAAAGGCTATTACTATAAACATAATCACTGTTTCTACGCCTGTGGGACTATGAAGAAAGCAATGATCTAAATGCACTCCGTTTTTAACTGATGAAACGCATTGTTTTCAATATCCCATCTCCTATGCATTATCTTCCACAAAGTTTCTACTGAAGTAAATTTGTCTGTAGTTCTTCTATAAACCTTATGAATCTTACTTCTATCTCTGAATTAGACATTTCAAAATTATCTTCATCCCAGGCTTTTATTTTTGTATAATTGTTACTTTTTCTATTCACAGCCCATTTTTTATTTGGCTCCCTGCACTTGAATAAAGCTAATGCATCTTTGACAATATGAAATCTTTCATCTTTAACTCTTACTACTGCATTCATTCCAATTGATAGCACTTCTTTAATCCATGTGGATTTGCAATATAGAGCGTCAGCGACTATAATATCTGCAAAATGATTAAATTCTTTATATAGCCTATTAATTAGGCGTTTCCCTCCAGTAGTTTCACCTTCATCCTTATTTGATCCATCTGTTTTAAGTTCAAGCATTTCCTGTAAACCAACGGGCTATCGCCTAAAAACTTTTCAAGTGCTAAACTTCTGGCCGATTTAGAGAAAAGGGAGGACAGACTTCAAATCTTTATACATTGGCATACCTTTTTCAAAATAATGAGGATGGGTGTAAAAAAGAGATTAAGGAAGAAGTAGTAAAGAATAAAGAAAAGCAAAAATTAGATGACTATGAAGAAATAGAAATAGTAAGTTTTTTAGATTATAAAACAAGTAATCAGAGCATGATTAAAACTAGTAATGATTATGTAATGTTAGGGCAATAATGAAGTAATTAATGATATAACAGACTTAAATTATAAGGTGACATTTCCATAATACCGGTAGAATGTCACTCTATTTTTATGAAATTGGATAGAACTATTAAAAATGTAAATTATAAAAATATGATGGCTAATATGTAATGTCGTGGGGAGGGCGACAATTTGTATCCTCCATGAACCATATAGTCTAAAAGATATATAGGGTTATTGAAAGATAAATATTATATAAACTAAATATAAAGAATATTTTGTATAATTATCTATATACCATTTATTCTAGAAAAAAATAATTTAGGAATTAAAGCTGTATATAATTAAAAAAAATTGTAAAAACAGAAAAAAACATAACGAAATAAATACAAAATGTAGAAAAGAGAATTAAAATGTCGTAAGAAAAAGTGAATATCCCGCACAAAATTACAAAATAATCACTTAAAAGGGTCTATAATAAAAGTAATGAAATTGTGATGTATTGTTTTATATTATTTTGGAATAAGGTACAAATAAAAATATATAATGAGGCGCTTTATGAAAATTTATGCTGTGAAAATTTTAGATATTAGCGAAGAAAAGGTAGATAAGTTAAGTTTACTAATTGATTCAGACAAAAGATATAAGATTAAGAAATTTATTAATAAAAAAGATAAGATTAGGACATTAATGGAGGAAATATTGATAAGAACAATAATAGTTGAAAATTAAGAATTAGCAATGAATACATAAAATTAAATAAAAATCAATATGGCAAACCTTATTCTGGAGAGTATCCCCAATTTAAATTTAACATATCTCATTCTGGTGATTATGTATTATGTTCTATTGATGATAAACCTATAGGAGTAGATATTGAAGAGATAAAACCTATTGAGTATGAAGAGATAGCTAAAAACTTTTTGCAACAAAGGAGTTTGAGTATATTGTTAATCAAGATTTGAAATTTCAAATAGATAGGTTTTATGAAATATGGACCTTAAAAGAGAGTTATACCAAATGCTGAGGACAAGGATTATCAATATCGTTAAAGTCATTTTCTATTGAAATAGATCAGTTCAAAAATATTAAAATAGTTGTCAGTAATGAATATACGCAACATACTTTTAAGTTATTTGATTTAGAGTTAGGTTATAAAGTAGCTGTATGTTCATTAAATAAAGAGATTTCTAATAACATAATAAAATTAGATCAAAACTGTTTAATTAGTAAATATATTTGATTTAATCTTGGATAAATAGGGAGATATTTAAATAATATTAGTTTGTTTACCATATACAAGTGAATCGGAAGTTGTATATTATGAATGAAAAAGGTACTTAAATTCTTCTGAAGACGGATAATAGCAAAAATAATCAAGTAATATGTAAAGAACATAAAAATCAAATGGCATATTGGATTTGATAAAAAATTGAGAAGTTGGCAACATATACTTGACTCAAACACCAAATAGTTAAAAAACGGGAAATGGTATACTATAATAGGTTATTGGTAAAATTTGTAAAAAATATATTTAACGATGCACAATATGAAGCATTAAGGTTACTAATTGTTTGAGAGAAAAAATCAATATGGCAAATTTTATTTAAAAGAATGTTCTATAAAGGTTTTGGGAGAAGGTGAATTTGTGATGATTATTAGCCGTAATAACTGGTATTTCAGTAATGCTAGCAAATAAGATTGAAACAAGTATATATTTCAAACACCAGTTTCTATATTTTAAAGTGTTTAAATTTGTGTGTTTGCAATATTATACTAACATCAGTTTTAAACTGAGAGATAAATTATAACTTGCCTGGATGTACTTTATAGTACAAGTCTAAAATTAATTTTTACAAAATTCTAAAAAAACATAATTTTATTTATTATTAGTATTTATGCTATTGCCATAGAGATGAAATGGAGGTTAGTATGATTAAAGTAGGTTTAATGGGATTAGGGACAGTTGCAGGGCAATTGCATCCTTATATTGTAATGAGCTAAAGTTTAATCATATTTTGGTAGTATAAGGATATTGTTGCACTTGAAAATACAGAAGTTTAATATAACGTTTACTTAAGATATTAGAACTGTAATAACTTTATGAAAACGATATTCCTATTGGATTGAAGTTAAAACCTTTTTTAAATAATCATTATCCCAACCGGATTTGAGCCTTTTAGCTTTTACACCAATCTTTACTGATTTTTCATTTTTTAATAAGTTTAAAGCTATGTGCCTTAAAATGGCAAAGTTTTCAGCTGCATTTTCAATTCTTATTCGGCTATCATCTTCTCTAAAAGCAATATCTAAAATCCAATGTAAGCTATTCTCTATTCCCCAATGTTTTCTAATGGCATCAGCAACTTTTTCAACATTTTCTGTTAAGCTCGAAATATAATATCTTCTTTCTTTAGATGTTTTATCGCCTATGGTTCTTTCAGATTCAACCATAATTATACTATTTAGGTTTTTCCACTCTGACTTCTGTGAAAGCCAGTTTAAATCGTTAATTAAGTAATGTTTACGTGTTTCAATTCTGCCATGGTCTTTGTTAGTAGTCTTGAAAAAACTATATTCAACATCAGCAAATTTATTCTTAGATTCTTCTTCAAAAAAGTATTTTATATCGTTGGAAAAGTTTTTATGATTACCTTTTAAAGCTAAAACATAATCTCCGCCCTTTTTGATTATTTTTTTAGCTATATTTTTTTGAGTACCCATAGCATCAATTGTTACTATAGATTTATTTATATCTATCTTATCTAATAATTCTGGAATTGCTGTTATTTCATTTGATTTATCATTAACCTTTATCTGACCTAAAACTAAACCCAACTGATTTGACCATGCACTTACCATATGAATAGCTGATTTATTGTTACTTGTATCAAAGGAATGCCTAACTGTCTTGCCATCTATGGCAATTACGTCACCAGTAACTTTATCAGAAATATCTTTGATCCACTTAATAAACGCTTCCTGAAATTCTTTTGGATTAATAATAGAAAATACTCTTCCAAAAGTATCATGGGATGGTATCCCATGATTAAGCTCTAAGAATGTTGAAAACCACTCTTGTTTTGATGTGCCATATTGAGCTATATCTGTCCAGGTATCGGCTCCGCATATTATTGCACAAGTTGCTATTGTTAGTATATCAATAAGCTTATGTTTTGAATTATTATCTCTTGGGTCTGAAATGCTTATAAAAGAATTTGAAAGTTCGTTATACATAATTATAAAAATCCCCTTTACATTAGTAATATTATTAAATAAATTCTACTATGTAAAGGGATTTAACTCAAGTTTTTAAATGCAATTGCCCTGGGGACAGTTGGATTAGGCGTATACAAAATTATTAATAGTAAAAAAGAACAAATAAGCAATATATTAAGTGAAGATATTGAAATAAAAAAAATTCTAGTAAAAAATTTGAATAAAAAAAGAAATACTATTGTTAATAAAGATTTGTTAACAGATAATTACAAGGATATATTGGATGATCCAGAAATAAATATTGTTGTAGAAGTTATTGGAGGTATGAATCCCGCTTTTGAATATATTAAATCGGCACTTAAGCGAGGCAAGCATGTAGTTACGGCTAATAAAGAGGTGGTTGCTAATTACTTGGAAGAATTACTGGAGCTGTCTGAAAAAAATAATAAAAGAATTTTTTTTGAAGCTAGTGTGGGAGGGGGGATACCTATAATAAAATCACTAAGCCAAATTGCGCTAATTAATGATATAACTCAAATAAAAGGTATAATAAATGGAACATCTAACTTTATATTAACAAAGATGGTGGATGATTGTACAAGTTTTAATGATTCACTAGCACTTGCTAAAGAGTTAGGATATGCGGAGGCTAACGCTAAGGATGATGTAGAAGGTGATGATGTAGCAAGAAAACTATCAATTTTATCATCACTAGCTTTTAAAACTAAGGTTAGTGCGGAGTCTATATTATATAGAGGTATTTCTTCCATTGATAAGATTGATATTTTGAATTTTAAAAATATGAATAAGTCTATTAAGCTGATAGCTACTGCAATAAAAGATGATAATAGAATTAGTGCATGTGTGGAACCTACTTTAATAGAAGAAAATTCACAATTTGCTACTGTTAACAATTGTTTTAATATGATATCAATAACAGGAAATACAGTACAAGAACTCCAATTTTATGGACAAGGTGCAGGTGAAAAGCCTACTGCTAATGCTGTGGTAAGCGACATAATTGATGCAATTAAACCTACATATTCTGTTTGTAGTTTAAAAAAGTACAAAGAAAAATATGATATTGACGCACATATTTTTAATGGAGATTATTATTTTAGGGTAACAACAAGTGGAGAAAAAGAAAATGAGGATATTATTAATTTATTAATTAAATCTAAGATAAGCTATGAAATTTTAGAAAAAACGTGCAATTTAGTGCTGAAAATTAAATCCATTTATGAGGATAAAATGGATAAGTTTATTTCTAAATTTAAAACACGTTATGAAAATTTCTGTTATGTTAGGATAGCAAAATAAGTATATTTATATAAATATTTTGAATATATCAATTGACTAACTCTAGTTGAATGGTAGGTGAGGTTATGGTTTATTTATATGCAATACAAATTGTTGAAAATCAATATGATGATGAGATAGCGTCTTTATTAACTAAAATATCTGAGGAAAGAAGGAGAAAAACAAAAAAATATGCAAGGCGAATAGACCAAAGACGTTGTATAGTAGGTGAAATACTTTTGAGGTATATTTTGTGGAAGCATTACGGAATAACCTCCAAGGAAATAGTTTTTCAATATAATGAGTATGGAAAACCTTTGTTGATCAAGCCAAAAGGAATACATTTTAATATATCCCATTCAGGTGAGTGGGTTTTATGTGGTGTTAGTGACATGCCTATTGGTATCGATGTAGAAGGAAGAATGGTGGAGGTAGTGGCAATTGCTGAACGTTTTTTTTCAGAAGATGAGAATAGATATATAAATAGTCATCTATTATGTGATAAGTATGATGCATTCTATAAAATATGGACTTTAAAGGAAAGCTATATTAAGTGTGTTGGTATGGGATTGCAAATACCTTTAGATTCTTTTAGTTTTGTTTTTTTAAAAGAACAAATAAATATGTTTGTGGATGGAAGATTAGATAATAAATATATATTTAAAAGTAAGAAAATTAGTGACAGATACCACATGGCTTTATGCATATTGGGCAAGACATGTAACTTATGGGAAAATGATATAAAAAATATATCAGTGGAAGATCTGATGAGTTCTAGCACTTACTTTTAAAGTGGGAGGGAAAATAAAATGTTGGATGCTAGTGATGCTCTGAAGAAGTAATCAAGAATGTATTTTTAAAACAAAGATACAAGCAATAGAGTTGTATTAACAACTTCAATCAGATAAAAGGTCTTGTGGGAAAAATAGAATTATGCCCATGGTTACCTTCGTTAACGAGGGTGAAAATTTTTTGAGCTGATTTGATAAAAGAGAAGAAATCTAATTAGAGAGGAAGAGAGCAATATGACAGAAAGTGAAAAATATGAATCTAACATTAGAAATTATTGTAGATATTTTCCGAAAGTATTTACAAAAAGTAAACTATGCAAAATGTATACAGGAGAAAATGAGGAATACTTAGACTTTTTCTGTGGTGCAGGTGCGCTTAATTATGGACATAATAATGACTATATTATGGAGCAGATTGTTGATTATATAAAAAATGATGGAATTACTCATGCACTGGATATGTATACTACTACTAAATGTGATTTTATAAAAAAATTTCAAGACAATATTATAAAACCTAGAGGTTATGAATATAAAATGATGTTTTGCGGACCAACTGGAACGAATGCAAATGAAGCTGCGTTAAAAATAGCACGAAAACATACAGGAAGAAAGAATGTAATAGCTTTTATGGGAGCTTTTCATGGTATGACATTAGGAAGTTTATCGCTAACAAGTTCATTAACGGCTCGTAGAGGAGCAGGGGTACAGCTTGAGAACACAACATTTATTCCATATTGTAGAAATGACTTTGATTCGTTGGGATATATTAGAATGATTTTGAATGATGATCATTCTGGAATAGAAAAGCCAGCAGCTATCTTTGTTGAGACCATTCAAGGCGAAGGTGGAGTTCAGGTTGCTGATTTTAGATGGCTCAAAGAATTAGCTGAACTATGTAAGGAATACCAAATTCTTTTGGTGTGCGATGAAGTGCAAGTCGGTTGTGGTCGTACAGGAACTTTCTTCTCATTTGAATCAGCTGGAATTGAACCGGATATGGTTGTAATGTCAAAATCAATAAGTGGTTCAGGATTGCCAATGTCATTAGTGCTTCTTAAACCGGAGATTGATTGTCTAACTTCAGAAGAACATTCTGGTACATTTAGAGGAAACCAGCTCGCTTTTGTAGGTGCAAGTGCGGCAATAGATTATGCCATTGAACATAAATTATGGGATAAAGTTAAAGATGATGAACAGTATGTTAAAGGGTACATAGAAGAAAATATACTTCCTATTAGCCCTAAAATTCAGTATCGTGGTCGAGGACTTATTTTTGGAATTGATTTTTCGGATTTTGATGATAAAAGACTGGTATTTCGTATATCACAAGAATGTTTCAAAAGAAGACTAATCATAGAATTATCAGGAAGAGATGATAGTGTATTGAAAGTTATGCCAGCATTAGTTATTCACAGGGATGAACTTATGGCAGGGCTTGAGATAATTAGAAAAGCGATTCAAGTCTGCATATAAGTATAAAAAAATGTTTGAGGAGAAAATTAGAGGATGGATACACCAAGGTATGAATTTAGTAAATCAGAAATACAAAGAAACTATAAGTATATATCAAAAAGATTACCACTTTGCAAATTGTTTTATGCAATGAAAGCAAATGGAAATGAAAAAGTATTAAAAGTGATAAAAGAAACAGGAGCTGGTATAGAATGTGCAAGCAAGTATGAATTTGATTGCACCAGAAGAGTTGGAGCAAATGTTACAAATTTAATATTCGGATTGCCAGTTAAAACAGTTGAGACAATTCTATATACATATGAAAATGGTTGCAGATATTATGTTTTTGATTGTTTGAATGAATTACATAAATTGAAAAAATATGCACCAGATGCAAAAAGAATTTTAAGAATAAAAATTTCAGATTTAGTAGTATCAAGCATTAATTATGGGATGCCTTTACAGGAGATAGCTGATAATCTGGAGGAAATAAAAGAATCAATCCATGGAATATCATTTCATATATCATACAACAACAATATACGGTCTATTCAAGATGTGGGTAAGAGAATTGATGAGTTAATGGAACAGTTGGAATGTAAAGGTAAAAATTATATTATCAATATTGGTGGGGGATATAAACCAGATACAGATGATGAATTTTATGACGTGTATCACAATATTCTTACTAACATTCAAGAAAAGTATGGATGTGTTTTTTATGCTGAACCAGGAAATATTATAGTTGAAACAGCAGGCTTTTTTTATGCAAAAGTTATCTCTGTGAAGAAAACGGAAAACAGTACGATTGTATATATGGATGGTGGCATTCCAAATGGAATAGGCTATGAAACTTTCTTAGGGGATATAGAAAACTGTAGTCGAAGCAGTAATTCCCAAAATGAGCTTAAAGTATATGAGTTTAGAGATTGCACGAATCTAAATGAGACATTAATTCGGGTCCAGAGTAAATATGATATCGAGATTGGGGATATTATAAAGTTTGATCACTTGGGTGCATATTCCATTGTCTTTCAAAATCATTTTCATATGTGGGAACAATGCAGGGTCGATATCGTGGAATAATATAGGAAGTTAGGACCCATGTAGAAATATATGGTAATCCTGGTAGACACGGGAGGTTCACTGCCATAGAGGGATGGGTATACACAAGGCCATGTAAAGCGAAAAACAATGACGTTTTACTTCGTGTACCCTGATACCACTATTTTCGTACTTGATACAGAGAAATATCCATGACTGAGGCTCATTCATTTGAGATATATAACTGTAAATTATTTGAATTTAAAGGAAAAAATACTTAACTAAATAGGGAGGTTTGTATGAATACGCCAGTGTATATATTTAGTAAGAAAGAACTTGTAAGTAATTATCAGAACATGTGCTCTTTACTGAAAAATGCACATGTTTGTTATACATTAAAAACAAACGCTGAAAAGGATGTATTAAAAGTATTAGCCGATGTGGGAGCGTCATTCGAATGCGCCAGTGTTGGTGAATATAAAAGAATCATGGATTTAGGAGTGTCTCCAGAATGCACAATTTTTGGTCTTCCAATAAAGCCGGAAGAGACAATACAATATGTGTATGACAATGGAGGAAAATATTTTGTATTTGAAGAACTATTAGAACTGAATAAATTAATTAAGTATGCTCCTGATTCAAAAAAGGTACTACGTATTAATGTTAATGATATTGTTTCTAATACGATAGATTATGGCATGTTAATGGAAGATATAATCAACAACGAAGGTGGATTTCTACAGTATGTCGATGGTATTTCGTTTCATATATCTAATAATACGAACGTGGAAGTCTTTCGTAAAGCATGCCAGCGTGTAGACGAAATATTACAGCTTTTGAATACAATTCATAGAAAGAAATACCTAGTAAATATAGGTGGGGGGTTTCATCTAAATGCAGGACAGGAATTTTATGATGGATTGAACTGCGCAATAGAGGAATTGGTCAAAAAATACGACGTAGATGTATATGCGGAACCAGGCGAGTCTATAGTAGGATCAGCAGGAAAATTGTATACAAAAGTAATTGATGTAAGAAAAGATGGTCATATGATGGATGTGTACATGGATTCTGGTGTTCCTCAAGGTGTTGCAACAAGACGTCAGCCATCTGATGTAAAACTATTTAATAATATTAGAACAAAGCAGAAGAAGAGCATATATCGATTTATGGATTGTACATGCTTAGGTGCTGCATTAGTCATTAAAAGATCGAACCTGGATATACAGGTAGATGATATCTTAGAGTTTGAAGGATGCGGAGCATATACAACAGTATTTTGCAATGATTTTCATTCTTATGAGAAATGCCCGGTAATTGTTAAATAGAATGATCTCTCGGAATCTTGATTGATCATGCCAGCAAATCTGACTCATAAGGAAGATCCCATGTAGAACGAGCAATCGCATCAGGACTTGGATAATATTTACGAAGATTTGTAACAACATGAGTTTGATAGGCGGGATGACCGCCAGTATTAACAGGTAACATAAAAAATTGCCTCCAATCGAAAAATATATTATAAACAAGGGCGCCAAGCGCCGCATTTTCCAATGAAGTTGTCAAGAGTTTTTGGCAAAAAAGTGGGGGCTTTTAATAAAAAAGGAATCTGAACCCCTTATAAATAAAGGGATAGAGATCATTAGATTGTATAGGAGGATGAAACTTGGATACCAAGAAAAGTAAAGATAGATACGGAATGTATAGTAATTTTAAGTATATTTTAAAAAACCAGTGGAATTTTGATAAATTAAGTATATTAATTCAGTTTGTAAGAGTTATATCAGGTGTTTTAGTAGCCTTGGTAGCAATTCTTATTTCAAAGATAGTTCTGGACTCTCTGGAAAATCAGCTTTCTCTGGAAAGTATTTTGATTAGAATGATACCAGCAATTTTGATATTTGGAATCCTTACATGGCTTAATTATGCGTCTGAAATTGGCATGAAACGTTTAGCTGATTGTTTAAGATATAATTACTATGTAAAAGAACTCAATGATACAGCAATCCGACAGGATTATAGTGTCTATATCTCTGAAGAAGGGAAAAATTTAAGGCAGAGAGCCGAGATTGCGGTAGGTGAGTCAGGACAGACAGGAATGAATAGTTTCCTAACGAATATGACGGAGTTAGGAAAAAACATATTGGGGTTTATTTCATATTTTGTGATTCTGGTTTTGTTAAATCCAATCATTGTTGTTTTACTTATTGTAAGTTACGCTATTGATGCGTTTGTATCAAGTTTAATCCAGAAATGGATACACAAGAATAAAGACAAACGTGCTGTAATTAAAAGAAAACTGAATTACATGGCATATAAAACAAGAGCACTGTCAGTTGCAAAAGACATTAGAATGTATGACATGTCAGGATGGTTAATGTTACATGGTAATGATGTAATTGATGATGCAGATAAAATGTATACAGAAATTGAAAATAAGCGCTTTGGAAGAAGCTTTATTGAACAAGTATTAGTTTTCCTAAGAAGTGGTTTAGCATATGCATACCTGATTTACATCATGCTTCATGGAGATATGTCAATCGGTACTTTCACAGCTTACTTTGCGACAATAGCAGGGTTTGGAGAATGGTTACGTGAAATCGTTGATTTAATTTCTAAAATTACCGAATCAAATTATTATGTAAAGGATTATCGGACTTATGCGGATTCCATAGAGCAGGACAAAGAGAAGATTGATATCAGTCAATTGAAGCATCCATACACGATTACGTTTGAAGACGTTTGTTATAGCTATCCAGAGAGCAATAAATTAATTCTTGATCATGTTAGTTTTGAAATAAAGAGTGGTCAGAAATATGCTTTAGTTGGAAGCAATGGTGCTGGAAAAACAACTTTAATAAAGCTGATGTGTGGTTTGTTAGCTCCTACATCTGGCAGGGTATTATTAAATGGAATTGATGTAAGAAACATTTCGAATATAGAATACTACAAACTGTTTTCAGCTATCTTTCAGGATATTGGTCTGCTTCCTGCAAGCATTGCAAAAAATATTGCGCTATGTGTTGAAGAAAAAATTGATGAAAAAAGAGTATGGAATTGTTTACATACAGCAGGATTAGAAGAAAAAGTGAAGAGCTTACCAAATGGTATCCACACAAATTTAATTAAAAATATTTCAGATGATGGGGTTGATTTATCAAAAGGGGAACTTCAGAAACTTTTGTTAGCAAGAGCAATCTATAAAGAATCCAATATTATTATATTAGATGAACCTACAGCTGCATTAGATCCAATTGCTGAGAATGAAACCTATCAGAAATATAATGAGATCGTTGGCAATAAAATGTCCATTTTTATATCTCACAGACTTTCATCTACTAAATTTTGTGACGCAATTATATATTTAAAGGATGCTGTAATAACTGAATTTGGAAGTCATGAGGAACTGATGAAGATTGATGGTGAATATGCAAGAATATTCAGACTTCAAAGTCAATACTATAATTCTAATAGTTACAAGGAGATTGCGGAATGTCAAGAATAAGTGAGAAAAAGAATGAATTTAAGTGTGGAATCGAATCGAATAAGAGAGCTATTAAACTGCTAAGTGAGATTTCTCCTCATTTAGTATTATGTGAAATTATGAATGGAATTATTAAGGGAGTGTTTCCGTTTGTTGAGATAACATTCTCTGCAATGATTATTAATGAATTAGCTGGAGAGAGAAATGTTAACAATTTAGTCAGACTAGTACTTTTCTCTATATGTAGTCTGCTCCTGTTAGGAGTCTTAAGAGAGCTGCTTAACAAAATAATTACTGCAAAAAAAGAAACTTTTGATGAAAGACATGAGATATTTTTAAATAATTATTCCTATAATATGGATTTTCAAAAGATAGAGGATTCCGATACAGCAGAATTAAGAGATAGAATTGAAGGAATCATGGATACAGAATCCGGAGGGTTAAAAATTATTTCAACCTATCTTGGTGAACTTTGCCAGAATGCGGCATCTGTAATCATTGCCTGCAGCATATGTTTTAAGATGTTATTTTGCTTTGATATTTCAAGTGATAAACACCCATGGATTACTTCACACTGGTTTACGATGGCATTTTTATTTGTGCTTGTAGTATGTATTTATGGTACCGCATTTTTCTCAAGAAAGATGAAAAAGAAAATGTTTCAAGCCACTATGGAGGGAACGAAGTACAACAGATATATCTGCTACTATTTGTGGGAATATCTTGATGATAATATGTATGCAAAGGATATAAGAATCTTTGACCAAAGTGAAATCGTTACAAGAGAGATGGAGGAAAAAGGATTTAAAGCCTGGGTAGGTATTTTTAAGGCCTGTGAGAAGTTAGAAAAGAAATATGGGGGTCTAAACAGCTTTCTTTCAGCTATTATGTCCGGAATCGTATATATATTTGTTACATTGCGGGCATTAGCGGGAACTATTAGTATTGGTAATGTAGTTAAGTACTATGGTACAATTACAGAATTAATTCGTGCAATATCAGGAATTGCAGTAACGATTACAGCAATTAATAATAATAATTTATATTTGAATCTGGTATTTGAGTATATCGATTATGGAAAAGATGTTCACGAGGGTACAGAAGAAGTACATCCAAAGAAAGATGGTACCTATGAATTTGAATTCCGTAATGTCAGCTTCAAATATACAGGTACGGATGAGTATGCGCTGAAAAATTTATCTTTTAAAATCAAGGATCATGAGAGACTGGCTGTAGTAGGTATGAATGGCTCCGGAAAAACGACAATGATCAAATTGTTATGCGGATTTTATCAGCCTGATGAAGGGTATATTACGTTTAATGGTACGGATATCTGGAAGTTAGACTATAAAGAATACAAGAAGTTATTTTCTGTAGTATTTCAGGATTTCAGGCTTTTGGGATTCTCAGTGGGGGAAAATGTTACTGTTAGCCATAAATATGACAATCAAAGAGTATGGGACGTTCTTGAAAAGGTTGGAATTAAGAACAGAGTAGAACAATTAGAATATCAACTGGATAATTCTGTTTATAAGCAGTTCGATGATCGAGGAGTCGATATCTCAGGTGGAGAAGAACAGAAAATAGCAATTGCCAGGGCTTTATACCGTAACGCAGAAGTATACATATTAGATGAGCCTACAGCAGCACTTGATCCTGAATCCGAATATGAGATTTACTCTAAGATGAACGAAATTACACAAGGGAATACCGTAATATTCATTTCACACAGATTATCTTCCTGTTGTTACAGTGATAATATTATTGTTTTTCATAAAGGAGAAATGGTTCAGAACGGAAAGCATGATGAACTGCTAAAAGATGAAAAAGGAAAATATTTTGAGCTTTGGAATGCGCAATCACAGCATTATAAAGATGAAGAGGTGATTGAAGCTTAACAAAGTTGAGGAAAATGGAGGATGCCCTATGACACCAAAGAAAAACAGATATATAGATTATTTTGAGTATTATTTCGAAAATAAAGTTTCTGATGAAAGCCGCCATAAAAGGAATGTTATGCTGTCAACAGGTGTTAGTTCGACTGGAGTAATGAAACTTTACAGGGAGCTGTTATCAAATGAAGCAAAACTTAATACAGAATTTGAAGATTATGTTCCTTCTTGTGGAGGTATATTATTTCGAAGTGTGATTACGTATTATGAAAGATGGCTGGCTGGAGTAAGTGACAAAGAAAATGATTATTTCCAGAATGTATGTGTTACATGTGGCAGTACGGCAGCAATGGCTTTTGTATTTGATTATCTAAAGAAAGAGAAGGCTGAGAAAGTACTATTAATTGGTTTACAGTATTTTGTGTATGAAATATTAAGTAATCAAAATAATATTCCATCCTACTTATTGACTGCTTCCGAAACAGATAAAACGATACCAGAGGTTAGTGAGATACAGAGGGCAGTGGAAATAGATAGATTTCAGTATTTATTTTTAACACTGCCAATGAATCCATCGGGTGAAAAATACTCCCGTGATGAATTTATACAAATATTAAAATTATGCAAGAAGAATGACTGTATCCTCTTTTTGGATGTGTGTCAATGGGAGGGATGCGAAGCATTAGATGAGTCACATACGTATTATTATGGAGAATGCATAATGGAAACAGATTCCTACCAGAATACTGTTATTATGGATAGCTTTTCGAAAAAAAGAAATATCCCAGGTTTGAGAATCGGTTACGTTGCAGGAAAGTCAGATGTACTAAATTATGTTGAGTACATGAACTATATAACTTACTGCCACCAGACAATTATGGGAGTAGCTCCGATCATTATTGATTATTTTTACCGTATGATTTATTTTGAATCAGATAGTGACCGTAGAAAAATAATACAAAAAAAGTTTAGAAAAATCATTTTAAAAGAAGCAAATAACGAGTTTGCAAGATATTTACTTACATACGTTACATCAAAGCAGTATATTGAGGATGCAGATCGTTTTATCAGTGAGATCATTCAAAATTATGATATATATAAGAACAATTACAACTATGCGTGTAAACAATTAAGGAATGCAGGTTATAGCTATATAGAACGAATCGGAGGTTTTAATTTTGTATTTTTATACAATAATCCATTAGGGTATACGGAAAAAGAATTAAAAGATTATCTGCAAGAAGAGAAATTAATTTATATTTTCACACAAGGAGATTTTTGTGACCGGACCCAGCGGCAGAATGATAGGTTTTTCATCCGGATTACAGTTGCAGATGAAGAAGAAGAATTCAAAAGAAAATTTGATTTTCTCTTGGAAACATTGAAAGAAATAGCACAGAAAAAATAGTATTCCAATGTAAGGAGAGGGGTTTACTTAGAGACCTAAGGAGGCGTTAGTATGAATGCATTTAAAATACCAGGTAATATATATTATGGAACTGGGGCTGTAAGAAATATTGCTTCATTAGATGGCAGCAGAGCTTTGATTTGTATTGGAAACCATATGAAAGAAAGTTCATTGCTTAAAAAAGTTATTTCATTACTGCAAAGAGCAAATATGGTAACAGAAGTGTTAGACGGTATAAAAACAGAGCCAGTTCTAAAGACGGTCAGTGGACACATAGAGCAAGTGAGAGAATTCCAACCAGACTGGATTATAGCAATAGGTGGAGGGGCAGTACTTGATTTCGCAAAAGCAATATGGGTTTTGTACGAAAACCAGGAAGTAGATAGTGTGAAAGATTATCAAAAGATGCAGGATGTTATAGTTGGGAATAAAGCACGTTTTTGTGCAATTCCAACTACTTGCGGAAGTGGATCGGAAATGTCACAAGTATTTGTTTTAAAAGATAATGATACTGATATAAAGATACCTGTCTATAATACGTATTGCATGGCGAATGTAGTTATACTGGATCCTGCTTTTGTAAAAACATTACCGAATCAAATAATTGCACAAACGGGGTTTGATGCATTTACACATGCGATAGAAGCGTATGTATCAAAAGGTGCAACAGTATTTACAGATGCAATGGCAGAAAAAGCGCTGAAACTAATTTATGAAAATATTGTACAGGCTTATGAATTAGATAAAGTGGCATTAGAGAAAATGCAGCAGGCATCTACAATAGCAGGAATTGCATTTTCGAATGCATCGCTTGATTTGTGTCATGCAATTTCACATAAGGTGGCAAACATATGTGAAGAAGTTAGCATTAATCATGGATGTGCAAATTCGATTGTGCTGCCTAAAGTAATGGAATTTAATAGCCGTGATAAAAAAGTATGTAGTAAGCTTGCACAGATTGTGGATATATTACAGTTAGAAGGAAACAGTTATCGTGAGAAGGTACAGAATTTAATTCTTAGTATCATAAAGATGAGTAAAGAACTGAATCTTCCGTCGAGTTTACTTGAGTATCTGGAACTGAGACTAAGTAAAGACAAAATAGAACAGTTTGAGCTGGTAGTACAAGAAAAGATAAATCAAATTGCACCATTTGTATTAGAGGATTTATGTTTGTTAACCAATCCATTAAATGTAACAGAAAATGATATCGTACAAATTATGAGTGAGTCCATATACACGAACAACAATTAAGAAAAGGTAGGGAGAAATTACTATGACATTAGAAGAGATAAAAGAACAATACATAACAGCATTACAAGAAGAAATCGAGGAGATTGATTTTTCCACCATAGATTGCAACGAAAGCATGATGGAGAAATACGGTATAAATTCATTTTATATTGTGCAGATGATTATTTGTGCAGAAGATACATTTGACATCTTTTTTGAAGATGAAGAGTTAATCACAACAAATTATAAATCTTTAAATGATATATTCGTTGTGATACAGAAAAAATTAGAGAAAGCATAATATCGGCATCAAAAATGTATCAATTATAGTTCAAATTAGAGAGAAAGGTAAGGTTGATGTATTTCGTTTCGAAATACATCATACCAGGAGAATACAGAATGAATATAGCATTCATAAGAAAAGAAATGAGTTATTTCAAAAAAATGTGTATAGCGGAAAATACCGTTGAAAAAGAATATACCTATAGTCAAGTATGCATAAGAGAATTAGAAGAGTTTCAAAGTGATGAGAGAGATTGCGAAGATCGCCTGTTTTTAATTAATATACAGAATAAATATCAAATATTAGGTTTTAAAATAATGATAGATTATTTTAAAAATCAGGGAAATGCATCTGTTGATATGGATAGCAGAATTACAGCAGATATGTTACTGGGGATTTTTAAGGAGATAAAAATTGAAAACAATAAAGTAACTGCTACGTATTATCCTTTCGAACAAGGTGAAAAAAAATATGCTTTTCATAGAATCAAGGAAGATGTAAATGTAGAAGTGACATATCCAATCGTATTAAATCAGGATCAGGAAACGATGCTTAAATGGGAAGATGTATGGGAACAGAGATCAAAAGAGAAAACAGAAGAACAACTGGTGAAATTTTTGTCTGATACAGAACCTCATCTGAGAAAATATACACAAAAAGTTCTACGTGACAATCAAAAAGTCAGCTTTAAAATTTATGATCCTGCATGCTCAACCGGCAAATTTTTAGAGTATGTAAAAGAGAAATTTAATGGTGCATATACAATTGGTCATGATATGGATGAAAATATGGTTAGGATGTCGAAAGATAAAGTAGACGAATCAGCCTGTTGTAATGCATTCGATTCTGCAATTAGTCAAGAATCAGTTGATATCTTAGTGCTGAGGTTTCTTAATTATGCAGTGGTAAATCGATTAGAAGCGAAAGAACTATTTGAAAAGCTAATAAGCACAGTAAGGAATGGTGGAATGATTATATGTTTTGGACATACGCCTGTATTATTGAATACTTCTTTATTTGAAAGTTTTGGAGTAAAGGTTATAGGTAAAATTGGATATGATCAGTCAACAGATTCAATTTTTCAATATTATGTAATGGAACGATAAAGGATGTCAATTCTATTATATAAAAGAAATAAATAAGGAGGATTAACAATGGTTTTTTCAGAGCTTGGAGGTAGTTGTACGGATACAGATTTCATTCAATATCAAGATATAAGTGTGCAGGATGCATTTGAAAAGATAGTACATAAATATCCAGATAAAGCTGCAATTATAGAAGGGGAAAAAATACTTACGTACCAGCAATTTAATTGCAGAATTAATAAATTAACATATTATTTTGAGAAGCAGGGGATTACAAAAGGAAAAAGAGTAGTATTAATTGCAGAACATTGTATTGATAGCGTAGTAACAATTCTTGCATTATTGAAACTAGGTGCAATCTATGTACCTGTTGATCCAGAGTGGCCTAAGAAGCGAATTGAATATATCATTGAAGACTGTAATGCAGATGCAGTGTGTTGTTTTGGAGATGAAGTTTATACTCGAAAGACATATAAAGTTTCAGAAATTCATTTCGAACATGAGACAGATAAGAATCCAGGAGCAAACGCAACACTGGAGGCTCCGGCATATATTACGTATACTTCAGGAACAACAGGGAAGCCCAAAGGAGTTGTTATTCCACAAAAGGCTATTGTGAAACTTAAACTGAATGCATGTTATGATCTGCATTTTAAGAAAAATGATGTTGTAGCCCAGTTTTCGACTATGGCATCGACAGCCTCTGTATCAGAATTGTTTTTTACTTTTTTAACTGGTTCTACGCTTGTTCTGACGACAAAAGAAAATGTAATAAATATCAAAGAATATGAAACGATTTGCATTAAGAATAAAGTTAATGTTTTAATTGTATCACCAAGATATTATATGGAGTTAAATATTCCTCATGTGGATCGAATCATTACGTTAGGTGAGGCAACCAATACAGGAATATTAGAAAAGATTCCTGAGAATGCGGAATATACTAATTTATATGGCACTAGTGAGACTGGTGGAGCAGCTTTATGCTGGAACTGGGATAAAAAGAAAAAAGATTATAAGAAGCTGCCTATTGGAAAGAGCGTAAAAAATGTTACTGCATATATCGTCGATAATCAAGAAAGATGTGCAGCAGGTAAGCTAGGAGAACTTTGTATTGTTACAGATGGCCTTATGACTGGATATCTGAATCTGGATGATTTGTCAGAACAGAAAATAAGTGAAAATCCGTTTGGACCAGGTAAATTATATCACACTGGTGATAAAGCAATGATAGAACAGGATGGCAATATTATATATTTAGGAAGAGTAGATGATCAGGTTAATATCAATGGTAACCGCATTGAATTAGGTGAAGTAGAAAATGTAATAAAAAATGAAAATGCAGTTACTTCATGCGCAGTGATTTCCAGAGAGAATCATATGGGCGAAAGTGAGCTATATGCATATCTTGTGAGTGATTCTACCATCGATATCAAAGAATTACGACAAAGTCTGTTGTGTCAGATTCCACCATATATGGTACCAGCTTACATGGTGCAGATTGAAAAAATACCTTTGACCCAGAATGGTAAACTAGATCGAAATCGTCTTTTGGAAATCCAAGAGAAGGCAGAACTTCCAAAGAAGAAAATTACATTTTCAAGTGATGTTGAGGAGCAGCTGTACAAATTATACCAGGATGTATTAAATGTACAGTATTTTGATATCGAGTCAAGTTTCTTTGAAATTGGTGGGCAGTCGTTAAAAGCTATCCGTCTTACAAATCGAATTGATCAAGTCTTTCATTGTACAGTAACTGTTCAAGATATTTTTAGATTTCCATCCGTAAGATTATTAGCTGAATTTATTGCACATCAAAAGAAAGAAGACAGAAATTTAGATTTTGCTAAGGCAGGGAAAAAGGAATATTATGATGTATCATCTACACAAAAACGTATTTATCTAGTGTGTGAGATGGAGCAAACAAAGTTATTATATAATCTCCCAAGATGCTTTATTTGTAAGAAAACGATTGATATAGAAAAAATAAAAAGAGCATATCAGGAAGTTATTAAAAGGCATGAAATATTAAGAACTTCCTTTATCATGAAGGATGGAAAATTAGTTCAAAGAGTGAATGAGCATGTAGAGCTTCCATTTGAGTATATAGAGAGCAGCAGTTTAAGTGATAAAGAATTAATTGCAGATTTTGTAAGGCCTTTTGATTTGGCTCAGGAGTCTTTAGTCAGAATGCAGGTTGTGAACCAAAAAGAGGATACGGTTATCTTAATTAACATGCATCATATTATAAGTGATGGAACAAGCTATAACAATTTTATCAAAGAATTTAATATGTTGTATGCTGGCGGTAAACTAGAGTCACTTGAATATCAGTACAAAGATTATTGTGAATGGATGAATCAGAGAGATTTATACAGACAGAAACAGTACTGGCTAAACGAATTATCAGGTGAGCTGCCTATATTAAATATGCCTACGGATTCAATAAGGAAAAAGAAACGAAGCAATAATGGAAAAACATTAGTAAAAACAGATATTACAAAAGAGTTTGAAGGTGCTTTAAGAAAATTTTCTAGGGAACACAACGTAACAGAATACATGGTATTTTTAACAGCAGCCATGATTACATTAGCGAAATATACAAGACAAGATGATATCGTAATAGGAAGTGTATATAGCGCCCGAACAAGAAAAGAAACTGAGAATATGTTAGGAATGTTCGCGAATACATTAGCTTTAAGGGGAAAACCAGTAAGCAGCAAAAGCTTATCAGATTTCCTTATGGAGATAAAGGATACTTGTATTCAGGCGTATAGTAATCAGGATTATCCATTTGATGAACTTGTGGAACAGGTGGATGTTAATTACGATATGTCAAGAAATCCTATATTTGATGTTATGTTAGTTATGGAAAATCAGGAACAAGACAAAATAAGGATTGAAACTGATGAAACAACAGAGAATGAAATAATTCTTGATACAAGTAAATTTGATTTGACATTCTATGTCTATAAGAAAGAAAATACCGAAATCAGATTGGAATATTGCTCAGATCTTTACAAGGAAGATATGGCTAAGCTCATTTTGCATCATTACTTTCATGTGGTGGAAGAGCTCATTCGTTGCGATTTAAATCAGAAAATAGAAATGATTGAAATGTTCGATAATCAGGAGAAACATCTTTTGATGAACGAATTTAATCAGGCTGGTCAGAAACCTTTGTCCTATGATCATATTCTAAAGCAGATAGAAGAACAGATAAAGAAGTGCCCGGAACAAATTGCTGTAACGGAAAAAGATAGAGTGTTATCCTATTGCCAGCTGGATGAAAAATCTTCTTATTTAGCGAATAAATTAGAGGGTATGGGAATTCATACACAAGATTATATCGTTGTTATATGTGACAAGAGTATTGAGTGGATAATCGCATTTGTAGCAATTTTAAAAGCAGGAGCAATCTATGTACCAGTTAATCCAGATACACCAATGGAGCGAATAAAGTATATTTGCGATGATTGTAAATCGGCATTAATCTTATCACAAAAAGGAAAATGCGAAGAGTTAGAAAATACGTATTTACTAGAAAATTCAGAAGCCTGGAATTGTACGAATATTGAGGATGGTACAAAAACAACATTAGATGACATTATGTACTGCATTTATACATCTGGTACTACGGGAAGACCAAAAGGAGTTCTACAGAAAATTAGTACGATTTCTAACCTTGTAGCCTGGGAGCAGGCTGAACTGGAAATGGAGTGTCATAATATCGCTACGCTTGCTTCAATTGGATTTGATGTTTCCATTCAGGAAATTTCGACTGCTTTGGCTATGGGATGCAATCTGGTAGTCGTATCAGATGAACTTAAGAAAGATATTAGTGGATTTTCAAGATATATAACGGACAAAAAAATAGATACCGTTTTCTGTACTCCATCCTATTGGGATGCTATCACTTCAAGTATAGATGGAGATTGTATATTAAATCAGATACATACCATTATATTGGCTGGAGAAGCAATGTATTTGAATAAGAAATGCTTAGATTCATTATTGATGCATGCTTATTACAATCATTACGGACCAACAGAGACACATGTTGTAACTTGCTTGAAGTTCGAACAGGAAGAACAACGAATTACAATTGGTAAACCAATTAGAAATCATACTGCCTATATATTAAAGAAAGGTGTTCTTTGTGGAATCGGAGAACCTGGAGAATTATGTATTGCAGGTGCGGGTGTTGCGGCTGGATATTTAGGAAACACGGAATTAACAGAAGAGAAATTTGTTACGTTATCATTTGAAGAAAGAAAAATATATCGTACCGGTGATATGGCAAGATGGCTGCCAAATGGGGAAATCGAATATCTGGGCAGAGTGGATCGTCAGACAAAAATACGAGGATATCGTATTGAACTTGGAGAGATTGAAAGTGTAATCCGTTCGTTGTCAGATGTAGTAGATGTTGCTGTAATTATAAGAGAAAGTACAAATCATGAAAAACTTTTATATGCTTATCTAACAGCAAATAAAGGATTAGAATTTGATGAAATGAAAAATCAGTTAAGAGATGTTTTACCAGGATACATGATTCCGGCTTACATGATGCAGATAGACCGGATACCAATGACGGTTAACGGAAAATTAGACCAGAGTGCATTGCCAAACATGAATTCAGGAAAAACAGCAGGTGTGAAGGCACCAACTCGTAATACTGAAATACTGTTATGTGATATCTTTAAACAGGTTTTGATGATAAGCCATATTGGTATTGAACAGAACTTTTTTGATTTAGGCGGACATTCCTTAAAAGCAATGAAACTGGTGAATCTTATCTGCGAGTCTAGTGGATATACCATTACAATACAGGATGTTTTTAAATATCCAACGGTTGAGAGTATGGCTGGTTACTTAGATGAAATAGGTAGGAAAAAGAATTTAGGCATAACGGAATGCGAACAAAAGAAATTCTATTCTATGTCTTCTACACAGAAAAGAATATACCTACAAAGTCAGATGGATGAAACCGGAGTATTATATAATATTCCAGGTGGATTTATTGTAAATGAGGTAATGGATGCAAATAAGGCAATCCAGGCAATCCAGTGTATGATAGAACATCATGAAATATTAAGAACAACTTTCCAGATGAAGAATGATGAACTGGTTCAGAACATTTTAGAATATATAGAAGAAAGCATTACTGTAGAGGCAGATGATCGTGCAGATGAAAAAGAAGTATTAAGCGAATTTATCAAACCATTTGATTTAACAAAGGCACCATTATTTAGAATGAAGTTAATCATTCGCAAAAAGGATACAATATTACTATTAGATGTGCACCACAGCATTAGTGATGGAACAAGTTATTGGAATTTCCTAAATGAGTTTTTCAGAACTTATAGAGGAGAAGAGCTTGCATTACCAAAATATCAATATAGAGATTATAGTGAATGGATGCGAAAACGTGATTTAGCGGATCAAAGAGAGTACTGGTTATCAGAATTTAGTGGAGAGCTTCCGATGATAAATCTTCCGTATGATTTCCCAAGACCTTTGAATCAAAGTTTTGAGGGAAAAACGGTTACCAGGTATTCAGGTAGTGTAATGAGAGAGAAAATCAAAAAAACTGCAGCCCAGAATTCTGCAACAGAATATATGGTTTTGCTTTCCGCATTTATTATATTGTTAAATAAGTATAGTGGACAAGATGATCTTATTGTAGGTACACCAATTGCAAACCGAATTGATATTAACACAGAAAATATGCTGGGGATGTTTGCGAATACTTTGGCCATAAGAGTCCAATTGCCATCAGATGCTACCTTTGCAGACTGCTTAATGATTGTGAAACAAAAATGTTTAAAAGCTTATCAGAACCAGGAATATCCTTTTGAACAGCTGGTTGAAGAATTAGATATAGAACGAGATATATCCCGTAATCCGATATTTGATGTAATGTTTTCATTTCAGGATACAAACAATCAGACAAATGCAGTAAGTGAACTCAAGGCAATTAATCGAAATAGAGAAGAAAATAAGATTTCCAAGTTTGATATCACATTAGCAATAGATTCTATTGAAAATGAATATATCTTCTATTTTGAATACTGTTCCAAAATATTCGAAGAGAAAAGTATTCATGTATTTGCAGAACACTATTGCAGTTTGTTAACTGATATTGTGAATCATCCAGACAAGAGTATAGCGAATCTTCTTATGATGTCACATGATGAAATACATAGAATTGTAGATTCATTTAATCAGACAAGTGCTTCCTTTCCTAAGAAGAATCTGATTGATTTGTTTGAAAAACAAGTTGATAAAACGCCGGATGCTTTTTGTGTTGAATATGAAGGAAGAAAATTAACATATCACGAACTTGATATACAGGCAAATGCGATAGCAAAAGAATTAATGAATTACAATGTAGGCTGTAATACTTTTGTTGCATTATATACAGAACGTAGTATCGAAATGATTGTTGGATTGATTGCAATACTAAAGACCGGTGCAGCATATATTCCAATCGATGCGGTTTACCCACTAGGAAGAGTACAGGATATCATTACAGATGCAACACCAAAAGCAATTTTAACCTATGGTGTTCCATATGAGGGAGAGCTCCCATGTATTGATTTATTCCAGCATAGAGCTGGAGTTTCACAGAGAATTCAAAGAAATTCCAGTTTAGATGACTCACTATATATGATTTATACTTCTGGAACGACTGGAAAGAGTAAAGGAGCCGTTATCAAGAATAATTCGTTCGTTAATATGGTAACTTGGTATAGAAATGAATTTGAACTTAGTGCAGAAGATAATATTATGTTAATTGCTTCTATTAGTTTTGATTTGGCGCAAAAGAATATCTTTGCTCCACTTTTATCTGGAGGATGCCTATTTGTATATAATCAATGGAATTATGACAGTGATGAGATAACAAGAGCAATTGTCAGAAACAAAATTACAGTAATTAACAGTGCATCTAGTGTATTTTATCCTATCATTTATTCCAATGATGAAACTTCATATGAGAAGTTGGAAACCTTACGGTATTTGTTACTTGGAGGAGAAATTATCAATAAAAGCATCATGAAACCTTGGATTACATCAAAGAACTGCAATGCAGAACTTGTGAATACCTATGGTCCAACAGAATGTACGGATATTGCATCCTTTTATCGATGCACGAAAGAGGATTTTGAAGATAGCAAGCCAATACCAATTGGTAAACCAATTTGTAATGTAAAACTTTATGTATTAGATCAAAAAAATAATCTATGTGGAATTGGTGTACCTGGAGAGTTATGCATTGGTGGAGCTGGTGTATCAAAAGGATATTGGAATAAAGAAACTGTGAATAAACAGAAGTTTATAAAGTCTCCGTTTGATGAAGGAAGAATTTATAAAACCGGTGATATTGTCAGATGGAGAAGTGATGGTAATATCGAGTTCATTGGAAGAGCAGATGGACAAGTAAAAATCCGAGGTTTCCGTATCGAATTACATGAAATTGAAAATAAGATAAAAGAACAGCCGGAAATACTGGATGTAGCTGTTATTGTAAAGAACGATGCGGCTGGTGAGAAGAACATCTATGCATATTTTGTTGCCAAGAAAAAAGTTGAGTTAGCCGATTTACGTAATAAGCTGAAAGAAAAGCTGCCGGTTTATATGATACCAGCTTACTTTATGCAGCTTGATATTCTTCCAATTACGCAAAATGGAAAATTGAATTATAGAAAATTACCAGAGGTATCAACCTTTATAGAAAGTGGATATGAGGCTCCAGAATCAGAAATCGAGTATAAGTTATGTGAAATATTAGAAGATATTCTGAATGTAGATAAAGTTGGAGTTTCTGATAATTTCTTTGATCGTGGTGGACATTCCCTTAGAGCTGCCCGATTTGTGAATCAGATTGAAAAAGAATTTAAGGTGAAAGTATCACTGAAAATGATTTTTCAACATCCTGTTGTAAAAGAGCTTGCGGATATATTATCAAAAGAGCATGCAAAGCTGGCTGATGATTCCATACCTAAGGCAGAGGAAAAGGAATACTATGATATGTCATCCTCTCAGAAGAGAACATATCTTAACTGTAGCATTAATGAAAACAGTACTTCTTACAATTCACCATATTGTATTGTAATGCAGGGAAAAGTAGATGTACAGAAAATAAAGGAGACCGTCCAGACTATCATCAATCGACATGAAATATTACGAACAGCTTTCGTGTTAGACAGCGGAAGACTGTTGCAGAAGGTGCTGAATCATGTAGAGTCGGAATTCGAATATGAAAAGGCTGGTAATATATCAGAAGAGGATGCAGTCAAAGGATTTGTTCGTGCCTTTGATCTTACAAGAGCGCCATTGTTCCGAGTAAAGATAATGGAAAGGAATAACGATTACTTAATGCTTTGGGATATTCATCATATCGTAAGTGATGGTGTTAGTATTGGTATCATAATAAAAGAGTTCAATGCACTTTATAATGGAAATGAGATTCCTTTGTTATCCCACCAGTATAAGGATTATAGTGAATGGATGGGTACCAGGGACATATCTTCGCAAAAGGAATACTGGATCAATACGTTTGCTGATGAGATTCCAGTGATTGATATGCCATATGACTTTATTAGAAAGCAGCAGGCTTCTTTCAAAGGGAAGATATATACCGATTCCATAGAAGAATCTCTTTGCTCAAGCATAAAAGAACTGGCACAACAATCGCAGGTAACAGTATTTATGATTTTCTTATCTTCGTTTATGATTCTGCTTAAAAAATATAGTAGACAAGAAGATATCGTAATTGGAAGTCCAATTAGTTCAAGAACCCATCATGATACAGAAGACATGATAGGAATGTTTGTAAATACATTGGCGTTACGTGGAAAAACAGAAGGATCCAAACAATATATGCAGTTTTTACATGAAATTAAGGAAATCTGTTTAAAAGCATATGAAAATCAGCAATATCCTTTTGAAGAGTTAGTAGAAGAATTAGATATACAAAGAAATATTTCAAGAAATCCGTTATTTGATGTCATGCTGACAATGCAGAATACAGAACCAGCAGAACTGCAATTGAAGAATATCGTTTGTAAAAATGTAATGAATCATAACTCGATTGCAAAATTTGATATTTCCATGGATATCAATGAAACAGATAATAGATTTGGATTAGTAATTGAATATGCAGAGGAATTATTTACTTCCGCAACAATCAAACTTCTGATAGACCATTATAAGATATTATTAGAGAGTCTTGTTGCGAATCCTAACGCGTTAATAAACGAGATTCCAATCATGTCAGATAAAGAAAAAGTAAAAGTCCTGGAAGAGTTTAATGATACAGCAGTTCCATTTGATCAGAATATGTTTATTATGGACTATTTTGAAAAGCAGGTAGAAAGAACTCCAGAGAAAACAGCGATAGTATATGATAATCAATCTATCACTTATAGAGAACTTAATGAGAAAGCAAATGATATAGCTGTAAAGCTGATTGAGCAAGGTGTAAAGGCTGAATGTTTTGTTGCATTGCTGATGGAACGAAGCATTGAAATGATTATAAGTATGTTTGGTATATTGAAAGCAGGGGGGCATATGTTCCGATGGACGATCATTATCCTGAAGAAAGAATCCAATATATGCTGAAAGACTGTAAACCTAAGATCGTGTTAGTCAATAGCGACATTAAGATTGATTTGTGTGGTTATCCGATCCTTGATGTAAGAGATTGTAGAGCATGGACAGGTATTACGAAGAACATTCCTAGAAGATGTATTATGTCTAATTTGGCATATTGTATCTATACATCCGGTACCACAGGTAAGCAAAAAGGTGTTTTAATTGAGCACAGGGGATTTTATAACTTGATGCTGGCTTACGGTAAAATCTACAGTTTAACAGAAAATGATGTGGTATTGCAGGTTGCAAATTATGTTTTTGATCAGTCGGTATGGGATATCTTTAATATATTAATTATTGGAGGAACATTAAGCCTAATATCATACTACGATGTTAGGAATCCACAAGCCATTGCGCAAGTATGTAATAGAAATCATGTTACAATTGCGTCATTTACTCCAACGATGCTGGCTGAATTAAATCCAGATGATTTTAAGACATTAAGAATTATTGACTCAAGTGGTGAGGCAGCGAATGCAAATGTATTAAAACGATGGTGTAACAAATACAATGTAATTAATACATATGGCCCAACAGAGGTAACAGTAAATAGCTCTAGTTATAAGTTTGAAGGTGAAAATGGTCGTTCTATACCAATAGGTAAACCAATTGCCAACTATAAAATGTATATTCTAAATCAGGGAGGTTTATGTGGCATAGGAATACCTGGTGAGTTGTGTATCGCTGGTATTGGAGTTGCGAGAGGATATTTAAATGCAGATGAATTAACACAGAAAAAATTTGTAGATAATCCTTTTGAGCCTGGAAGAATGTATCGAACTGGAGATTTGGCAAGATGGCTTCCTGATGGTAATGTAGAATATCTTGGACGTATGGATGAGCAGGTCAAGATTAGAGGGTACAGAATTGAGCTGGGTGATATCGAATCTTCATTACGGAAAATAGAATATATGAAAGACTGTGTAGTAACAATTAATGAAAATAAACACGGGGATAAAGTGATATATGGTTATATCGTTTCGGATGAGAAGGTTAAAATTTCAGATATCAAATATGACTTAAAGAAAGAATTACCGGATTATATGATACCATCCTATATCTATCAGCTTGAACGGATTCCATTTACAGCAAGTGGAAAAGTGGACCGAATGGCACTTCCGAAAAATGATGGTGAGAATGATTCGAATTATGTTGCACCTAGAAATGAATTAGAAGCTGCTATATGCCAGATTTTCTCCAAGTTATTAGATATCAAAAGAGTAGGTGCAGAAGATGATTTCTTTATGCTGGGCGGACATTCCCTTCTTGCTATCAAGCTCTCCACAGAACTTGCTCAATTAGGCTATACATTTACAATTAAAGACATCTTTGGATATGGTCGTGTAAGTGATATTGCCAGGTTTATTTCGGGAGAAGAGGTTAGCGAGGATAAGCACTCTTTTGAAGCTCCAGCAAAAGAGGAAGATAATAGTGCCGATGTAGTAAATTCATCCGTATGGACAGAACAGAAAGTTTATATGGATGGAGTGCAGGCATATAATGAAGTTTTTTATAAGAGCTGTTTCTATAATGCATTATTTGCTGGAATAAAGTATCTGGGTATCAATCCGTATGATGTAATGGTACAGGCAGTTCCTTCGTATTCTGTAAACGAGAAAACAGAATTGGTTGAAGTTAACTATATGGAAGCAAAAACCTGGACCACGATAATGGAAGAAAACAAGATTAATATCATTACTTTAAATCAATGCGATGAGATAATAAATGTGATGAAGAAGTCGTTACGGGAAAAAAGTCTTCTTATTATCCAGATTGATGGTTATTATAGCCCGATTCGAGAAGATTTATATGGTAAACTTCATTGGGCACATAATATTCTTGTGTATGGTTTTGATGATTCAACAGGAATCTTCCATATCCTTGAGCAAAGTGAACGAAGTCTGCTGGATTATAGTGAAAAAGAAATCACATATTATGATTTGGAGAATGCTTTTAAAAAGGGATTGGAGAGATTTGGAGTAAATCCAACAGAACCACCAGTTGTCATAATGGAAGGGAATAAGAGAATTGCTCAAGGAGAATCAGATGAAGCATTACAAAAAAGGGAGATATGGATTAAAAATATAGCAGATGCTTATCAGATTCTTCAAGAAAAAATAGTATTACTCGAAGATAGTTTCGAAAGGTATCTTGAACAAAGTATGACATGGGAGAAGGAACTTCCATTATTGCTGGATAATATAAACAAAATAATTGAATCGAAAAAAGTATTCAATAAACTGATCCTTGCATTCATTCAGGATGAGCAGATTATAAAACTTAGTTCAGATCTGCTTGATGAATGGATTATTGTCCGTAGTAAATTGGCTAGATTATCGTTTAGTAAAAAAAGATTACAGGATACTATGATTTCGTGTAAAGGAAATGTAGATCAGATTGCTAATATAGAGAAGAATCTAATATACAGGTTAACGAATCAATAGTGAGTTTTTCTGAAGGAGGGAATATCAAGGTATGAGTGAAAAAATACTATTACCAATTGTGGTTAGGCAAGTTTATGATTGTTTTGATAGTATTGTTGTGTCTGTATTTGAATATATGAATTGGTCTTATGAGTTGTTATTTTGTGATGAATGGAAATTCAAATTTGATTATGAAAAGTATACAAGAGATCATAAACTGTCAGACAATATGGAAATATGGCGTAATCATAGGTGGGACTATCTGGAAGACTATCATGGTATCAAGTTTGAAAATGTTGAAGTGAAGCAGTGTAAAGATTTGAAAGAGAGGATTGGCCAAAATTTATTGCTGAATAAACCTGTATTAGTTTGTCTTAATGCATACTACTGCTCATGGTTAAAAGAGTATTATTTAAAAATTTTAGATTATCATGAATTGATAATTGTTGGAATTACGGATGATGGCTATATAATAAAAGATTATCAATATGCGGTTGATGGGATAGAAATATCATTTGAGGAATTTGAGAAAAGTGCCACAACATGCAGATTTATAGTGAAAAAAGAAGTGGAAAAAAAATTTGACTGTAAAGAGAAAATTAAAGGAATGTCAATGAATCTGTTATCTAGTAATATGATTCGTGACATCCTCCGATTTGCAGATGCATTATCAAATGAAGAAGATCTAATAAATGAGATAGATGGAAATAAAGGACCAATATATGCAACTCCGTTGTTAGAAGATATTCAATATATTGGGAGGACCAGAGAACAAGTTGCTGCTTTATTATTATTTTTGTATGAAGAAAATGATATAGTTTCTTTGAGAGAAATCGCAGAAAAATTAAAAATGGTAGGTTTGAAGTGGGGATCTATTTTTGGAATGATATGTAAGGTTTTTTGCATCAAAGAAGAAAGACGTAGTTCTATTATCAAGAGAATTGTATTAAAGATAAAGGAAATAGCGTTGGCTGAAGAGAAAATAGCAAATGAATTATTGTATATTGTTAGTGAGGATGAAGCAACTCCGAAAGAAGAATTATCTAATAAGACAAGTGTAAATAAAGAAGAATTATCTATTTTTGAGCAAGTTGACTTAAGTGAATATTTAAATACAAATGGTGTTGCGGATTTTGTATCCTATGATTGTACTTCTGTATTTACAAGTGACGCTCGGTATATGTATATAGCTGAAGATAATATAGAAAAGTTATTAAATGTAAATCGTATACCTTTTAGGGTTGGTCACATTTTACAAGATAACAATGATCATATATCTTGCTATGGCGAAAGGATTAGAATAAATAAAGGCAAATATAAAAGAATATACTTTTTATGTTGCTCAGATTTAGGAAGTCAGTGTGAAAAATTAATAGTAGAGTATACGGATGGAACAAAAGATGATTTCACATTTAATGTTTCAGCATGGCTGCGAAAACCGAGATTTAATGAAAAAATTGCAGTAATGTGTCGCGTAGTTGCAAAAGATAATGAACAAAGAGAAGCTTTTACATATCCGTTTAGTAGTTATATATTTTACCAATCGGTAGATATTGATGCGACAAAAGAGTGTTGCACAATAGAATTGCCGACGTGTCCTAATATACATGTTTTTGCAATTACATTAGCTGGATAGTAGAAATATTATTCATTTTGTGTGTTTTATTTCTGTTAAAGCGCAAATTATTTATCATGAGCATCTAGACGAAAATTGGAACTTGTTTTCAGGATACTTGACCACAGTTCTACTGAGAAAACGCGTATCTATGCTACACAATCAAGTTAAAATGATGAGGAAAGCAATGAAGGATGCTGAAACTGTACTTGAAGAAAAGCCACTGTCGGAAGATAATGAAAATGAGCTAGTTATGTTCTGTGGATTAAGATAAAAGATTATTCTCATGTCTATATATCCAACAATTAAGTGGATTAAAAAAACATGGGGATAATAAAATGCTGAGAATAATCGTATGCGTTCACAACATAGTGGATTCCAGCAGCATCTTCAAGTATGAGACACCTTCTGTAGTATGCGGATAAGAAGCTGATCTGAATGATATCTGAAAATGTGATGTTGGTATCATCATGGACTGCTGGGAGAGAAAATTGAGCATTTAATTTTTATAGGCATCTTTTTGGTTTTTTTGTTGTCAGCAGTAATACGATTTTTTACTGATTACAGAATTTGATAAGGTAGTTGGCTATTCGTCAAAAGAAATAGAGATTGTTTGAAAGGAAAATGTAATTATGATATCAGCTATAAGTGAGAAAATTCAAATTTTTCTATGAGGTTGCGGTACGGATATATTGTTTGTCTTGATTGGAATAAAAGTAGCTGGGGCAAATGCTCCAGCTATTACTGTGATTAAACGTAAGCGCTTACGTTTAATCTTCAACTTTAAATATGCCTTCCACAAGATGGCAAGCGATGGAACAAACAACGTCATGTAAAATAACCTCCCATTTGATATACTTTGATAAAGTATATAGGGGAGGTTTTATTTTGAGATCATCAAATCAAGATATGGTTCTCTGGGAGCAGAGAATCAAAGCCAGGACTGAAAGTGGTCTATTAGTTACAGAATGGCGTAAACTTAACGAAATTTAAAAAAATAGGTATTATTATTGGAATAACAAAATAAGCAACACTGAAGCAACAAATGAAGAAGTAGAGTTTGCAGAGATTACTTCAATTATTTCAGATGAACATGAATGTAAGCTATATTGGTATGCTATTTTGAGTTTATATCTGTGACGACAAAACCTCTATTAAGAATATTTTCTTTTTCAGAGACAGCGTTCTTAGTCCTATGTGACGTATATTTCTTTACAACTATAGCGTGTATATATAAGGCTTTCATGTGTCTTCGGATTATTTTAAAATACATGGTATTTCAGCATCAACAAGTTTCTTTCTTAATCTTAACTATTCCATATTGATTTTTATTTTCGTCGTAGACTTCTTTGAGCTTCAATCTGAAATTTTTATTATCTAACTCTCATTTTTACGGCACTATTATTAAAGGTTCATAGTAGGTGATTCTAAGAAACTTGGATACTTTGCATATTTCTTTACTGTAGGGCTCGATATTATTTAATTGTAATAATTGCTTTTTCAGAACTTTCACTGTAGAAAACTTTCTAACCCATCTATTCATTGTTGATTTTGATACGCATATTCACTTTCTAGTTTACTTAGGTATATTTCCCGTATTAAATAAATCTGCTATAAGTTGTTTAAATTCCTCTGTTTATTTCTTTTGTGGCGTAGCCGTTTACCTCCTTATCATTAATTATATTTTAATTTGTTCAACTTTTGTATCCACAAGTATATACTAGCACCAATTCTTAGCAAGTGAGTCCAGTAAAGCATGTCCTCACAAGGAACCCAGGGTAGAATAAAATGGAAAACTGAGCTTAAACAGAAATATTAGCAATGGCAAATAGCAAGATGGAAACTTAGTCTCCCTCTCACCTTTGAGGCATAGTGAATTACCAGGTAAAAGAATTTCATTAAAATAAAATTTAATGAAGTGCTTTTTTTTAATCGAATTTTCATATTAAAAATGAAATCGGACCTAATTGAAGGTTAGAGTATAATTTTAATAGGCAGAATTGGTATAAAAAACTATATAAATAAAAGGAGATGGAAAAGCATGTTCCAAGTACATAAATTATCCATTATAATTAAGTTGCAAACACAAAACTGAATGGAGCCTAATTTATGTATAATGTTAGTTTAAATGAAAACGGCTTAACTTTCAAGGAGATAGAGAAAAAATTTATAAGATGGTTTGTGATGAAGACTGCAGTGTTTTAAAAATGTGTTGGAAACTTTAGATGAAAAGCTACTTAAAGAAAGAGATATTAAAGTATATAGAAATAAGGGACTTAAAAAGACTTGTTTAAGAACGATTATATGGGATGTTGAATATTCAAGACGTATCTATCAGTTTGAACTTGAAAATGGTGCAAAGTGGATAAAAGCAAGTTGTGAAGATCAAGACATACACTTTGAGTTGGCTCCATTTCATATAAGCCAAGCATTTATTAGAAAAGTAAGTGATAAAAAAGAACAGAAAGTCTTATTGAAATTATTTAGGCAAGGTAAAGTTGATGAAGGATTAGAAGTAATTGTTAACATGATGATAGAAAATAATAAAGATGAGGTTGTTTTTAAAAAGCTTACAGAGCTATATGACTATTTTGTGCATAATAAAGAGGGCTAGTTCCATATAAATTAAGAGACAATATAACTATGCCTACGGCACCCGAAGGGCGTTATAGATACTGTAATTCGTGAAATACCTTTATCCGCTTCCGCGGTTAATAAAAAGGGTACGAAATCTAAAGAATATAAGATACATACCGCGCCTATTCCTTATAGTGGAGCCGCGGTTACCTTGGGAAGAAAAGTAATACAAAAACTTTGTGGATTAAAAGAAATTGGAGATCTTAGCTACAATTAAGAATATGGCTATGGTAAAGTATAAATACCTCATGTAAGGTAATGGATAATAAATCAAATAAAATAGTTGCCCACTTTTACTTGACTCAAACAACCTTCTAAGTCAAAGTCGCTTAATGAACGCCTAACGGTATCAATACGTGGAACTTTAGTTTTCTTATTGAGCAACCTTTTAAATTTATCTTTTTCAAGTAAATGTTCTAATCTATTGAAACTTCTTATTTGAAGCATAAATCCAAATAATACTACAAAAGTAATTGTTGAAATTTTCGCAGAAAATTTTACTCTTTTATCCTTTAAGGTATTGATTTTTTCTCCAAGATGGTATACCTTAGAGAAGTAAGTGAGCATTTGTTTTAAATAACTTTTGTTCATTTTATCAGCATCCTTTTATTTTAAGTTTCTAGTCAAAACTATTATAAAAAGGATGCTTTTATTATGCAAATTTTCCCCTTATAAATTCCAGTAAAAATCGGAATTAACAACTCTTTTCTTAATTTGATACAAATCATTATAAATCAACGGGCTATCGCCCTAAAAACTTTTCAAGTGCTAAACTTCTGCCAGACAACTACATCCTCAAAGATTTAACAAAAGAATTAGGAATTGGAAAGCTCCTAAAAAGGTAGCCTTAAATCCAACTGATGAAGTAAAGGAGATATTAAGAAAAGAGTCGGCAATATAAGTATTCAGAATATCGCATTTAATACGAGATTTAGCAAATAAATTTACTGTTTATGCGACAACCTTCTTGACAACTACCGATTATTTAACTATACGTCCATTATTCACTTTAATTATTTCATCAAAATAATTCAAAGATTCGTCTACATCATGAGTAATCATAATAACTGTTTTATCTTGTAATGAAGCAATGTCTTTCATTAGTAGTTGTTTTGAATGTTTATCAACCGCAGAAAAGGGTTCATCCATGATTAAAATTGGAGTTTCTGAATTTCTCGCTCTTATATAAGCAACAATCTGTTTCTCACCTCCACTCAAAGATGTACTCTCATCTTGAGTTTTAATTTTATTTACAAGTTCCTGGGACAAACTTAATTCTCTAATTAATTCATCAGATAAATCCCTATATGACTGAAACATAGTTACGTTGTTATTGTAATTTGTCGAGAAGATATGGGACCTTTGCAGTACGTAAGTTACTAACCATGCCAAATCCAATTGAGATAAATCACATCCGTCCATTAACATTTTACCTGAATCAATTGGTAGATATCCCATGATTGAGTTCAGTAATGTTGTTTTTCCTGAACCATTATTTCCTATGATTACATAATGTTTATTCTTTTGAAAAACAAATGATATGTCTTTTACTTGAAAAGATCCATTATGTGAACAAAGATTCTTTAATTCCAAATTATGTTGAAAATCTTTGTTTATCTTTTTGAGATTATTTTCTTTCTTTTCGAGAATTTCGAAAACTTTATTTTTCACATCTCTTACAGTTTCCATCATGGTAAAGCAATAAAGTGTTTCTTCCAGCGGATCAATAAAACTATTTATGAACCCAAAAGTTACAACACCTGTTCCGATTGAAACTTTACCTTGAACCAGTAATACAACAACCGTAATAAAACCAAGGATTTGAACCATTGTTCTTGCAGCACTATTTATAGATAAAGTGATTGATTTTGCTTTTCCATAATTATATCGGCTAGAACTTGCGCTATTCAATTCATCTGCATGACACTTTATTATCTGTTTGGCAGTTCTTGAATTAATTTCACGAAATCCTGTAAAAAAATCATAAATCAAATTAGTATACTTTCCCATTTGATTAACAAAACGTAGTCGTTTTGGAGATGTAAATTCACCTGTATACTTAGGTAAAATTGCTGTAATAATTGATGCAATAAAAATAACAGACGCTATACGCCAGTCAATACCCAAAAACATCACCAAGCCAAAAATAATGACCTTAATTATTTGGTTGGTTGCACTAATCAAAGGAGTTAAATAATCCTGTTCAATTTGCATAATATCATTACTTTGAATAGAAATATAATCAGAAACGTCTCTCTTATGAAACATGATATCGTCATACTGAATAATGGCATTAAAATAATCTTTCTTAATCGAGTTTTCAAACTTTATGGCATATTTCCAATTGAATTTCATTCCGAGATAACCCGCAATAACTGAGACTAATGACAACATACAAAATCCAGCGATAATAACAAAAATAAATTTACTATTTACACCTGTTGATAATGAATCAAAAACCACTTTAGGAAGATATGCTAATCCAGCCAAAGCTAATGATTCAATCATAGAACAGACAATCTGCAAGAATATTTCAAGTTTTATTTCACTAATATACTTCTTCAATAGTAACACCCCTTTTTTCAAATGACTCATCTTTTAACTTGTTTCAACTAATGATTAAATTGTCTTTTCAAAATTATTTTCCTCTCATATTTTAATTCAAGATTAGAATAAGAGTAATATAATGTAATATCGGTTGAATGAAAAACTAACTTCCGTTTTAGCATAAGCAATTGGAACTGCAAGGGTTAAGTCAGTTTTTTGAGTTAAATTTAGTAGTTAAAATACCTAAAATAGGCTATAATTTATATAAGATAATCATTTTTTAGGGGTTTTTAAGTATGCTTATTAAGCCTACGGAATTGGCTTGCAAAACTAACTTCCGTTTGCTTTATTTTTACATGATTAAGTTCCGCTGATAATTGCCCTAAATTTTTGATATCTTATTTTTTAAAAAGTGCAGGTTTTAGATGTACTTCATCTGCTGAGATATGTTTTAATGACAGTTTCTCTAACAGTGAGTTATCTAATAACATTTGGGCCAGTTTAAATGGTGTATTCCCATTTAAACTAGCTCTTGCTGTACTATTAATATGATTTATCATTAAGGTTATATCTTCTTGAGTACGATTATTAAATGATATTCCTTTAGGTATTACATACCTTATGTATTCATGGTTTTTTTCCACATGTGGCTTCTGATAAGAAGCCATAGGATTGCAGTAGAATATCTTAGTTCTTTGATTTCCTTCAGCATCTAATTCTAAAGCTTCAGGTTTTTTAAATTCTGAGCCGTTGTCTGTTAAAATAACAGGAAAGCATTTATTAAATACTTCATGTCCTAATAACGCATATAGCTTATCTATAACTTCCTTTACATCTACCTGGCTACAGCTTTCAATAATGAAAGCTAGCATTAATGAGCAATTCCTAAAAAGAAATGTTAGAAGAACTTTACCACTTCGTGTGCCGTGGACAGTATCCATCTCTACTACAGGAATATTAGGATTATATTCAACAAATTTAACAAAGTCATCAAATGTTCTTCCAACTCTATCTGTAGATTCTTTAGTCACAGGTTGTTTATGTTTTTTTCTAGGTTTATATTTAACTTTCCTAGGCAAATCAATGCTTCTAGCAGTAAAAGCATTTTTATCAAAATAATAATATAAAGTTCTTTCACAGCAGTTTATTTCATTCTTATGATGGGTCAAAATATGGGATAGTGATTGTCCTTTAGAAATAAGTGGTGAAATTATATCATCTATCTTTTTCAAATCCTCTGAGGTTATATTCAAACCTTCTCTAGATGATGTTAATAAATCTCTATACTTTGAATCTGCAACTTTAGCTTTATAGTAGCTTTTTTCAGCCATACACGTAGTTACTGTGCTGCAACCATTACAAACATATGGGTAACTGTTAATCTTAGTACATTTCTTAGTGGAATATTCATTGCAAGTTCGATAACAATTTATAAAGCTACACTTCTTACATTGCTTACCACACCTATTATTACACAAGTTTGTCTTAGTGCAACTTCTCCGATGTTGGCATGGTTGCACATCATTTTCTTTTCTCTTACTTACTCTAAGAAATCTATTTCTTCTAATCTCTTTGGAGATAGTAGTTGGGTCTTTCTTAACTCTTTCAGCAATTTCTTTTAATGTATAATTTTGATCTAAACCATACTCAATTATAAGGCGATCTTCTATTATAAGGTGTTTTCCTTTGCATAACTCTTTATTTGACATAATTAATCCTGCTAATATGCTTAGGACAAATATCAAATTAATTATATCAAACACTTTGTAATACTAAATTCTGTTTATCAATAAAAACGGAACTTAACTTTTCAATTTACGTTTTCATTAAAAATGATATAATATAATTGACTTGATTATACAAAATAATCATATTTAGGAGTAATTAACCATATGAACACTATATCACAAAATAATAAAAATGAAAAATGCTTTTATAAAATCTATAGTAATGTTTGTTAAACAGTTTAAAGTTATTTCTGCTTTAAAAAAGGCAAATTGCTATAAAGAAAAAGGTATAGGTGTTCAAGATATTTTCTGCTATCTACTTCAACTTATTTATACAGGGAAAAGTGTTAATTTTGATCAAACTTTGTTCAAAATATCATTATTTTATTTTAAGTATAAATCAACATTTGTTGACATTGGTTTGATCAAACTTTATTACAAACCTACAAATAGAGAATTTAAAGATAGAGAAAAATTAGAAGTTGTGGTAAGTGACCTTACTTATGTAAGAGTCAATAAAAAATGGTCATATATATGCACATTACTTGATTTGTATAATAGAGAAATCATAGGCTTCAGTGCTGGACCTAAAAAGGATGCCAATTTAGTATACCAAGCTTTTCTAAATTGTAAATATCCTTTAACAGATATAAAGATATTTCACACCGATAGGGGTAATGAATTTAAGAACAAAACTATAGATGAGGTTATAAACATCTTTGAAAAAGAAAGGGATTTTGATAACATTGATATATTGAGATTAGAGTTGGGAGATTATATAAACTGGTATAATAACCATAGGTTGCATGGTTCTCTGAATTATTTAACACCAATGGAATATAATGAGAAAATGAGGTTGGAAGTACAGTAGTTTGAGAATAAAGTTCCCTATGAATTTGTAACTACATAAGAAGATTGCATTTGGTTCTGTCGAGGGCGAGCGTAGCGAGTGCGTTTACCCTTGACTGAATCAAAGAAGCAATCTTACAATTACAAATAAATTCATGGGAATTCAAATATATTGTTCGGAAAAAAGTTGTCCAAAAAGGTGTTGACATATCACAATTAAAAAAAGAAGTGAATTATCGTATTGGAACCTTTTTTACATTGAATATTCGACTACTATGACCGTATTGAAAAATATGTGGGAAAAGAAAACATTGATAAACATGATAAAAAGTTTTTCAGTGGCTTAAGGTATGCAAACAATAAATTAAAACACGATTCATCTATTATACAGATTTATCAAAGAACAGGTGGTTCTTTATTTCCAATATCATTTCCTTTATACATAGGAAGTATTGCCTTTAGATGGAGATTTATAGATAAAGAAGAAGATTTTAAGTATATGAATCAATATAATAATTATATATCTTATATTTGCGAAAAAGAAATTATTACTATTTCGGAACAAGCTCTTAGTAGTATTAAAAAGTATGAATACTAATGTTAAAAAGAATTAACTAGAATTTTTGTTTTAATACAACTCTTTTCACTTTGACACTTATAATTGATCCAATTATAAGTAATGTCTTATATTTATGGTAGAATTTGAAATATACAATTTTATTATATTGACTATTTTTAAGGTTCTCTGATATAATATAGTTAGGGGTCATTTGACTTCAAGTGTTTATATAATGAAATTTAGAAAGTAAGTAATGATTGAATGCCGTTATTTACTTTCTAAATTTTCTTATAGTATCTAAGATTTTATTTGTAATTGAAACACCCATAGATTTGGATAAATCAAATCTATGGGTGTTTTTATGCTAGTAGATAACATATAAACAAAACTATAAAAATATAATAGAATTACAATTTAAACTTAAGCTTAGTATTAAATTAATATCATATTTTTGGATTAAGTGATGATATGATAAAAAGGTACTATGTTATGAGAAAATATGTTAATGGGAATCTATTCCCCTAGAGTAACAAAATCAAGATTGCAATAATAATAATTTATCCAGGAACAATTAAATGATTATTAACATAACTTGATTAGAAGGGGTAACTTTAGGAGGGGGAATAGAGCTTGGCTACACATAAAAAAATTAAAAAGGTAACTGTGCATTATCCAACTAAGGAAAATGAAGAAGAATTTCAAAAAAGAGCAGCAAAATCAGTAGCTCAAGTTCTCTTTGAAATGTACCCCTTATATGTAATAGATAAAATCATAGATGATTTAGAAAATGTAGAAAAAAGCGGCATATAAAAAATGCCGCTTTTTTTAATGCTAAAGATTCTTAATAATGCCTTTAATCTTTTTGTAATTTTCTTTATCTACAGAGTAGACACCTTTTTCCCAACTTCCAATTGCGCTAGAACTTACACCTAAGACTTTGGAGGCAGCACTTAAAGTTAGAGCATTACTAATTCTCCATTCTTTTATTCTTTTAGAATAATCGCTTAATAGAAATCTTGAGTATTCGTCAAAACATAAGTAATCTTTATCAATAAACTTAGTAAGTTTTATAAGTGCCCTTTTAGACGGATGTATGCTATCACTTTCATATCCAGCTATGGCTCCTCTACTTAGATTACATTTAATAGATAACTGATTTTCTGAAAGGCCTAATTTAAGCCTTGCTTTCTTTAATCTTTTTCCCAAAGTATTTTCGTCTAGAATAGAATATAATGAATCATAAAAATTAATTACCAGATGTTGTGAAAATGTTGCAGATTGCTGTGGCGAGCAGAAGCTATATGTACAGGTACATTAGCAGGATATAATGCTGTTAAGTATGGCCTTGGAATGCCTATGCTAATCTTACCAAGAAGTACGGCTATAGGGGATATAATAGCCTATGCAAATTATAAGATGACAACTAAAGAAGGTAGAAGGAACAGATATACCTTTGCAGGAGCAGAATACTTTAATAGGATGAAAGAAAATAATTTATATACTACAGATATAGAAAGTATACAAAATAGAATAAAGAAACTAAATTTAGATGGGATATTTAGTTATAAGCTAATATAACTTAGTTTAATAATATAAAAAGGTGAAGAATTAAAGTCTTCGCCTTTTTATATGTAAGAGAAGACGTAAAATATATGAATTACTTGAAGACTAATGGATAAATTTTGTTTCGTATATAACTTAGTTGAATGGGAAACTTGCCTTCCCTGTATTTAAAACTATAGCTAGTGACTGTGGAATATTTAAGGGGATAATTCAAAGAACAATAGTAATTCTTTTAGAGGCAAGTTTTGCAAAGAAACACCGACTTCAAATCTTTATACCATCTATTCTAGAAAAAAATTAGGGATTAAAGCTGTATATAATTAAAAAAATAATTATAGAAACGGACAAAAACATAACGAAATAAGTACAATGTGTACAAAATGTAGAGAAGTTATGTTTACTAATTGATTCAGACAAAAAATATAAGATTAAGAAATTCATTAATAAAAAAGATAAGATTAGGACATTAATTGGGGAAATACTGATAAGAACAATAATCGTCGAAAAATTAAAAATTAGTAATAAAAATATAAAATTTAATAAAAATCAATATGGTAAACCGTATCTGAAAGATTATCCAAACTTCAATTTTAACATATCTCATTCTGGAGAGTACGTACTATGTGCTGTTGATAATAAACCGGTAGGTATTGATGTTGAAGAGGTAAAACATATTGAGTATGAAGAGATAGCTAAAAGCTTTTTTACAGTAAAGGAGTTTTATTATATTGTTAATCAAGACTTCAATTTTCGATTAAATAGCTTCTATGAAATATGGACTTTAAAAGAGAGTTATATTAAGTGTTGTGGACAAGGACTATCAATACCATTAAAGTCATTCTCTATTGAAGTGGACCAATATGAAAATATTAAAGTGATTAGCAATAATAAACATAAGGAATATACATCTAAGATATTTGATATAGATGTAGGTTATAAAGTGGCTGTATGTTCATTAAATAAAGAAATTTATAATAACATAATAAGAGTAGATCAGAATAGTTTAATTAATAAATATTCTAGATTTAACCTGGAGTAAGAGGAGTCATACTAATGATATTATTTTGTTTACCATATGCAGGAGGCTCGGAATCAATATATTATAAATGGAAAAATCACTTACATACTTCAATTCAAGTAGTTCCAATAGAGTTAAAAGGAAGAGGTAAAAGATTTAATGAGTTTTTCTATGAAAGTTTAGAAGAAGCAGTTGATGATATATTTGAAAATATTAAAGATAAAATAGTAGATGATGATTTTGCCATCTATGGACATAGCATGGGGAGTCTTTTAGCTTATGAATTGTATTATAAAATAAGTAAGTTAAATCTTAGAAAACCTAAACATATATTTTTTTCAGGATATAAAGCACCAAGCATTATAAGAGAAAGGGAAAATACATATAATTTGCCTGATTATGATTTTATGAAAAAAATAATGGAACTTGGTGGAACACCAGAAGAGTTAATGAATAATCAAGAATTACTTCAAATACTTCTTCCTATAATTCGAAGTGACTTTAAGATTTTAGAAACCTATAACTATAAAGAAAGAGAAGATAAAATTCAATGTGATGTTTCAATTTTAAATGGAAAACAAGATTCTATTAATTTAGAAGAGCTATTAGCTTGGAAACATCACGTGTGTAGAGGTTTTAAAGTATATAATTTTGATGGAAATCATTTTTTTATAAATAGTAATGCTGAAAATATAACTAGTATTATAAATACTACATTGGCTGAAAAAGATCATATAAAAAGTGAGGTTTGTTATGGAGCGTAATAAGATATATTATCATAATTTAACTCACCCACAAAAAAGAATATGGTATATAGATAAGGTGAATTTAAACTCTCAACTTCATAATATTTGTGGCTGTTTAAAGATAAATCAGGGCACTGATGTTGATAAACTTACGGAAACTCTTAATCTTATAATAAAGACAAATGAAGGTTTAAGATTAAGATTTACAGAAAAAGATGGACAACCAGTTCAATATGTCCATGATTTTGAAAAAGAAAATATAGATTTTATAGATTTTAGTAATGATGAAATGCCTATAGCAGAAAATGAAAAATGGGCAGAGAGTTTATTTAAAAGAAGCTTTGAATTAGAAAACAGTCAATTATATTATTTTGCAATCTATAAAATAAGTGAAAAAGAATATGGTGTACTATTAAGTGTTCATCATATTATAGTGGATGGATGGTCAATTAGTCTTATAGAAAAACAGGTATGTGAAATATATAGTAAGTTAACAAAAAATGAGAATATACATATTGAAGAAAGTTATTCATATGTTGATTTTATAAAGGATGAAAATGAGTATTTAAATTCGGATAGATTCATAAAAAATAAGAATTTTTGGAATGAAAAATTTAAAAGTGTGCCTGAAGAGTTTTTATATAAAATTTCAAATAGTTTAGAAGGCGAAAGAAAATCCTTCAATATTGATAGTAACTTATCAAATGAAATAAAGAGATTTGTAGAAGAAAAAAAATGCTCGCTAAATACATTCTTCATATCAATTTTACTTATATACATAAACAAAATTACATATAAAAAAGACTTAGTAATAGGTACACCAGTATTTAATAGGGCAGGTAAGAAACAAAAAGATATGGTGGGGATGTTTACTAGTACAGTGCCTTTTAGATTTACATTGGATAGTGAGTTACATATAGAAAATTTAATAAAACTAATTAATAGAGAGTTGAAACTTTGTTTTTTAAATCAGAAATATCCTTATGATCTTTTAATTAAAGACTTAGAGTTAAGTAAAGAAGGATATGATAATTTGTTTAAAATGTCTGTAAATTATTATAATTCCAAATATGTTAATGATATTGATGGTGTAGATGTAGAGGTTCAGGAATATTATAGTGGTAATCAAAGCTACTCATTACAGCTAACAGTCAAGGAGTGGGAAGAAGCTAATATAACCTTAAATTTTGATTATAAAACAAGTGAATACTCAGAGCGACAAATTCAAGTAATGAATCATTCTATGATTAATATTATCAAAGAAATTTTAACAAAGGAAAGCCTTCAAGTAAAAGATATAAGACTCCTTAGTGAAGAGGAAATCAATTATAAGATACATACTCTAAACTCAACTAATAGAGACTATCCCAATAAAACAGTGTGTAAATTATTTGAAGAACAAGCAATTAAAACACCAAATAAAGTTGCTTTAGAATTCAAAGATGAAACAATTACATATAAACAGCTAAATGAAAAATCTAATCAATTAGCAAGTTACTTAATAGAAAATGAGGTAAAGAAGGAATCTATTGTAGGAATTATGACAAGTCACTCCATGGAGTTAGTTATAGGTATTTTAGGAATCCTAAAAGCTGGTGGAACTTATCTGCCTATTGATTCGAGTTATCCTATAGAAAGAATAAATTATATGCTTCAAGATTCTGAAAGCTTTATGGTGTTAACAAACTTTGAAGTAGATGATGAGATTAATTTTAGAGGAAGAATAACTAATATAAAAGATGTAGATTTAAGCTTATACAGTAAAGAAAATTTGATAAAAATAAAAAGTTTAAATGATTTAGCTTATATTATCTATACATCAGGTTCAACGGGGAAACCTAAAGGGGTAATGATTGAGCATAAAGGTTTAACAAATTATATATGGTGGGCCAAGAAGAGGTATTTAAAAGATGAGAATGAAGTTATTGCTTTATATTCTTCAATATCTTTTGATTTGACAGTAACATCTATATTCACTCCGTTAGTTTCGGGAAATCAGATTGTAATTTATGATACTGATGAAACAGAGTTTGTTTTATATAAAATATTAAGAGAAAATAAAGCAACGGTTGTAAAGCTTACCCCTGCTCATTTAACTTTATTAAAGGATAGGGACAATAATAGTTCCAATATAAAAAGATTTATTGTTGGAGGAGAAGATTTAAAGGTAAGTTTAGCAAAAGAAATTTGTAATAGTTTCGGGAAAAATATAGAAATATGCAATGAATATGGACCTACAGAGGCAGTAGTTGGGTGCATGATATATAAATATGATGAAGAAAATGATAAAGGCGTATCAGTACCTATAGGTTATGCTGCAGATAATGTTCAAATCTATATATTGGATAATGATTTTAATGTGGTTCCAACAGGCATAGTTGGAGAACTATATGTATCTGGGGATGGAGTTGCTAGAGGATATTTAAATAGAGAAAATTTAACCTATGAAAGATTCATTGAAAATCCATTTGCTAAAGGTAAAAAGATGTACAAAACTGGAGATACAGCACGGTACATAGAAAATGGAGTTGTTGAATATGTAGGTAGAATTGATAACCAAGTAAAGATAAGAGGATACCGTATTGAACTTGGTGAAATAGAAAAATATTTATTAGAAAATGAATGTGTTAAGGATGCTGTTGTAGCATTTAAAGAAGATTCATTAGGAAATAAATTATTAAATGCTTATATAGTGAGTAAAAAAGAGGTTACAGAGTTAGAACTGAAAAATTGGCTTTTGAAATTTTTACCTAAATATATGGTTCCAATTAACTTTATTCATTTAGAACACCTCCCTTTAACTATTAATGGAAAGGTAAATTATAATTTATTACCAAATACAATTTCAGTTGAAAAAGAATTTGTAAAGTATAAAACAGATGCAGAAAAAGAATTAGTTAAAGCTATGGAAGAGATTTTAGGAATAGAAAATATAAGTATTAAGGATAACTATTACCAACTTAGCAAGTGAGTCCAGTAAAGCATGTCCTCACAAGGAACCCAGGGTAGAATAAAATGGAAAACTGAGCTTAAACAGAAATATTAGCAATGGCAAATAGCAAGATGGAAACTTAGTCTCCCTCTCACCTTTGAGGCATAGTGAATTACCAGGTAAAAGAATTTCATTAAAATAAAATTTAATGAAGTGCTTTTTTTTAATCGAATTTTCATATTAAAAATGAAATCGGACCTAATTGAAGGTTAGAGTATAATTTTAATAGGCAGAATTGGTATAAAAAACTATATAAATAAAAGGAGATGGAAAAGCATGTTCCAAGTACATAAATTATCCATTATAATTAAGTTGCAAACACAAAACTGAATGGAGCCTAATTTATGTATAATGTTAGTTTAAATGAAAACGGCTTAACTTTCAAGGAGATAGAGAAAAAATTTATAAGATGGTTTGTGATGAAGACTGCAGTGTTTTAAAAATGTGTTGGAAACTTTAGATGAAAAGCTACTTAAAGAAAGAGATATTAAAGTATATAGAAATAAGGGACTTAAAAAGACTTGTTTAAGAACGATTATATGGGATGTTGAATATTCAAGACGTATCTATCAGTTTGAACTTGAAAATGGTGCAAAGTGGATAAAAGCAAGTTGTGAAGATCAAGACATACACTTTGAGTTGGCTCCATTTCATATAAGCCAAGCATTTATTAGAAAAGTAAGTGATAAAAAAGAACAGAAAGTCTTATTGAAATTATTTAGGCAAGGTAAAGTTGATGAAGGATTAGAAGTAATTGTTAACATGATGATAGAAAATAATAAAGATGAGGTTGTTTTTAAAAAGCTTACAGAGCTATATGACTATTTTGTGCATAATAAAGAGGGCTAGTTCCATATAAATTAAGAGACAATATAACTATGCCTACGGCACCCGAAGGGCGTTATAGATACTGTAATTCGTGAAATACCTTTATCCGCTTCCGCGGTTAATAAAAAGGGTACGAAATCTAAAGAATATAAGATACATACCGCGCCTATTCCTTATAGTGGAGCCGCGGTTACCTTGGGAAGAAAAGTAATACAAAAACTTTGTGGATTAAAAGGATTTGGAAGTTTTAGTTACAATTAAGAATAAAAATGGGTAGGGTAAATTATAAATACCCCATGTAAAATAATGGATAATAGGTTAAATAAAATAGTTGCCCACTTTTACTTGACTCAAACGCAGGTATATAACAATATAAAATAAATAAGCATATCTGAAAGACCAAAAGAAGTAGGGCACTGGGAGATGGATACTGTAGTAGGAAAGCGTGGTACAAAGACTGTGTTACTGGTCTTAAGTAAAAGAGTGCTTCGTAGGGAGCTTATTTTCCAAATCACAGGCAGCAGTTGTCCATATACTGGATAAACTAGAACGTAAAATGGAAAAGTCATTTTACTAAATATTTAAAATAATAACATACGATTAATGGTTGAGAAAACCTTGATTTTCATGGCATTGAAAATTCTGCAAGAAACAAGGGAAAGAGAATAAAAGTGTATTATGCCCATCCCTATAGCTCCTGGAAATGAGGCGTAAATGAAAATATAAATAAGATTATAAGAAGGTTTATTCCAAAGGGTGTAGATATTTCAATGTTTTTTGCGAAGAAGATTATGAACATACAGAACTGGATCAATAATTATCCAAGAAAGATTTTAAGTGGTATTTGGTTTAATATGTCCATGAAAAAATATATACTAGCTTAACATTATATTTTTCTCTAAATCTTGGACATTTTATATTGTAATCTATATTATAAAGGATTTTATATAAAAGATGTTGATATAATACAAATTACAACTTAGTAAAACTGGTATAATTACATATAAATATTAAAAAGATATTATATGACTTTATAGCCAGATCAAATAATAGATAATTAAGGAAGGAATATTGTATGAAAATAGCGATATACTCGGGGTCTTTTGATCCATTCACAAATGGCCATCTTCATATAGTGAAAGAAGCTATATGTATTTTTGATAAAATAATAGTTGCGATTGGAGATAATCCAGATAAAAGGCGAAGAACTGATTCTCAAAGAATGTTAGAAGCAATGCAAACTACTTTTAAGAGAATGTATCTTTCAGAAAAAGTAGTTGTTACTAAGTGTGAAGGCTTGGTTGTCGATTTAGCTTATAAGGAGAATGCTGATTATCTTATTAGAGGAATTAGAAGTGGATTTGATTATCAGCATGAAGAGAGCTTAGCTAAAATAAATGAAATGTTGGGAATGAAAACTATATATATTAGATCAGGTAATTTAGATTATATAAGTTCTACTTTAGTAATGGAGCTTCACAAGTATGGTAAAGATGTATCAGAGTATCTTCCTTCCCCTGTAATAGATATAATAAAGTATATCTGAGTTGAAGTGAGATCCCTAAGAATTTGGTTCTATTCTCTTAAGCCGCCAAGCATACTTAGACAATTACTTACAAATTATATGATATAAAAAGTGATTGGAGGTAACTTATGAGAGGTAGAAGTTATACAAAAGAATTGAAAGAATCAATAATAAATGAGGTAAAGGAAGTTGGGAATGTTTCATTAGTTTCAAGAAAACATGGTATTTCAAAATCAACCAGAAGTTTAGCACTTGAAAATTTTTTAGGGCGATAGCCCGTTGATTTATAATGTTTTATGAGTAGTTATTAAGAAATGTGTTCATTCCGATTTTTGCTGGAATTTATAAGGGAAAAACTTGCATAATAAAAGCATCCTTTTTATAATAGTTTTAACTAGAAACTTAAAATAAAAGGATGCTGATAAAATGAACACAAATTATTTAAAACAAATGCTCACCTATATTAATAAGGTATATCATATAGGCAAAAAAATCAATACCTTAAAGGATAAAAGAATAAAATTTTCTGCAAAAGTTTCAACAATCTCCTTTGTGGTATTATTTGGGTTTATACTTCAAATAAGAAGTTTCAATAGATTAGAACACTTACTTGAAAAAAATAAATTTAAAAAGTTGCTACCTAAGAAAACTAAAGTGCCACGTATTGATACCGTTAGGCGCTCATTAAGCGACTTTGACTTAGAAGGTTTAAATAATATGCACAATCAAATAATAAAAACTGCGGTAAAAAATAGAGTCTTTAGAACTGGTACTATGGATGGTTTAAAGGTAGTAGCAATAGATGGTGTAGAATTATTTGAAAGCACCAAAAAGTGTTGTGATAAATGTCTTAGCCGAGTTCACAATGGTGGAGTTACTCATTATTTTCACAGGTCAGTAGTATGTTCAACTGTAGGCTCTGATCCGAACCTTATTTTAGGACAGGAAATGCTTGAACCTAAAACAGATGGATCAAATAAGGATGAAGGTGAAACTACCGGAGGGAAACGCCTAATCAATAGGCTATATAAAGAATTTCATCATTTTGCAGATATCATAGTCGCTGACGCTCTATATTGTAAATCCACTTGGATTAAAGAAGTGCTATCAATTGGAATGAATGCAGTAGTACGAGTTAAAGATGAAAGACTTCATATTGTCAAAGATGCATTAGCTTTATTCAAGTGCAGGGAGCCAAATAAAAAGTGGGTTGTGAATAGAAAAAGTAACAACTATATAAAAATAAAAGCCTGGGATGAAGATAATTTTGAAATGTCTAATTCAGAGATAAAAGTAAGATTTATAAAGTTTATAGAAGAAGTACATAAAAAAGATAAAGTAGAAATCAAAGAATCATGGATTATAACTACATACAAATTTACTTCAGTAGAAACTTTGTGGAAGATAATGCATAAAAGATGGGATATTGAAAATAATGCGTTTCATCAGTTAAAAACGGAGTGGCATTTAGATCATTGCTTTCTTCATAGTCCAACAGGCGTAGAAACAGTGCTTATGTTTATAGTAATAGCCTTTAACTTAATGCAATTATATTTTTTTCGGTGCATTAGAGGGTTTAGAAGAAAAAGGATGTTGCAGATAAATATAATTGAGGATTTAAGGGATGAGATGCTATTAGTACAAGATTTGATAAATCCTATCTTCGATACTACTTAACTAGTTTAATAATTGCAAATTAATTTTGAAGATACTTTGGGGAGGGGGAATTTATAGCCATTTTGCGACCTATCTGCCTGTTGCATTCCCATATATCTTAATGAATGTAATAGGTGACAATTATAGTAAGAGTAAAATTTTCACTGGGATTTTAATGCGAAATCTCTGAAAGAAGGCTAGTAGTCTTGACATTAAGATTATATGCCCATTACATGGTCCTGTGTGGCGTGACGATTTAGAATATTTGCTTGATAAATATAACAAATGGAGCCTTTATGAACCAGAGGAAAAAGGTGGAATGATAGTTTATGGAACAATGTATGGTAATACAGAATCTGCAGCTTATAACTTAGCAACAAGGCTTGTAGAAAAAGGAATGACTAATGTTGTTATGTATGATGTTTCAAAAACTCATGTTTCATATTTGATTTCTGATACATTCAAATATAGCAACTTGGTTCTTGCATCTGTAACCTACAACTTAAATATTTATCCACCAATGCTAGATTATATAATGGATATGAAGGCATTAAATCTTCAAAAACGTAACGTAGCTATCATAGAAAATGGCTCATGGGCACCTAAATCTGGAAAGCTTATGCGTGAACATTTAGATGGGATGAAAGAAATGACTATTTTAGATAATGAGATGTCAATTAACTCCACAATGAAAGAACATGACATAGATTCAATGAATGATCTTGCTGATAGTATTATACAGTCAATAAAGTAATTTTAGAAAAGACCTAAATTTAGGCCAGCTCATGGAGAGAATTCCTAAGCTGGTCTTTTTTATGCATTGATATGGCTATTAATATTAAAAGTGAATAAAATAATAAAAATAAAATTGTATGGTAATTTGCAGTTAACTGCTATACAATTTCTATAGACAATTAAATTTGAAGGGGGATTTTATGTTTAGAGAAATAGATAGAAAAAAGAAGTTGTTGGATAATAAAAGGCCTCTTCCAGCGTACACCTTAAAAAGCATAAGAGAAAACTTGCTTTTAGAGTGGACATACAATTCTAATGCAATTGAAGGAAATACATTAACCATATTAGAAACTAAAGTGGTTTTAGAGGGAATAACTGTAGGGGGAAAAACTTTAAAAGAGCATTTAGAAGTTATAAATCATAGAGATGCAATTTTATATGTAGAAGAAATAGTTAAGAATCAAGAGCCACTTACAGAATGGCAAATGAAAAATATTCATAGACTTATATTAAAAGGAATTGATGATAATTATGCAGGAAATTATAGAGATCAACAAGTTATAATTTCAGGGGCAAAGCATACTCCACCAGAGTCTTTTTTAATTAAAGAACAAATGGAAAATTTAATTAAATGGTATAATGATCGTATAGAAATGCATCCTGTAGAAAAGGCAGCTATGCTACATATAATTTTTGTTGGAATACATCCGTTTATTGATGGAAATGGAAGAACTTCAAGATTACTCTTGAATTTAGAACTTATGAAAAATGGTTATCCACCTATAATAATCAAAGCAGAAAATAGACTAAAATATTATAGTGCATTAGATAAGGCACATACTACGAATAATAGTAAAGATTTTATTACTTTAGTCATTGAGGAATTAGATAAAACCTTGGATATATATTTAAAATATATATAACAATTAGATGTGTTTTTAAGATGCTTATAAAATAAAAGAGATGGATTCATATGAATTAAAAGGTGGAGAATTAAAGTCTTCACCTTTTTATTTATTTATTTATACTTAAGATGAAGAAGATATGATTTATACATGAACTATGGTGGTAAATTATATCCATAGCTGTTATTTTAGCTGATTTAGTATCCAGCGTTTTATTCTATTACAACTACTTGAAAAGGTGAGAAAGTGAAGTGGTTTCTGGTAAATAAAAAAGACACCTATTTAAGTGTCTTACAAAGAATGGTTAGCTCTAATTCTTTTAAGAATTTTAATATCCATTTCATGAGATCCAGTAGTGTCTTTAATAACATCAATAGCATCTATAACATCATTTATAGATTTTGAAGTATTAGTGATAGCAAGTTCAATAACATCTAGTCTTTCACCTAGAGTTTTACCATCTTTATCTTTAGCTCTGTCAAGTTGTTCTGAAAAAGATGATTGAACTTCTGCAAGAGTTTTAATATCAGTTTGGATTTTTTCAAGTATTAAGGAGTTATTATTTACTTGAGATTTTATTTCAGAAGTAGTTTTTTCTAAGCCTATAAAACGCTCATTAAAGTCTGCGTACATTTTTTCAAGTAAATCATAAATTTTATTTTCCATTAGTAACAACTCCTTTTATAGTAGTAATAAAATTATATCACAGAAGGCTAATGAAATCTACTTTATGAACTTAGAAGTTTGAGTCAAGTAAAAGTGGGCAACTATTTTATTAATAGCGGAAGCGGATAAAGATATTTTACCAATTATAATAGCTATAACGTCATTAGGTATAATGTTTTTACAGTTATATCTCTACAGTATAAATATCTTTTTTGCCAAATCTTCTTGGTCTTATGAAGAATTGATAAGGGGCATAGTTATCTAAAATTTCTATATAGGATGTTTTATCCACATATAGATAATCCTTTTCCCTTAAAACTTCAAAATTAGAAATACCATAGGGTATTCTCTTCATGTTGTATTCACACTCCTAACTTTATTCTACTTATTTAATTTTACCATCTATAAGTGGAATAATGTATTTTGAATGAAATTTTATTATACAAATAAAGACTTATATTAATAATATCATACTCAATTATTCTACCATAAAAGATAGTAATATAGTTTAATAAAGAGAAGTAAAACTCCCAAAATGGTTGTTAGAAATGGGAGGGTACGATGATGGCGTAACTAGTATTGTTACATTATGAAGGTAGTTTTGGGATTAAAAGTTGCATTGGATGTATACGGTAGAGTATAATTTTAGTAGGCAGAAGAGTGAGAATAGCTCATTTAAGTAAGGATATAGAAAGTTGACAGGAGATAAAGCAATTTGGCCTATCACTAGATCAATTTATATTAATAGTATAGCTCCTTTTAAGACATTTTGAGGTAAGATTCGTAAGTGGAAAAGATTGAAAGGCTAAGAGTTGTTATCTAAAATAGCTGTAATTTAATAGGAAAGAGTTATAGATATTAAGAGGCCATTTTTTGAGGAGGTTCATATAATTTATGAAATGTAACAGAAGAACAAGTTATTTTATAAGCACAATGGAATTTAAGGAAATTGATAAAAAACCTTTTATAGCAGGAGTATTATCAATTGTTTTAGGAATGTTTGGAGTGCATAGATTTTATTTGAAAAGAAAACTGACAGGAATTATTTTTTTCATGATATCCATAGGTTCTCTAGAATTTGGTGCAGGTAACCTAGCAGTTATTTTAATGTTTATATCTATTATAGAGGGAATGGTTTATATATTTAGCGGTTTAGTTTTATTGAAAGAGAAAATTACAAATATTAAAACTAAAAAGGATATAAGCATAGAAGAATTGGAAAGTGTAAGTTATGGGGAAAAGGATAGGATAAAGATAAAAGATGAAAAAGTTAAAACAAGTGAAAAAGAAGATGCAGATGAACTAGAAATAATTGAAATATCTAAAATAGAGCCTAGTAAGATAATTAAGGAAAATGAATCTGGTAATATATTTAAAGGCAATTGGATTAAAAAACTAAATATATATTACGACAGAAGTATAATGAAAGTATATCAAGTAAAGGAAGAAACTCTAAATCTATATGAAAACCTGTGCAACTTTATAGATAAGGAATTGAAAAGTGATAGCAGTTCTCTAAATAAGGAAGCAAGAAGAATAGAAATAGATAATGGATATTATAATAATATTTTTTATACAATTTATTGTATATCAGAAGGTCATGTAACCAAAACTTATAGTGGAAATTATAGTTATCATAATCAAGAGTCTTCTTATAGAATGTTGGAAGAACATTTAGGGAATAAACTAAAAGATAAAGTATTTAATAAGGCTAAAGAATTAGAAGAAAATATATCATTTCCAAATAGTGAAACACTTAAATATTTCAATTTAACAAAAACTGGATTACCAATAGAGTGGTGGGATAAAGATGGAAGCCTTAGGTTAGAGAGAGAATTTAACAAAGATGAGTTAAATATTCTAAGAGTAACACCTCTAAGAAGTACTAAAGTATGGGAACTATATAAAGTGAAAAAAGAAATTATAGAGTTATATTTAAAGATATGGAAGACTATATTGAATAGTTTTAAAAAAGATTTAGAATGGAAAGATAATAATAAGGATATTTTAGAAAAGATAAGAAATGGAGGATATGAGTATTTTTCAGATTATGAAAATGGAAATATCTTAGCTTCTTTAATAAAAGTCTCGGAGAATGAAATAAGAGAAGTAATGCCAAATACACAGATTTTAAATTTGAGCAAGGAAAAGAATAATATTAATAAATATTTACCAAGCGAACTTGTAGAAGATATAAATAATAAGACTATAGAATACAAGAAGAATATGACAGATGAAAATTTAAAAGAGATACTAAAGGATATGTTGGAGAATGACTCTAGTGATTGGAGACTTAAAGTAGAGGAGGTATTAATTGAGGATGATCATAAGAGAATAGATAAGTTAATTGATTATAGGGAAGATGAAAATTTTATAAGAATGGCAAAGGAAATCATTGAGAAGACAAAAGATGAAAAACTATTATTGCTATGCTTGTATGGAATAGGGAAGGAAGAAAACTTAAATCAAAAAAATATTAAATTACTTGAGTATATTATTCATTCAAGTAATATCTCAGTATATAAAAGTATAGTTCAATTTAAAGAAGTGTTGTCATTAGAGCTTTTGGATAGATTATTAGAGTTAAAAAAGCCAATTAGAAAGAAGATATAACTAGATATGGATAAAGTAAAAGATTCAAAGAAAGAACTTAATGAAACAGTAGATATAATTAAGGAATATATAGGAGATGAAGAAGAGGATCCCAAAATAGATGTTGTAGAAGAAATTATAGAAAGAAAAGATGACGATAAATTGGAATTTAAATATGCAGAGTTTTTGAAACTAGTATTAGATAAAGGTTTTATAAATGTAGAAGAGGGTAAAAAGATAGCTATGGATAATGGTACCTTACTAAATGCTTTTATAAGTGATGTAAATCAAAAGCTTTATGAATATATTCAGGATCAGACGATTATAATTGAAGGTAATTATATAAAGATAGATGATTTTTATGTAGATATGGTAAAGGAGTTGGTAATTAATGAAGAATAGAGTTAACCTAAAGGAAGCAGACAATATTATAAAAGCTTTGGAAGGAGGAATAGTACCTAGGAGGGGAATTCAACATCTATTGGTAGGAAGAAATGAAGAAGTTCAAGAAGTTATTTCTATTTTGGATTCTATAATTGAAGGTGGAAGTGATATAAGATTCTGGGTAGGGGATTTTGGTAGTGGTAAGAGTTTTATGCTTAGAACTATACAGTCTATTGCTGTACAGAAGAACTTTGTTGTTTCTACAGTGGATTTAACTCCTACAAGAAGGTTTTATGCTTCTGATGGAAAGGCTAGAGCTTTGTATAGTGAGATAGTAGATAATATAATTGTGCAAACTTCCCAAGTTGGTAATGCTATAGACACGATATTAGAAGAATGGATAAATAGAATTATTATGAATGTTTCTGAAAGAGATAATATATCTATGGCTGAGTTATTTACCTTAGATAATAAAGAACTTATAGAGAAAGAGATATTAAATGTTACTAGTTCTTTTAACTCAGTTGGTCTCTCTTATGAATTAGGAGAAGCTATTGCAAAATATTATGAAGGAGTAGTAGGGGATAATAGAGTATTGAGGTTAAAGGCTTTAAGATGGATTCGAGGAGATATAGATACTAAAACTGAGGCTAAAAGAGAGTTGGGAATTGAAAAGATAATAAATGATGATAACTGGTATGATGCTATTAAAAACTTAGCAGAACTATTTTCGGATATAGGATATTCGGGTTTTGTAGTGAATTTTGATGAAGCTGTTAATTTATATAAGTTACCTCTGGCTAGAACTAGAGAAAGGAATTATGAAAGAGTGTTAAATATATTTAATGAATGTAAATCCAATATAGCAAGAGGACTATATGTGAATTTTGGAGCAACAAGAAAAACTATATTTGACGAGTATCGTGGTATGTCTAGCTATGGAGCATTAAAAGGAAGGTTAGGAACAGAAGAGGGTATAGATTCAAAATTACTAAATACGAATAGAACTGTTCTACCATTAAAACCTTTAAGCGTAGAAGAGATATATACATTACTAGAAAACTTAAACAATATACATAATATTCATTATAGACAAGAGATATCTATGACAACAGAACATATAAAGATGTATATGGAAGAGCAATTGAATAGACCTGGATCAGATGAATTTTTGACTCCGCGTGCAGTAATCAAAGATTATCTGGAAATTCTGGATTTAATAAGACAAAATTCAAATGAGAGTATTGATAATATAATTCATATAAAGTTTGGTAGAGAACCTATGCCTATAACTAAGGATGAAGATGATAAAGATGATGAAATAGAGGTTTTATAATGAGTAGTTTTAACTTATTACAAAGAGAAATACGTAGATATATATATGATGAAGGTTGGGATGCTTTGAGAGGTATACAAGAAGCCTCAATAAAACGTATTTCTAATACAGATCATAATTTAATATTAGCAGCGCCTACTGCTTCTGGTAAAACAGAAGCGGCGTTTTTGCCAACGATAAATTCTATAAAGGATTGGAATTCCGGCCTTAAAATTATTTATATATCTCCTTTAATAGCCCTTATAAATGATCAATTTAAGAGAATATTAAAACTGTGCGATTATATAGATATACCTGTAACAAGTTGGCATGGAGAAGCATCTAGAACGGATAAAAACAAACTATTGAAGCAACCTAGGGGAATACTTTTGATAACTCCAGAGTCTATAGAAGCCATGTTAGCTTTAAGACCAGGAGAAGCAAAAGAGTTATTTAAGGGAACAGAATGGATAATAGTAGATGAGATACACGGCTTTCTAGAAAATAATAGAGGTGTACAATTAAGATCTCTTATAGAAAGAATAAAAGTATGTATGGAAAAGGATCCTAGATTTATAGGTATGTCGGCTACTTTAAATAGAGAAGATTATAAAGAAGTAAAAAACTTTTTTATAAGTGATAGAGTGACAGATGTATTATTGGATAGTAACAAGAACTCTTTGGAAGCTACTAAAAGTTACTATGAATCAAATATAAAGAAAGACTCAAAAGAAGCATTAGAAGAAATTTATGACTATTCTCAAAGAGAATCTATGTTAGTATTTCCAAGTTCAAGAGGTGAAGTAGAAAGATTGGCTGTAGGTCTTGGTAGACTAGGAAAGAAGAGAGGTTCTGATACTAGGTATTTTGCTCATCATTCTTCTGTGAGTAAGGATATGCGATTAACAGCAGAGAAATTTGCAAAAAGTAGCAAAGGAGAATTATTCACTATATGTTGCACATCTACTTTGGAATTAGGAATAGATATAGGCTCAGTAGATAGTATAGTTCAATATAATGCTCCACATTCTGTAGCAAGTTTGGGGCAGAGACTAGGAAGAAGTGGTAGGACTACAAGAAAAAATATATTACATTTTATAGCTACAGATGAATGGTCTTTATTGCAAGGATTAGCGGCAATATCTCTTTATGAAGATGGTGTGATAGATAGATTTGATCCTATAATAAAGCCTTATGATGTTTTTGCTCATCAAATAATATCTATTCTTTTAGAAAATACAGGGATGCCCTTTGAAGATGTAAAAGATATAAATAAGAATTTTAAATGCTGGCATGGTATAGAAGATGATGAGTACTTAGAATTATTAGGATATTTGATAGAAAGAAATTATATAGAGATATTAGAAACAGAAGCTATAACAGGTATAGAAACAGAAAGACTATTAAAGGGAAGTGATTTTTTTACTCATTTTGAAACAGAAAATAATTTTTCTCTTTACAATGATTATAAAAAAATAGGAGAGATTCCTCTATCACCTACTGTACAAATAGGAGTAAATATATTTTTGTCAGCCCAGATTTGGAAGATAAAAGATATAGAATTAGTGAGTAAAAAGATATATGTAATGAGAGCTGTAGATGGTAATCCACCTATGTTTTCAGGGGGGGGGTGGGAACATAACCAATGAAATAAGATCTAGAATGAAAACTATATTAGAAGATCGAAGTTATTGGATCGATTATAGCGATAATATAAAAAAGGTTTTATTAAAACTTTCTAAAGAAAATTTAAGATATGAAAAATTTCAATGGACAGAAGAGAATGATAAAATTGGACTTAGGACATTTCAAAGTACAAAGATAAATAGAACTTTGCAACTTTTACTTAATATCTTAGGGAAAGGTGGAAATTACAAACTAGATGATAGGACGACTTTTATAAGTGGGTGTAATATAAAGGAAGATATAAATAGGGTAATAGAAAGAAGTTTTAATGAAGAAGTAATATTTAGATATTTAAAAGATAGTCCAGAAATAGTAGAGCTATATTTATCCGATAATAAATATAGAAACTTATTACCAGATGATTTAAAAATCAAATATATTATTAAGAACAAATTAGGTTTAGAAGGAACAAAAGCATATTTAGGAATTTTATAAGAGGAATGATATATGTAAGGGATTTAAGGGATGAAATTAAAATCTTAATTGTTGATGATGACGTTGATTAATTGAGAAGGATAATTAAATTTAATTTATGAACTTAGAAGTTTGGTTAAAGTTGAAATACAAAGATTTAAGGCCTATAATAAGTGTAAGCCTAAACACATTATAGAATTCATAAGATATCAAATTTCATACAATATATTAATTAAAATGTATTGATTAAAAGGGGGTATAAATATGTTTTTTAAAACTACTTTAGAACATGAAGAGCTAAGGATGAAGGTTAGAGCCTTTGCTGAAGCAGAGATCAAACCTATTGCATTTATGTTAGATCAGGAAAATAAATTTCCATCAGAAGCTATTCATAAGTTAGCTGATATTGGGATGATGGGAATTCCTTATGGTGAAGAGTACGGTGGAGCCGGACTTGATATAATCAGTTATGCAATTGCTGTTGAGGAATTGTCAAGAGTTGATGGTGGTACAGGTGTAATTCTTTCAGCTCATACATCTTTAGGTGCATACCCAGTGTCTGCTTACGGAACAGAGGAACAAAAAAAGAAGTACTTAGTTCCAATGGCAAAGGGAGAGAAGATTGGAGCCTTTGGTCTTACTGAAGAAAATGCTGGAAGTGATGCTGGGGGTACTGAAACTACTGCTGTTTTAGAAGGAGATTATTACATATTAAATGGTGAAAAAATCTTCATTACTAATGCAGGTGAGGCTGAAACTTATATTGTTTTTGCAATTACCACACCAGATATAGGCACTCGTGGTATTAGTGCGTTTATTGTAGAGAAGGACTTTGAAGGCTTTACCTTTGGCAAACATTACGACAAAATGGGTATTCGTTCTTCTGCCACTGCAGAGCTTATATTTAACCAAGTTAAGGTCCCTAAGGAAAACTTGCTAGGTAAAGAAGGAGACGGTTTTAAGATTGCTATGGCTACTTTAGATGGTGGACGTATTGGTATTGCAGCTCAAGCTCTTGGTATAGCACAAGGTGCATATGAAAATGCACTAGAGTACTCAAAAGAAAGAATTCAATTTGGTAAGCCTATTTGTCAGCAGCAAATCATCGCTTTTAAGCTAGCGGATATGGCTACAAAGCTTAGGGCAGCAAGACTTCTTATTTATAGTGCAGCAGAGATGAAACAAAATCATGAGCATTATAGTATGGAAGCAGCTATGGCAAAGCAATATGCCTCTGATGTTTGCCTTGAAATCGTTAACGATGCTCTTCAAATATTTGGGGGAAGCGGTTATTTAAAGGGTATGGAAGTTGAGAGGGCTTATAGGGATGCTAAAATTTGTACAATATACGAAGGAACTAATGAGATTCAGCGTCTAGTTATATCATCTCATATAATAGGTAAGATACCAAAAAATGAAGATACAAGTAGATCTTCTAAAAAGGTACCTGCTACGGGTTATCGTAAGCAAGTGATATTCAAGGAAAAAACTCAAAAAGAATCAGTTGACGCTCTTATTAAGGCTCTTAAGGAAGATGGTTATGACTTTACCATTGGAATACCTCTTGATACTCCTATAAGTAAGGCTGAAAGAGTAGTAAGTGTAGGCCTTGGTATAGGGGAAAAAGAAAATATGAAGTTTATAGAAAAGCTAGCAGTGCAAGCTGGCGCTGCCATAGGTTCTTCTCGTCCTGTAGCTGAGACCCTTAAATATGTACCATTAAATCGTTATGTTGGTATGTCAGGTCAAAAGTTTAAAGGGAATCTTTACATTGCTTGCGGAATTTCAGGTGCAGGCCAACATTTGAAAGGTATAAAGGATGCATCTACAATTGTAGCTATAAATATAGACTCTAATGCGAAAATTTTTAAGAATGCGGATTATGGTATTGTTGGAGACTTGATGGAGGTTCTACCATTGCTCACAGCTGCTTTAGATAATGGGGAAGCAAAAAAAGAAGCTCCACCAATGAAGAAGATGAAAAGACAGGTTCAAAACAAAGTAAATTCAACATTAAAACATCATGTTTGCAAGGGATGTGGGTATGAATACAATCCTAATGTGGGTGATGCTGAAGGTGAAATAATTCCAGGAACATTATTTGAAAAGATACCTGAAGATTGGACTTGCCCTGATTGTGGTGAAGAAAAAAATATGTTTATAGAAGCTTAATTATTATTATAAGTAAACATAATAATGTGCTTTAGAGAGAAGGAGGATTTAATTTATGCATTGTGTTAGAAAAATAGTAGAGGATCTTTATTGGGTTGGTGGCAATGATAGCCGACTAGCTCTTTTTGAAAATATTCATCCCATCCCACGAGGAGTATCTTATAACTCATATTTACTTTTAGATGAGAAAACCGTACTCTTTGATACAGTGGATTGGTCAATTTGTAGGCAGTTTCTTGAAAATATTCATGAAGTTTTAGGAGATAGGACTTTAGATTACTTGGTAGTAAACCATGTAGAGCCAGATCATGCGGCAGGTATTGAAGAGCTTATTCTTCGTTATCCCGATATGAAGATTATATGTAGTAACAAAGCTTATTTATTTATGGGGCAGTTTGGATTTAATGTAGATGGTAGGGTAATAGAAGTTAAAGATAAGGATGCTATGTCCTTTGGAAAGCATAATCTTATATTTATGTCTGCTCCAATGGTACATTGGCCAGAAGTTATGGTAACATTTGATACTACCAACGGTGTTCTATTTTCAGCTGATGCATTTGGAGCTTTCGGTTCCTTAGATGGCAAGTTGTTTAAAGATGAAATTAATTTTGACTCTAATTGGATTGATGATACTAGACGATATTATACAAATATTGTAGGTAAATATGGGCCACATGTTCAAGCCTTATTAAAGAAGGCTAGTAGTCTTGACATTAAGATTATATGCCCATTACATGGTCCTGTGTGGCGTGACGATTTAGAATATTTGCTTGATAAATATAACAAATGGAGCATTTATGAACCAGAGGAAAAAGGTGTAATGATAGTTTATGGAACAATGTATGGTAATACAGAATCTGCAGCTTATAACTTAGCAACAAGGCTTGTAGAAAAAGGAATGACTAATGTTGTTATGTATGATGTTTCAAAAACTCATGTTTCATATTTGATTTCTGATACATTCAAATATAGCAACTTGGTTCTTGCATCTGTAACCTATAACTTAAATATTTATCCACCAATGCTAGATTATATAATGGATATGAAGGCATTAAATCTTCAAAAACGTAAAGTAGCAATCATAGAAAATGGCTCATGGGCACCTAAATCTGGAAAGCTTATGCGTGAACATTTAGATGGGATGAAAGAAATGACTATTTTAGATAATGAGGTGTCAATTAATTCCACAATGAAAGAACATGACATAGATTCAATGAATGATCTTGCAGATAGTATTATACAGTCAATAAAGTAATTTTAGAAAAGACCTAAATTTAGGCCAGCTCAAGGACAAAACTCCAGAGTTGGCCTTTTTATATATTTATGTGGATATTAATATTAAAAGGAGATAAAATATTATGTGTAATCTAGAAGAATATAAAATTTGTAAAGCTGATCCAAAAGAATGGGGAAAGTATTATGCCATTTATAGACTAAGTAACTTTAACAAATGGATGCCATTAAGCTTTGAAGCTGAATGTAACCGTTACACAAAAGTAGATTTTTGTTATTGGGTGACAAAAGATGATAATCGAGTAGGCGGAGCTTTTGTAAAAGCAAATATGCTTAAATGTGTATTTACTATACCACCATTTAATGATAAGAAGACATTAATTAAGAAGTTAAGTTTATATGTTGATTCTGTATCTGACAAGGGTAAGGAAATAGAAATTCCTGATGCAGATTTAAAATCAATTGAATATTACGAAAGTCTTGGATATAAGATTAAGGAAGTTAATAAACTTATGGTTTGTGCAACAAATAAATTTAATGTAACTTTTGAAGAACAATATAAAATTATAAGTCCTCAAAAAGAGCATGCTGAAGCTATGGCAGAGCTTTATTATGAAGCGTATAGAAAAAATAAATTTTCATACATTGCATCTCAATCTTATGATTTTCAAGTTTCAAATGTAAATGTGTATTTTAATCATATAAGTTGTATGAATGTTACTAATGATTGGTCTACATTAATTTATGATATTTCAACAAATAAATTAATTGCTGCATGTATAGTTGGATTGGTTAATGATTTGCCTTATATATTGGATTTTGTTGTACACCCTGAATTTCAAGGAAGAGGATTAGCATCAAAAATGATAAAAAGAACATTGAATTTAGCAGCTAATGATTATCCGGCTATTAGATTAAATATTACAGTGGGAAATGATGCAGAAATATTTTACAATAAGTTAGGCTTTATAAGTTTAGCAGAAACAGTGACAATGAAAAAATCGAGTTTATAAGATGATTAAGGTTATGACGTAATTTATCTGGGAATTCAAAAAGTAGTTAAATAAATGAAAAAGATATTTTTGATTTATTTACAAATTGCAAATTCATTAGATGCAAGATTCATTATTATACTCAATATATGAAAGCACTGGAATATCAAAATCACAAAATCCACAAAACATATAAAACATATAAAACATAGAATTATAAGAAGGGTGGAATTTTAATTGATTAAAGATTTAATATTAAAAAACAGAACTTACAGAAGATTTTATGAGGATGAAAGCATTTCAAAAGAGGTTTTAGTGGAGCTTATTGATCTAGCAAGAATATCATCTTCAGGTGGTAACCTCCAAAGCCTTAAATATGTACTATCAAATACAAAAGAGAAAAATAAATTAGTCTTTGACAATATAAAATGGGCGGGATATCTTAAAGAATGGAACGGTCCAGAAAAAGGGGAAAGACCAGCAGCTTATATAATAATGCTTCAAGATAAAGATATTAGTAATAATTATTTTTGGGATCATGGTATAGCAGCTGAAAATATACTTTTAGGAGCAGTAGAAAAAGACCTTGGAGGATGTATGTTTGGTTCAGTTAATAAGCTAGAGCTTTCTAAAGCATTAAATTTGCCTTCAAATTATGAAATATTAATGGTAATTGCCCTTGGAACTCCAAAGGAAACTGTAATCCTTGAAGATATAGATTTAAATGGAGATATTAAATACTATAGAGATGAAGAAGGTAATCATTATGTGCCAAAAAGAAAGCTTCAAGATATAATTTTAGATATTTAGGAAACTAATAATATATATTATAAATATTATGATATAGTTAATTAAGAACAATACATAAAGAAAAGAGGAAAAATCATGTCAGAATGTATATTTTGTAATTACAATAAATCAGAAATAATAGCAGAAAACAAATACACCTTTGCTATATTAGATCACTTCCCAGTAAATGAAGGTCATTGTTTAATCATACCTAAGAGGCATTTTATGAACTTTTTTGAGGCAAGTGAAGAAGAGGTTAAAGCCATATATAGCTTACTCCATGAAGTAAAAGAGATCTTTGATATTCAATATGAACCAGCAGGATATAATATAGGTATTAATGTAGGATATCATGCAGGACAAACTATAAACCATCTACATGTGCACTTGATACCAAGATATGAAGGGGATGTTAGTAATCCAAGAGGTGGTATTAGGAACTTCAAAGAGGCTTTAGTAGAGTATGATGGGTAATAGGAAAATGTATTTTATAAATAAAAGATATTATGATGTAAAGCATTGCTTAATTGTGATAAGATAATACTAATAATGTAAAGTATAAGAATTTATATTTTGATTAGAAACTTATGATAGATAATATTAGAGGGGAGATTAAATCTATAATATGGAAAGAGATGTTTTTAGTTATTTAGATAAAAATTATAGATATTTAAATAATTATATAAGAGACTTTAATAAAGCATTATTTACATCACCACATAGTGCAATTATTAAAGGGCGAACTTTTGTTGAATATTTAACTCAAGAAGTATCTAATTTAGAAAGACATGGATTATTAAATTTGATTACCCAAGCGGAAAGATTAAGAAAGCTAGAAGATGATGGGGTACTGGAAGGTGAAATAGATAAACTATTTCATATAGTTAGAATGATTGGGAATAAAGCAGCTCATACCGACATTGAAGGGGAATTAGAAGCCGCTTTAAATATACATAAAAATATTTATAAAATTACTTGTTGGTTTGTTGAAAATTATATTGATTATAATTTTGAGGCAGCTTCATATAAAAGCCCAATGCCATCAGAAAGTAAAGATATACACATTAATGCAGAAATGATATCAGACTTAATAAAAAAGATGGAGACAATGGAAAAGACAATATCAAAAACACAAGTAGTTGATAAAAATGATGAAGAAATAGATAAAATATTGAATATTGATGGAAAAGATGAATCAGAAGAGATTTTTGAGGATATTATAATTGAAGATATTATTGATAACAAAGAACTAGATAAAAAGTGTTTAATACAAGAATTATCTAGATTAAAGGAGTCATCAAAAGAAGCAGTTGAAGGATTAGGCGAATTTACTCCTTTTAAAAGGTACATGCACATTGAAAGAGAGGCGCAAAAGGAATTAGAAGACTTAATACTTAAAGCAAATACATCTAATAGCGCACAATTGATTTTAGTCTGTGGTAGTGTGGGAGATGGTAAATCGCATATAATATCTTATTTTAATAATAAACATTTAGATATTATGAAAAATTTTACCCTACACAATGATGCTACAGAGAGTTTAGAACCAAATAAAACATCAATGGATACTTTAAATGAAGTTTTAGACAATTTTAGTGATGAAAAGATAGAAGAAAGTAATGAAAAGTTTATATTAGCTATTAATCTTGGAACATTAAATAACTTTATAGATTCTCAATATAGAGAAAGATTTTCTGTTTTAAAAAAGTATGTTCAGGATAAGAAGATTTTAGAGACTAGTATTGATGAGAGTAGTTTTGATGAAAATAGTTCATTTCAATTTGTGAATTTTAGTGATTACAATATATTTACATTAAAAGATGGACAAGTTAATTCAAGTTATATAGAATCTTTAATAACTAAAATCACAGATTCATCAGAGCTTAATATTTTTTATAATTCATATAAAAGAAACTGTACTGAATGCAGTAATTGTGGTTGTTGTCCTATTAAAGCTAATTATGAATTACTAAGCAATGGAATGGTACAAAAAGCCATAGTAGATTTATTGGTCCAATGCATTATAAAAAATAAAATTATCATTTCAACAAGAGCATTAATAAATTTTATGTATGAATTAATAGTTCCAAGATCATATATTGATGTTAATTCTCCAATATTTAAAAATCATATTTACAAGCTTAATAATTTAGATTATATAAAGTCACTTATGCCTAATATAATTTTTAATCATAAGGAATTATCATTTATATTTGAAGCCTTAAATAGTTTAGATCCTCTAAATGTTAGAAATAAAAAAGTAGATGATTTTATAATAGAATTTAATAATTCTGCAAGTATATTGTCATACTTTAAAGAATATATCGACTATCCAAAGGGTTATATTGATAAAATTAATGAGATAAATTTTGAAGAAACTGAGGATAGAAATATAAGATATGAATTATTAAAATTATTTATAAGAAGCTATTATGTTTGTGGAAAGGGAGATATATTCTCTTTAAAGGATCCTATTTATGGAAATTATATGATGAGTTTATATTTATGGAATAAAGGAGATAAGGCAACGCTTAAAGGTTTATATGATAATGTAAAAGATGGGATTATAAAATGGAATGGTGAAGCTGATAAGGATCAAATTAATATTTTTACGGGTAAAAATCAAATTAAATATAAGGTAAGTGAAGAACTTGAATTAAAGGTTGATACAAGCAATTTACCTAATAGTGATGAAACAAACCTTAAAAAGTTTATTACAACCTTAAATTTAAAATATAAAAGTAAGAGGTTGGGAAAAGCTTATGCAATAGATGTGGATTTTGCATTATATAAACTATTGATACAGGTTATTGATGGATATAGACCTAATAAAAAGGACAAGAATTATTTTATTAAGTTTATCGAATTTGTTAATAAACTTGAAGAAACAGGTTCGCAAAATGAGAGTCTTGTATTCACTGAAAAGAACAGACATATTAATAAAAAGTATAAGTTAGAATATGATAATGAATTCGAATTTTATAGATTTGTGGAGATATAGATTATGAATGAAGAAAAGCAATATAAGATAGATTTTGAAAAAATTGAAACTACATTTAAATTTAAAGATAGTGGGTTAACTCATAGTCAATGTAATCAATTTAAATTATTACCTTATGCAGCAAATGAAAAAACATTAGTTTCAAATTTTGATGGTGTCATAGGAGCATTTTCTCGATATATATGTGATAAAGAGTTAAAAAGTGAATTTAATTTTAATGAGTTTATAGAGAATGTTGTAGATGAAATTGGACAATTTGAAGGCGATAATAGTAAAGAAGTATTTAGAGATATAGTTAAGACTATGTTTATAGATAAAGAAAATCTAGTTAACTTTGATATAAAAACTATAAACTATATATCATCGACAAAGTCGGATGAAAAAATTGCTAAGTTCTTATATTCAATATTTTTTGATGAGGAATTAAAAGCTTCAATTGTAGAGCATTATGATAGAGAAGTAGAAAATATATTATACAAATTAGTTTTAAATGATTTACCTGAATTAAAAAATAAATATTTTCAAAATGAGAGATATAAATGTTATTTACCATTTGTAAAAGAGTTGTTTATAAAAGATTTTAAATTTCTTATAGAGAATGACGACTTATATAAAAACTCATTAAAGAGATTTATTGAATATTACTATATGTTTTATGTATCTCAATTATCTATGAAATTATCTAAATTTGAAAAGGCAAATTTGACTGAACCAGAAACTATATATTATACATTAGGCTGGGAAAGTACATCTAAGAATAGAATGGCATATCAGTTTGGTTGGGATTTACTTAAGAATAATGTAAATTCATTATTTTCTCATGCCATCACCTTAGAATTTTTAAATCATCACAACTTAGATGAGCAACTAGGATATGTAGAACTTTTCAATATGTTTAGCTTAATGGATGAAAATGATATTTCAAATCAAATAGAAACTATTTATAACGGATATACAAGTCGTATAATGGATAAGGATTGGAGTACTTTCAAGCAAAAAGATAGAGAGTGTGCAAACGAAGCTTTTAGTAAAGTATATAAGTTATTTGAAGCTATTCAATATCAATTTAATAAGTCTAGTAGAACTAGAGCAAATAAGGCTTACAAAAATTGGTACATAAGATTTGTATATGAGAACTTTTCAAAGAAGAGAGGTTCACTTGGTTATAATTTAAATTTAACTGAGGAAGATATAATTTTAATGACTAAAATATGTATAAGTAACAATGAAAGGTTAAAATTAAGTGTATTATTTAATGAATTTGAAAAGAGAGGAATGTTTTTTGATAGGGATTCAAAGATTAAGATAGTACAGTTATATGAAAAATTAAATTTATTAGAAAAGAAATCAGATAGCGGGGATGCACAATATGTTAGATCAGTTTTATAGTTATTTATCAAGCAAAATAATACACTTTTTCTGTGAAAACCCTTTAACTTCAGGTGCTAAGTATAATATTCAATTTGAAAAGCAAGAACAAGTAAGAGATCTATATAAGGAATTGCAAAATAATACTTTAGCTAAGGAGTATTGTTATAAAGATAGTAAGGGGGAGATTAAATATAAATCATATCTTTTAGACTTTAATAAAGTAAAGCTTATAATAGCAGCAACGATTGATGATGTTCAGCCAGACTTTTTAACTAGACTTAGAAATATGGTTGGATTAGAAGAAGGGTATACAGATAAGGCAATACTTTTTATTCATGATACTAATCTTGATAGCATTATGGGTGGAACAGAAGCATTTAGCAAAGAGGGAATGCCTTTTCATATAAATTCTATTCAAAAGGATATAAGAAAAAGATTAGCAACTTCAGAGTTTACTGATGTAGATAAGGCTATTATAGAATTAGACTTAGAAAGAAAAAATAAAGAGTTATTTGGTGAAAATATTTCAATTTTTGAGTATAGAGATTTACTAGAAATAATAAATGGAACTTGTATTGAAAAGGAACAATATAAGAACTTTGGTCTTTTTTATGATAGTAAGCTAAAAGATTGCAATGGCAAAGAATTGAAAAAGAGAATAGATGAGAATTCAACTTACTACAACAGAGTTGATGAAATTCATAATTATGGAAACCCAGAAACTCAATTAGAAAGATATTTTGATGAAAAAGGAATAGATAAATTAAAGAATGAACACTGGAAATTTGTTGATTATAAAGAAGTGAAAAAATCTATAGAAAATAGAATAGACGAAATACCATTAGTATATAAGCCATGTAGTCAAGAATGGGACAAAGAAGAAGGTACATCTAAAGTTAAATCTAGAACTAGAAATATTATAGTATTTAATGAAACGTCCGCTGATAGTGTAGAGTTAGAATTTAATTTTGATGGTACAGTATACAAAGATTTCATAAAAAAACTGAAGGAAATATAGATGTAGTAGCATCAGGAAAAAGATTAAAATCAATTATTCATAAATCAGAGGCAGATATTGATTTTTACAAGATAATTTATAGAAATGATAAGAATGTAAAGTTTGAATTTAAAATAGTAATGCTTGAATGTGATGAAAAATATTTAGAGAGCATAAAAACAAAGTATTCAATTATTATGAAAGGCAAAAATAATTATATTTCAGTAAATACAAATGATTCAAATATAGTATTTAATGAGTATGCTCAAAAGTCAGTTAAACATGAAGTTGAGTATAATAATCATACAATTGAAGTTAATGAAGATGAAAGTGTAATAGTAAAAGTTAGCGATAATTTTGAATATGAAAATGATAGTGATCTTTCTAGGTTTAATTTAAAGGTGAATCAATGCTTAATACCTATTGGAATAATGGGGACAAGTGAAAAGATTGCTCCAATTGAAGGTATGAAGATATGGAAGTTAAAAAGAGAGAAGAAATGTGACTTTAGATTAGCTGGAGAAAATAAGCTGCAACATGGAACCAAAGAATATTTTACTAGAGATGAGTTTAGAAAGAACTTACAACTTGAGAAACAGATAATAGAGAGTGAAGGAATATATTTTATTGAATCTAATGATGGATTAGAATCTATGAATTTAGAGTTAAATTCAGAATTAAAGATAGCCTATGGTGAAATTATAAGATATTTTAGTCTTTCAAATAAATTGCCAAGTTTAGCTTATTTAAATGATGAATTAAGAGTGTTATATAAAAGGTTTATATATATATATATAAAGTCATTAGAGGAAATAGAAGAAGGCTCATACCTTACAAGAGAGGAAAAAGATTTATTTAAAATTGGTGTTATAAAAAGAGAAATTGAAGATAAAGAATTAATGCTTACATCACTTCATCCTTTAAATATGGTTTACCAAATTCATATAAATGAGGAAACTTGTGAAGAAGTCATGGATGACGAAATTATTAAGAAATTTACTTCAACATATCTGCTGCCATATATATTAGACGATAATAATAGTCTGTATATTCCAATGGAGCAACATCATTCTCCAGAATGGAAGTATTATGTTGATGAAACTCTTCCAAGATATAAAAGCTCAAGAGATTTTGTATCTAAGTTAGTTAATGAAAAGATAGATGAGTTTGTTGGACATTTTAACTACATGTTCAGTATGGGAAATAATGCACCTATAAGAATTAATTTAGTGAATACAGGTGATAGCAAAGAGATTCTTCAAGGAATATTTAAATATTATATTAAGAAATTAAAATCAAATAAAACTAGAGATGTTTTACCAATAGACTTATTTATATATTCAAATAAAAGTATTACTAATGCTTTTGAAGAGGTAGCTTTCAATGATGACATCAATGATTTAAAAGCAACTTATGGCTTAGATTTAAATGTAGGCACTATGTCTGAAGAAGATGTATTGGATTTATATAGAGAAAAGGTTCATTTCTATGCAAAGAAATTAGCAGATGGAATAGAGTACGCTCATATTACATTTTTAGAAATGAACAATGATGTAAAAACTATAACTTCAATTATGGATGACATTACATCAGGAATAATATTAAATGGATTAACTTCAGGTGTACCATCAGTATTCTTAGGGGATTCTTATAGAACTGGATTTGGCACGAAATATGCAAATAAAGATAATGATTTAATGAAAGTAGCAGTTAACCTTAATGCTTTAAATGCAGCAATTGGTGGAGAACCATATAGCAGTAAACAGTGTAAGGCAATATCAATACCTAATAAGAGTAAAACAGCGTTAGAAGCTATTTATGAATCTAGTCATTGGATAACATTTATAGATCCTAAGGTGGATTTAAACTTCTTTAAGAATGATCCGGATGCTAAGGACTTATTAATTATACATTATAGTGATCAATATACTACAGCAGGTGGATATGATGCCATAACAGTTACAAGAAAATCAGGACCATATCAAAGCGTTATTGAAGAATTTTTAACTAAAAAAGGTATTGAAAATGCACATAATTATTCATCAAATATAATAAATATGTTCAATGCAGTTAATGGAGATTGGTTACTAAGATTATTATCAAGCAAGTCCTTTATTCCAAAAGAAAAGATAAGTATATTATCTGCTATAAAATTAGCTCTTGCTGAATTTAAGAAGGATAATATTATATGGGTTCCAATATCCTTAGAAGAAGTACTTAGGGTATCAGGAGGGGCTGGGCTCAAGCAAACAGAAGGTTTCTTCTCTGCTAAAAACTTAGGATTTGAAAAAAATGGTGCAACAAGTGATGATGTTCTTTTAGTAGGGATAGAGCAGGTAGAAGATAAGATATTTGTTCATTATTATCCAATAGAAGTTAAAATAGGAGAAAATAATTCTTCATATATTCAAAAAGGTATAGAACAAGCTAAATCTACTAAGAAAATATTCAATGAAACTTTATCAGAAGATGAAAATGGAGATATAAGTAGTACCAAAAAGATATATCGTAACTTCTTAATGCAATTAGTGATAACAAGTGCAGAGAAGCTTAATCTTTATGATGTATGTAGTGAAGAAAATTGGAAGAGTGTAATTGATTCGGACTTAAGAAGAAAGCTACTTAATGAAGAATATGAAATAAATAACTCTATAGAAAAATCTATGGGAGAAGCAGCCGTTATATCATTTAAGAAGGGTAACTTATATAATGATATACGAGTAGAATATGGAGTTATGGTTATTGAAATGTCTGAAGAAGATGGAATTAACTTTATAACTAAGAGTGTTCGAGAAATACGTGAATTAGTAGATGGTATTGAAGTAGAGGGAACAGATTTAAATTCAGATATAAATAAATTAGTATATAAAATTAAGGATGAGGAAGTAGAATTTGAAGAAACTATTGAAAAGTCACCTCAAGAATTAGTATATACTATAAAGACTAAAGAGGAAGAAAGAATAGCAGAAGTAGCAGAATTAAAAACTTCAAATGAAGAAAGGCTTAGCTCACAAGAACAAAAAGAAGTAGGAAATATGGAGATTTTATTTGGTGTAAATCAAAAGAATAATAGAGAAGTATATTGGTGTCCTAATGATACTAATAAATTAATGCATAGCAATACTGGAATAATTGGAACAATGGGAACTGGTAAGACACAGTTTACTAAATCAATGATAACTCAAATTCATAGACAGTCTAAGTATAATTTAGATGAAAAAGATGTTGGAATATTAATATTTGATTATAAAGGGGATTATAATAAATCCAAAAAGGATTTTCTAGATGCTACAGATGCAAAAGTATTTGAATTATATCATTTACCTTTTAATCCATTATCAGTAGTTAAAGCAGCTAACTCAAAACCAATGCTTCCATTACATATAGCTAATGGACTAAAAGAAACCTTAGCAAAGGCATTTGGACTTGGAATAAAGCAAGAAACATTATTAAGAGATTTAATAATGGAAGCCTATGAAAAGAGAGGTATAATTAAAAATGAACCTGATACATGGAATAATCCAGCACCTACACTTAAGGATGTATATGATATATATGTTAGTAAGGAAGATTTAAAAGAGGATAGTTTATATGCTGCATTCAGCAACTTAATAGACTTTGAAATATTTGAACCAGATCCATTTGAAACTAAGAGTCTTTTTGATTTAATAGATGGAGTAACAGTAATAGATTTATCAGGATATGATCCAGGAATACAAAATCTTGTGGTAGCAATAACATTAGATTTATTCTATTCACAAATGCAGGCATATGGACATAGCAAAATAGACGGAAGTTTAAGACAATTAAACAAAGTAGTATTAGTAGATGAAGCAGATAACTTCTTAAGTAAGAACTTTGATTCATTAAAGAAGATACTAAAAGAAGGAAGAGAATTTGGAGTAGGAACAATACTTTCGACTCAATTACTTAGCCATTTCTCCACTGGAGAAAATGATTATGCAAACTATATCTTGACTTGGGTAATCCATAATGTAGCTGACCTTAACAATAAAGATGTCAGATATATATTTAATACTCAAAGTAAACAACAAGATGAAAGTTTATTTAATAAGATTAAGAGTTTGAATAAACATTATAGCTTGGTTAAGATGGGGGATAGTGATAGAGCTGTTTATATGAAGGATAGGGCTTTTTGGGAATTAATAAAACAATAAATCAAACATTAAAATAAAGGAGCTGTATAAGGAGTGAGGCTTGTATATTAATGTCCAGATTTAAATTTTATTGAAGAAGGAAAGTTATATAGAGGAAGATGTTATACCTTAGATAATTTAACAAGCTTTAATGTTTATGTTGGTCTAAGATGTAAGAAGATGAAGAAGGTGTATAAAGATATAGAATCGAATATCGAACTAATTAAAGTAGTATTAATCGCAATAAATTAACTAATTATTTACAAGATTGTATTATGAATAATTAAATTGTAGCTTTAAATCTAAAAATATAGTATGTAGATGTAAATTAATTTTAAACAAATATTATTGGAAAGGTGTCAAAAATAAAAAATAGACTTGTTGTAGAATGAAATTGAACTAATAAAAAAATCCATAGTGGATTATTCTGTGTTATGATTTAATCGTCAAACAAAAACATATACACGGAGGATAATCACTATGGACTACCCAAATAGTAACATAAAATCACGTAAAAATAAACACTTGAATTTTGAAGAGCGCATGACTATTCAACTTCGTCTTAAAGATGGGTTTTCAGCATATAGGATAGCTAAAGAGCTTAATCGTCCTATAAATACTGTTCTAAATGAAATACGACGTGGTACTACTACTCAAATTAAACAAGGAAAATGTATTGAGATTTACCTTGCAGATACAGGCGAAGCCGTTTATAAAAAACATCGTCTTAATTCATGTCGTACATTTAAGCGTTTAGAATGCTCTGACTTCATTAACTATGTTGTAACTAAGATACAGCATGATTCATGGTCACCTGATGCTTGTGTAGGTAATGCGCTTAAAACTGGTAAGTTTGAGCGTTTTCAAATGGTATGCACCAAGACCTTGTATAACTATATTGATCTTGGGTTGCTACTTGTTAAAAATGCAGACTTACCAATAAAGCTACGCTGGAATACTAAGTCAACAATGATCAAAAAGCATAAGAAAAAGCTTGGTAAAAGTATTGAAGAACGTCCATGTCACATAAATAATCGTGAAGAATTTGGTCACTGGGAGATTGATACAGTGATTGGTGAAAAATCAGGTAATGACTGTGTACTTTTAACCATTCTTGAACGTAATACCAGGAATGCCATTGTGCGTAGAATTGTATCTAAGACTGCTGACGCAGTTATGAATGAACTTAGCAGCATCCGTAACTTATATGGCGATAAGTTTAGCCAAGTATTCAAAACAATAACAGGCGATAACGGTTCTGAATTTTCCGATTTATCCACAATTGAAGTTGACTCTGATACAAAAGTGTATTTCACTCATCCATATTCCTCATTTGAAAAAGGAACTAATGAACGTCATAATGGCCTGATACGTCGCTTTATCCCTAAGGGGAAACGTATGTCAGACTATAGTGCTGATGACATTGCATTCATAGAAGATTGGATGAACACCCTTCCTAGAAGGATACTGAAATACAAAACTCCAGAGGAACTATTTGAAGCACAGTTAGATATAATATATGCAGCCTAAGTAATTTCAACGATTTAAGTCATAAATAGAAATTAGTTCAATTTGTTATTGCAATTTGTCAAAATAAAAAATAATGAAAAAACTAGTTTAAAGAATAAGTTAATTAGCTCTTATAAATGCATTTTAATTTTAATTTTAGGATTTTGTATTTTAATAATTACGTATAAGATGACAGATAATGTAGGAAAAGTATTTTTAGAGACACTCTAATCATATTTGATAGTAAGTTGTTTACTAGATATATTAGATAAATGTATTAAAAAAGAAAATGTGATAGTAGATATTAGTAGTGGTATTAATAGTGAAATTGATGCCATGAAACTTGGAATAAATAAAATAGATATAAATAATGAAACAATACTAACTTCAGAAAAGATAATTAAAGCTGCAAAAAAGCATATAGATATTTTACATGTATATGGGTATAGATGGACTAGGGACAATGAGAAAGAATTAACGAATGCATTAAAGAGTAAAGTAAAAGTTAGGGTTATTATATCCGATTTTAATAATGACATAACAATGGAATTCTATAAAAATCATATGAATAGTGATATAAAAAGTAAAATTAAAGAGGTATTAAATTTATGGCGATATATATGTGTCAATTTAGGGGATGACAGCAATTTAGAAATATATTTATTTGATGGTGCAATTACACATGCACTTCATTTAAACGAGAATAGTGTTGTTATAAAAAGTATACCAGCTTGCAAATCATACAATAAAGGTAATACCACAACCATTTATTCGAAAAAATTAGAAAATGGTATATATGAAAAATATGCACAAGAAATAGAACAAATAGTAAAAGAAAGTACGCTATATACTATTGAGGATTTACTTGAAAAAAGCGAGAATTAAATTCTCGCTTTTTGAATATCACATAATCTTGTGTTTTTGTTTAACGTAATTCTAATAAATTGAGAACTTTTATTTTCAAGACCAATTTCTTTAATAACATAAGAGGGTTCACCAATTCCACAAGCAGAACCAGAAGAAATAGCAATCTTATCAGCTAAATCCTTAATCATCATATCATTAACAATACCAGGAATTAATAATCCTATAACTCCTGGTATATGATTATCAGGGTCTCCTAAAAATTTGATATCTGGATATTTGTCAGTTAGCATTTTTTTAGCTTTAATTTCTAATTCATATATTTTGTTAATATATGAATTCATATCTCTTTTGGCAATTTCGCAAGCCTTTCCGAATCCTACAATGTTATGAACAGCAGAGGTTCCACCTCTATAGCCTTTTTCTTGTAAGCCACCATGAATTAATGATGTCAATTTGTAATCTGATAATCCAGCCTGTCTAATAAACGCAGCTCCAACCCCCTTTGGTCCATATAGTTTATGAGCAGAGACAGAAATAAAATCTACTGGAATCTTCTTTACATCTATATCTATTTTACCTAATACTTGAGTAGCATCAGAATGAAAAAGCACCCCATGTTCCTTAGCGATAGCACATAAACTTTTTATATCATTTAATGAGCCAATCTCATTGTTCCCCCATATGAAAGAAGCAAGTATAGTATTTTCTCTTATTGAATCTTTGAAAGTATCTTCTTGAATTTGAGCATATTCATTTACAGACAAAAAAGATACTTCATATCCACGATCTATTTTTTTTGAAATTCTTTTTTTCTTTAAAAATTGGCTAGCTATTGTACTCTCTGATTTATTCCAGAATACATCTCCATTTAGAAACTTACATGTTTGAAGTATTGACTTATGTTCTACAGTTGAAGTAATTATGTGATTACCTTTTTCTTCATAGTGTTTTTTATAATCAGCAATACCTTTAATAATGAAGTTATTGCTTTCAGAAGCACTACCAGTAAATATTATTTCTTTTGGTTCTGCATTCATTAAATTTGCAACTTGTTCTCTAGCTTTATTTACGGCTTTTTCGGCATTTACAGCTAGTGAGTAGTATCGACTAGATGGATTGCCATATTCCTCTTTTAAATAGGGTAACATTGCATCTAGTACTTCAGGATCAATAGGGGTAGTTGAGCTATTATCTAAATATATCATATACTAGCATCTCCTTTTTCTAGTAAGTTGGTTATAAACTTTTCTAAATTACCGCCAGCATATTTATAGTTATTAGATAGAAGTTCAGCACCTCTATCTATATGCAACTTCATAAAACATGGATAATATTCATCATCACTTATATGTCTTCCAAGATTTATTTCCATAAGTGATTTATATATTGAATCGAATTCACCAGTTACAGTAGATCTTTGTAATTCTAATCCACTTGTATCATTATTTTCATATTGCAAAATAGAAGTAGGAGAATTTAATGACATAGAAACTGCTATTTTACTTAAAGCAAACGGCTTAAGATTTGAGCTTTTGCCAATTTCTTCAAATATGTCTTTTGTTTTTTTTGATGTTTTTAATCTAAATCCCATAATTACACCTAAAAATATCCATTTTTAACCTCAGTCTTTCTTGAATTATTATTATATAACAATAAATATTCATCACATACATAAGGTTTAATAACTTTGTATAATTCAGCATCAACTTCTTTATTAGTAGAAAGAATGATTACTTGGTTACTTATGTTGGGAAAATATTTAGTGCTTAATGTATTTCTATGAGTTTTATCTATACGAGCATAGGGAGTATCAATTATAAAGGGTATTTCAACGCCAGAGCTTTTAATAATAGACCAAATCAAACAAAGAATATAAATTTGTTTTTCTCCATTTGAAAAGTCATTTATATTTACTTTTGTACTTAATATAATTGAATTTAACACATCTTTAGTTATATTTTCATGAAGTTTTTTGTTAGTTGTAACATTATAATGATTGTATAAGTCTTCTAAGAATTTAGGACCATATTTTTTAGATAAACCTTCAAATCCAATATTTTTTATTATATTTAATATATCATTAGTGCTATAATATTTATTAATATAAAGAGTGGAATTAAAGTCATCATCAATAACGATACTATTTACATAATTATTTTTTCTTATTACCGTATTAAATATGTTAATGAATTCATCTTCTATTAATGAAATTTTATCTTTAGTTAAATTTATAAGTAGTTCATCTAAGTATGAAATAAGGTCATTAGAGATTTCCAAAACATTAGAATTCTGAAGTAAGGTAGTGTACTCATTTTTTGCTCTAGTAAGGTGATATTCTTTATTCTTCAAATCTTCATATTTCTGTTCAAGCGTTGATTTTGTAAAAGTTAAAGCATTTTGAGCGTCTAATATATTTTCATTTATAGAATGTATTGATTCCATATAGCTATTTAAGATGTCTTCTGAAATAGTTGAGTTTAACCTTTGTCTTAAAGCCTTTAATTTTGAAGCTATTTTAAAGGTTCTGGCAAACCTTTTTTTAACTTCTGCCTTATATGAATTTTCCTTTGATAGGATATTGTCAATTATAAAATTTATTGAGCTTTTTTGTTCAGGAGCTAAATTTAATATAGTTAATACATTGTCTAACTCTTTTATATCAAACATATTTGAAAGCATAGTAGAGGCTAATTCATTGTAAATATAATCACTTTTATTATTAACTAAACCATGCTTTGATAATGATTGTTTTATTATTTTACCTGATAATTTATTTTTAACACTGTTATAAGCGTTTAAGGACTCTTCTTTAGATATCTGTGCCTTAGTATCACTTAAAATATTAGTTATTAATAAAAATGGAAGTGTATCATTACAAAAATCTTTAATATATTGATTTATATCAGTACGCTCATTTTCAAGTTTGTTCATTTCAGTATTTAAAGCAGACTTTTCATATTCTAAAAGGCCACCACTATTTTTAAAATATTCTTCTGTTTCAGTCCTTTTAACTAATAGGTTATCAAGATTTTCTTCGTGTAAACTAAGTGTATTTTTTAACTCTTGAATATCCCTCTTTATATTGGCGGTATAAGAAGATAGCTTATCAAAATTTATTTGAGCCTGTTCTAGTTTTTTATTTGATTTTGATTGCAATCTTTGTTGGACAAGTAGTTGCTTTTTTAATATTTCAAAAGTATCGTAATTAAAAAGTTCAAGTATTGATTCTTTAAGATTAGCATTAGCATTTTTTCCAGTAAAGAAATCACTTAACTCTTCACCATCAAAGAAGAAGAAGTCAAATAAAGATGGTGGAATTACTGATTTTAAATATTTATCAAAGTAAATTTTATCTTCTTCATTTAGGTCTTCGCCATTCAATGATACTTTAAATTTTTCCTGTATCCTTTGTTTTTCATAATTCCATGAACGACTTAAATAATAATTTTTCATTTTAGTTCCTTGCTTAAAAGAAATACTTAGTTCAATTAAACATTCTATTTCTTGATTTTTAAACGCATTGTCATTAATATTATTCTTAATTTTAGTTAAATAATTATGATTTTGTCCCAAGTATCCATAGCAAGTAGGACCATAAACACATAATTTTATTGCTTCGAATAATGTAGATTTACCAGCACCATTTTCTCCTCCAATTAAAATAATATTTTTATCACCTTGAGGTGTGAAAAAAAATGTGGTTTTATCTTCATATGATTTAAAGTTTTTTAGAGTAATGCTATTAATTATCATTTCCTATATCCTCTACAATCTCTTTATGCAAGTGCTTTTGATTAAGTAGTTTGCTAATTGACTTATCCAATATAGTCTTATTTGCAAAATGTTTATATTTATTTGTTTCAATCAAAAGTTTATTAACAAAATTTTGATCAAATTTATGTTTATCACATAAATTTGTTATTTCAGTTAAAGTATGACTATCAAAGATAGTTTTTTTGTAGTCATCCCAAGGGAGTCTTTCACCTATGACATTATAATATAAATCAACTAATGATCTACGAGTTAAATCTTCTTCTTCATCCCATATTTTATCAATGGCTTCAAGTTCTTCCTTAGTAATGAGTTCAATTTCATATTCTTCATTTATAATCTTTTGAGTTTCCAAGAGTTTTTTTAATATTAGCTTCCTAGCTTTGAAGTTAAATGGCCCATATCCAACTATATTTATAAAGTTACCTTTATCATCAGATTGTATTTTTGCTGGGTCTATTTGTAGATTATCTGTTAAATTAATAAGTTCTAGATAAACTTTATCTTTATCAGTGGAATTAAAGGTTTTACCACTCTCTATTAATGTTTTAGAATTTTTCAAGTCTATATAATAGTCACCATTCTTATCAGTAAATATATAATCATCATTTAAAGTGTATCCTTCCAATAATGGAAGGTTTTCCAGATATATCTGTTTATAATAATGATTTCCATCCCTTCTATATTGCCTTCTATATTCATGCTTATTTCTAATACTTAAAATCCATGCTCTAAAATCTAGCAGGGGTTTCAACCAACTTTCACCGTTTTCAACAAAGCCAGTTAATGATTTATCTTCATTAACAACTGTACAAATCCAACATCCAAATCGGGAATTACCGCACGAAGGTGTATTTTTATCATTAGTAACTGTAAATGGACACTCACCACCATCTGAGCCCATGTATAATTTAAATAAGTCATTATTAGTTGAGCCCCAAGGTGTATCCCCATTATTGCTAAGTAGTATATCCCACACATTATCTGTAGTTAAGTCTACAATTGGATTGTATACATAAGTATTTTCAAGAGAGCCATGCGGCGTTAGAAGATAGCCTTCGATTTCTCTATTTTTAATTCGTATACCCCTTGATATACTTTCGGATTTTCTAACCCCAAGAAGTACAACAACTTCACCATTTTCTTTAACCTTATCTTGTATAAATGCATTAGAAGGCTTAATTTTAAGACGTTCTGTGCACCATCTAAATCTTATAGAGGTAGGGGTAGGCAAACCCTTTCCAATAATATTAGTCCAATATGTGTTACTGTAATCAGGATGAACCATATGAGTATATAATGGAAGGTTTTGAGATTTAGCACCCTCATTTATTAATTTTGAGTTTACCTTTAAGTATCCAAGTATTATAGGATTCTCTATTAATGTATCTGAGGAAACAATATAAATATCCTTATGCCTTTCTTCAGGTGATAAGTTCTGTAACATAATAAATGCTAATTGAACTACAGCAGTGCTATCTTTACCTCCGCTATAGCCTATAACCCATGGTCGAGTATCATTTTTATAGACCATTTTCATCTCTTCTAGTATAGCATCTATTTTATTTTGTAAATCTATATTCATAGTTAAAGCTCCTTTTTACAATCCCTTTCTAATTTAAGTTCTTCCTTAGTTAGAGGGAGATTCAATTTCATTTTTATTAAGTTATTTGTTAATTTTACATAAGTCGAGCTTTTTACAATACGTCCATTGGGACCTATAACTCTATGCTGCCAATCTTCTAAATTAGACCTGTGCCAATCTATACCTTTAACATTTGACAGTTTGTGTTTCCAATTAGAAGGGTTATCTATATACAGGAAATTTCCGACTAATCCTAGCGCCTCCAAAACTACCCCGTTAGAACTTATATAATCAGTTCTAAAAAGATGAGGATTAGTGTGCTTATCAAATACAAATTTCCATTCAATCATATTTTCACATAGTACATCCCAAAAATCCTTTATAAATTTAATAGTTTTAGGATCCTTAATGTTAAGTTTATTTGATAACTTTTTATTAGTTTCATTAATACTACTTAAAGTAAACAACTTAGGTGAAAATTTAGATAAAGATGGATTTTCTTTATCTGTATAGTTTTTTAAATAGATATTTTCTTCAAGTATAGATTTTGTAACAATAGCTATCGGATCTCTTGAATCATATAATATTCCGATAGATTTCGATACATTAATAGCATGTTTATTTAAGTCAGCAAATATCTGTTTACTCCTATTTAGGCCCTCATCTATAAATAAGACAACGGAAATTGTTTCATCGCCTAATTCAGGAAATGTTTTTAATGCCTCTTCAATAGCAGCCCTTCTATGTTGTCCATCGTTTATTAATAAACGACTATCCATAGATACGTTAAGAGTTCCTATTTTATTATTAAGTGTTTCATCAAATGGTATAAATTGAAATTCACCATCTATAGAAGCTGTAACAGATGAAAAAACATAGTCCTTTGTATTATTTAATATATAAGATGTTATCTCAGGAATCCTTGATTTATTAAGGATTCTTTGAGCTCTATGCTCAGGTGGTAATTCATCCTCATTAAAAATAAATAATTTAGATAAAATTGATAAAGGACACATTATGACGAAAAAATCTCTATCAGCCTGCTTTCCTATAATTGAAGGGAATGTATAAAAGAAATTATTTTTCACAACACACCTCCTACGTACGTAAATATATTGAGTAAATTATAGTATATATACTTGTATAAGTAAAGATTTTAAATTAAGATTACACATATTTATATTAAATGCATTTATATATTGAAGAAGAAAACAACTAAGGTAATTAATGGAGTGAGGTATTGGAATATGAATAATAGCTCTTTTAAATATAACTACATTTGTTATAATAGTTATTATTGAATAATATTTAAGCAATTAAGAGTAAATAAGTAAATTAGAGAATGTGTTTTTCGGATTATGATATCAATGCTAAATTATTAAAAGACTAATAAGAATATACAAAATATTAATAAGGTTTAGGATTGGATAAAATGAACTTAAATAAGGAGCAACAAACTCTAGTAAATGAACTAGATAGAAATATTATATTACTGACTTGTTGTAGAATGAAATTGAACTAATAAAAAAATCCATAGTGGATTATTCTGTGTTATGATTTAATCGTCAAACAAAAACATATACACGGAGGATAATCACTATGGACTACCCAAATAGTAACATAAAATCACGTAAAAATAAACACTTGAATTTTGAAGAGCGCATGACTATTCAACTTCGTCTTAAAGATGGGTTTTCAGCATATAGGATAGCTAAAGAGCTTAATCGTCCTATAAATACTGTTCTAAATGAAATACGACGTGGTACTACTACTCAAATTAAACAAGGAAAATGTATTGAGATTTACCTTGCAGATACAGGCGAAGCCGTTTATAAAAAACATCGTCTTAATTCATGTCGTACATTTAAGCGTTTAGAATGCTCTGACTTCATTAACTATGTTGTAACTAAGATACAGCATGATTCATGGTCACCTGATGCTTGTGTAGGTAATGCGCTTAAAACTGGTAAGTTTGAGCGTTTTCAAATGGTATGCACCAAGACCTTGTATAACTATATTGATCTTGGGTTGCTACTTGTTAAAAATGCAGACTTACCAATAAAGCTACGCTGGAATACTAAGTCAACAATGATCAAAAAGCATAAGAAAAAGCTTGGTAAAAGTATTGAAGAACGTCCATGTCACATAAATAATCGTGAAGAATTTGGTCACTGGGAGATTGATACAGTGATTGGTGAAAAATCAGGTAATGACTGTGTACTTTTAACCATTCTTGAACGTAATACCAGGAATGCCATTGTGCGTAGAATTGTATCTAAGACTGCTGACGCAGTTATGAATGAACTTAGCAGCATCCGTAACTTATATGGCGATAAGTTTAGCCAAGTATTCAAAACAATAACAGGCGATAACGGTTCTGAATTTTCCGATTTATCCACAATTGAAGTTGACTCTGATACAAAAGTGTATTTCACTCATCCATATTCCTCATTTGAAAAAGGAACTAATGAACGTCATAATGGCCTGATACGTCGCTTTATCCCTAAGGGGAAACGTATGTCAGACTATAGTGCTGATGACATTGCATTCATAGAAGATTGGATGAACACCCTTCCTAGAAGGATACTGAAATACAAAACTCCAGAGGAACTATTTGAAGCACAGTTAGATATAATATATGCAGCCTAAGTAATTTCAACGATTTAAGTCATAAATAGAAATTAGTTCAATTTGTTATTGCAATTTGTCATATTATATTACTTGCATCGGCGGGTACAGGTAAAACTGATACCTTATCTAAGCGGATTGTAAATATAATTAATAAGGGGAGGGCTAAACCTTCGGAAATTTTATGTATTACTTTTACAAATAAAGCCTGCAAAGAAATGATGGATAGATGAAGTACAACATACAAGTACTATAGAATACTAAATGATCGAAATGTTATTTGAGGGTAATAATGTTTTAATATGTGTAGATAAGTTTCAAACTATTTACGGATGGTAGCCATCGGATAAATTATAGAGCTACAAGAAATTTAACAAAAGCTACAGTAAGTTATCTTCAAAATGCATTTCCTATAGAAACGAAAGGTTTGTACGAGGAAGGTATTATATCAAGAGCCATGGAAGACGGGGATAAAATCTCTTTAAAGGTAGCGGGTAATCTAAGGGAAGAGGCAAGGTTTATATTTAATGAAGTAACATCTTTAGTAGATAGAACAGGAACTTTAGATAATATCTGTGTACTAAGTAGGGATAACAATTACAATGTAAAATTAGGTGGAGAATTTAAAAGAATTATGAGCTATGAAGCTGCAAACTTTGAATTTATATTAGTAGATTAATTCAAGTTTTTTAGAAGGTAAGAAATAAAGGATATAATAGCTTTTTTAAATCTTACCTCTAATAGGTATGACTCTATAGGCTTGAAGACGATTGCGAAACGATTACCTACAGGTGTAGGTGATAAGACTTTTGATGCTATTGAAAGTGATGAGTTTAAGAAACTAGGAATAGCATTATCAGACTTTATTGATAGTGATGTACTTATGTATGGGGAAAAGTATTCCCAGATATAAGACCCTACGAAATTGTTGGTAAGACAGTAGACGATTTCAATATTAAGACACTGTACACTGGTGATGAAGGTAGAAGTAAAATTGAAAGATTAAGGGACTTTTATGTGTTGTTAAAAGAGCTTGATGATAAGAGCAAATCTAGTAAAGATTCGCTTCAAGATATAATTAAAATTACATCGCTTTCTAATGGTGAACTAGAAGCTCTAATTATTAATAGAACTAAGAAACCTAGGATATCAATAATAACAGTTCATCAAGCAAAGGGTTTAGAGTATGATACTGTATTTGTTTCAGGTGTACAAGAAAATACCTTTTCATCATATACGGCGATAAAAACACAAAATCTAGAGGCAGAGAAAAGAATATTTTATGTAGCTATTACAAGAGCTAAGAAGAGTCTTTACATTACTTGTAATACGGAAGGGGGATATTATAGACAGGGTGAAGAAAGTAGATTTATAAGCTTAATACCAAAACAATATATAAATGTTGTATAAATTATGTAGTATATATACATATATAAGTTTATAAAATATAATAATTGAAATATTAAGAATATATACATATTTTTTGGGCAAAATATGTCTAATTGATATATAAATATAAATATAAATATAAGCTAGATTTTAGGATTATATGTTCTACTAAATCTAGCTTACATTTATCTAAAGATTAATTACAATATTTAGATAAGTTGAACCCAATGATATAAGAGGGCTGCATGTTAATTTACAGAAAACATTATCATAGATATACATTGAAAATTGCGACTATGGCATTAAATATATTTATTTTAAATTACTTCAAATAAGGTTATTAATGGAGATTTAAGACTTTAAAAAGGTAACCATTTAGATTAAAACCTTTAATATCATAAAATCTTGTTGTAGCATAGCCTAGCTATGATAAGCTCTATTTTTCAAATGCTTAGGATAGGAATAGAATATATGAATGCACAAAGATATACATGCAGGAGGTGGTTAAATGGATTTTGTAATAAACAAGATTATTGATATTGACAAAGATGCAGAAAATTATCGAAAAAACATTATGGAGCTAATAGATGAAAAGCAAATGGAACTAGAAGAATCAATCAAAGCTATGAATAAAGACTCTGATGAGGAACTTAAAAGTAAAAAAATAAGCATACTCTCGTCTAGTATAAGTGATGCAGAAAATAAGGCTAAAGACATAAAAATTGAAAAAGAAAAGCAGTTAAGTGTTGTTAAAGAAATATATGAAAATAACAAAGTTAAAATCATAGACGAAATCTTTAATGAAATAATCCATTCCCTTTAGGAGTGATATAGAATGGGAAATGATGTTAAGTTTACTGCGGTAAATGCTAAGGTGAAAGCATTAAAAGGAAAGATGCTTAAAGAAGAAGACTTTTTAAAATTACTTCAAAGCAAGGATTTGAAAACTGCTTTAATGTACTTAAAAGAAAACACTAGATATGGGGAGTTGCTTCAAAATTACGATTTTAATAACATTCATAGAGGGTATTTAGAAATTATTTTAAATAAATATTACACAAAAGTATTTAATAAATTCATTAATTATTTCAATGGTGAATATAGAAAGCTCGTTAAAAACTTATTCTTAAAGTGGGAAATTGAAGACTTAAAAGTGATAATAAGAGGTAAATATATAGGTAGAGACAAAGATGTAATTGAAAGTAAGCTTGTTGCTGAAAATAGTTTAAATACTATAGATTATGGATATCTCTTATCTTCAAAATCAACGGATGAAGTAATAGAAAGATTAAAGGGAAGTATATATTACCATGGGATAAAGAACTTAGCTAATGATGTGTCAAAAAAGGGGCTATTTAGAATTGAAACAGAACTTGATTTTGTGTATTTTTCTATTTTAAGAAAAGAGCTAAAACACTTAGATAAGCAAAACAAAGAAATACTTAAAGTTATAATTGGGTTAGAGGCTGATTTATCTAATTTAAGCTGGATATATAGGGGCAAAAAGTTTTATGATATAACCCAAGAGGAATTATTTAACTACACAATTTACGATGGTTATAAGCTATCACCAGAGGATATTAAAAGCTTATGTTACACTAAAACTATTAAAGATTTTCATGATGTAATAGAACAAACACATTATGCATGGATTTATGAAGTTGATAATTCAAATACTATCGAACTTAGAGAAAAAGAATTTCAAAAGAAATATTTCAATAAATTTATAAGAGAAAACAGGTCGGATTTTAGTGTGGTTATAAGTTATTTAATTTTATATAGGATAGAAATAAGAGAAATAATCTCTATATTAGAGCAAAAGAGGTATGAAATGGATGATAATGATTCAAAAAAGTATATAAACATTAAACATTGATAACAGGGGGGTGAATTCATGTCCGTAGAAAAAATGTATATGGTAAATATGATTGGATCCTTTTTAGATTTCGAAAAGCTTACTAAAAACTTGGCATTAGAAGGCTACATTCATCCGGTAAATGCGCTTCAAGAAATAGATTCTTCGGATTTTTCGCTAGAGACGTCAGAAGATAATATAGAAACATTGATGGATGTAAGTTATATTAGACCTTACGTTTATGATAGGGAGTTTAGTTTAAATTTAAAGCGTTTAGAAAAACTAGAAGAACAAAGGGCATATTTCAATATACCTAAAGAAAATTTTATGGATGTAATTTATGATTATGAATTAATAGAAAAGGAAACAGAACAGATTTTTAGTGAGTTTGATGAATTACATAAAGAATATGAAGCTTTAAATGAAAGAGTACAATATCTAGAAAGTACTCACCAGGCTTTTAATTTTTTAAAGGATGCTTCCTTTAAGTTAGAAGATATGTCCCATATGAAAAATTTCAAGGTAGGGCTATATAAAGTAAGTAAAGAAAATATGAATAAAATAAGAGCCAACTATGAAAACATACCATCAGCAGTTACAACTGTTCATAAAGAACAAGATTTTATAATATTTATATCCTTTACTCCAAAACTTTTAATTTCTGAGGCAGAAAGAATTTTTAAATCAGCTAATTGTGAAGAAATACTTTTACCTTATGAATATAAGGGTACTCCAAAAGAAATCATGCGTGGACTTATATTAGAAGAGGAAGGTAATAAATCTAAAATAGCTTTAGTAGAAAGTAAAATGAAAGAATTCTTAATAAGGTCTTCTAAAAGAATAAGAACATTAGAAAATAGCTATGAGTTAGAGAAAAAGTCTCTAGAAATAAAGAAGACCGCTGCTCGTACTAATGAGTTCTTTTATTTGTCAGGATGGGTTCCTTATACACTTATGGGTGATCTTGAAGAGTTATTAAATTCATTTGAAGAAGGAATAATCTTTATTAAAAAGACACCAAAAGAAATAAATAATAAAGATATAATACCACCTACTAAACTAAAAAACAATTCTATAATTAAACCCTTTGAAAGTATGGTTCAAATGTATGGAATACCAACATATACAGAAATTGATCCAACTATGTTTCTTGCTATAACATACACTATAATGTTTGGTGCCATGTTTGGTGATGTAGGTCAAGGTGCAGTGCTTTTACTTGGAGGACTTTTCTTAAAATATAAGAAAAAAAGAGTGAATCTTGGAGGTATTTTATCCAGAATAGGCTTAAGTTCTATGGTATTTGGATTCTTATATGGTAGTATATTTGGATCTGAAGAGATAATTGACGCATTATTAATTAGACCAATGGAGGATATAAACGACATTTTAATATGGGCAATTGTATTTGGTTGTTCCTTTTTAATACTTGGATTTATATTAGGGATTATTAATAGCTTTAAGAAAAAGGATATAGAACACGGTATATTTGGTAAGGAGGGTCTAGCTGGTTTCTTATTTTATATAGCTGCTTTAACATTAGTTGTAAGTAAGGTATTTAAAAAAGAAATATTGCCTACTGGAGTATGGATAGTATTTCTTGTTTTATGTCTAATTTCTATTTTGTTAAAACAACCTTTAGCTCATTTAATAGAGGGAAAGAGACCTCTATTTGTTGATGGTGCTAAGGATTATTTCATAGAGGCAAGCTTCGAAGTTATAGAAACTTTACTTTCTATGTTTTCTAATACTATTTCATTTATAAGGGTAGGAGCATTTGCACTAAACCACGTAGGTCTTTTTGTAGCTTTTTCAGCTATGGCGAAGATGACTAAAAGTGGTGTAGCCTCAGTATTTATATTGATTTTAGGTAATATAATTATAATTGGGTTAGAGGGACTTATAGTATTTATTCAAGGATTAAGACTTCAATATTACGAACTATTTAGTAAGTACTATGAAGGTGCCGGAATTCCCTTCGAACCAGTAAAAGTAGATTTTAATTTAATCAAAAGATAAGACTAAAAATAATTTTAAGAGGTGTATTTATTATGATGATATTATTAACATTAACATTTTGCGTTGTTGTAGGAACTTTAACTTACGGGACTATACAAAAAGGAAAAGATGAAATAAGCGGAAAAGAAAAGATGAGAAAAGCATTAAAGATAAACTTAAGTATATTTGTACCAGTTGTAACTGCAGCTTTAGTTATGAATATACCAAGTATAGCTCATGCAGCTGAAGCTACTTCTGCTGGTGCATCAGGACTTGGATACTTAGCAGCTGGTCTTTCTACAGGACTTGCTACTATTGGAGCTGGATATGCTGTAGGTTCTGTTGGTTCTGCTGCGCTTGGAGCTGTTTCTGAAGATCCTAAGATATTAGGTAAAACTCTTATATATGTTGGTCTTGGTGAAGGTATCGCTATATATGGTCTTATAATTTCTATAATGATACTTTCAAGATTATAATTTAAGGAGATAATCATGAAAAGTTTTTTAATAAGTGATAATGTAGATACTGTAGTTGGAATGAAAATGGCTGGTATAGACGGTATAGTACTAAACTCAAAGGAAGAAATATTAGAGAAGATAAAAGAACTAAAGGGTCATAAAGAAATAGGAATTATAATAATAACAGAAAAAATAGGTCTTTTAATACGAGATGAGGTTGATAAGATTAAGGTTTCAAAAGAGGGGCCATTACTTGCTGAAATACCAGATAGACACGGTTCTATTAAGGGCAATGATGCAATAGTTAAGTATATAAAAGAATCTATTGGACTTAAGATATAGGAGGTTTAATACATGACCACCATTGAAGATAAAATAAGCTTGTTTTCAAAGATAATATATGAAAAATTAAACGAAGAAAAAGAAGAAAAGTTAAAAGTATTTAACGAAGAAGCAGAACTTAAGATGAGTGCTGAAAGAAAGAAAATTGCTCAGATCAAAAAGGTTTCTGAAAGAGAAATCATAAGAAAGGCTAACGTTAAAGCAAGCGGCATTATTGCAAAAGAAAATTTGAATAAACAAAGAGAGATGTTACGGTTAAAGGATGATATTATAAAAACTACTATAAAAGAAATAAAAGATAAGCTTTTAACCTTTGTAAATTCAAAAGAGTATGAAGATTACCTTATGAGCACAGTAACAAAGAATCTAAAACTATTAAATAAAGGTGAATATTATTTAATAGTTTTAGATAGAGATCTTAATAAATATCAATCTCAAATAAAGGCTATTTCGGAAGGTTTTATGGATAAAAGGGTGGAAATTAAAGTATCGAAAGACGACTTTATTGGAGGAATTATGATTAAAGATTTTGATGGACGATTTAATATAGATAATAGCATATATTCAAAACTTGAAGAGAGTAAAGAATTAATAGGTATTAAAGTTATGGAAATGCTTGATTAGGAGGTGAAACAATGGAAGGGAAAATTATTGGAGTAAATGGCCCTGTAGTAAAAGCTCAGGGTATGAAAGGCTTTAAGATGAGAGAAATGGTTACTGTAGGTAACAAAAAACTCATAGGAGAGGTTATTATACTAGAAGAGGATCTCGCTACAATACAAGTTTATGAGGAAACAGGAGGACTTAAAATAGGTGAAGCCGTGGTTTCAACTGGAAGTCCTTTATCACTTAAACTAGGACCTGGTATACTAGGAAATATATTTGATGGAATAGAAAGACCCTTAGAAAAGATAAATTCCATATCTACTGGGTTTATACCTGAGGGAATAGGTCTTATATCACTAGATGAAGAGAAGATATGGGATACAAATGTAATTGCTAAAGTGGGAGATAATTTAAGAGCGGGAGATGTTTATGCTACTATTCAGGAAACTCCTACAATACTTCATAAATTAATGGTTCCATCAGAAATGCATGGAAATGTAGTAGCTGTAAAAGAAAGTGGTAGTTATAATATAGAAACTGTTATAGTTACGTTAGATAATGGAGAAAAGGTTCATGAACTTAAATTATATCAGCAGTGGCCAGTAAGAACTCCAAGACCTGTAAGAGAAAGAAAAACTATATTTAAACCACTAATAACAGGTCAACGTGTTATAGATATATTTTTCCCAATAGCAAAAGGGGGAACCTGCGCTATACCAGGAGGATTTGGAACGGGTAAGACTATGACTCAGCATCAATTAGCTAAGTGGTCTGATGCGGATATAATAGTTTACATAGGTTGTGGTGAAAGAGGGAATGAGATGACAGAGGTTCTCGAAGATTTTCCAAAACTTATAGATCCTAGAACAGGTTTAGCACTTATGAATAGAACTGTACTTATAGCTAATACATCTAATATGCCGGTAGCAGCTAGGGAGGCTAGTATATATACAGGTATAACCTTAGCTGAATACTTTAGAGATATGGGCTATCACGTAGCTATAATGGCAGACTCAACTTCGAGATGGGCTGAGGCCTTAAGAGAAATATCTGGGAGACTTGAAGAAATGCCAGCAGAAGAAGGGTATCCAGCATATTTACCTTCAAGACTTGCAGAATTTTATGAAAGAGCAGGTTATGTTGAAACACTTAATGGTAACGAAGGATCAGTAACAGTAATTGGCGCCGTTTCACCAGCTGGTGGAGACTTTTCAGAGCCAGTTACTCAAAATACTAAAAGATTCGTTTCAGCATTTTTAGGTCTAGATAAAAAGCTTGCTTATGCAAGGCATTACCCTGCTATTAACTGGCTATCAAGTTACAGTGGATATATTAATTTATTAAAAGATTGGTATCAGGAAAATATAGCGGAAGATATAATAGAACTTAGGGCTAAGATGCTAAAAATTCTTTATGAAGAGGATAAGTTAAGTGAAATAGTAAAGCTTGTAGGTGAAGATGTACTACCAGATGATCAAAGGCTAGTAATGGAAGTGGCTAAATGCTTAAAGGTCGCTTTCTTACAACAAAATGCCTACCATGATCTTGACACCTATGTACCTTTAGAAAAACAGTATAAAATGTTAAAAGTAATTGAAAGCTTTTATGATGAGGGTAATAAGGCCGTTAAAATAGGTACACCTATATCAGTTATTATAGATAAAAACATAATGGAATCATTATATAAAATGAAATACAATGTACCAAATGATGATTTTTCTATTATAGATGAGCTAGATAAGGACATAAATCATCATTTTAATGAAATAATAAGGAAATATAAATAAGGAGGAACTGAAGTGAAAAAAGAATATTTAATTTTAGATAAGGTTCAAGGTCCTCTAATAATATTATCAAATGTAGAAGATGTAGCCTATGATGAGATAGTAGACATTGTAGTAGATAATAATCAGAAGAAAAAAGGAAAAGTGGTTCAAATATATGAAGACAAAGCAGTGATTCAAGTATTTGAACCAACTACAGGTATATCGGTAAATAATACATCTGTGCACTTTAGAGGGGAATCATTTAGAATTCCATTATCTAAGGATATCCTAGGGAGAGAGTTTAATGGTATAGGGGAACCAAGGGATAATGGTGGAGAGGTATATTCTTTAAAGAAATATGATGTAAATGGAAGACCTATGAATCCTGTGGCAAGGGAATATCCTAGAGATTATATTCAAACAGGAATATCTTCAATAGACTGCCTAGCTACACTAATAAGAGGGCAAAAGCTTCCTATATTTTCTGGAAATGGTATGTCACACAATGAATTAGCGGCTCAAATAGTAAGGCAGGCTAAAATATCAGGAGATAACGCAGATAATTTTTGTATAGTTTTTGGAGCCATGGGAATAAAGCACGATGATGCTAATTTCTTTAAAAAGAGCTTTGAAGAAGCTGGGGTTTTAGAGAAGGTAGTTATGTTCACAAACCTTGCAGATGACCCTATAGTAGAAAGAATTATAACTCCAAGATGTGCATTAACTGCTGCTGAGTATTTAGCCTTTGAAGAAGGTATGCATGTACTTGTAATACTTACTGATATTACAAGCTACTGTGAAGCTCTTCGTGAACTATCTTCTTTAAGAGAAGAGGTTCCAAGCAGGAAGGGATACCCAGGATATCTATACTCTGATTTAGCATCACTATATGAAAGAGCAGGCATGATGAGAGGGGTAAAGGGGAGTATAACACAAATACCTATACTAACTATGCCTAACGATGATATAACTCATCCTGTACCTGATTTAACAGGATTCATTACTGAGGGTCAAATAGTTCTAAGTAGAGGTATACAACAAAGGGATATATACCCACCTGTAAATATACTACCTTCCCTTTCACGTCTTATGAAAGATGGTATTGGTGATGGATACACAAGAGAAGATCATGCAGATGTCTCTAACCAAGTATTTGCTGCTTACTCACGAGTACAGGACATAATTGCATTAGCTCAAGTAATTGGTGAAGATGAACTATCAGATACAGATAAGATATACATGGAATTTGGGAGACTATTTGAAGAAAAGTTCTTAAAACAAGACTATGCTGAAAATAGAAGTATGGAAGAAACATTAGACTTAGCCTGGAGTATATTAGGCATAATTCCAAAAAACGAGCTTGATAGAGTATCTCCAGAAATGCTAAATAAATATTATAAAGCAGTGGTGAAGTAAAGTGGAAAATTTTGCTCCAACTAAATCTACATTAATATCAGCTAAGGCTTCTTTAGAATTTTCGAAAAAAGGCTTTGAATTGTTAGATAAAAAGAGAAATGTTTTAATAAGAGAAATAATGTCCTATGTGTCAAAGGCATATTCACTTCAAGAAGACATAAATTCAACCTTTGCGAAAGCCTACGAGGCATTAAGGGATGCAAATATAAACTCAGGTATACTAAATGTAGAGGATGTAGCTATGGCTATAGATGAATCTAAAGATTATGAGATAATATTTAAAAGTGTTATGGGAGTAGAAGTACCAAAGATAATATTTGAGAAAAAAGAAATTACAACTAAATATGGATTTTATAGAAGTACACCTTCTATAGATGAAGCTGTAAAGGAATTTAATAAGGTGAAATTTTTAACCTATGAGTTAGCAGAGGTAGAAAATGCAATATACAGACTGGCTATAGAAGTTAAAAAGACACAAAAAAGAGCCAATGCATTACAAAATATACAAATACCTAAATTTGGTGAGATAGTTAAGTTCGTTACAGAGGTTTTAGAAGAAAAAGAAAGAGAAGACTTTTTTAGACTAAAAGTGGTTAAGAAGAAGCACAAAAAATAGTAATTATTAAAAATATCACACTAAAATTTAGTGTGATATTTTTTTGATATTTAGAAAGGTTTTATTAAATTGTTTTACTAAACTATATTGAATGAAACTTATAGCAATGATATTATAGTATAATAAGGTATTAAAATAGATTAGATACAAGAAGGGGGTTTTGTTAATGAATATAAAAGATAGAATTAAACTGTTAAGGGCTGAAATGAAAAAAGATAAAGTATCTGCATACATTATTCCAAGTAGTGATTATCATCAAAGTGAATATGTAGCTAAATTTTTCAAATCTAGAGAGTGGATATCAGGATTTACGGGATCCGCTGGAACTATAGTTGTAACTGAAAATAAAGCAGGACTCTGGACTGATGGTAGATATTTCATACAAGCAAATAAGGAGTTAAAAGACAGTGGTATATATTTATTTAAGATGGGCATACCTAATGTACCAACCTATGATGAGTGGATCTTATCTGAGTTAAATAAAGGGGACAAGGTTGGATTTGATGGAAGAACTATATCTGCAAGTCAATACAATAAGATGGAAAAAGAATTTAGAACTAAAGAAATAACTATTGAATATAATTGCAAATATATAGATACAATTTGGGTGGATAGACCAGAGATACCTAGTGGAAAGATGTTCAAACATGAAGTTAAATATACAGGTAAGACTGCTATTGAAAAAATAAATGAAGTTAGAGATATATTAAAGAAAAAAGCTGCAACAGCTTACTTTATATCATCTGTAGATGATATTGCATGGTTATTTAACCTAAGGGGATCAGATGTTGCAAATAATCCCGTATTTTTATCCTATGCCCTTGTAACTTTAGAAAAAGCAATATTATTTGTAGATAAAAACAAGGTAAAAAACCTTGATTTAAGTGATTTCCATAAGGATAATATACAAATTGTAGATTATAATGATGTTGAAACAATAAATGATTACCTAGACAGTAAGGATAAGGTTTTAATAGATTTAGATAAGACTAATATATATTTATACAAGATAATTGAAAGTAAATGTAGTATAATGCCAAATTCAAATATTACAACAACGCTTAAAGCTGTTAAAAATACTCAAGAAATAAATAGTATGAAAAATAGCCACATTAAAGATGGTACTGCTATGGTTAACTTTATATATTGGCTTAAAACAAATATAGGTAAAGAAGAAATAACTGAAATATCAGCAACAGATAAACTTGAAAGTTTTAGAAAAGAGCAAGACCTCTTTATAGAACCAAGTTTTGATACTATAGCAGGATATAAAGATCATGCTGCTATGATGCATTATAAGGCGTCAAAGGAAAGCCAATATGTTCTAAAAAAAGAAGGATTATTTCTTGTGGATTCAGGTGGACAATATTTAGATGGTACTACAGATATTACAAGAACAATAGCTATGGGACCATTAACAAAGGAAGAAAAAGATGACTTTACCTTAGTATTAAAAGGGCATATAGACCTTAGTAGTGCTACATTTTTATATGGAACTACAGGATCAAATTTAGATATACTAGCAAGAAAGCCAATGTGGGATAGGTTTATAGACTATAAGTGTGGAACTGGTCATGGAGTTGGATTTCTCTTAAATGTTCATGAAGGACCACACAGAATAAGTACAGTACCAAGTGATGTAAGATTAGAACTTGGTATGATTGTAACAAATGAACCAGGTATATATAGAGAGGGCAAACATGGGATTAGAACTGAAAATGTACTTTTGACTGTAGAAAAAGGTGAAAGTGAATTTGGAAAGTTCTTTGGATTTGAAACTATTTCATACTGCCCAATTGACTTAGATGCAATAAACCCAGAACTTTTAACAAAGGTTCAAAAAGATTGGTTAAACAGTTATCATGAGATGGTTTACGAAAAATTATCTCCAAATCTTAAAGAAGAAGAAAGAAAATGGCTTTATTCAGTTACTAGAAATATCTAAAGATACGTTATTAATAAAGATAGAAGTATTAACAAAAAGAAGTCTTTGCAAATTAACTTGTAAAGACTTCTTTTTTGCTTAAATAAAGCCTTTTATGGTTGTAACAAAAATTATGCTGTAGGAATATAATGAATTAGACATAAGAAAGTTGGAATTTGAAGGAGCGATTTATATGAGCCATAAACACAAATGTAAATGCAAATGTTATTGCACACCATGTTGTCCGCCAGTGAATAATTGTTGTAATACAGGAGGAAACTCCTGCAATCCTTGGAACAACAATCAATGTGGTAATTCTGGAAATAACAATAATATACTTTGGTTATTAATATTACTTGGAGTATGTAGATAATAAAGGGGCTGTGGCACTAACAAATTAGTGCCACAGCTTTTTATTTAAAAAGATAAATATTCCATTAACTTATTAAATAATTTAAAATTTTAATATAGATTTAGAATACCTTAGCTTTTTAAGGTGTTTTATTTAAGATCTTTGTTATATCCAGTATTTTACCACATGGGATACATAATAATTATTATGTAAAGTAAATTTTTAATGTAAACTAAAAAATTGATTTTATTCAAAATAACAAATATACTTAAGTAGATAAATAAATAATGGAGTTGAATAATTAATGGAAGAAAGATTACAAAAATACATGGCACGATGCGGAGTAGCATCTAGAAGAAAAAGTGAACAATATATATTAGAAGGTATTGTAAAGGTTAATGATACGGTTATTAATGAACTAGGATTTAAAGTGGATCCTAAAAAGGATAAAGTTTATGTAAATGATAAATTAATAGAACCTGAAAAGGATAAGGTATATATAGTTCTTAATAAACCTGAAGGATATGTTACTACACTAAATGATGAAAGAGGTAGGAAGACTATATTAGATCTAGTAACTGTTGATGAAAGGATATTTCCAGTTGGTAGACTTGATTATGATAGTTCTGGGCTTTTGTTTCTTACAAATGACGGCGACGTATATAATAAAGTAATACATCCAAGAGAATCTATAGGTAAGACATACCTAGCATTAATTGAAGGAGATTTTAGTAATTCAGAACTAAACAGCTTTAGATCAGGTCTAGAAATAGACGAATATATTACAAAAAGAGCTAACATAGAAATAAAGGAAAGTTATAAAAACAATTCTTCTTTAGTAGAAATTACAATATATGAAGGCAAAAATCGCCAAATAAGAAAAATGTGTTCTGCCTTAGGTCATGAAGTTCTAAAACTTCAAAGAGTTTCTATTGGTGATATAACATTAGAAAATGTAGAAGAAGGTAGTTGGAGATACTTAAATGAAAGAGAATTAGATTATATAAAAGGGTTATAATAAGACTTTTATATTTATCTTTAACTATACGCAAACAAAGGAGATTTTATATTTATGTTTAACTATACAGCAGATATAAGTGTACTTTCACATAACATAATTAAAGATAATATAAAGAATTTTGATATAGCTATAGATGCAACTTTAGGAAATGGAAAAGATACAGACTTTTTATCAAAATACTTTAAAACTGTATATTCTTTTGAAATACAACATATGGCCATAGAAAATTATAAAAATAAAGAGATACAAAACGTGCATTTAATAGAAGAGTCTCACGAACTTATAGATAACATTATAAAAGACAGTGTCGATTGCATAATGTACAACTTAGGATACTTGCCTGGAGGCGATAAAAATATTACTACTAACTGTAAGTCTACATTGATAAGTATAAAAAAAGGACTAGAGCTATTAAAATCACAGGGCATTATGGCTATATCAATGTATAGTGGGCATGAAGAAGGAAAAAAAGAAAAAGAGGAAATATTAAAATATGCCTCTTCTTTAGACAAACTATTATACGGTTCAATGCTTCATGAAACACTTAATCGAAATAATGCACCCTCTCTTTTAATTATAGAAAAGAAATAAAGTAAAGAGGTATAAAAAGATAAAGATTTACATTAAAATGATTTTATTTATTGTTTAATTCTTCATTAAATGATAAAATGAAATAAATACTTCATTTTATTTTAAATGTGAAGAAAGGAACAGGAATACTTATGGAAGATAATCAAGATTTGATGCGAACCATACAAATGAAATTTCCGAGATTAAGTAAGGGGCAAAAACTAATAGCAGAATATATACTAAAGCATTATGACAAGGCAGCATTTATGACTGCAGCCAAACTTGGTTCTAGTGTTGGAGTAAGTGAATCTACCGTGGTTAGATTTGCAAATGAACTTGGCTTTAGTGGTTACCCAAACCTTCAAAAAGAATTACAAGAATTAATTAAAAATAAATTAACCACAGTACAAAGGATTGAACTTGCAAATGATTTTATAAGCGAAGAAAATGCACTTAAAGGTGTATTAAAATCTGATATAGAAAATATCAGAGCAACGCTTGAAAAAATCAATCATAAAACCTTTGAAGATGTGGTTAATAATATTTTTAGTGCTAAAAGGATATACATTATAGGTCTTAGAAGCTCCACTGCACTAGCAGAATTTTTAGGATTTTATCTAAATGTTATTTTAGATAATGTTAAAGTTGTAGGTAATGGTATTAGTGATATATTTGAACAGATCATAAGAGTTGGTGAAGGAGATCTAGTTATTGGTATAGGATTTCCAAGATACGCTAATAGAACAATTGAATCTTTAGCCTATGCTCAAAGCAGAAATGCTAAAGTTGTTGCTATTACTGATAGCCTACTATCACCATTAGCCTCACAGGCAGATTACACATTAATTGCACAAAGCAATATGGCTTCATTTGTTGATTCTTTAGTTGCGCCTTTAAGTGTTATTAATGCTTTAATTATTGCAGTAGGACTTAGAGAAAAAGAAAACATTTCCGATACTTATAATAGTTTAGAAAAGATATGGCAAGAATATGAAGTATATTCTTATAAAAATGTTGATGATAGATATTAAACTTACAATCAAACCTTTATTTTAATAAAGGTTTGATTGATTTTAATATAGATAATTGCAAAGTTAAGAATCTTTATAATTAAAGAAGGAATAAGAGACTTTACATTGAATATAATATATTGTCAGAAAGATTTATATTCAAATATAATGCAACATGCAGAATTACATTCATTTTAGGGGGGTATTATTAATGACAAATGAAACACTAAGTCCTAAGAAATATATTGAACAGGTAATTGTAAACGTTAAAGGTAGAAATGCTGGGGAACCAGAATTTATTCAAGCTGTAGAAGAAGTATTAGAATCATTAGAGCCTGTTTTAGAAAACCATCCAGAATATATAGAAGCTAATCTTCTAGAAAGATTTTGCGAACCTGAAAGACAAATAATGTTTAAGGTGCCTTGGGTAGATGATCAAGGTAAAGTAAATGTTAATCGTGGATTCAGAGTTCAATTTAATGGAGCTATAGGACCTTATAAGGGTGGACTAAGATTTCATCCATCAGTTTATTTAGGAATTGTAAAGTTTTTGGGTTTTGAGCAAGTGCTTAAAAATTCATTAACAGGACTTCCAATAGGTGGAGGTAAAGGTGGAGCTGATTTTGATCCAAGAGGAAGATCTAACGGAGAAATCAGGAGATTCTGTGAAAGTTTCATGGTTGAGTTATATAGACACATAGGTCCTGATGTAGACGTTCCTGCAGGAGATCTTGGAGTTGGAGCAAAAGAAATAGGATACATGTATGGATATTATAAAAGAATTAAAGGTGCCTTTGAAAATGGAGTTTTAACTGGTAAAGGCTTATCTTATGGTGGATGTATAGGTAGACCAGAAGCAACTGGAGCTGGTGTAACTTATTTTTGCGAGGAAATGTTAAAACATAATGGAACTACTATAAAAGGAAAAACAGTAGCTATCTCTGGATTTGGCCAAGTTGCTTGGGGCGTTTGTAAAACAGTTGCAGAACTTGGTGGTAAAGTTATCACAATATCAGGACCAGATGGATATGTTTATGATAAAGATGGTGTTATAACAGAAGAAAAGATTAATTACTTATTAGAAATGAGAAGTTCAGGAAGAGATAAAGCTGAAGACTATGCTAATAAATTTGGTGCTAAGTTCTTTAAAGGTGAAAAACCATGGGGAACTAAAGCTGATATCATAATACCATGTGCTACTCAAAATGATATAAGTTTAGAGCATGCAAAACAAATAGTTGATAATGATATAAAATTTGTATGTGAAGCTGCTAATATGCCATGTACAAATGAAGCTCTTAAGTATTTCTTAGAAAAAGGTTTAATAGTTGGACCAGCTAAAGCTGCTAATGCTGGAGGAGTTGCAGTATCAGCTCTTGAAATGGCACAAAACAGTATGAGACTTGCATGGACAGCTGAAGAAGTTGATGTTAAATTACATCACATAATGAAGGGTATCCATGACAATGCTATGAACGCAGCTGAATCTTGTGGATTCGGATACAATTTAGTAGCTGGTGCAAACATAGCTGGATTCTTAAAAGTAGCAGAAGCTATGATGCTTCAAGGAATTTACTAAAATATAATAAAAAGCAGCTAAAACTCAAAGAGTTTTAGCTGCTTTTTTTAGTTTTATTATAAAGTATATAATGTTAGAGTATAATTTTAGTAGGCAGAACTAGTATAAAAAACTATATAAATAAAAGGAGATGCAAAAACATCTCCCCAATACATAAATTATCCATTATAATTAAGTTGCAAACACAAAACTGAATGGAGTTGAATTTATGTATAATGTTAGTTTAAATGAAAATGGCTTAACTTTCAAGGAAATAGAGAAAAAGATTTATAAGATGGTTTGTGATGAAGCCTGCAATGTTTTAAAAAATGTGTTGGAAGCTTTAGATGAAAAGCTACTTAAAGAAAGAGATATTAAAGTATATAGAAATAAGGGACTTAAAAAGACTTGTTTAAGAACGATTATGGGGGATGTTGAATATTCAAGACGTATTTATCAGTTTGAACTTGAAGATGGTAAAACAGCTACTAAGTTCCTTTTAGATGAGTATCTAGGCATGGACACCATAGGTAATGTATCTATAAATCTTGTAGAAACTATTTTAACCAACGTGTCAGAAGTATCTTTTAGAAAAACAGCTGAAAATATAAAAACAATGTGTAATCAGGAAATTAGTGCTCAAGGAGTTTGGAACATAGTTCAAATGGTTGGAGAAAAGATAAATGAACTAGAAAAGCGTAAGATTGAACTAAATGAAAAAGGTGCGTTGAAAGGCAAAAAGGAAGTACCAGTGCTATTTCAGGAGCAAGACGGGGTATGGTTATCCATTCAGGGAAAAGATAGACCAAAGGGTAAGAATAGAAAAAAAGAACTTAAATTAGCAGTATCTTATACAGGTTGGAAGTTGCGTCCAGGCAGTAAAAAAGAATATGTTGTTATTGATAAAACTGTTTGTGCAAGTTTTAATAGTTCTAGCCACTTTAAAAAAGTTGCGGAAGCAACCATTGCTGAAAAGTATAATGTTGATGAAATAGAAACTAGGATATTAAATGGAGATGGTGCAAAGTGGATAAAAGCAACCTGTGAAGATCAAGACATACACTTTCAACTGGATCCATTTCATATAAGCCAAGCAATTATTAGAAAAGTAAGTGATAAAAAAGAACAGAAAGTCTTACTTAAGTTATTTAGGCAAGGGAAAGTTGATGAAGGGTTGGAAGCAATTGTTAACATGATGATAGAAAATAATAAAGATGAAGTTGTTTTTAAAAAGCTTACAGAGCTATATGACTATTTTGTACATAATAAAGAGGGCCTAGTTCCATATAAATTAAGAGACAATATAACTATGCCTACGGCACCCGAAGGGATAGAATATAGGCAATTAGGGACTATGGAACATAACATTTGCGATGTGTTAGCACATAGAATGAAAGGTAGAAAAATGAGCTGGTCTATTAATGGAGCCGATAACTTATCTAAAATTTTAGCAGAAAAGTTCAGCAATAGATTATTTAGTACCTTGGATAAGATCTATAAAAACATTATACCGAAGGGCGTTATAGATACTGTAATTCGTGAAATACCTTTATCCGCTTCCGCGGTTAATAAAAAGGGTACGAAATCTAAAGAATATAAGATACATACCGCGCCTATTCCTTATAGTGGAGCCGCGGTTACCTTGGGAAGAAAAGTAATACAAAAACTTTGTGGATTAAAAGGATTTGGAGATCTTAGTTACAATTAAGAATAAAAATGGTTAGGATAAATTATAAATACCCCATGTAAAATAATGGATAATAAATTAAATAAAATAGTTGCCCACTTTTACTTGACTCAAACGTATATAATTTATAAATTGACAAATATTTTATCAAAGTCTATCATTAAGCTAGTTAAATATAGTTATGAACTAGGAGTTGAACATATGAAAAAGGTTGTAGTAATAGGCGCAGGCCCTGCAGGGTTAATGGCCGCATTAAAAGCTTCAGAAAATAATATAGTTTATTTGATAGAAGCCAATGAAAAGATAGGGAAAAAATTATATATCACAGGTAAAGGAAGATGTAATGTTACAAACGCTAAGGACATAAGTGACTTTTTTGATTACATCCCTGGAAATCCAGAATTCTTATATAGTTCCCTTTATACATTTAATAATTTAGATGTAATGAATTATTTAGAATCATTAGGTGTACCTCTTAAAGTTGAAAGAGGAGATAGGGTATTTCCAGTGTCTGATAAATCTTCTGATATAATTGCTGCTTTTAGCAAAGAATTAACAGAAAAGAAGATTAAAATAATTTTGAATTCAAAAGTTAAAGATTTTTTATGTACCGATAACTTAATTACTTCAGTAATTCTACAAAGTGGAGAAGAAATAAAAGCTGATAATTTTATATTATGTACAGGAGGAGTATCCTACCCGCAAACAGGATCTTCGGGTGATGGATATAAGCTTTCAAAAAAACTAGGACATAATATAATTAAAGCAAAGCCTTCTTTAGTTCCTATAGCTCTTAAAGAGGAATGGATAAAAGATCTTCAAGGACTTTCACTTAAAAATGTTGAACTAAGTGTAATGAAAAATAACAAGACAATCTTTAAAGAATTTGGAGAGATGATATTTACACATTACGGTATATCAGGACCTATAGTTTTAACCTCTAGTAGATACGTAGATAATAAAGAGCCCTGTAAGATTAGAATAGACTTAAAACCATCCTTAGATGTTAATACCTTAGATAATAGAATCCAAAAGGATTTTATAAAATATATAAATAAAGATTTTAAAAATGCTTTAATAGATCTATTACCAAGTAAACTTATAGATGTTATAATAATGCTTAGTGGGATTTCTCCCGAAAAAAAGGTAAACACAATTACAAGAGATGAGAGAAAAACGCTAGTTAACTTATTAAAGAACATAGAAGTTAATGTAAAGGGATTAAGATCAATAGATGAAGCTATTGTTACAGCAGGTGGTATTGATACTAAGGAAATAGATTCCTCTACAATGAAATCTAAGATTATAGACAATTTATATTTTGCGGGGGAAGTAATAGATGTAGATGCCTTTACAGGAGGTTATAATGTTCAAATAGCATTATCAACAGGATACCTTGCAGGAAGCAGAGTAGGTGAGGCTTAATGCTAGCAATTAGAGGTGCTACTACAATTGAAGATAATGAAAAAGAATATATAAAAGCATCAACTATAGAACTTATAGATACTATGATAAAAAAAAATAATCTTACAATAGATAAAATTATATCTATTGTATTTTCCTGCACAAAAGACATAACTAAGGATTACCCAGGAAAGTATCTTCGGGAAGTTCTAGGCTTAACTAATACTGCAATTATGCACTTTAATGAGATGGAAGTAGAAAAAGAAAAGTACCTACCGCTATGTATAAGGGTACTTGTATTATACGATAATCCTAAAGATGATGCTAAAGATATCTATCCTATATATTTAAAAGGAGCTACAAACCTTAGAACAGATTTAAATAGGGTTTAGCAAGTTTAAATTTTAAGTGTTTTAAAAATATAAATAGCAATTATTAATATAATAGAAAAGGGGAATTATTTTGAGATTATCAGTAGCTATAGACGGTCCTGCAGGTGCAGGTAAAAGTACCATTGCTAAATTAATTGCAAAAAAGTTTGATCTTATGTATATAAATACAGGGGCTATGTATAGGGCTGTTACATTAACTGCTCTTATAAATAATATTAGTTCAAAAGATACTGAAGCATTATGTAACTTAATAGATACTATGGATATGAACTTTAAAAATGATAGATTAATATTAAATGGTAAAGATATAGAAGATGAAATAACACATCCCAATATAAGTAAAAATGTATCTGAATTTGCAGCCTTACCTGAGGTTCGACAAAGGTTAGTTAAATTGCAACAGGATATGTCAAAACAATATGATGTAATCATGGATGGTAGGGACATAGGTACAGTGGTTCTTAAAAGTTCACCATTTAAATTCTTTCTTACAGCCTCTCCTTCTGAAAGAGCTAAAAGGAGATATATAGAATTAACTAATAAAGGTTTAAGTGTGGAATATGAAGATATATTAAAAGATATATTAAAAAGAGACCATTTAGACACTACTAGAGATCTTGATCCTCTAAAAAAGGCAGAAGATGCTATAGAGATAGATACTACAGGTCTTAACATAGACGGTGTTGTAAATAAGATTTCTCAATATATAAAGATTTAAAGGGAGATAATAATGGGTGCTAAAATAATAATATCGGAAAACTCAGGATTTTGCTTTGGAGTAAAAAGAGCTGTGGAAAAAGCCTTAATTACTCAAAAGACCTTAAATAAGCCCATATATACATTAGGACCTCTAATTCATAATGAAAGTGTTATAAGTCACCTTAGAGACCATAAAATAGCCCCTGTAGATGTAGATAGCCTGTCTTCATTAGAAAAGGACGATACTATAATTATAAGATCTCACGGTATATCTAAAGATGTATATATGAAGTTAAAAGAAAAGGAACTTAATATAGTAGATTTAACATGTCCATTTGTATCTCATATACAAAAAAAAGTTAATAAATATTATGAACTAGGTTACTCTATAATAATAGTTGGAGATCCAAATCATCCAGAAATCAAAGGTATTAATGGCTGGTGTGATAATAGTGCACTTGTATTTAAAAATGGTGATGTAACTATCTCCTTACCTAAAAAGGTATGTATTGTGGCGCAAACTACAGAAAAGCAAGAAAACTTTGAAAAGGTTATATATGTAGTTGCTAAAGAATGTAAAGAATTCTTAGCATTTAATACTATATGCTCAGCTACAGAAACTAGGCAAAAAGACGCCTTTAATATTTCAAAAGAATCTGATAAGATGATAGTTATAGGTGGTAAGAATAGTTCTAATACAAATAAGCTATATGAAATATGCAAATCAAACTGCAAAGATACCATACACATAGAAACAGCAAAAGAATTACCTTTTGACTTTTTTAAGGTGCCTGAGTCTACTGTTATAGGAATTACAGCAGGTGCCTCTACACCGAACTTTGTTATAGATGAGGTACTAAATAAAATCAGTGAAGAAAAACATTCTTAATTTAAAATGATAAAACCTCATTAAGATGAATTACTATAATTCTTAATGAGGTTTCACTATTTATGTCATAAAATATTAATATATAAGTATATTTATATAGATTATAATATTCTTATGGGGTGAGATAATTGTTAGAAGACTCTTCTAATAGTAATGTTAAGATATGGCCTAAAGAAAAGAAAATGATAGAACAATCTATGAATCAATATGGATTCAATATTATAGAGGTGCAAAAGGTTAGAAGTGCCTATAAAGTTATATGTGAAGAAGGTACTTATTGTTTAAAACGTATGAAAAGTGGTAGGTATAAAGTTAAAAATGGATTTATATTAGTGGAAGAGCTAAATAAAATAGGCTTTGAAAAAGTAGCAAATTATATCAAAACTAAAGAGGGTTATAACTATGTTAAGTATAGTAAGTACATCCTCTATTTAACGGAATGGATAGATGGTAAAGAGTGTAGTATAAATAATACTATAGAAGCCGCTGAATGTGCTTTACTACTAGCAGAATTTCATAATGCAGTAGAAAAAATAGATATATCTAATCTTAAAATAAAAAACAACTTAAAAAACTGGCCAAAAGTATTTTTAGGAAACCTTTATGACCTTGAATATTACAAAAGAATAATAGAACGTAAACGACTTATAAATGAATTCGATAAAACTTATATTAAATATATAGACATCTTATACCAAAGGGGTATGCTTTCATTAAACATACTTCAAAATTCCGAGTACTATTCTATATCAAAAAAAGCTGAAAACAACAAGACCTTATGTCATGATAGTTTTTATTATCAAAATATATTAAAAACTGAGGATAGCTATTATATTATAGATCTAGATAGTATCATAATAGATTTAGAAGTTAATGATTTAGGAAAGTACATAAGAAGAATTATGCATAAAAGTGATTTTAAATGGGACTTTAATAAAGCAAAATCTATAATAGAATCTTATGTAGAAGAAAGGCCGCTTACGAGAGAGGAATTAGAAATAATGCTAGCCCTAATTATATTCCCTCACAAGTTTTGGAAGCTTGGCAAAAAAAGGTATGTAAAGCATAAAAACTATAGTGAAATAAAATATATGAAAAAGTTAGATAAAATAATACAGTATATAGACATTCAAGAACTATTTATAAATGACTACCTAGAGTATATAGACTCTATATAGCTATATCATAATTTATTGACTTAAATTAACCCATGTATTATACTAATTTTGTTAAATAATTAAGAATGATGACGAGGTAATTATGTATAACTCTGTTAAACTTTCAGGAAAGAATTATGATATATTTAAAAACATGTTAAAAAGATCTTCAGAATTTAATGAATTAAATAAGGACTTTTATCTTAATTACAATAACTATAATGCATTTCAAAAGATTCAGATGAAATCCTCTACTTTATTACTCAAAGATGATACAGGTTATATCGGTTATATGTGGTATAGCCAGTATGAAAGGCAAGATTATGTTATAAATGATATGTGGATTGATAAATCTTCTAATATTGTTTCTATTAATAATTATATAAGTAAATTAAAGAAGGATTATAGTTTATTATATGAATGTAAAAAAAATCATCACAACTATGAGGTACTGAAGGATTTAGGGTTTATTAAATTTGAAGCAAATCAAAATCTACAAATGAACTTAGATAGTCCTTTTAAACTAAGTATTTCAAAAGACTTAAATTTTGAAATACTTAAAGAGGGGAGTCAAGAATCTTTAAGATGCTTTATTCAAAATAGTATATTCGAAAATAAAGATAGAATACCTCTTATAGTTGAAGATATAATATTTGATGAAGATCAAGATTATTATCTGAAATCTTGCAGTGTATTTTTAAAGTATCAAAATGAATATATAGGTTATGGTCAACTAATTTTAGACAATGATGAGATAACAATAGTGAACTTTGGTCTTATACCAAGCTTTAGAGGTAAAGGTTATAGTAAGATTCTTTTGAAAAGATTATTAAACATAGCTTTAGAGAATGGTTATGAAAGAGTATGTATAAAGGTTTTAGAAGACAATCTAAAAGCTCTAGGTTTGTATAAAAGCATTGGTTTTACATTTAAAGAAGAGATTTCAACCTGGGGATTTAATTATATGATGGATTAGATTTAGAATTTGAAGTTGTTTTTGAAACTGGAATAAAAGATAAAGATGGAAATGTTTTTAACGAAAAATAAAACATTTCAAAGTTACTTTTTGACTAACTATCTTTTTCGAAAGTAGTTGGTCAAACTATAGTGATAATAAAAAGGAGGGTGTACACCCTCCTTTTTATTAAAAAATACTTTTATATTTTTCTAATCCTTTAGATAATATCATCATGGCTTCTTTTAGCTCATTAGAATTTATACAATAAGATATTCTAATTTCATTTTTGCCAAGTGAAGGCGTTGCATAGAAGCCTTCTGCTGGAGCTACCATTACTGTTTTATTATCATATTCGAAATCTGTTAGCATCCATTTAGAAAAATGTTCAGCATCTTCAATAGGAAGTTTTACAATTACATAAAAAGCTCCTGTTGGTTTCTCACAAATCACACCTGGTATAACACTTAGATTATCATATAGTATATTTCTTCTATTTTCATACTCTTTTGTAACTCTTGAAAAGTACTCTTTAGGAGTATTAATCAAACTAGCTGCACCGACCTGCTCTAAGGTTGGAACACAAAGCCTTGATTGACATAATTTAAGGATCTGATTTATAAGCTCCTTATTTTTAGACGCTACTAACCCAATTCTAGCACCACAAGCACTATATCTTTTAGAGATACTATCTATTAAGATAACCCTATCTAAAATATCAGTCATATATAGTGCAGAAGTGTATTTAAGATTATCATATATAAATTCTCTATAAACCTCATCAGCAATTAAGTATATATCCCTCTCCTTAGCTATATCAGATAACATTCTTATCTCATAATAGGTATAAACAACCCCTGTAGGATTACCTGGATTTGATATTAATATAGCTTTAGTTTTAGGTGTTATTTTCTTTAGTATTTCCTCTTTTTTAGGTAGATGAAATCCATCTTCTGCTTTAGTTAAAAAAGGTACTACTTTAACTCCTGCAGCTTCACTAAATCCATTATAATTAGTATAAAATGGCTCTGGGATTATAATTTCATCATCAATATCACATATTGCCATCATAGCAAATAATAGAGCCTCGCTGCCACCATTAGTTATTAGTATTTCATCTTTTTCAAAGTTTATATCCCACTCTTTATAATACTTAATAAAACTATCAATTAATATGTCCATTCCTTGAGAGTTAGTATATTTTAGTACCGTTTCTTTGAAATTTGCAATAGATTTGAAAAATAATTCTGGTGTTTCTATATCTGGCTGGCCGATATTTAAACGAAATACCTTCTTACCTTTAAGTACAGCATCATTTGCATAGGGCATAAGCTTTCGGATAGGCGAAAATTGCATTGACTTAATTCTTTCAGAAAATATCATATAATAACCTCCCTTTAAATTAGAAAATTATTTAATTAAAGAGGCCTTTCCTATAAATCTAATCTACAGGAAAGGCCTATAAATTATTATAAATTACTATGAATTAATTGTAATATCTTTTTAGAACTTCTGCAAGCTTTTCTATACCTTCTTTAATTCTTTCTTCAGACATATTTGAATAGTTTAATCTAAAGTAATTTTTATTTCCTCCATTAGGGAAAAATGATGCTCCTGGTACAAATGCTACTTGTAATTTCAATGCCTCTTCTAGTATCTTAGCTGCATCTAGATCTTCTCTTAATTCTACCCAAGTAAATAGTCCTCCCTTAGAATTTGTAAACTTTATTTCTTTTGGGAAGGTATCTTTCATAGTGTTAATCATAACATCTCTACGTCTTCTATAAACTTCTATTATGGTCTTTATATGCTCATCTAAATTATATTCTTCCATATAAGCAGCTACTATTCTTTGGTCTAATGTACTAGACTGAAGGTCTGCTCCTTGTTTTATAGTTACATACTTTTGTATTATATCCTCATGTGCACATATCCAACCAATTCTAAGTCCTGGGCAAAAAGTTTTTGAATATGTTCCAAGTTGAATTACAAATCCGTCCTCATCAAAACTTTTAATGCTAGGATAAACCTCTCCATCAAATATTAATTCACCATAAGGACTATCTTCAAGTACTGGTATATTATATTCTGCACCTATCTTAGCAAGTCTCTTTCTTCTTTCTATACTCATAGTTCTACCTGTTGGATTTTGGAAATCAGGTATAGTATAGATGAATTTAACGTTCTCATTCTCTTTTAACGCCTTTTCAAGCTCTTCAATAATCATTCCATTATCATCCATAGGTATCTCTACAAATCTAGGCTTATAAGCTCTAAATGCATTTATTGCCCCTAAATAGGTAGGGCTTTCGCAAAGGATTACATCTCCTTCATTAACAAATAACTTGGCAGAGAATTCTAAAGCTTGCTGAGAACCACTACAAACCATAATGTTATCTAAAGTGGCATTTATACCAGCTGGTTTTAACCTTTGTTCAATTATAACTTCTCTTAAAGGATTAAATCCTTCAGTAGTACTATATTGTAGTGCAGCCTTACCTTGCTCTTTTATAACCTTTGAAGCTATCTTCTCCATATTTTCTAAAGGAAATAACTCAGGCGCAGGTAATCCCCCAGCAAAAGATATTATTTCTGGTTGTTGTGTTAGTTTTAATAGCTCTCTGATTGCTGAAGCTTTAATTTCGCCCATTCTATCTGAGAATTGAATATTCATAAAAGCACCTCCAAAATATATTACGTCCACTTATATAGTTCTACAAGGCAATTACTTTTCCTCTTTTATTATATTCTTAGGGACCATTTATTTAAATCTTTCAATTATTTCAACAAATCTTAATTAACTAAGAACTTTTTCACACCATTTATTATTAAATTATGAATATATATAAGGCAATATACAAAATATAACTTCAAAAAAGCTATGAAGTTATATATAATATAGTAAAATGATATTTTCGTATTATTGAAAACAATATTTTTGAAAATAGTATAATGAGGAGTAGAAGAAATAATGAAATATTATATAGAAACTTTTGGTTGTACAATTGTTATTTTTTAAATTATTGTGGTTACAAATTCTTTTGATATCCCTCTTCCGGTATTTAGTACTAAGTTTTTATAATTTATATATTCATAATTTAACAATTCTTTTGAGAGCATAAAGCTAGAAATTTCTTTCATTAAATTTAATTCTGATACATTGCTATAGCTACTTAATTCCTCAAATTTTCCATTTATTTCATTAAGTTGATCATATATTTTATTCTTTTTAACAATATAATCTTTTTCGCTTATAGCTTCATCGTCAAATAAATATAAGCTTTCTAATCTTTCTAGAGCTCTTTCATATTTAGCTTTCTCTTTTTTTATAATCTCTATTTCCATTCAGAAGTTTAGCACTTGAAAAGTTTTTAGGGCGATAGCCCGTTGATTTATAATGATTTGTATCAAATTAAGAAAATCGTTATTAATTCCGATTTTTGCTGGAATTTATAAGGGAAAAACTTGCATAATAAAAGCATCCTTTTTATAATAGTTTTAACTAGAAACTTAAAATAAAAGGATGCTGATAAAATGAACACAAATTATTTAAAACAAATGCTCACCTATATTAATAAGGTATATCATATAGGCAAAAAAATCAATACCTTAAAGGATAAAAGAATAAAATTTTCTGCAAAAGTTTCAACAATCTCCTTTGTGGTATTATTTGGGTTTATACTTCAAATAAGAAGTTTCAATAGATTAGAACACTTACTTGAAAAAAATAAATTTAAAAAGTTGCTACCTAAGAAAACTAAAGTGCCACGTATTGATACCGTTAGGCGCTCATTAAGCGACTTTGACTTAGAAGGTTTAAATAATATGCACAATCAAATAATAAAAACTGCGGTAAAAAATAAAGTCTTTAGAGCTAGTACTATGGATGGTTTAAAGGTAGTGGCAATAGATGGTGTAGAATTATTTGAAAGCACCAAAAAGTGTTGTGATAAATGTCTTAGCCGAGTTCACAATGGTGGAGTTACTCATTATTTTCACAGGTCAGTAGTATGTTCAACTGTAGGCTCTGATCCGAACCTTATTTTAGGACAGGAAATGCTTGAACCTAAAACAGATGGATCAAATAAGGATGAAGGTGAAACTACCGGAGGGAAACGCCTAATCAATAGGCTATATAAAGAATTTCATCATTTTGCAGATATCATAGTCGCTGACGCTCTATATTGTAAATCCACTTGGATTAAAGAAGTGCTATCAATTGGAATGAATGCAGTAGTACGAGTTAAAGATGAAAGACTTCATATTGTCAAAGATGCATTAGCTTTATTCAAGTGCAGGGAGCCAAATAAAAAGTGGGTTGTGAATAGAAAAAGTAACAACTATATAAAAATAAAAGCCTGGGATGAAGATAATTTTGAAATGTCTAATTCAGAGATAAAAGTAAGATTTATAAAGTTTATAGAAGAAGTACATAAAAAAGATAAAGTAGAAATCAAAGAATCATGGATTATAACTACAGACAAATTTACTTCAGTAGAAACTTTGTGGAAGATAATGCATAAAAGATGGGATATTGAAAATAATGCGTTTCATCAGTTAAAAACGGAGTGGCATTTAGATCATTGCTTTCTTCATAGCCCTACAGGTGTAGAAACAGTGCTTATGTTTATAGTAATAGCCTTTAACTTAATGCAATTATATTTTTTTCGGTGCATTAGAGGGTTTAGAAGAAAAAGGATGTTGCAAATAAATATAATTGAGGATTTAAGGGATGAGATGCTATTAGTACAAGATTGGATAAATCCTATCTTCGATACTACTTAACTAGTTTAATAATTGTAAATTAATTTTGAAGATACTTTGGGGAGGGGGAATTTATAGGCATTTTGCGACCTATCTTTGTGTTGCATTCCCATATATCTTAATGAATGTAATAGGTGACAATTACAGTAAGAGTAAAATTTTCACTGGGATTTTAATGCGAAATCTCTGATTTCCATTGAATCATCTTTACTTTCTACACTTGTAGTTTTTAATATATTTTTAGAATAAGTTATATTTTGCATAGACCATATATTTTCAATTCCTACAATATTTTTAAATATTTCTCCTTTAATTAAAGATTTTTCTAGAGTTGAAGTATCTAACTTATTTATTTTATTTTGGACTACCAGGATGTTAGATATAAAATTAAATACAAAGGTACCTATATAATTATCGCTAATAGTTTTTTGATTACAACCAAGCTGATTATACCTTCCAGAGCAAACATATAAAGAAGGTATAAATCCATCCATATTAGGTTTATCCTGTTTGGTATATAAATTATTATTGCATTCTCCACACTCTAAAATTCCAGCAAATACATAAACCTTGCCATTAAATCTAAACACTGCAGCATTATTCTTTTGTGCATTTGTATCCATAATTTTATTACATTTCTCTCATAATTCTATAGATACAAGTCCTGTATGGTTATCGTTTATAAGTACCCATTCATTTTCATTTTTACCACGCCCAGGTTTGCGGTAATTATATCTATAGGTGCCCTTGTAAAAAGGATTGCGTATTATATCCGATATTATTTTTGTGGTCCATGTACCTCCGCATTTGATTTTTATATCGTTGGCATTTAATAATGACCTCATTGCTGTAGTAGACTTAGCTTCTAAATACTTATTAAAAATTAACTCAATAGTAGTCCTTTCATCTTCATCTATAGCAGGAAATTTCTTTTCTTTATCCCATTTATAGTTCAAAGGAACTGGTGTCCCATTCCAAGGCCCTCTTGTAGCCCTATCTAACATTACAGCCGTAACTCTCTCTCCAGTTAGTTTTATTTCAAGTTCTGCAAAAACTAGTATGATTTTCAACATAGCTTCACCCATGGCGGAGCTGGTATCAAATTGCTCATTTTTGCTTATAAAGGTACAGTTGCATTTTTTTAAATCCTCATACATATCACAAAAATCTATTAAGTTACGGGATGTTCTGTCAAATTTCCAAACTAACAAATGAGAAAACTCACCATTTTTAATCTTAGACAACATATCTTGGAAAGCAGGTCTATCTGTATTCTTGCCAGAATAGCCAACATCTTCAAATATCTCATATTCATTTGTATTAAGTACATACATAGCATAATTGATAAGATCTTGCCTTTGGAGTGGCAATGAATCTTTGTCAATTTGATAGTGAGTAGAAACACTCACATAAATGGCAACTTTATTACTCATAGAAAACCTCCTGAATTTTATTTTCCTTTTCTTTTTTCTAGTAAACATTCAATATCAGCTTTTAATGCAACTATTAACAATTCTTCAAGAGTTCCTTCTGTATAATTCCCATTAAATAATTTATCAACATCCTTTACCAGGCCCAAATCTATTATTTGCTCAAGAGCCTTTTTAACACATTTTAAATCATCTCTAACTTTTATATATTCTTTCTCATCTATGCCATATATCCAATACTCTTCAGGCTTACCACTTTCACATACTAATTTCTCTGTAAATGCCTTGCTTGGATTTCTTTTCCCATTTTCAATCATATTGTAATAACTCTCGCTTACTTCAAGTTTTTTTGCAAACTCTACCTTTAGTAGATTTTTACCTTTTCTATATTCTTTCAATCTTTCATTAAACATAATTCCTATTCCTCCGCCTTTTATTTTCTACATATTCATTATATCAAACTTTACAATTTTGTAAAGCTAAAAGAAAAGGTTAACAAAAGTGAAAATATTAATAATGGATGTAAACTGTATATATTTATAGGAATGTAGATTTAATTCTTAATTATAACAGTTTTCCCAACTTTACAAATTAGAAAAGTTGTATTACTGTAATGTCAAGGAGGTGATAAGCCGTGACACTTAAAGATTTACGGATAGAAAGTGGCCTAAAAGCTTGTAAGGTGGCCGAAATTTTAGGTATAAGTAGAGTTCAATTAAATAACTTAGAAAAAGGAAAATACAAGATAAGCAAGCTCAAACTTGAGAAGTTAAGTGAAGTTTATAGCAAAGATATAGAAGAACTTAGCTTAATAATATCAGAAGGAGGTAAAATTAATGTCTGAAAACCAAAAAAGGTTTAACGAACTCCTGGAACAATTAAAGAAAAATGGTGTTGAAAATGAGTGAAGAAATTGAAAAACTTTGGGAGGTTTTGAATAACCGTTATGGCATTTATACTAAAGAACAGTTAAAAGAATAAATGAAAAAAACAGTATTAGATATAGGAATATTCACTATGCCATTAAATATAAAGGATAAGGCTTGTTAAAACTTTAAAAAAATACACCTCAATGGTGTACAAGCTTATTAAAAACTTAGGAGGTAAATATAAATGAATAAATTAATGGAAAAATTCAAGAAGATTTTAGATACATGGAATGATTTGCCTGATTATGTTTATTGTTATCAATATAGAAATGCTTTTACTGAGTTTGTAGAAAAGAAAATAGCAATTGGCCAAGAAATAGAAAAATCGCTCGCTGTGTGGATATTGCACAATGAAACAGGGGGAAGAACCAGGGCAATTGCATCCTTATATTGTAATGAGCTAAAGCTTAATCATATTTTGGTAGTATAAGGATATTGTTGCACTTGAAAATACAGAAGTTTAATATAACGTTTACTTAAGATATTAGAACTGTAATAACTTTATGAAAACGATATTCCTATTGGATTGAAGTTAAAACCTTTTTTAAATAATCATTATCCCAACCGGATTTGAGCCTTTTAGCTTTTACACCAATCTTTACTGATTTTTCATTTTTTAATAAGTTTAAAGCTATGTGCCTTAAAATGGCAAAGTTTTCAGCTGCATTTTCAATTCTTATTCGGCTATCATCTTCTCTAAAAGCAATATCTAAAATCCAATGTAAGCTATTCTCTATTCCCCAATGTTTTCTAATGGCATCAGCAACTTTTTCAACATTTTCTGTTAAGCTCGAAATATAATATCTTCTTTCTTTAGATGTTTTATCGCCTATGGTTCTTTCAGATTCAACCATAATTATACTATTTAGGTTTTTCCACTCTGACTTCTGTGAAAGCCAGTTTAAATCGTTAATTAAGTAATGTTTACGTGTTTCAATTCTGCCATGGTCTTTGTTAGTAGTCTTGAAAAAACTATATTCAACATCAGCAAATTTATTCTTAGATTCTTCTTCAAAAAAGTATTTTATATCGTTGGAAAAGTTTTTATGATTACCTTTTAAAGCTAAAACATAATCTCCGCCCTTTTTGATTATTTTTTTAGCTATATTTTTTTGAGTACCCATAGCATCAATTGTTACTATAGATTTATTTATATCTATCTTATCTAATAATTCTGGAATTGCTGTTATTTCATTTGATTTATCATTAACCTTTATCTGACCTAAAACTAAACCCAACTGATTTGACCATGCACTTACCATATGAATAGCTGATTTATTGTTACTTGTATCAAAGGAATGCCTAACTGTCTTGCCATCTATGGCAATTACGTCACCAGTAACTTTATCAGAAATATCTTTGATCCACTTAATAAACGCTTCCTGAAATTCTTTTGGATTAATAATAGAAAATACTCTTCCAAAAGTATCATGGGATGGTATCCCATGATTAAGCTCTAAGAATGTTGAAAACCACTCTTGTTTTGATGTGCCATATTGAGCTATATCTGTCCATGTATCGGCTCCGCATATTATTGCACAAGTTGCTATTGTTAGTATATCAATAAGCTTATGTTTTGAATTATTATCTCTTGGGTCTGAAATGCTTATAAAAGAATTTGAAAGTTCGTTATACATAATTATAAAAATCCCCTTTACATTAGTAATATTATTAAATAAATTCTACTATGTAAAGGGATTTAACTCAAGTTTTTAAATGCAATTGCCCTGGATAGGAACTCCTTTTTCATTAATATCTAAAGTAGTTGGGTATTTTGAATTTCCTTTATTTTTGGAGTTCAAATCAATAAAGGGATTAATGTTCCATTTGGAACATAATTCATATGTAGGATAGTTATCATTAGCTGAGTCAAGAACATAATTTGATATATTGAACTGCGGCAACAGTTCTCTAAATTCAGCTAATGCGACTATTCCAGTGATACTGTCGTGCCTGCTTGCTTCTACAAATCGTAGATAAATAGGTAGATCTATCTTATGTTTTTTATTGTAGGAAGATAAAGCATAGAGAGTGTACCCATAAAACCAACGGTTTTCATGACTGTCCCATCCCCAAGTAGCATTTATGTCAGAAAGTCTACGAGGGCATTTGCAATCGTAAATTTCATTTTGACGGCAGTCACAAACTTTAGAGCCGTAGTAAGAAGACTTACAGTGAACACAAGTACCATCACCTGCAACGGTAAGGTTAGATTTTTCTATTAAGTTAAGGTTAAAAGATGGCTGCACAGCAACTAATGCGAATATTTTTTGAAGTAGTTTTTCGGCTCTTAGGGAAAATGAGCGACCAGATTCAAGAAAATCTGAAATTCTCTTAACAACACCTGTTTTTTTATTAGGAAGTTTTTTATTTTTCCCGGGTGATTTTATTTTAGAGAGTTTTCTCTTATATGAATATGTATTTTTCAGTTTGATTCTGTCGGTAGACAGATTTGAAAGCCATAATCTAGAGATAAAATCATAATGAGCACCAATTGATGGGACATTATTTTTAGTGCATCCTATACAGGTTATAAGTAATTCACTGGCATGAAGCTTTTTCACCCAGTTGGTAATGCTTGTCTCCTTTTGAAAAAGCATTAAAGAAAATGAGCGAAATATTTCAGGTTGAAGGGTGGCAGGCCTATCCGTATTAGAATAACAAGGTTTTAATATCTCTCTAAGAATATCTAAATCTAAGCAATACAACTTAGATATAGAATGTTCAAGTTCTATAATCTTTCTTGGGAAAGATTTGTATAAAGATGAGAGGTTTGAAATAATAAATTGCTGATATTCAGCATGAGAAGTCCAGTTTTTAAGCATAAAAGTTACCTCCTGACAAATATATTTATAATAGGATTTGCACAAAAAAATATACATTTGTCAAGTGTTTTATGTAAAAAAGGTGTGGGAAATGATAAAAAGTTATAATACTAAAAATGAGTAATCATAGGAGCTAAAGAGTTTCCGTGAAAGCTCATATATTAAATGGGGGAAGGGGTTATATGTATGAAAGTTGGAACAACCTATTCTAAAAAACAATATAAAGTTTATGCCAAACTATATTTAGTTACAGGAATAATTTTTGTAATCTTAGGCACATTTTTCACCATAGTTTTTCCACCTCTTGGAATAATTATTTTACCAATAGGTGTATTATTCATTATAATGTCAAAAGGGTTTAAAAAATCTTCAATAGAAGGTGGTCATTCTGAAGAGGTTGAAAATTTTATTGCAACTAATGAAGTTAATGGGTATATAAAATTTAATGATAATACAAAACAAGCTTTAATATCTCCAAAATTTAACCCTAGAATAGTTAATTATTCAGATATTTTAGATTTTGGACTAATTGAAGATGGGAAAACTCTTGTAACTAAAGGTGGTTTAGGTAACGCTGTTGTCGGAGGTACGTTGTTTGGCGGTGCAGGTGCTATCGTTGGTGCTTCTACGAGTAAAAGGAAAAGCGTAACTAGCATAAACGTATTAAAGATAAAAATTGTAGTAAAAGATATGAATAACCCTAACGCTTATATAAACTTAATAACAACGTCTACTAGAACTAATTCGTATATTTATAAAAATTACTGTGAAGTTGGTCAAAGAATATTATCAATGCTTCAAATAGCAACTTCTCAAACTTAACTAGCCTCACAAATAAATGAAGTAAATAATTAAATAATATATTTATAAAATAAAAGCACTTACTAAGTAGTAGGTGCTTTTATGTCCAAAAGTAGGTGATTAATATTGAAGAAATAAGATGCCCTAAATGCAATCATCTATTACTAAAAGCTGATTATATTAAGGGAGAAATAAAGTGTAACAGGTGTAAGAAAATAATTAAATTAGAGATTAAACAAAGAACAGAGCCAAGCCACACATAAAGTAGTGAGCGTGCATGTCTTTTTTATTTTATAGAAAAGGTAGGTGAGAAAATGGAAGATGGTAAAATAATAATTGATACCAAAATAGATGATACTGGTATGAATAAAGGTATAGACAAGTTAAATAGTATAGTAATTGCGGGTTTAAAACTTGTAAAAGCTACTGGAATATCTGGGGTTATCAAAGTAGTTGGTGGCCTAGCTGAAAATATGGCTAAAATCATACAGGATAAATTAGCGGGTTCAGTTGAGCAATTGGGCAGTGGATTAGAAACGCTAGGATTAACTGCATATGAAAAATTCCAAGGACCAATGGAAAAAGCAATTGATGTAGCAATAGAAAGTGTTGATTGTTTAATTAATAGTTTAAATGATGGGGACTTAGGAAATATTATGGATAAAATTGCAGAGGGCTTTGGAAATTTAGTAGAAAATATGGCTAAACTTATTGAAAAGTGGCTTCCTAAAATTATAGAAGGCTTTGCATGGATTATGAACCATAGTAGTATAATTATGGCTGGTATATATGGCATAGGTACTGCTTTAATAACTCTAAATGTAGCCAATATGATAATGGGATTAATTAAAGCATTTGAAGGAGTTAAAACTGCTACAGAGGCATGGTCGGTTGTTCAAAAACTATTAAACGTTCAGTTATTTGCCAATCCTACTGGATTAATAATAGCAATTATAGCAGGAGTAGTTGTTGCTATAGTGTACCTATGGAATACCAGTGAAGACTTTAGAAATTTTGTTATAGGAGCCTGGGACGCTATTTTATATGCAGGTAAAGGAGTATGGGAGTGGTTAGTCAACTTCTTTACTGAGTATATTCCTAATGCCTTTCAAACGGTATTAGATTTTTTTATAGGAATACCATATTGGTTTGTTGATTTATGGATACAAATCAAACAATCATTTTTGGATGGATGGAATAACATATCAAACTTCTTTACAGAAACTATTCCAATGTGGATACAACAAATATTTTGTTGGTTTAATGAGCTGCCGCATATGATTGGGTTTGCTTTAAGTTTTGTATTAGTATCTATAATTAAATGGGGTATTGATACATGGAATTATCTTGAAACCAATGTACCTATATGGATGCAAAATGTAGGGATGTTTTTTAGTGCACTACCGGGTATGATATTTATTTGGTTAGATAATACAATAACTAATATTATCTCTTGGGGAAGCCAGATGTATAACAATATGGTGAACTCAGCCACAAATGCTATAAATGCAGTTATACAGTGGTTCTCCACGTTACCAAGCTCTATTTCGACTTGGTTAGCTAATACAATAACTAATGTTATACAATTCGGGAGTAATTTATGTGCAGCGGCAAGCCAAGCTGGTGATAATATGGTAACTAATATTATTGGAGTAGTTCAAAATCTTCCTGCACAATTTGAAGCTATAGGAACTAATATTGTTAAAGGCGTATGGCATGGAATTACTAGTATGGGATCTTGGATTGCTGATAGAGTGAATGGATTCTTTACTGGAATAATAGATGGAGCTAAAAGTGCATTAGGAATACATTCACCTTCTAGGGTTTTTAGAGATCAAGTAGGTGCTATGATGGCAAAAGGAGTAGGTCTCGGTTTTGAAGATGAAACTAAAGATATACAAAACGATATGCAAAAAAACTTATCTGATTTAACTGCTAAAATGACTTCCACTGTTAATTATGAAACTTCAAGAACTAGCTCAGGAGTAGTTGCTAGGGGTACACAAGGTATAATCACAGATATTGCTACAAGTGAGGATATAAAAGACGGAGATATATTTATGGTTAAGAATTATATGGATAGTGAAGAAATATCTGAATACACATATAAGAAAACTGATGGTAAATTTGCTATGGCTGGGAAGAGGGTGAGATAGTGCTTATTAACAATATTAATATATCTAATTTTAAAGCTAAATTATTAGACAGAAATATTAAAAGTGCTGAAATTGATATTATAAATGATTGGAATACTAACTCAATTGCTCCTTTTGTTGATGATAAATATAAGGCTAAGTATAAGACCCTTACACTTGTCTTAGATATAATATGTAGTAATGCTAATGAGTTAGAAATAATGAAGAGTAACCTAATTAAGCAATTAGCTATATCTACAATAAAGTTTGATGATATAGAGTATTATTACAGAGGGTTTGTGAGTGGAACTCCTACATTTAATTATATAATGAAGGGCAATGAAACACTTAATGTAGACATGCTAGTTATAGCTGAAAAAGAACAGGTCACCGAAGCAATGAACAGGATCTCAACCAAAATAATAAATATACCTGGCAATTTAGAAACTCCATGTATATTAGAAATATCGCCAAGTGTAGATGATATAGACTTAGTTATTACCGGATTATCCGAAGAAGCTATAACAATTAGAAACTTAAAGCAAGGAAAGAAGATAATTATTAATGGTGAAGATTGTACAGTGTTCCAGGAGGGGATTAATAAATTTAATGATACGGATTTATGGGAATTTCCAAGCCTTAAGCCAGGATTAAATACAATAACAGGTAGTAAAAATACAATGGATATAAATATTAAATATAAAGGGAGATGGATTTAATGTTAAAAGTTAATAAAAATATAAACTTAACTGGGTATAGCACAATAGGAAAGGTGCAAGTAGTATATTTAAATGCAAGCATATCTACAGATGGGACAAGTAACGCAAATAAATCTACAACAATTCTAAATCAAGACTTATATAATAAAAATAAAACTGAGATAAGAAAAGATATGTCTGAGTTTAACGATGAGGTTTATAAAACAGAAGATGAAATAATAGGAGGTGCAGTAAGTGAATAAGGAGATAATAGATGTAGAACCTAAAGAAGAGGTTAAACCAACTATAGAGATTGGGAACTATTTTATAGAAGTAATTTCTGATGGAGAAGTAATTAAAAAGATAGCAGTAGCAAATAGTGAAATAAATATTACAAAACTTTCACAAGGTGGTCTAGCAGTAGACCTTAAATAAGGAGGTTCTAGACATATGATCCACTTATATGATCTAAATAAGACTAAAATACAAGGATTAAAAGCATATAAAGATTTAAATATAGAAAGTATCTTATCTACAGGAGATAAGACACTTTCTTTTTTATTTCCAAGAAAATTAAGTAAAAATATTAAAGAAGAAGGATATATTCGTACTAAGTGGGATGAATTTGTAGTAAAAGAAATTACAGATAGCAAGGAATGGACGTCAATTAAAGCTACTCTTAATATAGAAGCCTTAGAAGGCCAGCCATGGGAGCATTTTGACACGACAGAAAAGACTATAACTGAATGTTTAACTCTAGCACTTGCAGGCACAGGGTGGACCATTGGCACTTGTAATATTGCTAAAAGAAGGACAGTAAGAAAAACAAACTGTAGCACTTGGGATATAATTCAACAGGCTAAAAAAACATACCTAGCAGAAATAGAATTTGACACTATAAATAAAAAGATAAATATAGCTGAAAAGCTAGGAAGTGATAAGGGAGTTTATTTTATGGACTCCTTAAATCTTAAGAACCTTGATATACAATCTAATAGCTATGATTTTTATACAAGAATTATAGCCATAGGTAAAGATGATTTAAAAGCCACTGTAGAAAATTATCAGTACTCTAATAAAAAGAAAACTCTTATATGGAAAGATGAAAGATATACAGTGCTAGAAAGTCTTAAAGAAGATGCTACTGCTAAGCTAGAAGAGTTATCCAAGCCATATAAAGCCTACAATGCTGATATTATAGACATTGCTAATATCTCGAATAAATACAGTATCTTAGCTTATGGATTAGGGGATATAATTACTCTTATATCTAAAGAAAAAGGTATAAGAGAGAAGCAAAGGATAGTTAAAATTGTAGAATACCCTGATGATCCAAGCAAAAATACTTGTGAGATAGCCAATACTTTGTTGAGATTTGAGGATACCCAAAAAGAGCAACAAGATACTACAGATACAGTAAATAACATTACAATTGATAATGGTACAGTAGATGGCAGTAGTATAAATAGCATTAAAACAGAACAGATAAGCGACTTTGAAGTAAGTGTAGGTAAAATAACTAATCTTACAGCTATAAATATAAGAGTAGATAATTTACATGCAAAAAAAGCTGATATAGACTCTCTTAATGCAGTAGAAGTTAGAGTAGGTACCTTAATAGGTACTAAAGCAAATATAACCCAACTTGAAGCAGAAGTGGCAAGTATAAACCAAGCCTTTATAAAAACAGCAACAATAGAAAATCTTAATGCTACCAATGGTAAAATAACTCTTTTAGAAACTAAAGTAGGATCTATAGACACTGTTTTATCTAAAGAAATATTTGCAGAGCTTATAAGTGCAGGTAAGATAGTTGCTGGAAGTAGTATTATTGCAGAAAGTGCGATAGGATCTGCTCAAATAAATTCTTTGGATTTAAACAAGCTTAACGCAGGATCTATAGATACATCTAAAATACAATTAATTGGACCTAACGGTAGGCTAAAACTGGTAGGTAATAAGCTACAAATATTTGATACAGTTAACGGACAACAGTTTGAAAGGGTAATGCTAGGTGTAGATGATAGTAATAACTCCACTATAGTTTTAAGAGGAGCAGATGGAAAGACAATATTATTAAATCAAGATGGACTCACTAAACCAGGCTTTACAGATGGTTATAATAAACTAGAAGATAATAGTTTACCTGGTATTAAACTAGATATTAATAGTGTAATGAGGAGCATGAATGAGAAGGGTACAGAAACAATAAAAGGTACTAAAGTAACTGTGGGAGATAGAACCTTAGATGTAGAATTATCCACCCAAAAGAATTTAATAGATGGTGCCAATAAAGAATTGAGTACTCAAAAGACTACTATAAATGCCATGGATAATGCCATTAAGCTTAAGGTGGATAATCAAACATTTACACAATATAAAAAAACCACAGATGGCAATATAAGCACCATAAATACTAGCTTAAATAAAAATACAGCTAGTATAGATGTATTGCAAAAGTCTATATCACTAAAAGTAAGTCAGGACGAAGTAGAAGAGAAAATCAAAAGCATAAAGGTTGGTGGAAGAAACCTTGTTAGACAACTCGGTGGATATAATTACAACGATAATAGTATATATCCTGCGGATCGTAGCAGGGTAATGCACACATTTAATCAAAATAATGATCCTCCGTGGATAGTATATTCTAAAGCCACCACCATGCGTATCAATTCAATACCTGTTGCACCGAATACCAATTACACATGGGGTTTTGATATACGTACTGAAGGCGCTACTAGGACTATAACATGTAATCAATGGAGTGATAGATCATATGGACATGCTAGGTATGAAATAAACAAGACTGCTCGTAGAATAACCCATACGTTCACAACTGGCCCTAACGATAAGATAGAGATATTACACATATCAGGACTGTCACCAGGAAAGTCTACGGACGAAGAGACATACATGGCAAACTTCAAATTGGAAAAAGGGAACAAAGCAACTGATTGGTCGCCAGCCCCAGAAGATGTTGATGATGCTATAAACGCCGTATCGACGAATGCCACTACCAAAATAGGTGAAATAAAAATAACTCTAGACTCAGTAACTACCAGAGCTGGTAAGACTGAGGCCGCATCGATAGCCTTAGATGGTAAAGTAACCGCATTATCTACTAGAGTAGCTACAGCAGAGCAAAAAATAACACCAGATGGTATAGTCGCAACTGTTAGAAATTCTACAGCATACAAGGGCGATTTAAACGGCAAGGCTAGCCAAACGGCTTTAAATACGACTGAGAGTAAAGTTACCCAACTAGCTGGCTTAATAGCACAGAAGGTAGAGAGTAAAGACTTTGTAACATACAAGACTCAAACAGACAAAGCGATAACAGATAAAGTTAGTAACGGTATATTTAATACTTATAAAACGCAGACCGCTAACGAAATGTCGCAAAGAGTATCCAAAGGTGATTTTGGTAGTTTGTTTAAGCAGAATGCAGATGGGTTTAACTTTGGATTCAGTACTGGTCAAAATCTGCTTTATGATAGTGGTGGAAATATGTCAATGGCCAGCTATAATATGTGGAACTGGGATATATCTAAGAAGATAGTCCCAGGCACAACAGTAACCGTAGCATTAAAGGGTACGCTAGGCACTACCAGAACGTGCTTTGGGATATATAACTCTGGTGGTATGGTTAAGCTTGTAGATTTAATGCCTGCTAATAAAAATAAAGATGGTATATATACGGCTACTTTTAAATGGCCCGAGGCGGCAAATCAAAATAATGTAAACTTATATCATATGCCACAAGAGGCCACAAGTATTAGTTATATCAACTGGGTTACTCTAGTGGAAGGTAATGTGCCTGCCGTCTGGTCAGCACCAACAAACTTTAACAATACATCTGTATCCATAACGGATAGAGATGGATTAGTAGTTAGAAACAATGCTCTATCTGTTGTATCTAAAAGTGGTAGAACAGCGTTTAAAGTTGATGACGAAGGATACATTTATAATGAGTGGGGAGTAAGCAGTAGGGTTAAGCCAGGTGGCACCATATCTGTACAAGGCAAGATGATGGCAGACGATAAATGTAGCACACTACTAAGAGCCTTTGGGATATGGCACGAGAGCATTGATGATAAGTATAATATGCGTATAGGTAGCAAGTCTGAAATATGGTTTAAGAACCTAGCGGATGAGTTCCAAGACATAAGGGCCAGATGGATGATGTCTAATCAGTTCCGTACCACATACAACAATGACGCAGGTGTAATCATAAGAGAAAACACAGTTGATAGTGGTACTGGTAGACTCTGGATTAACTGGGGGGGTGGAAGACCTGGGCATATAGCACAAACCCTCATAGGAGATGGTATGCAAGCAGGTAGTTATGGAGAATTACATTGTGGTAGCTTTTATAGCCATGGTCAAAAGAATAGAGCCGTAGAAACGGAGAGCTTCGGTACTAGAGCTTTATGTGCCTATGAAACGGCTACCCCTTACTTTGGAGATATAAGTAGACAAGCCTATGAGATAATAGATGGACAATGTATAGTGCCTATAGATCCAATTTTTAAAGAGACAATAACAAGTACAGGAGAATACCAAGTATTCCTTAGTAAGTATGGAGAAGGTGATATATGGACAGCAGAAATGTATCCTACTTATTTTATAGTTAAGGGCTCCAATATTAAGTTTTCGTGGGAGCTAAAATCAATCCAGCGAGGATATGAAAATAATAGACTAGAACAAGTGCAAATATAAATGCAAAATAAGGACTTTCAGGAGTCCTTTTATTTTGCCTTATTTTAAAAACATGAAGGGAAGTGCAGCATGGATGGAGAGGTTTTAAAAATGGCGGTAAGCCAAGGTCTGGGGTATTCATTATTTGTATGGCTCTTTTTTTATACCCTAAAGAAACAAGAGCAGAGAGATAATAGGAGCGAAAAAAGAGAAGGGAACTATCAGGGTATAGTGCAAGAATTAACATCTAGTTTATCCTCAATAGAAGATATTAAATGTGATGTAAAAGAAGTTAAAGACTATATATTAAAAAAATAAAAGGTGGTAGATAAAATGGATTTAATAAAGTTTGTTCCAGAGCAACTACTTATATTGTTAGCGGGGTTATATGTAATAGGAATATTTCTTAAGAACAGTCCTAAAGTATTAGATTGGTCAATTCCATGGATTTTGCTTGTTGTAGGCATTGGAGGATCTATAACATTACAACAAGGTATTACAGCATTAGCAGTATTCCAAGGAATAGTATGCACAGGTACAGCAGTTTTAACTAACCAATTAATAAAGCAAACATCAAACAAAGAACAATAAAAAGATTATTTTGACTAGTTAATAGGATATTGAAATTATTATAAAAATAATCCCACTTATTATAAAAAGTATAGAATTACTATATTTATCTGTTTCTTTGCAATAACCAATATAATTAGGAATAAAACGCATACTTAAGCCTAGCGATGTAGTCATAAAACCCACAGATAATAAAAAAAGCTTTGAACTTTTACTTAAGATGGTAATTACTAAAATAGGTATGATGTAAATTAATATTGCTATGAATTTTAATTTTGGATTCTTATTCATTTATTCACCCCTCTTAAATCTAAGATAGTGTTAACACTACCTTTGTTTTATTTATTTCAATCCTTGCTATTGCAAGGGTTTGTGCTATTTTAAACGTAAAAAAGCAATGACTCCCTCTTTTCTGATATAATTGTTGTATCTAACCCAACAAAAATCTCCAAAAAGGAAGGTGTCATTGTGAGTACAATTATATCAATATTAGTTACATATAATCAACTATTACTTTCACAAATAAATCAATTACTTATTTTCATTGCGAAAAACATACCTTTAAAGGCTCCAAAATATGATATGACAAGCCCTAAATACAAAAAACTTACTGTAGATAAATTACCCATTATTAAGACCTTCGAACATCTTGATTACAAGCGACTTTTAAATGAATACAAAATTGCTAATGGTAAGGATAAAAAGCCAGTAAATCCTCGCGGAAAGAATCTAGTAGGACCTGATACTGTCTGCCCTCGCTGTGGTGCTCCGCACAACTATATCTACGATAATGCAGGTGGCCGTGGGCAACTTTGCTGCAAGGTTTGTGATTTGCATTTTAGTAAAAACAAAGTTGACTTCAAGACCGCGCTCTTCATTTGCCCTTCTTTTGGACATACTCTGAGCAAAAAGAAAGATCGCAAGAACTTTTATGTTCATAAATGTGTTAATAAAAAATGTGACTTCTATCTAAATTCTCTTGCAAAACTTTCATCAGAAGATCTAGAAGAATACAAGAAAGATAAACACAAATTCAAACTCCATTATATTTACCGCGAATTTACTACTAATTATTTTGACGTGGATTTATCCTCTATGCCTAAAGGTGCCACTAACCTCAAATTCAGAAATCTTTCTTCTCATGTAATGGGACTTTGCCTAATATATAACGTTAATTTAGGACTATCTACACGCCATACTGCACGTGCTCTTTAGGAAATCCATGGAGTTAAAATATCTCATATCATGGTTAGTAGATATGCCATAACAGCTGCCGCTTTAGTTAAATCCTATGTCGATAATTATGACTATAAACCTACTAATTATCTTGCTGCTGATGAAACTTATACTAAAGTCAAAGGAAAGACTCAATATATCTGGCTGGTTATGGATGCCATTAAAAAATCAATTTTAGGATACCAAGCCTCATTTACCCGCGATACTGTACCTTGCATTTTAACTATGCGTATGGCTTTTGATAAGTTTAAAGAATTTGCTGGTATATTGCTGATGGTTATACGGCATACAAGCTTGCGCAGCAACAGTTCAATCTTAATGGCTTTGAGTTCGATGTAACTCAAGTAATTGGACTCACTAATAATGATTCTATTTCAACTGAATATCGCTGGGTTAAACAAATAATTGAACGCCTTAACAGAACATTTAAATTCTCTTATAGAGTTACAAACGGCTTTGGTAGTGAGGAAGGTTCCAACACGCACTTGGCCTTATTTGTAGCATATTACAACTTTCTTCGACCGCAGTCTTACGCTTACTTTGAACCATTAAACCCTATCCCTGAGCTTGAAAGAATTTCTACCATGCCAGGAAAATGGCAAAAGTTAATTGAACTTTCACAACAACTTATACTAAAAAATCAAGTTGTATAGATATAATCAAATTATTTTCACCTATCAGCGTTTTGTTAAAAACAAACAGTCTGAAAAGGTGTATTCTTGTTGCTCTTTTTTAATTTTCGAGAGTAAATTTAAAGGTTCTAGTTAAAGAAAAACTAACACTTCATTATTTTAGAGCACATTTTCACTTTTCAAAGTGTAATTTAAATCTTAAAATTTTTAATCTGTTTTTTCATAGATTAGTTAACACTATCAAATCTAAAATGACTTAATAGAGTAATTATACTATTTTAACAACTTAAAATATACCATTATGTTAAAATTTTACTGAGTCAGATGCGAGAACAAAAATATTTACAATGTCAGATTTAAGAAGAAAATAAGTAGAGAGTTTAATTACTCTCTTTTTTAAATTTAAAGGAGGAATTTTTATGAGTATAAATAAAGTAGCACAAGACTATGGACATGGAGTTAATCCAGATATAGGAGCAGTAGGGATAATAACAGAGGAATCAGTAATAAATAATATAGCAAGTCATGTGGATGTTCAACTTCATGATAGAGGTGTAGAAGTTGTATGGACTAGACCGACTAGCGTAAGTAGTGTTAATGATTCTTTGAATCAAAGGATTTCCAAGGCGAATGCTAATAATGTAGATCTATTCATTTCACATCACGCCAATATGGCACAGGGAAACGGCCATGAAATATGGGTAATTGGACTTGGTGGAGAAGCAGAAGCGTATGCAAAAAAGGTAGATAGAGCATTAACTAAATTAGGTAGTAATTCAAGAGGTGTTAAGGTCGGTAATTTAGCGGTGCTTAGAGGTACTAATACACCAGCAATATTAATAGAGTACTTTTTCCTAGATACCCAATCTAATGTAGATTTTTACAATAGGGTTGGTGCTTATGCTTATGCCAAGTCAGTTGTAAGGGCTATATTAGGAGATGAACCACAAGTAGAAGAGCATATAATAGAAGAAAATCCTATTCAATATGGAACTATAAAAGTAAATTCTGTATTAAATGTAAGAGATGGAGCTTCAACAAATTCATCTATAATAGGACAACTAGCTAATGGGCAAAAAGTTAAAATAGATGAAAGATATAGTACAGATATTTTCTATAATATTTATTATGGAAATAGTGGAGGGTTTGTTCATAAGGATTATGTAAAATTAGATTAATCAAGAGCCTAGAGATTTTTCTCTAGGCTTTATTTTTTTGCACAAACCATTTTTATAACGGTTTCCTTAATGTTTGGAGTATTATGAATAGTATTGATAATTATTTTTTATGCTCAAATAACTGTTCTGGAGAAATATTTAATTCTTTTGCAATTTTAAATAGCATAGATAATTTAATATCATATCTATTGTTTTCTAGCTGGGAAAGATAATTTTGACTTATTCCAATTTTAATAGCTAACTCTTTTTGGGTTAATCCACTCTTTACTCTATACTCTTTTATCTTTAGTTTATACATATTTTATTCACCGAAATAAGTATAAACTACTGGAAACACGTAAAGAAGCACTCTACTTAAAAGTAGGGTGTTTTGTTTTATTATGTCTTATTTTGTCGAAAGTATCGGGGCACTCGATATCATTTGGGTGTACAATAATGTTGTGGAAAAGATTACATATAAGATTAAGTTTGCAATACAAATGATAAATAATTCAGGAGGTATTTAGGATGACAGAGAATGAAATCATGTTTTATAAATTATTATCAAAACTAAAAAAAGAAAAAGCTACTAAAAACGAACAGGATATATTGAAAAAGGTAAATAAAAATACTAATGATTAAAAGTTAGAGTATAATTTTAGTAGGCAGAACTAGTATAAAAGACTATATAATCGAGTAGGAGCTAAATAATTAATTTATTTAGCGACCTCTCACACCACCGTGCATACCGTTCGATACACGGCGGTTCAATAAGAATTAATGTTTTAATAAATATGTTTCAGATATAGAAACTAAACCTATCTTTTTAAGGTATTTATTAGTTAGTGTCTTGGATAATATTGGGCTATTGGATGTTCTCCAGTAGCTCTTCCTTGTGTTTGCATATTGCCAAGCTTTATTGTTTGGCAGCCCTAACTTAACAAGGTTTTCGTGCTTTGTTTTAATCTTTTTCCATTGTTTCCAAAAACACATTCTAATCCTTCGTCTTAACCATTCATCAAGTGTTTTAAGAATACTTTTAATGTCTGCAATAGCAAAATAGTTTACCCATCTACTATTACCTGCTTAAGTTTCATAAACCTATATTCCATGCTCATCGCATTACTTCTTGAAGTTAATTCCTTTAGCTTTGCTTTGAATTTATTCATAGGCTTTTGAGGAACTCTTATTCTATATTCACCTTTTGCTTGGTAAAATGAAAATCCTAAAAATTTAAGTTTCCAAGGTCTATCTACTGTACTCTTTTCTTTATTCACTTTAAGCTTTAATTTTTCCTCAATAAATCTTGTAATACTCTTCATTACTCTATTTGCTAATTTCTCACTTTTAACATATATATTGGCATCATCAGCATATCTACAAAAGTTTAGTCCTCGTGTTGTTAGTTCTACATCAAGTTCATGTAACATTACGTTACTTAATAATGGGGATAAAGGTCCACCTTGAGGTGCTCCTTCTTCAGTATTCATTAGTACCCCATTTATCATCACTCCACTTTGCAGATACTTTCGTATCAGCGAAATTACCCTACTATCTTTAATATCTTCCGATAGTATCTTTATTAATTTATCATGATTTATCGTATCAAAGTATTTAGAAAGATCTATATTTACTGTCCATGTATCTCCAGCATTAATATATCTCATGCACTTTTCAACAGCTTGTTTCGCACTTCTTAGAGGTCTAAACCCATAACTATTATCTGAAAATTTCTTTTCATATATTGGTATTAGAACTTGTGAAATTGCTTGTTGAGCAACTCTATCTACTACAGTAGGAATTCCAAGTAGTCTTATTCCCCCCTCCGGTTTGGGTATTTCTACCCTTCTTACTGCTTGAGGTCTATATCTGTTTTCCAATAATGATTGCCTTAGTTCTTGTCCATGCTCTTTTAGGTGTTGTAGAAGTTCATCTACCGTCAACCCATCAATACCATGACTTCTTTTATTTGCTTTTACTCTTTTATATGCTTTATTCATATTATCTCTGGACAATACTTGCTCGAGTAAATCATTACCGTATCTATTCACATCGTTTCTTCCTTCTTCTGACATATGAGAAATACTATGCACTTCTACGTTACCTTTAAGTTCCACTTTATTCTCTCGTAGAGAGTCTTCTTTATGAAGTTGTCTGCTTTCATCATATTTCTTCGTATCTTTCAAAATTTCAAAACCTCCTATTGTTCAGTCCTTCCCACGCTAACGCGTTTCGCATGGTACTATGACTTCTGCTGACTTCTGATAGTTCAACCTTACATCACTGTATGGATTGTTGTCTCTAAATTCATATCTACAACTTATCTATCAGATCTCCCCGGGTAAGAACCATAGCCATCAAGCTAAGAAACCCATTATCTGTTTTATGGTATAATTTTTAGGGAATTATTAGGCCAGAAAGGATACCATAAAATATGCACAAAAGATTAAAGATACTTATAAATAATATAAAAGAAGTTTTTTCACTTAAACTCTTAGATAAGCTTAGTAAAAAGACAAAATTTGTTAGAAGAAGAAGCAAAATCACCGCTGAAACATTTTTAGCTTTTAACACTTTTTTAAGCGAGGATATATGCAGTAAATCTTTAAGTACATTAAGTGTAAGGCTTGCTGCTCAATATAATTTAGAAATTTCTCCACAAGCACTTAATGAAAGATTTAATGAGTATTCAGTACAATTTATGCGAGAAGTTTTTAATAATATGATGCTAAGTCAAAATAAGATACTAAGTCATCCTCATAGAAAATTAAATTTTAGTAGAATCCTTGTAAATGACTCTACTAGCTATGGCTTACCTAGTAAGTTCTACAATGAATTTAAAGGCTCTGGAGGCTCAAGCTCAAAAGCTGCAATAAAAATACAGCTACAATATGATTTATTATCTGGAAGCTTTTTATGTTGTGATACTTATAATGGAACAGCAAGCGACGGTAAATATGTTGAAGTTATGGATAAGTATACTGAAGCTGGAGACCTTCGGTTGACGGATTTAGGCTATTATAAACTCGATTATCTAAAGCAAATAGATGCTAAAGGTGCATTCTTTATTTCTAAGTTAAAAAGTACTACAGTCATATATAAGAAAAATCCCAATCCCCAAAGAAACTCAAAGGGAGAAATATTAAAATCAACTGAATACATAAAAATAGATATCTTTGAGCTCATAAAACCATTAGCCGATGGTCAAACAATAGAGCTTAAAGATATCTACATTGGTTCCAAAAAGGAACTAAAAAGCAGATTAATTATAACTAAATTATCTGAAGAAAACAGGAAAAAAAGAAAAAATAAACTTATAAAAGCAGTAAAAAGAGATTGTGGCAACATAAATGATAGAAGTTTAGCTTGGAATGGAGTAAATGTATATATAACTAATGTACCTGAAAATATACTAGCTACAGAAGAAATACATGATGTTTATTCTTTAAGATGGCAAGTAGAGATAATGTTTAAAATATGGAAATCAATATTTAAAATTAATAACGTAAAACCAGTAAAGATAGAAAGATTCAAGTGTTTTTTATATGGAAGGCTAATTGCATTAATACTCTCATCTACAATAGTTTTTTCAGCTAGAAATATTATTTATGAAGAAGATAATAATGAAATAAGTGAGTTAAAATCTTTTTGTGTAGTTACAGAGTTTTTTAGCACTTTAAAAATTGAAATTTTTAAAGGTGAACTAGCTATTTTAAAGTTGATAAAAACAATAATTAATACAATTCGGAAGTTAGGAAAAAAATCAAGAAAAAAAGGTCGGAAAATAGTCACTGATATATTAGATTATCTAAAGATATCAGTTGATGATTTGTAAGAAGTGGCAATATAATCAAGGGATAATATCCATTACTAACCTTTTATTGGTGCGTGAATTTGTCACCTTTATTAAAGTTACCCAATTAATCGGGCGAATTACTACTATATGAATTTATGTATTAATTTGTATTCGGACTAATTTCCAACTAGTATTAAATATAGCCATCAAATTAATTGTAACTTATTGGCTGAATTAGCTTGATGGCTATGGGGTAAGAACGCAATCTTTAACTCCATCTATCTGCTACATTTACATCGCCTGTTTCGAATAGTTTTGGGCTTCGTTTTGTATTGCAAACTTACCCACAGACATATGCCTTATATGTAGTTTCTGTTCGTCAGACCAGAGTTTTGCCGCCGACTTCCTTCAGATTCCTCCTCTCGGAGGACACCCTTGTCTTAAGCTATGCACTTGGTACTATTAACCCGTGCTAGGGACTTTCACCCATTAGATTGCGCCCATGCCGGGCGCACAATAAAAGGAGATGCAAAAACATCTCCTAAGTACATAAATTATCCATTATAATTTTATTATCTAGACAAAACTGAATGGAGTTGAATTTATGTATAATGTTAGTTTAAATGAAAACGGCTTAACTTTCAAGGAGATAGAGAAAAAGATTTATAAGATGGTTTGTTATGAAGCCTGCAATGTTTTAAAAAATGTGTTGGAAGCTTTAGATGAAAAGATACTTAAAGAAAGAGATATTAAAGTATATAGAAATAAGGGACTTAAAAAGACTTGTTTAAGAACGATTATTGGAGATGTTGAATATTCAAGACGTATCTATCAGTTTGAACTTGAAGATGGTAAAACAGCTACTAAGTTCCTTTTAGATGAGTATCTAAGCATGGACACTATAGGGAATGTATCCATAAATCTTGTAGAAACTATTTTAGCAAACGTGTCAGAAGTATCTTTTAGAAAAACAGCCGAAAATATAAAAACAATGTGTAATCAGGAAATTAGTGCTCAAGGAGTTTGGAACATAGTTCAAACGGTTGGAGAAAAAATAAATGAACTAGAAAAGCGTAAGATTGAACTAAATGAAAAAGGTGCGTTGAAAGGCGAAAAGGAAGTACCAGTGCTATTTCAAGAGCAAGACGGGGTGTGGTTATCCATTCAGGGAAAGGATAGACCAAAGGGTAAGAATAGAAAAAAAGAACTTAAATTAGCAGTATCTTATACAGGTTGGAAGTTGCGTCCAGGCAGTAAAAAAGAATATGTTGTTATTGATAAAACTGTTTGTGCAAGTTTTAATAGTTCTAGCCACTTTAAAAAAGTTGCGGAAGCAACCATTGCTGAAAAGTATAATGTTGATGAAATAGAAACTAGGATATTAAATGGAGATGGTGCAAAGTGGATAAAAGCAACCTGTGAAGATCAAGACATACACTTTAAGCTCGATCCATTTCATATAAGCCAAGCAATTATTAGAAAAGTAAGTGATCAAGTGATTCTTAGACTTAGGTGGAGTTTGCTTATAAGGAATACATATCTCCATCAAAGTCTTAGAAGAACTTATCCAGGGGCTCAGCAGCCGTCATCCCCATCTTGAAGAAGATAGGGGAGTTACGGATGGTAGCCATCGGATAAAAAAGAACAGAAAGTCTTACTTAAGTTATTTAGGCAAGGGAAAGTTGATGAAGGATTAGAAGTAATTGTTAACATGATGATAGAAAGTAATAAAGATGAAGTTGTTTTTAAAAAGCTTACAGAGCTATATGACTATTTTGTGCATAATAAAGAGGGCCTAGTTCCATATAAATTAAGAGACAATATAACTATGCCCACGGCACCCGAAGGGGTAGAATATAGGCAATTAGGAACTATGGAACATAACATTTGCGATGTGTTAGCACATAGAATGAAAGGTAGAAAAATGAGCTGGTCTATTAATGGAGCCGATAACTTATCTAAAATTTTAGCAGAAAAGTTCAGCAATAGATTATTTAGTACCTTGGATAAAATCTATAAAAACATTATCCCGAAGGGCGTTATAGATACTGTAATTCGTGAAATACCTTTATCCGGTTCCGCGGTTAATAAAAAGGGTACGAAATCTAAAGAATATAAGATACATACCGCGCCTATTCTGTGTAGTGGAGCTGCGGTTACCTTGGGAAGAAAAGTAATACAAAGACTTTGTGGATTAAAAGGATTTGGAAGTTTTAGTTACAATTAAGAATAAAAATGGGTAGGGTAAATTATAAATACCTCATGTAAAATAATGGATAATAAATTAAATAAAATAGTTGCCCACTTTTACTTGACTCAAACGATTAAAATGAGCCTGTTTATTTCTAACTGATTAATGTGCTATAATACAATGTGAATTTAATAAAAGATATCGCGAATTGATAGGGGGAAAATAGACTATGAATAAAAATATAGTTAAAAATAAATCTAACAAAGAACTCTTCTTTATTTATACATATGGTTGTCAAATGAATGAGGAAGATTCAGAAAAACTTTCTGGGATGCTAAAAAATATGGGCTATGAAAAAACTCAAAACAAATTAGAGGCATCCATTATTATATTTAATACTTGTTGTGTAAGAGAAAATGCAGAACTTAAGGTTTATGGTAATATAGGTGCATTAAAAAATATAAAGAAAGAAAACCCGGATTTAATTATAGCTGTTTGTGGTTGTATGATGCAACAAAAGGGTATGGCAGATATGATTCTTAAAAAGCATCCCTTTGTTGATATAATCTTTGGAACACATAATGCTTATAAGTTCCCAGAGTACTTAAATAGGGTTATCCAAGATAAGGTACAAATAAAAGAGATAATGGATAAAGAAACTAAAATTATAGAGGGTGTACCTATAGATAGAGATAGTGACACAAAAGCTTTTGTAACTATAATGTATGGCTGCAATAACTTTTGTACTTACTGTGTAGTGCCTTATGTTAGGGGAAGAGAAAGAAGCAGAAAGCCTTTAGATATAGAAAATGAAATAAAGGATCTAATTTCAAAGGGTTATAAAGAGATTACCCTTTTAGGTCAAAATGTTAATTCCTATGGAAAGGGCTTAGATGAAGAGATTACATTTGCTGATCTTTTAAGACGTATTAATGAAATAGATGGAATTAAAAGAATAAGATTTATGACATCTCACCCAAAAGATCTATCAGATGAGGTAATCTATGCGATTAGAGACTGTGATAAGATATGCGAACAAATACATCTTCCTGTTCAAAGTGGATCTAGTGACATCTTAAAGAAGATGAATAGACATTATGATAGAGAAGATTATTTAAATATAATAAAGAAGGTAAAAAAAGAAATTCCAGGTATAGCTATAAGCACAGATATAATTGTAGGCTTCCCTGGAGAAACAGAAAAGGACTTTGAAGATACTTTAAGTCTTATAGAAGAGGTGGGATTTGATTCTGCTTATACCTTCATTTATTCAAGACGAAAGTATACACCAGCAGATATGATGGAAGAGCAAATAACTAATGAAGAAAAGCACGCAAGATTTAATAATCTAATGAAGATTGTTAATAAGGTTGCTATAAATAAAAACAAGAGCTATGAAGGGTCACTTTTAGAAGTTCTTGTAGATGGACCTAGTAAGAATGATGACACTAAGCTTTGTGGAAGAACTCGTACAGGTAAAATAGTTAACTTTGTAGGGGATACAAAGGATATAGGTGAATTGGTTAATGTTAAGATAACCAATGCTTTATCTTTTTCTCTTAATGGAGAGAAGATTTAAAAAGTCCTAAATACGCAGGATAGGACTTTTTAAATTCAACACTAAGGAGGAAATGATATGGCACTAACGCCTATGATGCAACAATATTTTGAGATAAAAGAACGTCATAAAGATTGTATATTATTTTTTAGATTAGGTGATTTTTATGAAATGTTTTTTGAGGATGCAAAGTTAGCTTCAAGAGAATTAGAACTTGTTCTAACTGGAAGGGACTGTGGTTTAGAGGAAAAGGCTCCTATGTGTGGCATACCATATCATGCGTCAAAGGCTTATATCGGTAGGTTAATAGTTAAAGGCTATAAGGTAGCTATTTGTGAGCAAACAGAAGATCCAGCCGTTGCTAAAGGCATTGTTAAAAGAGATGTAGTAAAGGTTATTACTCCTGGAACCTTTAATGACAGTAGTTTTATTGATGAGAATAAAAATAATTATATAATGAGTATTTATGGAGACCATAAAAATATATCACTAAGTATATCAGATATTTCAACTGGGGAATTTTTTAGTACCGCATTTAGCTTGAATTATGATTTAGTTATAGATGAACTTTCCAAATTTCAACCTAAAGAAATAATTATATGCGAAGGTATTGAAGAAGGGCTTAACGTTAAAACGAATATTTTTAATAGTATAGTTATAACTAAAAAACCTATAAGTTATTTTACTAATGATTCTCATGAAAATGTAAAACTTCAATTTCCAAATAATAAAACTTCTTTACAAGAGGAAATAGTTTTCTCTGCTAGTGGATTGTTAAATTACATTATGGATACACAAAAACAATCATTATCTAACATAACTTCTCTAGAGGTTTATGATGTTTATGAATTTATGTCTATAGATGTAAATTCTAGACGTAATTTAGAACTCACAGAAAACATAATGGATAAAAGTAAAAAGGGATCTTTACTTGGTATATTAGATAACACTAATACAGCTATGGGGAGTCGGATGCTTAGACGATGGATAGAACAGCCCCTTATAAGTAAGGTGCTTATAAATTATAGATTAGACGGTGTAGATGAGCTCTACAAAAACCTTAGACTTTTAGATGATATCAAATTTTCCTTAAAAGATATCTATGATATAGAAAGAATTATAGGCAAAATTTCTAATAAGAATGTAAATGCTAAGGAATTACTTTCATTAAAAGCTTCATTAAAGAAGCTTCCAGATATAAAAGGGATCTTAAAACATTCTAAATCCAATATATTAAAAGATATAAGTAATAATATAGATGAATTAGATGATATCTATAAGCTTATAGATGATTCTATAATAGAGACACCATCATTATCTTTAAAGGAAGGTAACTTAATAAAAGAGGGCTTTGATTCAAAAATAGATGGCTTTAAAGAAGCTAAATCTAAGGGCAAGATGTGGATAGCCTCTATGGAGAGTAAAGAAAGAGAGTTCACTGGTATTAAGTCTTTAAAAATAGGATACAATAAAGTATTTGGTTACTATATAGAGATAACTAAAACTCACTATGACTCTATTCCAAAGGATAGATATATAAGAAAACAAACTTTATCTAATGCTGAAAGATTCATTACACAAGAATTAAAAGAAATTGAAGATCAAATCTTAGGTGCGGAAGAGAACCTTATAGAATTAGAATACAAATTATTTGTAGATATAAGAGATGAAATTGAAAACCATGTTGAAAGAATGAAAACTACAGCAAGATATATCTCCACTATAGATTGTCTTTATTCGTTAACTAATATAGCCCTAGATAATAATTATGTACGTCCAATTATAAATGATGATAATTATATAAATATTAAAGAGGGAAGACATGCTGTTGTTGAAAAGTTAATAGAAAAGGGTAGGTTTGTAAGTAACGATACCTACATGAATACAAATGATGATCAACTATTGCTTATTACAGGGCCTAATATGGCGGGTAAATCAACTTATATGCGTCAAATAGCTGTTATAGTATTAATGGCACAAATAGGCAGCTTTGTACCTGCTGATTATGCAGATATAAGTATATGTGATAAGATATTTACAAGGATTGGCGCATCAGATGATTTAGCTGGTGGTAAGAGTACCTTTATGGTTGAAATGTGTGAAGTGTCTAATATACTTAAAAATGCTACTACTAAAAGCTTGGTTTTATTAGATGAAGTAGGTAGGGGTACTAGTACCTATGATGGGCTTAGTATAGCCTGGTCCGTTATAGAATATATTTGTACAAATAAAAATCTAAGGTCTAAAACTTTATTTGCAACTCATTACCACGAGCTAACAGTGCTTGAAGAAAGTCTTAAGGGCGTAAAAAACTATTCAGTATCTGTAAAAGAAATAGATAATAGCATAGTGTTCTTAAGAAAGATATTACCTAAAGGTGCTGATGAGTCTTATGGTATAGATGTAGCAAAACTTGCAGGCCTTCCAAAAGAGGTTATAAATAGGGCAAGAGATATCCTTTTAAGTCTTGAGACGGATTCTAAGAGTAAAAGGATATCAAAGGAAAATCATTTAAATAAGGAAAAGACTCTAGATGATGAAAACATTTCAAAGGGTAATTCAATAAAGAGTAATTCAATTAGTGAACCTAAGATTAATAAAGATGTTACTAACGAGGATAAACTTAAACGCAACAAGGATTTAATTAAAGAACATAGCCCTCAAGATATAGATAAAAAGGATATGTATCAGATAGGATTTAAAGACTTAAATAAAGAAAACTTTATGGTAGATATATCTGAAATTGACATACTAAACATGACCCCTTTAGATTGTATGGTTAAACTTAATGAACTGGTTAAAAAGGCTAAAGATATAAATTAAACTTAATAAATTAGTGAAAATGCTAATGATATAAATTAATAAAAGGTGGTGATACCTTTTGGATAGAATTAATATTTTAGATGAAAATACATCAAATAAAATTGCAGCAGGGGAGGTTGTTGAAAGAGCCTCTTCTGTAGTTAAAGAGCTTTTGGAAAATAGTATAGATGCTAAGGCAAAAAATATTACAATTCAAATAGAAGAGGGTGGAGAAACTTTAATAAAAATAATCGATGATGGTGCAGGTATACATCCTGATGATATAAAAACTGCCTTTATACCCCATGCCACAAGTAAGATTTCAGTTATTGAAGATATATACAATATAAGCACTCTAGGATTTAGGGGAGAGGCTTTAGCTAGTATAGCCGCAATATCTAAGGTAAGACTATCTTCTAGAATAGCCTCTAATGATTTTGGTGTAGAGATTTTTGTATCTGGGGGGAAGATTGAATCCATAAAAGAAGTTGGGTGCAATGTAGGTACTACTATAGAAGTAAGAGACATGTTTTATAACGTGCCTGCAAGAAAGAAGTTTTTAAAGTCTAAAACAAGAGAAACTTCATTGATTAGTGAGATTGTAAGTAAAATTGCTCTTTCTAATCCTGACGTATCCTTTAGTTATTATAATAATAATAAAAAGTCTTTAAGTACTTATGGAACATCTAATAATCTAGATAGCATAAGAAGCGTTTATGGTAAAACTATAGCTGATAACTCTATATATTTCGAAAGTCATAAAGACACATTATCTGTATATGGATATATAGGTACTGAGGAGATAAGCAGAAAGAGTAGAAATAACCAATCCATTTTTATTAATAAAAGATTTATCAAAAATAGAACTATAACCACCGCTGTAGAAAATGCTTATAGAAGTTTTTTGACCATTAATAATCATCCATTTTTCATAATATTTATTGATATTTTCCCTGAGTATATTGATGTTAATATACATCCAACTAAGGCAGAAATCAAATTTAAAGATGAAAGGATAATTTATTCTTCAGTATTTAATGCAGTTCATAATAAATTAAAAGATCATCTAGAAGGCAGTTTTTATTTACCTGAAGAAAAAAACAAACCAAGTATTTATGAAGATTCTCCTTATGAAAAGATAAACTTTCTAAAAGAGAATTCAAACTCTGTTGAAAATTCAAGTGAACCTAAAAGTCATGACTATAAATATGGCCATGATGATTTATCTAGTATACAAAAGGATACTTTTAATAATACTAAGGGTTATATAACTGAAGATGATGTTATTTTAAATAAAGAAGATATAACTATGGAAACTATATATATTCCAGTGGATTTAAAAAGCCATGATATGTCTAGGGCTGAGATTCAGCTAGACGAAGATATCTTTAAAAAAGACAAACTTCCGCCGTTAAATCTAATAGGTCAATATAATAAAACCTATATATTAGCAGAATATGATCATACACTATACATTGTAGACCAACATGCAGCACACGAGAAAATATTTTTCGAGAAATATAAAAAAGAAATTATAGATTCAAGTGTAATAATACAAAGCTTACTTACTCCTTGTATTTTAGAACTTAATTATGAGGACTTTGGCTATTATATTGAAAATAAAGAACTATTTTTAAAAAGTGGATTTCATATAGAAGAATTTGGTGAAAACACCTTATATATTAGAGAAGTTCCTTATATGTTAGGTAAACTAGATGTTAAAAACACATTTTTATCTATATTAGATGATATTAAAAATTTCGGTACAGGAAGTACGGATGTTGTAAAGTATAATAGAATTGCAACTATGGCATGCAAGTCTGCCATAAAAGGAAATGATAAACTGTCTTTAGATGAGATGAAATCATTATTAAAAGAGCTTTCTACAATAGAAGAGCCTTTTACTTGCCCTCATGGTAGACCAACGGTTATAAAATTTAGTAATTATGAATTAGAAAAAAAATTTAAAAGGGTACAATAGTTTATGTTATTCCACTCTAACATAAACTATTTAATTAAGGTGATCTAAATGAAAGACAAATTAATAATACTCACAGGGCCTACAGCAGTTGGTAAAACAGAACTATCTATTAAGCTTGCTAAAAGTATTAATGGAGAAATAATTTCAGCAGATTCTATGCAAATATATAAGGATATGGATATTGGATCAGCTAAGGTAGAACAAAAATTTCAAGAAGAGGTACCACATCATTTAATAGATATTATATCTCCTATGGATAGTTTTACAGTTGCAGAATATAAATCTTTAGCCACTGAAAAGATTAAAGATATCATTAGTAGGAAAAGGATACCTATAATTTCAGGTGGTACGGGCCTTTATATTGATTCTATTATATGTAACTTAGATTTTACTGAAGGTAATAAAGATATTGATTATAGAAATTATCTTGAAAACTTAACAGAAGAAAAAGGGAAAGAATATGTTCATAGTATGCTTAAGGATATAGATACAGAAAGTTATGATAAAATCCATCCAAACAATTCTAAAAGAGTTATTAGAGCCTTAGAGGTTTATCACATTACAGGGAAGCCCTTTAGTTCTTTTAAAAGAGATGATTTATATGATGTTCCTTATGACATATATTATTATGCCCTTACTATGAATAGAGAAGATTTATATAATAGAATAAACAAAAGAGTAGACACTATGATGCAGCAGGGCCTTTTAGAAGAGGTAATTAAGTTAAAATCATTAGGTTGCAATGGTAGATTACAATCTATGCAAGGCATCGGATATAAGGAGTTACTAAAATATCTTAGTTTAGATACTACCTTAGATGATGCTGTAGAGGATATAAAACAAAATTCTAGAAATTATGCAAAAAGGCAATTAACTTGGTTCCGAAAGGACCCTCGAGTTAAGTATATAGATAAAGATATATATTCAGATGAAGAAATACTAAACACTATTACTAAAGAAGTAAGAAGTTGATTAGGTTCTCTATTATAATATATATTAACTATTAATTTATACAACCTAAAAAGGATATTTTCTATGTTTATACAATACTATCTTAACGAAATTTTGGAGGATGATGATATGACTAAATTAACAAATAACTTACAAGATATATTTTTAAATGAATCAAGAAAAAATAAGATACCCGTAGTTATGTATCTTACTAATGGATTTCAGCTAAAAGGTCTAGTTAAAGGCTTTGATAATTTTATTATTATACTTGATTCAGAGGGTAAAGAAGTGCTAGTATATAAACATGCTATAACAACAATAACACCACTAAAGCCAATTTCATTTAATAACGATTAAGGTTTCACTAAATAATTTATTTGATTTTTGGTTTTAATAGGCAACTAAGTTGCCTATTAATTTATTATGCTTACATATAAATTTAAAATTCAAAGGAGACTAAATAATGCTTAATGCTACAAAAGAACTATATAAATCTAATTACGGAATAAGTGATAAAATTTTAGAATTATACGAAATAACTTTAAAAGATATAGATGAACAATTTAAAATGTACGATGAGATAAGAGAATATAACCAATCAAAGGTTTTAATGGCACTTCAAAACGAAAGGATAAGTGATATACACTTTACTAACTCTTCAGGTTATGGTTATGGAGACATTGGAAGAGATGCCCTTGAAAAGGTTTATTGCAGTATCTTTAATGCAGAAGCGGCACTTGTAAGACCGCACTTTGTAAATGGTACACATGCAATAGGTACAGCGCTTTTCGGTAATTTAAGGCCTAATGATACTATGTTATCTATCTGTGGTACTCCTTATGATACCCTTCATGGAATAATTGGAATAAGCAATGAAACAAATATTGGTTCACTTAAAGAATATGGGATAAATTACAAACAATTAGATTTGGTGGAAGGTAAAGTTAACTTTAAATCTATAAAATCAGAGCTTGAAACTGATAAAAGTATAAAGCTTATACATATACAACGTTCTACAGGTTATGGTTGGAGAAAGTCATTTTTGATTTCTGAAATAGAAGAAATGATTGAATTTATAAAGTCCATAAGAAAAGATGTAATTGTATTTGTTGATAACTGTTATGGTGAATTTATAGATACAAAAGAACCTACAGATGTTGGTGCTGATTTAATGGCAGGTTCGTTAATAAAAAATATAGGTGGTGGTATTTCTCCTACAGGAGGGTACATAGTTGGAAAAGAGGAATATGTTAAACAAGCCTCCTTTAGATTAACAGTGCCGGGTATAGGAGGGGAGTGTGGATCAACTTTTGGAGTGATGAGACAATTATTCCAAGGTCTTTTTCTAGCACCACATATATCTATGGAAGCGGTAAAAACAGCTGTATTTGCTGCAAGGCTTATGGAACTTTCAGGCTTTGAAGTTATGCCAAAGTTTGACGATAAAAGAAGTGATATAATACAAGCTATAAAGTTTAATGATAAAGATCTTTTGATTAATTTTTGTAAGGGAATACAAAAAGGTTCACCTATAGATTCCTTTGTAGAATGTGAACCGTGGGAAATGCCAGGATATAAAGATCAAGTAATAATGGCTGCTGGAGCCTTTATTCAAGGATCATCCATAGAACTTTCAGCAGATGCACCTATAAGAGATCCATATATAGCTTATCTTCAAGGTGGATTAACCTTTGATCATGGTAAACTCGGAGTTTTAATAGCACTATCTAAAATAATAAAACAGTAAAGCAATAAAGCAATAAAGCAATAAAGCAATAAAAGCACTATAACTTTAGTGCTTTTATTGCCTTCTAATATCTTCTATATATTCCTACTAACTTCCCTAAAACAACACATTCTTTTATTATTATTGGGCTCATACTTTTATTTTCTGGCTGAAGTCTTATAAAACCGTCTTCTTTAAAGAATCTTTTTATTGTAGCTTCGTTTTCTATTAACGCTACAATGATTTCTCCATTGATTGCAGTTTCGCCCTTTTCAATAATGGCCAAATCGCCACTATGTATACCGGCTTCAATCATACTATCTCCACTTACCTTTAACATAAATAAGTCCTTATCGTGTTTAACAAAGTTCATAGGCATAGAGAATGTATCTTCAATATTTTCTACAGCTAATATAGGTAATCCAGCAGTAACCTTTCCTATGATTGGGATATCAACCATTTCCTTTTTAGACATGGATAGTTCCAATATTTCTAGGGCTCTTGGTTTTGTAGGATCTCTTTTTATAAAACCTTTTTTCTCTAATCTTTTTAAGTGTCCATGAACAGTAGAAGTCGATTTTAATGACACTGCCTCACATATCTCTCTTACTGAAGGAGGATACCCTTTTAATTCAGTATAACTCTTTAAAAATGCGTATATTTCTTCTTGTTTTGAATTTGCTTGTTCCGTCATTAATAAACACCCCACAATCTTAATTATTAATATTAATTATATCATACAATCTTAAGTAATTCAAACCTATGTTCTTTTAAATTGATAACATTTACAAAAAGTTTTCTTTTATATATTTTTAGTATATTTTTCTAGTTATTTGTTAGAGTATAATTTTAGTAGGCAGAACTAGTATAAAAAACTATATAAATAAAAGGAGATGCAAAAACATCTCCCCAATACATAAATTATCCATTATAATTTTATTATCTAGACAAAACTGAATGGAGTTGAATTTATGTATAATGTTAGTTTAAATGAAAACGGCTTAACTTTCAAGGAGATAGAGAAAAAGATTTATAAGATGGTTTGTGATGAAGCCTGCCATGTTTTAAAAAATGTGTTGGAAGCTTTAGATGAAAAGCTACTTAAAGAAAGAGATATTAAAGTATATAGAAATAAGGGACTTAAAAAGACTTGTTTAAGAACGATTATGGGGGATGTTGAATATTCAAGACGTATCTATCAGTTTGAACTTGAAGATGGTAAAACAGCTACTAAGTTCCTTTTAGATGAGTATCTAGGCATGGACACCATAGGTAATGTATCTATAAATCTTGTAGAAACTATTTTAACTAACGTGTCAGAAGTATCTTTTAGAAAAACAGCTGAAAATATAAAAACAATGTGTAATCAGGAAATTAGTGCTCAAGGAGTTTGGAACATAGTTCAAATGGTTGGAGAAAAGATAAATGAACTAGAAAAGCGTAAGATTGAACTAAATGAAAAAGGTGCGTTGAAAGGCGAAAAGGAAGTACCAGTGCTATTTCAGGAGCAAGACGGGGTATGGTTATCCATTCAGGGAAAAGATAGACCAAAGGGTAAGAATAGAAAAAAAGAACTTAAATTAGCAGTATCTTATACAGGTTGGAAGTTGCGTCCAGGTAGTAAAAAAGAATATGTTGTTATTGATAAAACTGTTTGTGCAAGTTTTAATAGTTCTAGCCACTTTAAAAAAGTTGCGGAAGCAACCATTGCTGAAAAGTATAATGTTGATGAAATAGAAACTAGGATATTAAATGGAGATGGTGCAAAGTGGATAAAAGCAACCTGTGAAGATCAAGACATACACTTTCAACTGGATCCATTTCATATAAGCCAAGCAATTATTAGAAAAGTAAGTGATAAAAAAGAACAGAAAGTCTTACTTAAGTTATTTAGGCAAGGGAAAGTTGATGAAGGGTTGGAAGCAATTGTTAACATGATGATAGAAAATAATAAAGATGAAGTTGTTTTTAAAAAGCTTACAGAGCTATATGACTATTTTGTACATAATAAAGAGGGCCTAGTTCCATATAAATTAAGAGACAATATAACTATGCCTACGGCACCCGAAGGGATAGAATATAGGCAATTAGGGACTATGGAACATAACATTTGCGATGTGTTAGCACATAGAATGAAAGGTAGAAAAATGAGCTGGTCTATTAATGGAGCCGATAACTTATCTAAAATTTTAGCAGAAAAGTTCAGCAATAGATTATTTAGTACCTTGGATAAAATCTATAAAAACATTATCCCGAAGGGTGTTATAGATGCTGTAATTCGTGAAATACCTTTATCCGCTTCCGCGGTTAATAAAAAGGGTACGAAATCTAAAGAATATAAGATACATACCGCGCCTATTCCTTATAGTGGAGCTGCGGTTACCTTTGGAAGAAAAGTAATACAAAGACTTTGTGGATTAAAAGGATTTGGAGATCTTAGTTACAATTAAGAATAAAAATGGGTAGGGTAAATTATAAATACCTCATGTAAAATAATGGATAATAAATCAAAGAAAATAGTTGCCCACTTTTACTTGACTCAAACCTAGTTATTTGTTGAAATTGATTTTTAAAATCTTTGTGGTATAATATAATACTAAAGTTTAATATATTATAAATTTAAGATAGAGGTGATTGCTATAGATAAAAATAAAAACAAACTATCTAATTATGAATCTAGCACAGAAGATGATATGTGTGACTTAGCTCCAAATAAAGTTTGTGACAATTGCTTTAAGTGTTTAGATCCACAAGAGTCCGAGGTACGTTCTATAAATATGGAAGATTTAGAGAACTATGTTTTAGAAGGGGACAAATTCCCAAATAACTCAGAAAACTTAAAAAGTGTACTCAATGATAATGCTTCTAACTATGATTCTTATGGAGATAATGACAAGACTTTTAATTTAGAAGACATAAATGATTCATTCGTAGAAGAAGTAGATAATAAAAAGGTTTATTTTATAGAAGATTTAGAAGATGTAAAAGGTATATTAGATAATGAGTCAGATTTTAATTCGTTAGCAACTGAAGCCTACCCAGGATTAATAATATTAAAGGGAAAAGAGTAGGGGATACGTAGATAAAAAAATGAATTGTAGACTAATTTAAATTTAAATATTACAGAGGTAAATTGAAAATCAATTGCCTCTGTAATTTTATTTTGGATTTCAAAATAACTTTATAGGTACAAATGGCCATTGTGGTTCTATATTTTTCTTTAAAATCATATAATTTCGTCTTGGTTTAAAGGATTGGATTTTACCGCCTCTCTTAATCTTTCATCATCTACGTGTGTATATATTTGGGTAGTAGATATGTTTTCATGACCTAATATATCTTGAAGACTTCTTATATCTACATTACCATGCTTGTACATTAAAGTTGCTGCGGTGTGTCTTAATTTGTGAGGAGTATACTTTTCACTATCTAACCCCGCTGCTTTTATATGTTTTTTTACTACTCTTTCAACACTTCTTTTATTTATTCGATTATTTTTTGAACTTATAAATAAAGCATCCTTATCACTTCCTGAAACCTTTGATGCATCCCTTACTTTTAAATAATCATCTATAGCGTTTAACGTGGTTTGATTTAAGTAAACAGTCCTTTCTTTATTTCCTTTACCTATAACAGTTAAAGTATCATCTTTAATTCTAGAAATGTTTATACCACATAGTTCTGAAAGTCTTAATCCACAGTTCAAAAATATGGTTACTATGCAATAATCTCTCTGATAATTTTTCTCCCTTTTATCCATTGAATGTAGAAGGGTGCGGCTCTCAGTAAGAGTTAAATATACAGGGTTCCTTTGGTTTATCTTTGGAGATTCTAATTCTGTAGCAGGATTTTCATTAATTATCTTAGCTTTATTGTTAAGAAAATTAAAAAAAGACTTTAAAGTAGCTACTTTTCTAGCTCTAGCATAATTACCATTATTTCTATGTTTTTCGGTAAATGATATAAATGCATATAAATCAGTTAAGGATATTTGTTTGAGTAATGTTTTATCTACATCATTAATAGGTATGTCCTCAAATTCTAAATCAGCACTGCAAAGACCTTTGTATGCTTTTATAAATCTTAAGAACATAGTTAAGTCAACTTTGTATGCATCTATGGTATTTATTGATTTACCTTTAATAGTTTCTAAATAAGTTAAAAACTCTATAGCAGAAGGGGGGAGATCTTGATTATAAATACTCTTTATGTTATATTTCATGATTATCACCTAAATTTCATATATTATTCCTATATATAGTTTACCTTACTTATTTACAAAAGTAAATAACGTCGCTAAATATACATTTAGCGACGTTATTTGTAGAGTCTTTATTATTTAATATAAAATTCTTTATTTTATGTTGAAATTGAATAAAGCAAAAGGTATAAAGTATGTTTCTAACATGCTTTATACCTTTTGCTAAGAAATAAAATATACGAAATCAAAAATCCTGAAATTAGTTTTATACGTTAATTTCAGTTATTCCGCCAATTAAATCAGAATTATTTTCAAGTATAGGTTTTATCTTAGATTGAATAAAATCTGTAACTTGACCCGGAGCTCTTCCTATGAAGTTTTTAGGATTTATAATTTTTATAATCTCATCTTCGGTAAAAGGGAAGCTTTTATCATTTATTATTCGATCTATTAAGTCGTTATTAAGTCCTTCTTTTTTAATCCTGCTTGCTGATTCCATAGAATGTATTCTTATTCTTTCATGAAGTTCTTGCCTGTCTCCACCTTTTTTTACAGCTTCCATTAATATGTTTTCTGTGGCCATAAAAGGTAATTCATTAGTTACATGAGATTCAATTATCTTATCATATACCACTAAATTTGAAGATATATTTGAATAAAGATTCAAAGCTCCATCTAAAGCTAAGAAAGCTTCTGCTATTGCTATTCTCTTATTTGCAGAGTCATCTAAAGTTCTTTCAAACCATTGAGTAGCAGCGGTTATTGCAGGGTTTAAAGAATTCACTATAACTAGTCTTGATAGAGCACCTATGCGCTCAGACCTCATAGGGTTCCTCTTGTACGCCATAGCCGATGAACCTACTTGATTCTTTTCAAAAGGTTCTTCCATTTCCTTCATACCTTGAAGTAACCTTAAGTCATTACTAAACTTATATGCACTTTGAGCTATTTCAGAAAGTGTATTAAGCACTATAGAATCTATCTTTCTAGGATATGTTTGGCCTGTAACATCATAACTTTCTTTAAATCCAAATTCTCTAGCAACTAATGTATCTAGTTTTTTTACTAGCTCTTCATCGTTATTAAATAAATTCATAAAACTCGCCTGAGTTCCAGTAGTCCCTTTTACACCTCTAAACTTCAGTGAATCTATTACATATTGCAAGCTTTCTAAATCTATCATAAGATCTTGAATCCATAAAGTCGCCCTTTTCCCTACTGTTGTAAGTTGAGCTGGTTGGAAATGTGTAAATCCTAGTGTGGGTACATCTTTATATTCTACTGCAAATTTGGATAGAGAATTTATTATATTTAAAAGCTTCTTTTTAATAAGATTAAGGGCATCCTTCATTACTATAAGATCTGTATTATCTCCAACAAAACAGCTAGTAGCGCCTAAATGTATTATTGCTTTTGATTCAGGACATTCAAGTCCATATGCATAAATATGACTCATAACATCATGTCTTATTTCTTTTTCTTTCATTATAGCGTCTTCATAATTTATATTATGTATATTTTCTTCTAATTTTAAAACTTGCTTTTCAGTTATCTGAAGTCCGAGTTCTCTCTCACTTCTTGCTAATGCAACCCATAACTTTCTCCAAGTAGTAAACTTATATTCTTCGGAAAATAAATAGCTCATTTCCTTAGAAGAATACCTACTATTAAGCGGTGTAGAATATTGGTTTCTCATAATTACCTCCATACGAACGTATTTGTTTTTAATTATATTATTATTCGTATTATATCATATTTTTTTAAATAGTTCTATTTTACTTTTAAATTAATAGACTAATATTAGATATTATAAGGAGGATGCTATGTATAAATTAAATGTTTTTGATAAGATATCATTTATATTAGTTATAATAGGATCAATAAACATGGGTTTAATCGGGGTTGCTAATATCAACATATTCTATTTACTTTTTAGTTCTTTTGACTTTGTAGAAAGACTTTTATACATTATTATAGGGATTTCAGGCGTGAATCTTTTAGTTTTCATTTTCAAAACTAGACTGATAAATTTTAAAGAAAAATAAAAAAGATACTCCATAAAGGAGTATCTTTTTCATTTTTCTTTTCTTATTCTTCTAATGACTTAATCAACTTAACTATTTCTTCTACTGCATGAGTTTCGTCGTCTCCTGATGCCATAACTGTAATTGAAGAGTCTCTTGTTACACCAAGAGATAAAACTCCTATTAAGCTTTTAACATTAGCCTTTTTACCATTAAACTCTATGCTCACATCTGATTTAAATGAAGATGCCTTTTTAACAAGCAACGTAGCAGGTCTTGCGTGAAGTCCTGTACTATTTTTAACGATTACCTCTTTTGAAATCATTGTATTCACCTCTTTAACCTAAATTTTTAATTAGCTATTATATTATATCATGTTTATTTCATAGTTCAAGGTTTTAAAGTAATATCCATAATTACATCTCCTACTTTACAGGCTTTATAATTAAATGATATGTTAGAAATAAGCTCTGAATTTGTTATTACAATGGGTGTTGTAGATGATGCGTACGTTTCTACATATTCTCTGTCAAAAAATAAAATTTTATCCCCTGCTTCAACGCAATCTCCTTTATTTACATAATAGGCAAATCCCTTACCATTTAACTTAATAGAATCTATACCTACGTGTATTAATACTTGTAGTCCTGAATCTGTCTTTATGGCTAAAGCATGTCGTCCTTCATAAATCAATGTTATCTCCCCTGACACAGGAGCATATAAAAAGTTTCCTTTTGGTTCTATTGCTATGCCTTCACCCATTATTCTTTTATTAAATAAATAGTCATTTACCTCAGAAATTGGTTTTACTTCACCTTCAACTGGTAGATATAACCTTAAACTCTTCTGCATAATAGCACTTCCTATCTAATTTAAAGTTTATTATATTAATATAACACTAAATTATCTTATTTAAAACAGGCTACTTAAATTATCTTACCTATAAACATCTCTATCCTATTTAAACCTTCTTTTATATTATCTAAAGAGGTAGCATAGGATAGTCTTATGTAATTGTTAACCCCAAAAGCATCCCCTGGTATAACGGCTACTTTTTCTTGTTCTAAAAGCAATCTTGAAAAATCTAATGAATCTTTTATAACGTCATTATTATTCTTTTTATTTAGTAAATTGTCTATATTTATCATTACATAAAATGCACCGTCTGGTTTTATTGCAGATATGCCTTTTATCTTTTCTATTCTATTAATCATGTACTCTTTTCTATCACTAAATTCATTTACCATAAATTCCATAGTATCTTGCTTACCAGAAATAGCTTCAATAGCTGCATATTGTGCTATTGAGTTAGGGTTAGAAGTTGTATGACTTTGTATGTTAGACATAAGCTTTATTATCTCTTTTGGGCCAGCAGCATATCCAATCCGCCATCCAGTCATTGCATAGGATTTAGACACACCATTTATAACTATAGTTCTATTGTAAGCATCTTCAGATACACTAGCTATGCTTATATGTTTTTTGTCTCCGTATGTTAATTTTTCATAGATTTCATCAGAAATTATTATTATATCATTTTCTTTGCAAAAATTAGCTATAAGAATTAACTCTTCTTCACTATACAAGGTTCCTGTAGGGTTATTAGGACTATTAATTATAATTGCCTTTGTCTTGTTTGTTACTGCACTTTTTAAAGATTCTAAAGTGTACTTAAAATTGTTTTTTTCTCCACTATTTACATATACCGGCACTCCATCTGCAAGTCTTATAAGTTCAGGATAACTTACCCAATATGGTGTAGACACTATAACCTGATCAAGAGGGTTTAATATAGCTTTAAATACATTAGCTAGACATTGCTTTGCACCTGTAGATATAATTATTTGTGACGAATCATAAGAAAGATTATTGTCTTTTTTAAACTTTTCACAAATAACATCTTTAAGTTCAATAATTCCTGAGGCTGGTGTATATCTTGTTAATCCTTTTTCCATAGCTTGTATAGCTGCATTTTGAATGTTTTCTGGAGTATTAAAATCAGGTTCCCCTGCCCCGAACCCAATTACGTCTATACCTTCTGCTTTCATTTTCTTAGCCTTAGCTGTAATAGCTAAAGTTAAAGATGGTTCTATTTGTTTTGCTTTTAAAGAAAGTTTCATTTATGTTTCCCCCGTTTAAAATATATTTTTTGTATTTATATTTTTTATAGATATAAAAGATTTAACACGCTTTGAAAACCTTTACCGATATTATTTCATCAAAAAGATAAATGATCTTATACTTGCAACTCCTTTTTTTATAATTATCTACACTGGATAATTAATTTGATCGCAGTTCTCTCTTCCCCGTCAATTTCAATATCTGTAAATGCAGGCACACAAATAAGATCTTTACCACTAGGTGCAACAAAACCTCTTGCTATTGCTATGGCTTTAATAGATTGATTAACAGCCCCTGCTCCTATAGCTTGAATTTCTACAGTATCTTTTTCTTTTAATACGGCCGCTAAAGCTCCCGCTACGGAGTTAGGATTAGATTTAGTAGATACTTTTAATATTTCCATTAATTTTACCCCCTATATATAAACTCAACTATTGCGTTTAAACAATAATAGTTAATACATTACTATAACTACTATAATTCTACACATATGTAAAAAGTCCTTTCTGTATAGAGATATATTTAAAAATAAAATACACCTTGCTAAAGCAAAGTGTATTTTATTTTTGTTTAATTATTTAGCATAATCTATAGCTCTAGTTTCTCTTATTACATTAATCTTTATTTGACCTGGGTATTCTAATTCACTTTCTATAGTCTTAACTATATCCCGTGCCATTTCGATAGCTCCAGCATCATCAATTTGATCAGGCTTTACAATTATACGTATTTCTCTTCCAGCTTGTATAGCATAAGATTTTTCCACGCCCTCATGACTATTTGAAATCTCTTCAAGCTTTTCAAGACGTTTAATATAAGTTTCTAATGTCTCTCTTCTAGCTCCTGGTCTAGCGGCAGATATAGCATCTGAAGCTTGAACCAATATTGCTTCAAGAGATTGCATTTCTACATCACCATGATGAGCTGCAATAGCATTAACTATTATAGCGGATTCATGATACTTCTTAGCCATATCAGCTCCTATTAGAGCGTGTGGCCCTTCTATTTCATGATCTAAAGCCTTTCCTATATCATGTAATAACCCTGCTCTTTTAGCAATGGTAGGATCAAGTCCTAGTTCCGATGCCATAAGTGCAGCTAAATATGAAACCTCTATAGAATGTTTAAGTACATTCTGACCATAACTAGTTCTGTATTTTAATCTTCCTAAAAGTTTAATTAACTCTGGATGTAGTCCGTGGACAGCTGTCTCAAAAGTAGCTTGCTCGCCTTCTTCTTTGATATCATTTTCTACATCCTTTTTAGCACGTTCAACCATCTCTTCAATTCTAGCTGGATGAATCCTTCCATCAACAATTAGTTTTTCTAAGGCTAGCCTTGCAACTTCCCTTCTTATAGGGTCAAAGCAAGATAATATAACCGCTTCTGGTGTATCATCAATAATTAAATCTACACCTGTCAATGTCTCAAGAGTTCTTATGTTCCTACCTTCTCTGCCTATAATTCTACCCTTCATCTCATCGTTAGGTAGAGCTACTACATGTACAGTTGATTCAGATACATGATCTGCAGCACATCTTTGTATTGCACAAGTTATTACCTCTCTTGCTCTTTTATCTGCTTCATCTTTAGCCTTTGATTCAATATCTTTAATCATTAATGCAGTTTCATGTTTAATTTCTCTACGCACTTCTTCAAGTAATATCTGTTTTGCCTCTTCTGCAGATAAACCTGAAATTCTCTCAAGCTCTTGTCTTTGTTGTGAATATAAATCTTTCACTCCGGTTTCAAGTTCTTCAACTTGTAGAATCTTATTACTTAAGTTCTCTTCTTTTTTCTCTAATGAATCACTTTTTTTGTCTAAAGCTTCTTCCCTTTGGATTAATCTTCTTTCAAATCTTTGTACTTCATTTCTTCTTTCACGAGACTCTTTTTCAAAATCGTTTCTTAATTTGTGAACCTCTTCTTTAGCTTCTAAAATTGCTTCTTTTTTTAAGTTCTCTGACTCTTTTTTACTGCTAACAAGTATTGCTTCCGCCTCTTTTTCCATAACTAAAAGTTTGTTTTTAGATTCTTTGATTTTATTATGGAATATCATATATATGGCAATACCAGCTAATGCTAGTATAACAATAGTTATTAGTATCATTTTAAAAGTTGCATCCATGTCACAACACCTCCTTAATTTCTATGTGAATTTAAGCTTTAGTCAACCTATCTCATAGAAAAGGTGTTTAATTCTTTTTTTTATAAATACTATTTGATTATCTCAAACCAGTATTTGTCTATATTATATTTTAAATTCAAATCTATGTCAAGATGAATTGATGCATAAAAACTGCAAGAATAATTCTTGCAGTTTTTTAAAGCACTGTTATTTTTTTTGTTTTGTATCTTTTGACTCAGTATCTTTATTTGAATCTACTGTTTTAGATTCCTTATTTGATGATTTAGCCTTTTCTCCATCAACCTTGTTCAAAGGTAAATTAAATCTTTCTCTTATAAGAATTTCTATTTCTTTCATGAGTTCTGGATTTTCTTTTAAATACTGCTTGGCATTTTCTCTACCTTGACCAAGTCTAACATCCTTATAAGAAAACCAAGATCCACTTTTTTGAACAATTTCTTCTTTTGAGCCTATATCTAGAACGCTACCTTCTTTTGAAATTCCACCATTATACATGATATCAAATTCAGCTTGCTTAAAAGGAGGCGCTACTTTGTTTTTTGTAACCTTCACTCTAGTTCTATTTCCAACAACCTCATCACCTTGTTTAATTGAATCAATTCTTCTTATATCAAGTCTTACAGATGAATAAAACTTAAGAGCTCTTCCACCTGGAGTAACTTCTGGGCTACCAAACATTACACCAACTTTTTCTCTTAGTTGGTTAATAAATATAGCTACACATTTTGACTTATTAATACTTCCTGAAAGCTTTCTTAATGCTTGAGACATAAGTCTTGCTTGTAGGCCTACATGAGAGTCTCCCATTTCGCCTTCTATTTCTGCTCTTGGAACTAAAGCTGCTACAGAATCCACTACAATTACATCAATGGCTCCTGACCTAACTAAAGCTTCTGTTATTTCTAGTGCTTGCTCACCCGTATCTGGTTGAGACACAATTAAACTATCTATATCTACCCCTAGTCTTTTAGCATAGGCTGGATCTAATGCATTCTCAGCATCTATATAAGCTGCCGTTCCTCCATTTTTCTGTGCCTCTGCCACCACATGAAGTGCAACAGTAGTCTTACCAGAAGATTCTGGTCCATATATCTCAATAACCCTTCCCTTAGGTACACCACCTATTCCTAGTGCAATATCAATATCTAAACATCCTGTAGAAATAGAATCTACAGTTAGTAAGCTTCCACCGCCTAGTTTCATTATAGATCCTTTACCAAATTGTTTTTCAATTTGACTCATAGCAGTTTCAATTGCTTTTAATTTTTCATTATCCACATTACCCATTACGGTCACCAACCTTCCAGAACATTAGTTCTATTATATTATAAGATAGAATATTCCAATAGTCAACATCTATTATAATAGATTTAAAGATATGTATATATTAAATTGTTGCCCTATTTTACTTTCTTAATCAATATATTATTTATCTATGCTTATGGAATTTTTATTTTTTATAAAATAATCTAATCCTGATATTATAGTTATAATTACTGCAAGATATAAAAATATCTCAGGTGCCCAGTTAAAGAATCCTTTAAGCAAATTGCTATTATAAACTTTATCTGTAAGTTCTGGTTGAGCTGCAATATTTACTTGTAATAACAATAATATTATTGCCATTATTTGAATCACAGTTTTAAGTTTACCCCAATAGCTAGCCGCAATTACATTTCCATCTGAGGCTGCAATGCTTCTAAGTCCTGTTACTGCAAATTCTCTTGCAATTATCACTATTGCTGCCCATGCAGGTACTATTTGATATTCAACTAAGGATATTAAGGCCGCTGTAACCAAAAGCTTATCTGCTAATGGATCCATAAACTTTCCAAACTTAGTTATTTGATTCCTACTTCTTGCTATATATCCATCTAACTTATCAGTAAGTGCAGCTATTATAAATATAACTGTTGCTATTATTGTGCCATAGGGTATATCCTGTGCAGTTATAAATATAAGAAATATGGGTACTAAAAATATTCTCACTATTGTTAATTTATTTGCAAGATTCATTTAAAACAACTCCCATTAAATCATATTCAAGACAGCTTTTTATTTTAACTTTAACTATATTCCCCTTTTCTAGTTGAGTATCACTTTCAACCATTATAGTTCCATCAACATCTGGAGCCATTTCAGTACTACGACCGTAATGAATACCATTGTCGAATCCTTCAATAATAACATCATATATATTGTTTAGCTTTTTAGAATTAATATAATTAGACACATCTTTTTGTATTAACATTAATTCCTCTTCCCTTAAAAGTTTAACTTCCTCTTCAATTTGATCTTCCATAATAGCAGCAGGAGTATCCTCCTCTTGAGAGTAGGTAAATACGCCTAGTCTATCTAATTTATATTCTTTTACAAAGTCTTTTAATTCTTCGAAGTTTTCTTTAGTTTCACCAGGGAATCCAACTATAATTGAAGTTCTTAAAATGATTCCGGGAATATTATGTCTTAACTTATCTATAACATTTATTACTTGATCTTTATTAGTTTTTCTTCCCATACGTTTTAAAATATCACTACTTATATGTTGTAGTGGGATATCTAAATACTTACAAACCTTTTTATTGTTTTTAATTTCTAATATAAGCTCATCAGTAATTTGTTCTGGGTAACAATAAAGAACCCTTATCCATTCTATACCTTCAATTAAACTAATTTTTTGTAATAGCTTTGGTAACATCTTTTCATTGTAAATATCTTCACCATAGCGAGTAGTATCTTGAGCTACCAATATAATTTCCTTAACACCACTTTTAGCTAGTTTTTCTGCCTCATCAAGGATATTTTCTAGTTTTCTACTTCTAAAACTGCCTCTGATTTTAGGGATTATACAATAAGTACAAAAGTTATCACAGCCTTCTGCTATCCTTATATAAGCAGTATGTCCCTGAGTTGTTATTATTCTTTCACCCTCGTTTATATTTTGGTTACTAAAATTAAAGCTTGTTATCTTTTTATTGTCTTCCATAAAGTCTTTTATATATGATATAAGCTTATCGTAATCATTAACACCCATTAAGATATCTATCTCAGGTATTAATTCTGTGATATCTTTTCCGTACCTTTGAGTTAAGCACCCTGTTGCAATCAATAGCTTACAGTTGTACTTTTTCTTAAATTCTGCCATCTCTAGTATAGTATCAATAGACTCTTGTTTTGATTTTTCAATAAATCCGCAGGTATTTACCACTATAATATCTGCTTTTTTAGGATCATTTGTAATTTCATATTGGTCATTTAGTTTGCTTAAAATTATTTCAGAATCTATTCTATTCTTATCACAGCCTAGACTAACCAATCCTACCTTATATTTGTTCAAATTCTTTCCTCCTAGTCGTTTAGATATACACATTAATTTTAAATCTTCTTTAACTATTAAACAAGGGTTTTTATATATTTTATAGTATATCTTCTTTTGATAATAATATTTCTCTTGGTTTACTACCATCTTTAAGAGAAATTACATTTTTAGCTTCTAACTGTTCCATTATTCTAGCTGCTCTATTATATCCTATCCTTAATCTTCTTTGAAGTAAAGATGTAGATGCTTGTCCTGACTCAACTACAACCCTTATAGCTTCTTCTAAAAGCTCATCTTCATCTGTAGATAAGCTACTACTGACTTCATCATTAATATGATTTAATATCTTCTCTTCATAACTTTCTTTATTTAATTCTTGGTTTTTTATAAAGCTTACAACTCTTTCGACCTCTTCTTCTGATATAAAAGCACCTTGGATTCTAATTGGTTTTGATTCACCTACAGGATAAAATAGCATATCACCTTTACCAAGTAGCTTTTCTGCTCCAGCTGAATCTAGAATTGTTCTAGAATCAATTTGACTTGATACTGAAAAAGATATTCTAGAAGGTATATTAGCCTTTATAACCCCTGTTATAACATCTACAGATGGTCTTTGGGTTGCTATAACCAAATGCATACCTGCAGCTCTTGCCATTTGTGATAGCCTTGCAATATAATCTTCTACATCATGCGGACAAACCATCATAAGATCTGCAAGTTCGTCTACAATAATAACTATCAAAGGAATCTTTGTATCAATCTTTTTCTTATTAAATAATTCATTGTAAGTTTCTATATTACGAACTCCGCACTCTGCAAATAACTTATACCTTCTAGTCATTTCATTAACTGCCCAGTTCAAAGCTGCAGCTGCTTTTTTAGGATCTGTAACTACTGGTATCAAAAGATGTGGTATTCCGTTATATACATTAAGTTCTACCATCTTAGGATCTACCATAAGTATCTTTACTTCCTCTGGTGAATATTTATATAATAAACTTATTATAAGTGCATTTATGCAAACACTTTTACCAGAACCAGTAGCTCCTGCAATTAGTAAATGTGGCATTTTTGTTAAATCAGCTACAACGCAATTTCCACCAATATCTTTACCCAAAGAAAATGCTAAGTTTTTGGTGCTATTTATAAACTCTTCTGATTCTACAACTTCTTTTAAGAATACAGATGTTATATCTTTATTTGGAACTTCAATACCTACGGCTGACTTACCTGGGATAGGGGCTTCTATTCTTACTCCACTTGCAGCAAGACTTAGTGCTATATCATCTGATAAATTAACAATCTTACTTACCTTTACACCAGGGCTTGGCTGAAGCTCATACCTTGTTACAGATGGTCCCTTTGTAACCTGAATCACCTTTGCCTCTACAGCAAAACTATTTAAAGTTTCTTCTAATTTAGATGCACTTGTAAGTAAATCTTTTTTATCATCTTTATTAAGTTTTAAATTAGAGTTTATATTAAGAAGATCTATTGATGGAGCTTTATACTGCACATCTTTTTTATTACTTTCTATTTTTGATGATATTTCTTTATCTATAACATCCTTAACTTCCTTATCTAACTTAGATTTAGAACTTGTTTCTTCATATGTATCAATAAGTATGTCTTTGCCTTTGTATTCATCTTCTCCTATAGATTCTGAATCTACAGAAGAGTTTTTCATAAAGTCTAATATTTTAATCTTATTATTTATGCCTTTAATAAATTCGTCCCTATCTTTTATGCCTTCTGGAACATCCTCTTCTTTATATATTTTTGATGTGCTATCTTTTTCAATGGATTTTAAGGTTTTAGACTTAGTTTTGGTTTTGGTTTTAGTTTTGGTTTTGGTTTTAAAATCAATTGCAAAATTATAAAAGGAAAAGTTGAAAATTATTACTATGCTTATAATATAAAGAGATGCAAATACTAATATTGACCCTGTTTTACCTATTAATTTATATAAAGGTACATCTATTACATAAGCAATAAGACCACCGTGAAACTTATTACTAGTATTAATTATTGTTTTAAACCCCTCATAAAAGCTTTCTTTATAATACTCTTCTATGTAAATAATTTGAATGAACAATATTGAATTAATTATAAACAGATAACAACCTACAAGCCTTCTATTTAGAGAATTTTTTCTTAAAATTATGCTTATTCCATAAAATATGAACATTAAAGGTACACAATAGGTACCAATACCTATTAATGACCAAGATGCTTTATTCAAAGCTTGTCCTAAGATTCCTAGTGAAGAAGTTAAAGTATTTATAAATAAAAATATTCCTATAGTTATAAATACTATACCTATTATCTCTTTTCTAAATTCCTCATCATATTCTTTATCTTTAGCCTTTTTTTTACTTGCCATACTTTTCACCCCATAGTTATATTCTACGAAACAAATAAATATCCCTTTAATAGCACTTAGATAATAACAAACCATAGGAATAAGCCTATGGTTTGTTATTACTCTTTACTATCAATTAAAGATCTTAATTTTCCAATAGAATCTTTTATTCCGCCGACTTCTTTTATAAGACCATATTTCACGGCTTCATCTCCCACTAGTATTGTGCCCATGTCATTTAATAATTCGTTTGTTTCCATCATAAGTTTCTTTAATGTGTCTAATTCCATGTTTGAAGTCCTTAAGATAAAATCATTTACTCTTTCTTGCATCTTATTAAAATAATTAAAGGTCTGAGGTGCTCCAATAACTAATCCATTCATTCTTATAGGATGAATTATCATAGTAGCAGAGGGTGATATAAATGAATAATCTGCAGCAGTAGCTAAAGGAACACCAATTGAATGTCCACCACCTATAACTAATGATACTGTAGGTTTGCTTAATGTGTTTATCATCTCTGCTATAGCAAGACCTGCTTCAATATCACCACCAACAGTGTTTAACACTATCAAAACGCCTTTAACCTTATCACTTTGTTCCATTGCTATAAGTTGGGGTATTACATGCTCATACTTAGTAGTTTTGCTTTGAGGTGGTAATACTCCATGACCTTCTATTTGACCTATTATAGGTAACACTTGAATTTCTTCATTAAAATCCGAAACTTGAACTCTACCTAACTCTTTAATCTTACTCATTTGACTTTGTACGCCGTTTTCTTCTATGTCTTCGTCTTCTTCGTATTCTTCTTCATCATTATTCTTAATTATCATATATATACCTCCATATATTAATATGTTGTTCATATATGGAGGGTTTTATACTTGTTATTTTAAAAACTTTTTATGAAGTAAGTTAATAGCTCTCTCTAAGTCCTTATCATATATTAAACACCATATAGTGGTGTGTGAATCTGCTGTTTGTAATACCTCAATATTAGAATCCTTAAGTATCCTTAATATTTTAGCCATTACACCTGGCACACCTTTTATTCTATTCCCTATAATAGCAATTTTACTACAACCTTCTATAAAGGAATACTTTAAATCTGATTTATTCATTATATCTTTTAACTTTAATAAATCTTTAGAATCAATAGTAAATATTTTTTCATTTGGGAAAACATTAATCAAATCAATACTTATATGATTTTCTGCTAACACTTCTAGTACATTGCCGTAATCCACATTATCTTTGTTTTGATTTAGCACTAATTGAACTTGAATTCTATTTGTCATGTGGGTTATCCCTGTAACTATTGAACCTTCAGTCTTTTCTCCTAAACTATTTATCAAGGTTCCTTTACACTCACTTAAAGTATTTTTAATTTTTAGAGGTATATTACCCTGCATAGCTATCTCTATAGCCCTAGGATGTATTACATTAGCACCTTGATCTGCAAGCTGAAATACTTCGTTATAACTTATACAATGTATTAGGTTAGGTTCCATAACTATTCTAGGATCAGCAGTCATTATACCATCTACATCTGTATAAATTTCTATCTCTTCAGACTTTAGCGAAGCTCCGAGTAAAGATGCTGTAATATCACTTCCTCCTCGCCCAAGAGTAGTAAAAAATCCCTCTTCATTATATCCTTGAAATCCTGTAATAACAGGAACAGTATCACTTTTTATAAGATCTAATATCTTTTTTGTATCAACTTTAATCATAGAGGCATCATTATATATATTATTAGTAATAATACCTGCCTGACCTCCTGTTAAAGGTGACGCCTTTATTCCAACTTTATGAAATTCATCACACATAACAACGGAACTTATTATCTCTCCACAAGACATAAGTAAATCCGTAGCTAAAGGGTTTTCACTTTTAAATGTATCTGTAACTAAAGAACGGAGACTATCTGTTGCATAAGGTTCACCCTTCCTGCCCATAGCAGAAACTACTACCACGGGGTTATAACCTTTTTGCTTTGCCTCCATAACCTTTTGGACAACTAACTTTCTTCTATCTATAGTTGATACAGAGGTACCACCAAATTTTTGAACTAGTATTTTCATAAACTCATCCTCTCAAAAGGGTATTTAGATATCAAATAAAAATCAACTTACATTTTAGTCTTTTTAATAATCTTTTCTTCAATATCTATTATTATAGTTTTAGCACCTATTTTTTTGACATAATCCCATGGTATTTCATAAAATTCTTCATTACTAAAGAAATTAAATTTACCTTTAGAATTATGTATTATTAAAACTTTAAATTCACCATTAGTATCAATAATTATATCATTATTGCCTAAATAATTATACTTTTCTCCGTCGTTAATATTTATAATCTCATATCTTTCCATTTCACTATAAAGCTTAATATTATCTCCCATAATAGCAACCCCCCAATAATTTTATAAATTGTGTTCTTATAATTTATGAAATTATTTATATGTTTATTACTATAAGGAGAATAGATTATAATACCTCTTTAATATTAAGTCCTGTACCCTTAGCTAATTTAGATATGTCTATATTTCCTACAAAAGCTGAATTCAATATACCACCTTTAAAACAATTTTCAAAAACATCTTGTATTGTATTGTTATTTATTGAATCTATCTTTCTTATTATATCCTCTGGAGTATTTACTTTATTTAAAAACAGAACTGATTTACCATTACTAAACATTCTACTGCTAGTACTTTCTAGTCCTAGCATATAACTTGCCTTTATTTGAATCTTACTTTTAGATAACTTTTCCTTTGTGATTCCACTTAAGATAAACTTTTTAAGTTCTTCGTTTATAACCTGAATGGCCTCTACACCTTGTTTTGGATTTACTCCTGTGTAAATATTTAGGGCCCCGGTATTATTATATGATGAAGTATAGGAATAGACACTATAACATAATCCTAATTCTTCTCTTACCTTTTGAAATAGCAATGAAGACACTCCACCACCAAAAACATTATTTAAAAGAAGTAATGTGTATATATTATCTTCTCCTAAAGGTATTCCCTGAAGTCCTAAGTTTATATGTAGTTGCTCTATTGGCTTTTTCTTACACAAATGATGATTTAATATATCAGGAGAGGAATAAGATACCTCTTTCTTATTGTTAAATTTCCAATTGCCAAAATATTTTTCTACTAATTCTTCAATTGAATCAATTTCAAAATTACCACATATAGATATAACTGCGTTTAAAGGCGTGTAGTAGTCATCCATATACTCTTTAAGCATATTACTATTAAAAGACTTAACTGTATCTATATTACCTAGAATAGGGTAGGATAAAGGATCCTTTCCCCAAGTAGAAATGCTATGTATATCAGAAAGTACATCTTCTGGCGAATCTTCACTCATATTTATTTCTTCAATAATTACACTTTTTTCTTTTTCAATATCTTTATCCTCTAATTTACTATTTAAAATCATATCTGATAATATATCAAGACTTAACTCCAAATTAGTATCTAAAGTTTTAGTATAAAAACAGGTAGCTTCTTTACCTGTAAAAGCATTCATTTGTCCGCCAATATCTTCAATTTCTTCTGCAATTTGTTTAGCGGTTCTTTTATATGTTCCTTTGAACATCATATGCTCTATAAAATGCGAAATTCCATTATTGTTTAAGCTTTCATTTCTTGATCCATTTTCTATCCAAAGGCCTACACTTACAGATTTCACATAGTCTATGTTTTCTACAACGATTCTAAGACCATTATTAAGCTTAAATAACTTGTACATAAAAAAACCTCCATAAAAAATAAAAAGGCTTTAAGCCCTTCTATTTTTATTTATCATTATTATTTTCGTTATTTTCATTACTCTTTTTATCTTCAGTATCTTTTATTGCATCTCTCCTAGATAAATTTACCCGTCCTTGGTTATCAACTTCTGTAACCTTTACTAGTATTTCATCGCCTACTGATACAACATCTTCTACTTTATTTACTCTGTTTACATCTAGCTTAGATATATGCACTAGACCTTCTTTATTAGGAAGGATTTCAACAAAGGCGCCAAATGCAGTTATCTTAGTTACTTTTCCAAGATAAATCTCACCAACTTTGATTTCTTTTGTTAAGTCCTCAATAATCTTCATAGCCTGTTTACCACTAGCAGCATCATTAGATGTTATAAATATTGTTCCATCTTCTTTTATGTCAATCTTAACACCGGTTTCAGCTATTATCTTATTAATAGTTTTACCACCAGCACCTATTACGTCTCTTATCTTATCTGGATGTATACTCATATTATATGCCTTAGGTGCATACTCAGAAACTTCATCTCTTGACTCTGAGATACAATCATTCATAACACTTAGAATATGTGTCCTTGCTTTTTTAGCAGCATCAATACTATTTTTGATACACATTTGTGATATACCTTTTAGTTTAGTATCAATTTGTATAGCTGTAATACCAACTTCTGTTCCTGCAACCTTAAAGTCCATATCACCAAAGAAATCTTCTATACCTTGGATATCTGTAAGAATTTCTTCTTGTGATAGATCATCACTTGTAACAAGTCCTATAGCTATTCCAGCTGCTGGTCTCTTTATTGGAACTCCTGCATCAAGTAATGCAAGTGTGCTAGCACATACGCTTGCTTGTGATGTAGATCCATTAGAGCTTAATACTTCTGATACAACTCTTATTGCATACGGGAATTCCTCTTGTGATGGAATTAGAGGCTCTAATGCCTTTTCTGCCAAAGCACCGTGACCAATTTCTCTTCTTCCAGGTCCTCTTAAAGGTCTAACTTCTCCTACGCTGTATGATGGAAAGTTGTAATGATGCATATATCTTTTGCTTTCTTCTTCACCAATACCATCTAATATTTGAACGTCACCTAATGCTCCAAGTGTTGCAACACTCATAACCTGTGTAAGTCCTCTAGTGAAAAGTCCTGTTCCATGAGTTCTTGGTAGTATATTTACTTCTGCGCTTAAAGGTCTTACTTCGGTAAATGCTCTTCCATCTGGTCTTTTCTTTTCTAACAATATCATGTTTCTAACTGATTTCTTTTGTATCTTATATATTATATCGGCAATATCTGAGCTACTCTCAGGATATTTTTCACCAAATTCAATCTTAACTTTATCCTTTATTTCAGATATAGTTTTATTTCTAATGTCTTTATCTGTTATATGCATAGCTTCATTTATCATATCAGTGCTAAAGCTTCTTATTTCATCTTCCATATCCTCGTTTACTTTATGTAAAACAGGAATAATCTTTTCTTTACCAAACTTTTCTCTAGCTTCTTCTTGGAACTTAACCATTTCTTTGCACTTTTCAAATCCAAATATTATTGCATTATACATAACATCTTCTTCAATTTCTTGTGCTCCAGCTTCGATCATTATAACCTTATCTTTAGTGGCACACACTGTTAAACTTAAAGTGCTAGATTCTCTTTGTTTAGATGTTGGATTTAATATGAATTCTCCGTCAACAAGACCAACAGATACTGCACCTACTGGATCTACGAAAGGTATGCTAGATATGCTTAATGCTGTAGATGCAGCATTAATTGCTAGTATTTCTGGGATATTATCTTTTTCTACAGACATAACTGTACATACTATCTGTACATCGTTTCTATAGCCTTCTGGAAATAGTGGTCTTAGAGGTCTATCTATAGCTCTACCATGTAGTATAGCTTTTTCTGAAGGTCTTCCTTCTCTTTTTATAAATCCTCCTGGTATCTTTCCTGCAGCATATAACCTCTCTTCATACTCAACGCTTAAAGGGAAAAAGTCTATGCCCTCTCTAGGTTTTTCTGAGGCGTTTACATTTACTAATACAACTGTATCTCCATAACTCATCATTATTGCAGCATTAGATAACATTCCAACTTTTCCATACTGAAGTTTTAATGTTCTTCCTGCAACTGATGTTTCAAGTATATGGTTCATACAAGTACCTCCTTTCAATTAAACATATTTTGTTTTACTTTATTTTTCACTTTAATATTTTAAAATAATAGAGCGGTTAAACCGCTCTAAGATTACTTTACTTAATCCAAATTTTAAAATTAAATTAAGATTACTTTCTTAATCCAAGTTTTGCAATTAAATCACGATATCTTTGAATATCTTGTGATTGCAAGTAATTTAAAAGGCCTCTTCTTTGACCAACCATCATAAGTAGTCCTCTTCTTGAGTGATGATCTTTTTTGTGAACCTTTAAATGTCCTGTTAATGAGTTTATTCTTTCAGTTAAAAGTGCTATTTGCACTTCTGGAGAACCAGTATCTCCTTCATGTCTTGCGTGTTCTTTAATTATTTCTTCTTTTCTTGCCTTTTCCATGTTTACACCTCCAAGTATTTATCCCCTATATCCAAGATTTAAGTTGGCTTTCTATAATCGTAGATATAGGTTCCCAACAGTCATTATAACAAAGATTTTAACTGTTGTAAATTATTTTCTATTTATATTATATATTTTTTTAAAACTAGCATTATCCTCATCTTTTTTCAATTGTATCTTTAACTCTTCTAAAGATGAAAATTTTATTTCTTCTCTTGTTTTTTCTATAAAGTATAATTCAATTTCTTCATCATAAATATCTTTGTTAAAATCTAAAATATAAGTTTCTATAGTTAATTTTTCACCCTTTACCGTAGGATTATTACCAACGCTAGTTATACCTTTATAAATGTTGTTATCATATATAACATTTGTATAATATATTCCTATAGCAGGTATTACATAAGTATAATCAACTTTAAGGTTTGCTGTAGGATATCCTATTTTTTTCCCTAGTTTTTTGCCATGCTCTATTGTACCTCTTAACATAAAGGGATCTATTAAAAGCAAGTTTGCTTTTTCCACATTGCCATCTTTAATAAGCGATCTTATACTAGAACTACTTATTAAATTTTCTTCTGTGGTTTGTGGCTCTATAATTACGAGTTCTACTTTATATTCTTTACATAGTCTTTTCAAAAGTTCTACATCACCCGCATTTTTATGTCCAAATCTATAGTTAAACCCAATTACCATACCTCTAACATTATATCTTTTATAAAGATCTTTAAAGAAGTCTTCAGGTGATATTTTCATAAAATCTTCATCAAATTTAACTAAGCAAGTTATATCAATCCCCATATTTTCAAGTAACTGAAGTTTTTTCTTGTTATCCATAATAAGTTTAGGTGCTATTGCTTTATTTACTACTGTGAGTGGATGATTTTCAAAGGTATAAACCATACTTTTGATATTCATTTCTTTTGCTTTTTCAATAGCTGCATCTATTAATCTTATATGCCCATTATGTAAACCATCAAAACTTCCGAGAGCTATAACTGTTTTTTCTTTTAAATCATTATTAAAAAAATCAATTATTTTCATAATAAATACCTCTTATATCAATAACTTAACTATTTTAAACCCACTAGTAAACTTACTTCCTATACCTATAAAGTTTAAATTGTTATAAACTTTATAACGCTTGTTTTCTATTAGCACTTCTTTAGTTAATGATGGATCTTTTATTGAAACACCATTTATAAGAAGACTTGAAAATCTATCACTTACTTCTATAGTAGGATAATCTAACACAGATTCCATAGGTAATAGGTATTCCTTAATATTTTCCTCTGTTAATTCTAGCACGTTTATAGATTTAGATTTCACAAAGTTACCTGTAGATTCTCTCTCTAATTTAGACATCATAGCCCCACAGTTTAATAAGCTTCCAATATCTTTACACAAGCTTCTAATATAGGTTCCTTTTGAACAAATAACTTTAAATGTTACAAAAGGCATGTTAATTTCTTCTATCTCAATACACTCTATGTTTATCTTTCTCTTTTCTCTTTCTATCTCTATCCCTTCACGCGCTAAATCGTAAAGCTTTTTACCATTTACTTTAAGAGCAGAGTACATAGGTGGTTCTTGGTAGCTTTCTCCTACAAATGATTCTATAATAGTTCTTACGTCTTTTTCTTTAATATGTTCTGTAGGTTTTTTAGAAGTAATTTTACCTTCTCTATCATAGGTGTCAGTTTCTAATCCTAATTCTAATTCAACATTATAGACTTTAGATTCACTCATAAGGTATTCAACAATTTTCGTTGCTTTTCCTATGCATATTGGTAGTACACCTTTTGCTAAAGGATCCAAAGTTCCGATATGACCCACCTTTTTTTCTTTGCTTATATGCCTAACTTTTCTTACAGCATCAAAGGAGGTCATTCCTTCAGGTTTATAAATATTAATAACCCCGTTCATTATATCAACTCTTTTTCTAAAACATTTATTAAAGCCTTTTTAGCCTTTTCTATATCATGCATATCTCTTAACAAAATTCCTGATGCTTTTTCATGTCCACCACCACCAAATATTTCAGCAATAGCTCGTACATCAACTTTATCTTTAGATCTTAAACTTATCTTTATACCATCATCTACTTCTTTTAAAAATGCTCCAACTTCAATAGTATCTATTTGCATTTGAAGAGATATTATTTCAGAATTATCTTCTAATAAAGTAGAGTGTTCTTTATCCATAGCAATAATAGCTAATTTATCATTTAAAAACAGTTCAACTTTCTCTAATAACTTACCGTAAAGCTTTAACTTTCTAAGTGGTTTATTTTCAAATATAGTTCTATGAATTAGTGGAAAGTCAATACCCGTTTTTATAAGTTCGCCTGCAATTAAATGTGTGCTCGCAGTTGTACTTGAATACTTAAAAGAACCGGTATCGGTAATTATTGCAGTGTATAAACATTTTGCAATATCTGTATCCATAACTACATCTAAACTCTTTAAAAGATTATAAACTATTTCACCTGTAGCTGATGCCATAGTATCAACATAATTAATATCACCATACTTACTGTTTGAAATATGATGATCTATATTAATAACAGGATTTATTTTAGACTTATCTATTTTCCCAGAAATTCTTTCTACATTTCCACAATCTAATACTATTACACAATGAGTATTTTTTTTAGGACAACTAGCATTTTCTTTTATTTCTTCTGTATTAGGCAGAAACCTATATATACCAGGAACTTTGTCCCTTGATATAATATAGGCTTCTTTACCAATTTTTCTTAATCCAAGCATCAATCCAAGAGCACTACCTAAAGCATCTCCATCTGGTGATTGATGATAGGTTATTGCAATAGAATCTGATTTTAAGATACTTTCAGTGACTTTATTCATTTTTGTTTTCCTTTATCTTTTGCAATAAAGATTCTATATGCATTCCGTGTTCTATACTTGTGTCTAGTTCAATTATAATTTCTGGGTTATGTCTAAGATTAATTCTCTTTCCTATTTCTCTTCTTATAAATCCAGAAGAGCTTTTTAGTGCCTCTAAAGTTTCCTTTTCTTCCGTCTCATTCCCAAAGATACTAATATAAACTTTAGCATATTGTAAATCTTTAGTTACATTAACACCTGTAACACTTACCATAGCATTTATTCTAGGATCTTTAAGATGATTCCGGATTATATCACTAATTTCTTTTCTCATCTCTTCGTTGATTCTTCCACCTCTGTAATTAGCCAATACAATCCCTCCTCTTATAATTTATCTTTTTTTATTTCTTCCATAGTGAAGGCTTCTATTATGTCGCCTTCTTTAAGGTCATTATATTTTTCAATACTAATTCCACATTCATATCCTGTATTTACTTCTTTTGCATCATCTTTAAATCTCTTTAATGATGCTAATTTAGATTCAAATATAACTATTCCTTCTCTTATTATCCTTACATCGCTATTTCTTGTTATCTTACCATCTGTTATATAACATCCGGCTATAGTACCAAGGTTGGATACTTTATAAATCTGTCTAACTTCAGCTTTCCCAAGGACAACCTCTTTATATTCTGGTTCTAGTAATCCAATCATTGCTGTTCTTATATCTTCAATAGCATCGTATATTATTCTATAAGTTTTTATATCTACATGTTCTTTTTCAGCTAGGGTAATTGCATTTCCATCTGGTCTTACGTTAAATCCAATTACTAATGCATTTGAAGCTGCTGCAAGACTTATATCAGTTTCTGTAATAGCACCTACTGCTCCATGAAGAACTCTTACTTTAACAGTTTCTGATGATAATTTCTCTAAGGATTGTTTTATAGCTTCTACAGAACCTTGCATATCTGCTTTGATTATAACTCCTAATTCTTTTATCTTTCCTTCTTGGATTTGACTATATAAGTCTTCTAAAGATACTCTATGATTTGCTTGAAGGTATCTTTCTTTATCTTTATCTTTTCTTGTCTGAGCCAGATTTCTAGCTGTCTTTTCATCCTTTACTTCATGGAATCTATCTCCTGCTGATGGCACTTCAGAAAGTCCTAATATTTCTACTGGAATTGAAGGTCCTGCTGATTTGATATTTTTACCCTTATCATCAAACATAGCTCTTATTCTTCCATAAGTACTACCAACTAATATTGCATCTCCTACACTTAAAGTACCATTTTGAACTAACAATGTAGCGACTGGACCTCTTCCCTTATCCAACTGTCCTTCTATAACCGTACCTATAGATTTTCTCTTAGAGTTTGCTTTTAATTCTAAGATTTCAGAAGAAAGTAGTACCATTTCAAGTAATGTATCTATACCTTCCTTTGATCGAGCTGATACAGGAACACATATAGTATCTCCGCCCCATTCTTCTGGAACTAAACCATGATCTGAAAGTTCTTGTTTTACTTTATCAAGATTTGCTGAAGGTTTATCCATTTTGTTTATAGCAACTACCATAGGAACATTAGCTGCCTTACAGTGATTTATAGCTTCTTTTGTTTGAGGCATTATTCCATCATCTGCTGCTACTACTAATATTACAACATCTGTAACCTGTGCTCCACGAGATCTCATAGCTGTAAAAGCTTCATGACCTGGAGTATCTAAAAATGTTATCTTTTCTCCACTTACCTCTACAGTGTAAGCTCCTATATGCTGAGTTATTCCACCTGCTTCATTTTCAGTTACCTTTGCTTTTCTTATAGCATCTAATAAAGAAGTCTTACCGTGGTCAACGTGACCCATTACAGTAACTATAGGAGGTCTTTTTTCTGCTTCTGTATCTTCTTCTATGTTTACTTCTTCTAACATTTCTAATTCTTCTTCTTTTAATACTAATGTTATATCAAACTTTTCAGCGGCCTTCTCTGCAGTTTTAAAATCAATTTCTTGGTTTATAGCTGCCATTACTCCACTAAATATTAAAGCTTTTATAACCTCCACTATAGGTTTATCAATTTTCTCTGATAGTTCCTTAACCGTGATGTTGTTTCCTATTTCTATTATAATCTTATCTTCAACTGAATTTTCTTCCATATTTGAGCCTTCCTCTTCCGAATATCGAGGACTCTTATCGCCTCTTTTATTCTTAAATTTAGATTTTTTAACTTGTTTATTTATTTCTTCTGAGACTATTTCTTCATATTGTTCAACTATATTATTTGACTTGTTTTCTTCGTTAACTTCTTTATCTTTTTCTATCTTTGATCTTTCTTCAATCAATTCTTTTATTAAGTTGGCTTCTTCATCATTAATAACACTCATGTGATTTTTAACTTCTAAGCTAAATTCATCCATCAATAAGCTTATAAGCTGTTTACTTGTAATTTTCAATTCCTTTGCTAATTCATAAATTCTTATCTTTGACAATTTATTCACCCCCGAAATTAATTTTACAAAAGATTACACATAATTTAAACTTTATAAGAGTCCATTAATTTATCACTCATGTTTTTATTTAATACTGCTAGAATATTTACTTCTTGTCTTCCAACACTACTTCCAAGTTCTTCTTTTGAGTAACATTCAATACACTTTATACCTTTTTCATGGCAATATTTCAAAAACTCTTTTCTACTTTTAGGAGAAAGGTCCATTGACAATATAATCAGATATATCTTCTTGTTTTTCTGTATAGCTTCTTCACATCTATTATATCCTTCTAGTAAATTTCCTGACCTTTTTACTAGACCTAGAAACTGTAAAAAGCTATCTGACATTTGTTACCTCTTGTTTTAAAGTTTCATATATATTTTCATCAATATTAGTTTCAAGATTTTTATTTAATCTTTTATTTTTAAAAGCCTTTTCTAAACATGATAAATTCTTACAGATATATGCACCTCTACCGGATTTCTTACCGGTTAAATCTACAGAAACTTCCCCTTCAGGACTTTTAACAATTCTAATCATTTCTTTTTTAGGGTTCATTTCCATACAACCATTACACATTCTTAGTGGTATCTTTTTAACTTTCATATCACAACACCTCTTTATGATTATTGTGAAACACTTGATATGCTTTTAATATCTATTTTCCAGCCCGTAAGCTTAGCTGCTAGTCTTACATTTTGACCTTCTTTACCTATAGCTAAAGATAGTTGGTTATCTTCTACTACAACTTGAGCACATTTAGTGTCTTCTTCAACTTTAACATCTACTACCTTAGCAGGACTTAATGAGTTAGAAATATATTCTTCTGGAACCTTACTCCATTTGATTATATCTATTTTTTCATTTTTTAATTCATTTACTACTTTTTGAACCCTTATACCTTTAGGACCAACACATGCTCCCATGGCGTCTATTGCTTCATCTTTAGAGTAAACTGCAATTTTAGTCCGTGCGCCTGCTTCCCTTGCAATACTTTTAACCTCTACTATACCCTCATATATTTCAGGTACTTCTAGTTCAAACAATCTTTTTATAAGTCCAGGATGAGTTCTAGACACAATAACTTGAGCGCCTTTTGTAGTGTTTTTAACTTCTACTATATATAACTTTAACTTTTCATTAAAGATATAGTCTTCACCTTGCATCTGTTCATTAGGTCCTAGCACTGCTTCTATTTTCCCAAGGTCTACAAAAACATTACCCTTGTCTTTTCTAATTACAGATCCTGTTATTATATCAAATTCTTTTTCTATAAATTCATTATACACTATATTTCTTTCAGCTTCTTTTATTCTTTGTACTACTACTTGCTTAGCTAGTTGAGCTGCTACCCTACCAAAAGTTTTAGGTGTAACTTCTATTTCTACTGTATCACCAATTTCATAGCGTGCGCTTAATTCTTTTGCATCATCTTCAGAGATTTGTATTACCTCATCTTCTATAGTTTCAGCTACAACCTTTTGAGCATAAACATGAATTTCTCCTGTTTCCCTATTCATAGTAACTCTAACATTTTGTGATGATACCCCCGAATTTGCATAGTTTTTTTTGTAGGCAGCAACTAAGGCATCCTCAATTGTAGTAAAAAGCATATCTGAACTTATACCTTTTTCTTTAACTATTTCTTTTAATGCATCTATAAATTCATCATTCATCTTAATAGACACCCTATATCTCCCCTTCTATATTCATAGCCTTAATTATATCTCTTGGTATACTTAAAGCTTCATCTTCTATTGATAAAACTATATTTTCATTATCAAAACTTACTAAAGTACCCTTATATAACTTATTTTCATTTAACTTTTTATTTAATTTAACTAGAACCTCTTTGCTTAAGCTATCTCCATAATGTTTTTCTGTATGCAGACTCCTATTTAGTCCTGGGGAAGATACTTCTAGATAATAAGATTCTGTGATTGGATCCTTTTCATCAAGCATAGTGCTAATAGGTCTACTTACTTTTTCACAGTCTTCTAGACATATTCCATTTTCACTTTCAATATATACCCTTAAATAATTTTCTCCATCATCTTTTACAAATTCTAAATGATACATTTCATAACCTTTATCTTCTACTATTGGCCTTATTAATAAATCTAAGTTTTCAATTAAAGGATTAAGTTTCATTTTACCCCTCCTTTTGTTTTGGTACATTAATTTTTATTTTATGTACTTATACTAACTTTATTCAATATAGTAGTCTATATTGTAGTAAAAACGCAACAGACGTTGCGTTTTACCCATACACAAATATAAAGAGCGGGTTTTTCCGACCCACTCTGTTTGAAGCTAATATATTAAGTAAACTTTACAATAATATATTATCATAATAAAAAGTTTATTACAAGCAGTTTTTTCAAATACGGTGGTTTTATAAGGTAAAGAGACTTAACTGATTAGTTTCAGGAAGTCCTCTTAAACATCCATGGACACTTAAAGTCTCTATAACTGTTTTTGAAACCTTTGTTCGAATTCTAAGATCTTCTTTAGAAATAAACTCCCCATCATTTCTAAATGTAGCTATGCTTTTAGCTGCATTATCCCCTACACCTTGAAGACCATTTAAAGGTGGCCTTATACCATCTTCTTCAATTAAAAATTTAGTTGGGTGTGATTTATAAAGGTCTACCTTTAAAAATGTTATGTTTCTTTTATACATTTCATAAGAAAGCTCTAAAATGGTTAAAAGTCCTTTATCTTTTTGAGTTAGGTTATTTCCAAGCTTACCAATTTCAGCAACCTTAGCTTTTATAACTTCTTCTCCTTTTATAATAAGATCTGCGTCAAAGTCATCAGCTCTAACAGTAAAGTAAGTGGCATAATAAGCTTCAGGATAATATACTTTAAAATAAGCAATTCTAACTGCCATCATAACATAAGCTGCAGCATGGCCTTTAGGAAACATATACTTGATTTTTTCACAAGATTCTATATACCAATCAGGAACATTGTTTTCCTTCATAACCTTTATATCCTCTTCTTTAAGCCCCTTACCCTTTCTAACCTTTTCCATTATAGTAAAAGCAGTTTTAGGTGGTACATCTTTATACATTAAATATACCATTATGTCATCTCTAGTAGAAATACAATCTTTAAGTGTTGTAAATCCTTCTTTTATATAGTACTGAGCATTATTAACCCATACATCAGTACCGTGTGAAAGTCCAGATATTCTAACCAAGTCAGCAAAGGTTTGTGGCTGTGTATCAATTAACATCTGCCGTACAAATTTAGTACCAAATTCAGGAAGTCCATAAGTCCCAACCTCGCAGCCTAGTTCTTCTTTTGTTAATCCCAAAGCTTCTGTAGATGTAAATAAACTCATAACCCTTTTATCATTTAAAGGAACCCTTTTAGGATCTATTCCTGTAAGATCTTGAAGCATCCTTAAAACTGTAGGATCATCATGACCTAAAATATCTAATTTAAGTAGCCTTCCACTAATAGAATGATAATCAAAATGGGTAGTTATTATATCTGTATCATTATCATCTGCTGGATGCTGTATTGGCGTAAAGTTAAATATCTCATTATCCCTTGGAACAACCATTATTCCACCTGGATGTTGTCCTGTAGTTCTTTTTATACCAGTACATCCAAGTGTAAGCCTATCTATCTCAGCTTGAGTTACCATAATATCTTTTTCTGTTAAGTATTTTCTTACAAAACCATAAGCTGTCTTTTCTGCTATAGTTCCAATGGTTCCTGCTTTAAATACATAACCCTTACCAAACAATACTTCTGTATATTTATGGACTATAGCTTGATATTCTCCCGAAAAATTCAAGTCAATATCTGGTTCCTTGTCGCCTTCAAAGCCTAAAAAGGTTTCAAAAGGAATATCATGACCATCCTTTATGTATGCACTTCCACATATATCACAAGACTTATCTGGTAGGTCTACTCCAGAACTTACGGAGCCATCTAAAATAAATTCACTATGTTTACATTTTGGGCATACATAGTGGGGAGGCAGACCGTTAACTTCTGTTATATCACACATTGTAGCAACTAGTGATGACCCTACAGACCCCCTAGACCCTACAAGATAACCATCTTCTAAGGACTTAGCCACTAATTTATGAGCAATTAAATAAAGCACAGCATATCCGTTACTTATTATAGAATTTAACTCTTTATCTAATCTTTTTTGTACAACTTCTGGTAACTCCTCTCCATATAAATCATGAGCTGTTTTAAGAGTCATGGTTTTAACTTCTTCCTCAGCACCGTCTATTTTAGGTGGAAATGTTTCATCAGGAATAGGTTTTACATACTCAATAAGGTCTGAAATCTTTTGGGTATTATATATAACCACTTCTTTTGACTTTTCTTCCCCTAAATATGAAAACTCTCTTAACATTTCTGTTGTGGTTCTAAAATATAATGGTGGTTGGTTATCAGCATCACTAAAACCTTGACCTGCCATTATTATTCTTCTAAAGACCTCATCTCTTGGCTCAAGAAAATGTACATCTCCAGTCGCAACCACCATTTTACCTTTTTTCTTTGCAAGTGCGCAGATCTTTTTATTTATTTGAATTAATTCTTCTTTATCTTTTACTCTTCCATTTCTTATTAAAAACTCATTATTTTCTAAGGGCTGAATTTCTAAATAATCATAAAAATCTGCAATACGCTCTAATTCTTCATCATTTTTACCTTCTAAAATTGCTCTATAAATTTCTCCAGCTTCACAGGCTGATCCAACAATTAAACCTTCCCTGTATTTAGATATTAAGGTTTTAGGAAGCCTTGGATGCTTAAAAAAGTTGTCTAAATGAGCTTCCGATATAAGTTTATATAAGTTTTTAATACCTACTTGGTTTTTAGCTAATAAAATTATGTGATACGTAGGTTGTTTTTTTATGTTTACGTTTTTTAGAAACTCATTATTTAAATCATTTAAATTAAAAATTTCTTTTTCGTCTAAATCCTCTATGCCTCTTATAAGGATATCCGCCGTAGCCTTTGCATCATCAATTGCTCTATGATGATTATCAAGAGATATACCTAGATGTTTTGCTACCACATTTAATTTATATCTTTTTAGTTCTGGATATAAAAATCTTGCAAGGGGTATTGTATCTAGAACAGAATTATTTAATTCTATATTCATATCTCTGCAATTTTTTCTTATAAAAGATATATCAAACGGTGCATTATGTGCTACTAGTACAGAATCTCCAGCAAATTCCATAAACCTTGGTAAAACATCTTCTATATAATCACTATCCCTAACCATATCATCAGTTATATTTGTTAACTCAACAATTTTTGCAGGTATTATTCTTTTAGGATTTACGAATTCACTAAATCTGTCTATCATTTTACCTTCTTTAATCTTAACTGCACCAATCTCAATTATACTATCGTTTTTATTAGAGAATCCTGTTGTTTCAAGATCAAATACCACAAAAGTATCTTTAAAGTTTTGGCCATTTTCTTTTTCCACTATAGGTATTCCATTGTCTACTAAGTATCCTTCAACACCGTAGATGATTTTTATACCATGTTTTTTACCCGCTTCCATGGCTTCAGGGTAAGCTTGAACTACACCATGATCTGTAATTGCAATTGCTTTATGTCCCCACTTTGCAGCTCTTTCTACGAGTTTACCAACAGGTGTTATAGCATCCATGGCACTCATAGTAGAATGCAGATGTAATTCTACACGTTTTTCAGCATTAGTATCCATTCTTTCTATTTTGGGAACCTTAACAATATTCCTCACCATTATAACTATTTCTTTTGCATAAGGATCATTTGTAACTTCACCTTTTATCTTACAATGTAATCCTGTCTTTATATTTTCTAACACTCTTTCTGTATCTTTTGGTCTTAGAAAACACTTAACCGTAATAGAGCTCGTATAATCTGTTAAAGCAAATGTTACTATCTTTTTACCAGTTTTAGTTTCAATTACTTCGCTTTTAAAAATATCACCCAAAACAGTTACCACTCCAGAAGTTTGATCTAAAGATTCAATAGGAACACTATCTTCAGTAATATTTCTTCCAAGTATTACATTTTCATTTGAATAATCATTACCATTTTCATTATATCTAGTGCTTTTGCTAACAGTACTTTGTTTAGATGGCTTTTTTGTTATATCAACATTTTTAAATACCTTTTTTATCATAGTTGTATTTTCTTTTTGCGTTGATTTTATATAATCCTTCTCTTTTAGACTTTCATCATAAATTATATCTATTGTACACCGTATTCCAAAAAGACCCTCTATACTGTTTTTCATAAATTCATTAAATTCACGTCTTTTAATCATCTTGCACATGAATTCATTTCCATAATGAATTTCTATTTTATCTCCATTAACACTTTTTTTACCTGAAATTAATATATCTTTAAACACCGGCATCTTGTCTACTACATCCGTCATTAAATCAACCCAATGGGTTGTTATTACATCTTCTAATGAAGCATCCTTAATATCTTTATAACAAATTAATTCTATATTGAAGTTTAATCCTACTTCTTTTTGTATTATGGATTTAATTTCTTTTTCTTTTGTTATATCTAATTCATAAGTCGACTTTAATATAATTTTTAAATTATTACTTCTTTTGTAGAATTGAATTTTTAATAATTCTATGTCTTCAAATATTTCTTTATCAAATAGTCCTTTTTTTAAAATAGGAGTATCTTGAGTTATATCTATACTCATTTTTCTTCCGTTCCCAAAATCTTATAATAACCTATAAAGTTGTTATGAGTTTAATATTAATTATAAATTTTGGAACAGTTCACCTCCCTTAATGTGCTAGTAGTTAATAGAAAGTATGTAGGATTTACCTACATACTTTCTATTTCTTTTATTAGTGCTTCTACGAGTTCATTTTCTTTTACCTTCTTTATTATTTCACCTTTTTTAAATATTAGACCTTCGCCATTACCTCCAGCAATGCCTATATCTGCTTCCCTTGCTTCTCCAGGTCCATTAACTACGCAGCCCATAACAGCAACTTTAATGTTTTTATCTAAATTAGATATCCTGTCTTCAACCTGTTTTGCTATATTTATAAGGTCAATTTGAGTCCTACCACAAGTAGGGCAAGATATAAATTCAATTCCACCTTTAATTAGTCCAAGTGACTTCAAAATTTCTTTACCCACCTTTATTTCCTCTAAAGGATCACCGGTAAGGGATACTCTTATAGTATCTCCAATACCTTCTGATAATAAGGCTCCTATTCCTACAGAGGACTTTATACTGCCCCTCCATATAGTTCCTGCCTCTGTAACCCCTAAATGAAGAGGGTAATCTGTGCTTTTTGACATTAATCTATAACTATCTATCATTATAGGTACATCCGAAGACTTAATAGATATAACAATATCATTAAAATTAACCTTTTCTAATATACTTATATGACTAAGAGCACTTTCTACTAATGCCTCCGATGTAACTTTCCCGTATTTAGCTAAAAGTGTCTTATCTAAAGATCCACTATTTACCCCTATTCGTATGGGTATGTCTTTTTCCTTAGCCTTTTTTGCTAATAGTTCTACCCTATCTAAGCTTCCAATGTTCCCAGGATTTATTCTAAGGGCAGATATACCATTATTTATAGATTCTAAAGCTAATCTATAATCAAAATGTATATCTGCAACTAAAGGAATATCAATTTGTTTTATTATTTCCTTTATAGCTATTGCAGCCTCCATATCGGGTACTGCACATCTTATTATGTCGCATCCTGCTTTTGTTAATTCATTAATTTGTTGTACTGTGGCTTTTATATCTCTCGTATCTGTATTCGTCATAGATTGAACAGTTATAGGAGCATCTCCTCCTACATATATATTTCCAACCTTAACTTTATGAGTAGTTTTTCTATCCATTTTATTCATCTCCTAAAAACTTATAGGGCGTAATATGTCCTTTATAGTTACTAATATCATTATCACTATAAGGCATGAGAAGCCAATATAATTTAATGTGCCTATTACCTTATCACTTATCTTTTTACGAGTTATAAGTTCTATAAATAACAAGAAAATCCATCCTCCGTCTAAAGCTGGGAATGGTAGCAGATTAAATATACCTAGTTGTATACTTAAAAATGCAGCAAAAAACAACAAATTCCATATCCCAGATTTAGCTGCTGCACCGGTTGCCTTTATTATAGTCACAGGTCCTCCTACATCATTTAATGTAGCCTTCCCTGTAAATATAGTTTTTAAAGCTCCAAATGTTTGACTAATTAATGACTTACTTTGTAACCCAGCATAATTAATAGATTGAATGAAATTTGGATTTTCCATTATGGCAGGTGATATACCTACAGCAAATTTATTTAATTCTTCATTAAATCTAGGTGTTATAATAATATCTTTAATTTCTCCATTTCTCTCAATTTGTAAGTCTATATTTTCGCCCTTTCCTAAAGATACTCCCATAGCAAAGTCTTCCCATGTTGAAACTTTTTTTCCGTTAAGACTTTTTATATTATCTCCAGAAACAAGTCCTGATTCCATGGCAGGGGAGTTATCAATAACTTCATTTATCTTAGGCAACACAAACCCATTATTCATAGCTATAATTGCAAACAAAAGTAAAGCTAGTATAAAATTCATTATAGGTCCTGCAGCTATTACGCTTATCCTTCTTAAAGGAGACTTAGATGAAAATGCTCTTTCATCATTTATATTTTCCTCTTCTCCAAGCATTTTTACATAACCACCAATAGGTAGAACCTTTATAAGATATTCTGTTTCTTTACCCTTAAATCCAAAAATTTTAGGACCCATCCCTAGTGAAAATTCTTCAACCTTTATTCCATTAAGCTTTGCAAGGGTAAAATGGCCTAATTCGTGTCCAACTATAAGCAAACTAAATGCTAATACAGCCCAAACTATATACATATATTATATTCCTCCTAATTATATTTTGAGTTTATATAGGATCTTACTTCTTTATCCTTATCTTTTATGTTGTTTAAATTTAATTCTAAATTAAAATTAAATCTTCTCATGCATTCTTCTATTATAACAGGTATATCTAAAAAGTTTATTTTCTTATTTATAAAAAGACTAACACATACTTCATTTGCAGCGTTTAATATAGTTGGCATAAGCCCACTGATTTTTCCTGCTTCAAAAGCTAAACTTAAGCATCTAAATGTATTCATATCAGGTTTTTCAAAGGTTAAGGGTTTTAAAGAAAAAAAGTCTAGTGTATCTACTACAGATTCTTTTCTCTTTGGATAATTTAAAGCATACTGTATAGGAAGCCTCATATCTGGATTCCCCATCTGTGTAATAACAGATCCATCTTTAAACTCCACTCCAGAATGTATTATGCTTTGAGGATGAACCACTACATTTATATCTTCATAGTTTACATTAAATAAATGATGTGCTTCTATTACTTCTAGCCCTTTATTCATAAGTGTTGCTGAATCAATAGTTATTTTACTTCCCATTTTCCAATTAGGATGATTTAACGCTTCTTTTAATGTAACCTTTTTTAAATCTCTTATGCTTTTACCTCTAAAAGGCCCTCCAGATGCGGTTAAAATTATTTTATTTATTTTATTATCTGTATTTCCTTGAATACATTGAAAAATTGCGCTATGTTCTGAATCCACAGGAAGTATACTAACATTATTAATTCTAGCCTCTTCCATTATAAGTTCACCAGCTACTACTAGAGTTTCTTTATTTGCAAGTGCTATGTTTTTACCAGCTCTAATAGCTTTAAGCGTTGGTTCTAGCCCTATCATTCCAACTACAGATGTAACTACTGTATCAATTTCGTCTAAAGATGCAATATAATTTAATCCTTCTATATCATTTAATAGTGAAGTTTTCTTTTTTTCTTTATATATAAATTCTTTAATGGCTTTGTAAGTTTCATAATCATTTACTACCATATATTTAGGGTGGAATTCTTCTATTATTTCAATAGCCTTTTCATAATTTTTATTTAAAGATACTGCTACAAGATTAAAGTTTTCTGTATCTTTTCTAATTACATCTAGGGTTTGCATCCCTATAGATCCTGTAGCACCAATTATAGTGATATTTTTCATTAACATTCCTCCTAAGTTTTAACTAAGTATTAGTATATAATTCTTATAAAATTTAATATACCATATATATTCTTTTATATAAAGTAAGTTTGTTAAATGGAGTGTTTATTATTATTTTATTAATATATTTTTGAATTATTCCTTTTAGAAATTTTGCATTTTAAGTTTTTAGTTTACCTTTAGATTTAGATTACATAATAATTATTATGTAATCTAAATCTTTGAATAAAAGAAATTTATCAAAAAGATGTATATTTTGATAAATTTCTTTTACTTTTCACCTTATTGTTATCAATTTGATTTTACCCTACTTCATTTTCCGTTATTATATCTATTCCATTATCTATTAGTATTTGTGCCGTTACACCATTACCTTTAACTAAGGTTTTATCAAAATTCCCGTTATATATTCTATTAAGTCCGCAAGATGGACTTTTAGATTTTAAAATAGCTTTTTTAACATCAAACCTTTTTGCTATCTTTAAAGTTTCTTCTGCACCTTTTACAAAGTATCTTGTGAAATCTTCATCCTTTGATGACTTAACTTTACTCATACCCTTTAGCACCTCTTTACCAGTGCCTTTATATATCTCACAAGGGGTTCTTGGTGTCTTAAGACCTCCTAGCTCTTCCGGGCACACTAAAATAACTTGATCATTTTTAAATGCATCAATTATTTTAGCATTTTCACTAGACTTTCCATCAAATCTACAATTAACGCCATAAAGGCATGCACTTACTATAATCAAAAAAACACATCCTTTACTACTTTAATTGTACCATGGTTACCCCATCTCCACCTTCTCCATACTCACCAAGTCTAAAGCTCTTAACATGAGGATGTCTTTTAAGCATATCATTTATAGCCTTTCTAAGCACTCCCGTACCCTTGCCATGTATAAGTGAAACTAATCCAAGCCCCCCTAAATATGCCTCATCTAAATACTTATCAGCACTATAACAAGCTTCTTCAGAGTCCTGTCCTCTAAGGTCTACAGATACACTTACACTTTTTAAATTTAGATTAACTTGTCTTTTGCTGTTTCTTTTTTCTTTTACATTTTTATTATTATTTATCTTTCTAAGATCCTGAAGCTTAAGATTTATCTTCATTATACCTGCTTCAACCTGAACTTCTCCCTTGTTGTCAGGATTTGTAAGAACTACAACATTTTGATTTAAAGATGGTACAAATACCTCTTCTCCAAGCTTAACACTTACTAACTTTTCACCCTTATGTTCCTTTGGTATAAGTGTTGTACTTTGTTTATCTAATTCCTTAGCTAATTTATTTCTATGCTCCTCTATGTCTTGTCTTGCTTTAGATGAATACCCCATTTTTTCAAGTTCTCTAATATTTTTTAATATAGCATCTGCTTCTTCTTTAGCATCTTTAAGAGCAACTTTAGCCTTTCTTTTAGATTCTTCTAATATCTTTTCCTTTGAAATTTCTAAAGTTTGAAGTTTTTGTTCATACTTTTCCTTTAACTTCTCACTTTCTTCTTTTAATATCCTAGCTTCTCTCTCAAATTTATCTGCCTCAACGCTTTTAGATTGTAGGCTTTCAATTAAATCCTCGAATTCTAAGCTATCTTTTGATATAAGCTCTCTAGAACTTTGAATAATATAGTCAGGAAGCCCAAGTTTCCTTGATATTTCAAAGGCATTAGACTTTCCTGGTATTCCTATAAGCAACCTATAGGTAGGTCGTAATGTTTTAACATCAAATTCTACCGATGCATTTTCAACGCCTTCAGTATTAATAGCATAAACTTTTAACTCGCTATAATGAGTAGTTGCAATTATTTTTACATCCTTAGATTTAAGATGCTCTAATATAGACATAGCTAAGGCTGCTCCTTCTGTAGGGTCTGTACCAGCTCCAAGTTCATCAAAAAGCACCAAGGATCCTTTGTCGGCTTCCTTTATTATGCTTACTATATTGGTCATATGAGATGAAAATGTTGATAAACTTTGTTCAATACTTTGTTCATCACCGATATCAGCAAACACTTCATCAAAAAGGTTTATAGAAGAATTATGTGCAGCTGGTATCATAACACCGCTCATAGCCATTATATGCAAAAGGCCCACTGTCTTTAAAGTTACAGTTTTACCTCCAGTATTAGGTCCTGTTATAACAATTGAAGTGAAATCTTTACCTAAATATATATCGGAAGGTACAACTATCTTTGGATCTATAAGCGGATGTCTTCCCTGTACTATATTAAAGCTTCCGTCTTCATTTACTCTTGGCTTTATAGCATTTATTTCACTTGCGTACTTAGCCTTTGAAAAGATAAAATCTATTTCCCAAAGGATTTGTGCACTAACTTTTATAACTTCAATCTTTTCATAAATTTTAAAGCATAACTCATCTAGTATTCTTTCAATTTCTGCTTCTTCTTTTAACATAAGCTCTTTTATATCATTATTTAAATTTACAAGTCCCATAGGCTCTATAAACAGGGTAGCTCCAGATGAACTTTGATCATGTACAAGGCCTGGAACCATCCCCTTATGCTCTGCTTTTACTGGTATTACATACCTATCTCCTCTTACAGTATAAAGATTTTCTTGTAGATATTTAGAGTATGTTTTTATTAAAGAGTTCACCTTATCCTTTAATGAACTGTTTTTTTCCTTTAGACTTTTCCTTATAGTGTATAATGTATCGCTTGCCCTGTCTGAAATTTCTTCATCACTAACTATAATTTGAAATATTTCTTCTTCTAAACTTTTTAATGGAACTATACCCTCACATATATCTTCAAGCATAGGAAAAGACTCTTCCTCTACCTTTCGATTTACATAATCCTTAATACCTCTGCTACACCTTAACATTTGAGCTATCTTTAATAAATTAGTGGCTAAAATCCCACCACCTTTTTCAATTCTTACTAAATAATCCCTGACATCGTATAAGCCATAAAATGGTGGTGACCCCTTTTTTACCATACTATTGAAAGCCTCTTCTGTTTCCTTAAGACTTCTATTTACTTCATATACATTTTTATATGGCACCAAATCATCTACCATATCTTTTGCCGCTTTAGTTGACGCATATCTTTTAATTTCATCTTTTACTTTACTAAATTCTAATATCTTTAACGCCCTGTTATTCATAAGTAATCAACTCCTTTATCTATAAACCATTTTATTTATTCTCTAAAAACAGCCTAAAATTATTACTCTACTCCCCTTTTATAATGCCCTCTAGTATAATCTACCGTGCTATCCAATAACCCTTTGTTTTTTAATACTGATAATACTGATATTACCTTTTCATAATCTTCATCAATAAAATCTAACCTGAATGAATCTGCCCCAAACCCTTTTAATTCTTCTATTTTATCTATTAGATTTATAGGTACCGGGTTATATATATGACTTCTACAAAACCTATCAGTCTTAACTAAAAAGTCCATGTTCTTCCTATCCTTTAGTACATACTCACCTTCTAAGCATTTCGGTTTACTATTAGATGATGTATTTCCTAAAAGCCCGCACTTATTTACACTTCCAATAGGGCAATATTCGCTTACCATAAGTTCAGGCTTTCCATAAACAAATACTTGACAATTATTTCTTTTCTTTTTAAGAACTTCTTTTATTTCTTTTCTATTAAGTTCTATGCTTATACAATTTAAATCTGTAAACTCATCCATTATGTTTAATGATAAATTATTATATAAATTTAATTTATAACTACCAATTATACTAATACTATTTTTAAATCTATTTATTATTCCAAGATTTGATGTAACAATTCCTGCTATGTTTTCTTTGTTTTTTTCAATAAAGGTTACTATAGAATTAAATTCTTTTCTTACTATTGTAGGTATCTCTATATATATCTTTGTATCCTTATCTATTTCAGAAAAATCAATAGATGTTATAGACTGAGACCCTCTAAAATAAGGATTTATAGTTATATCTTTAATATTGCTATCAATTGCAGCTTTTAACTGCATAAGAGTATTTACACCCACCATTACTTCCGGTGATTGTAGTAGCTTTTTCTCTTTTAAGATATAGTTGTTTTCAGCTACCTTATTTCTTTTATATTCTTTTATTATTTCATCTTCTAACTTTTCTAAAATATTTCGTCTAATTTCATTTATTCCAGAAATAGGTATAAACCCTTCTTCATAAGACTCAAATCTTATGTCATATATCTTTAGTACATTATCTGAAGACTTTTGAAGATTTTCTATTATCTTTTCCTTAGTTAAGGGCCTATTTTTAGCTTTTTCTACGATGGCACCTTGTAATGTTCGTACTTTATCTTTATAGTTAATCTCTAAGGAAAAGGGCTTACCTATTTCAAATGTCACCTTAGCTTTTATTAGGATATTTGTCTTTTCCTTATAATATCCCTCATAGCTTTTCATTAACTGTGTATCTAAAGTTTTAAATAATTCACATGACTTTTTATATTCTAGAGGATAAAGCATAACCTTTTCTCCAATTTTAGCTCCTAAGACCTCTTTACCTTTTAAAATTATTTTAGATATAGTAAATCCTTTATCCTCATATCTTATTCCATCCTTTAAATTTATACTTTCTTTTAATGTTATATATCCATCTTTATCAACAATGCCTATAGATACACCTGTATTTTTAGGATAATTATAAGACATCATATCCTTTCCCTTATTTCCATAAAGATATGCCTTTGAAAATCCTTCTCTATTAAATAATTGTAATAGCTTTTTCTTTTCTTTTTCTAAACTCACTCTTTCATTATCTTTTAATATATCATCTATAGCATTTTTATAAGTTTCTACAACCCCTGCCACATATTCGGGCCTTTTCATTCTTCCTTCAATTTTTAAAGAGGATGTTTTAGTGTTTATTATATCTTCTAAATCTTCTAAGGTACACATATCCTTTGGGCTTAATAAAAATGCACTCTTTTCCTCTTTTGTATCTTTATTAATTAATGTATAGGGCATTCTACAAGGTTGGGCGCATCTGCCTCTATTTCCACTCCTACCGCCTATAATACTGCTCATTAAGCATTGACCTGAATAGCATATACATAGAGCACCATGGATAAACATTTCAGTTTCTATATCTAAAGTATCTGATATATACTTTATCTCTTCTAGAGATAGCTCCCTTGATAGTACTATCCGTTTAAATCCTAAGTCCTTAAGGAACATTGCACTATCTCCATTATGTATTGTCATTTGAGTAGATGCATGAATTTCAAAGTTTTTGAATCTATCTTTAATTATATACGCTATGGCTAGATCTTGAGTTATAAGCGCATCAACACCTATCTCATATAAAAATCCTATATACTCTATTACATCTTTTAATTCACATTGTTTTATTAGTGTATTTAATGTTATATAAACTTTCTTTTCATTTAAATGTATATAATCTACGGCTTTTATTAATTCTTCGTTATTAAAATTAGTGGCATATGCTCTTGCTGAAAATTTACTTCCTCCCATATATATAGCATCAGCTCCACTTTTTATAGCGGCATATATGCTTTCCATACTCCCTGCCGGAGCTAAAAGTTCGATTTTTTGCATTCTTTTCCTCCTAGTTTAGATTATTTATAAAATTAGAGTGCTGACATGGTCAACACTCTAATCTTGTATAGGCTTATATTTTCACTTGGCTTTATCTACTATTAGTGGATTCTTTTCTTTTTTTATCTTTACCAAATCAATTTGATTTTCTAAAAGTCTATGTTGCATATCTATAAGTTTATACTTAGCAGATTGTAGTTGAAACTTTAATTCTTTATTATCTACCTTAAGTTCTCGGTTTTCTTTTAAATAAGCTTTACCACTTTCTTCGAAAACCTTATTCTGATCCTGTAATTTAATTACTTCTTCTTGATCAGTTTTTTCATTAGTTTCAGACTCTAAGTAAGTTATCTTACTTTTAAGTTCATCATTATAATTTTCCATATGAATCAATTGTTTCTTAAGGACCTCTAGCTGATCTGTAAGTTCTAACTCTCTTTGCTCGAGTTTTGATATGTTTTCTGTGAGACTTAAAAGTTTAGACTGACTTTTAAAGACATCATCTACTACATTCATTGCAGTTAACACCGATGCAGATGAAACGCTTAACTTTTTATTATTGTCCATTAAGGATTTTAACTTTTTGTCTACATAACTAGCAACTTCATTTAAGTATTCTTCACTTTCTTCGCCTTTTAAATTGTAATCTATTCCACTTATTTTTATAGTGATCACATTCATGCAAAACACCCTCTTAGATAAATTCATATTTTAATTAATATATTTATATTCTATCACATAATTCACTTTCGGGAAATACGGAATTTTATCTTAACTTACATCCTAGTTTATATTCTAATGCTCTAACAATCTTATCATGAACTTTATTTACTTCACCATCTGTAAGAGTTTTTGTTTCTGATCTATAGGATATTGCATAAGCAACACTCTTTTTACCATCCTCTATTTGTTTTCCTTTATATACATCAAAAAGATTAATGCTTTCAACTAAATTCCCACCAGTGCTTTTTATGACTGACTGAATTTTTTGAACAAAAGTTGCTTCATCTACTATTAATGCAATATCTCGGGTAACAGCTGGAAACCTTGGTAAAGCTTTATACTTTTTAACTATGTTAGCATTTTTATATAATACATCTAAATTTATTTCAGCTATATAACACTCAGTATCAATACCGTAATTTTCAGTAACATCAGGGTGTACTTCTCCTAATATTCCAGCGCACTCTTTACCTATAAACAAGTTAGCTGTTTTACCAGGGTGGAATGCTTGATCTTGACTTTGTCTTTCATAATGTGTCTTTTCTATACCTAATGATTCGACTAGGTTTTCTATAACACCTTTTAAGTTAAGGTATTCTACTTTACCATATAGGCCTATAACCAATGTATTTCTTTCTTCTGGTAAGTCTTTATTAGTTTTTATATATACATTTCCTATTTCAAATAAAGAAACTTCCTCATTGTTTCTAGAATAATTTCTAGCCAAAGATTCCATCATGGATGGGATACAAGTAGTTCTCATAATACTATAATTTTCACCTAAAGGATTCTTAATTGATATTGTATCTCTTAGAATATTTTCTTTAGACATATTAATTTTATCAAAAACTTTAGGACTAACAAAGGAGTAGCTTATAGATTGATTTAACCCACTATTAAGAAGTACTGATATAACTTTATCATCTAGTTTTTGCTTTAGGTTCTTTCCATCTTTTAAATTTATAGTTTTATTAATTGTAGATGGTATATTGTTGTAACCATAAATTCTTGCAACTTCTTCTGCTACATCTTCTTTTATACTTATATCTTTTCTAAATATTGGTACATTTATTATTAGCATATCTTCTTTTAATAAAGTCTTTAACTCTAGTCTATCTAAGTATCCTTTTATATCTTCTTTACTTAAAGATGTTCCTAAAAACTTATTAATCCATTTATAATCTACAGTTAGTTCTTTTTCTACTACCTTATCTTCGTAGTAATCTATAGTTCCGCTTATAATTTGTCCAACCTTTAGCTCCTCTATTAAGCTACATGCTCTATCTAATGCTATATTTGTTAGATTAGGATCTAAGTCTTTTTCGAACAAAGAAGACGACTCTGTTCTAACTCCTAGTTTTTTAGCGTTTACCCTTATATTAGTTCCATCAAAATTTGCACATTCGAGTATTACAACATTTGTATCTTCTTTTATTTGTGAATTTAAACCACCGATGATTCCTGCAAGTGCAATTGCTCTTTCTTCGTCTCTTATAGTTAAGACACTTTCATTTAGGTCTCTTTCAACTTCATCTAAAGAAATAAACCTTTCTTCTGCCTTAGCTCTTTCAACTATTATAGAGTTTCCTTTTATATCCCTCATATCAAAAGCATGCATTGGCTGACCTAACTCTATCATTACAAAGTTCGTTATATCCACAATGTTATTTATAGGTCTAATTCCAGCTTCTAATAATCTTTCTTGCATCCAAGATGGTGATGGTTCAATCTTTACATTTTTAATGGCCCTTGCCATATATCTTTTACACAAAGAATCCTTTACTTGAAGCTTTATCATATCCTTAATATCTTCTTCACCTGAAACATTGTAATTTATATTAGGCATTTTATATTTCACATCAAGGGTAGCTGCTGTTTCTCTTGCTATCCCAACTACACTCATACAATCCGTTCTATTAGAGGTTATTTCAAAGTCTATAATTGAAGTATTTAAGCCTAATACCTCCTTAATATCTTCTCCTATAGGTGTATCCATCGGTAATATCATTAACCCAAGAGCAGTGCCTTCTTCTGCAAGCCCTAGTTCTTCTTCTGAACACATCATTCCATTAGAAACTATACCTCTTAATTTTCCTTTTTTTATCTTAAGCCCATTAGCCAAAGAAGCTCCATGAAGGGCAGCTGGAACAATATCACCCTCCTTCATGTTTTTAGCCCCAGTAACTATTTGCAAATACTCATCCTTTCTTATGTCAAGCTGACAGATAACAAGTTTATCTGCATCTGGATGTGGTTCAATTTTAACTATTCTCGCTGTTACTACATTTTCAATTTCATCTCCAGTTGTTATAACCTCTTCAACTTTTGATCCTGAAAGAGTCAACCTATCTGCTAATTCATTAACATTTATATCTATATCTACGTAATCCTTAAGCCATGTAAATGGTACTTTCATCCGCTATTCCTCCTCGATTAAATTTATTTAAATATATATTTATTACAATCTTTTAAATTAAAATTCTTTTAAGAACCTTATATCACTTTCATATAATAACCTTATATCATCTATTCCATACTTTAACATAACCATTCTATCTACTCCAAAACCAAAGGCAAACCCACTATAAACCTCAGGATCTATACCACAGTTTCTAAGCACATCTGGATGTACCATTCCTCCACCCAAAAGCTCAATCCATCCGCTATTTTTACAAACATTACATCCTTTACCCTCACATACAAAGCATGTAGCATCCATCTCTGCTGAAGGTTCTGTAAATGGGAAGTGATGAGGTCTGAATTTAGTTTTAACATTGCTTCCAAACATCTTTTTAGCAAATATATCTAAGGTACCCTTTAAATCTGCAAAGGTTATACCTTTATCTATAACTAGACCCTCCATTTGATAGAATATAGGTGAATGAGTAGCATCTGCAGCATCAGATCTATAAACCTTTCCTGGAGATATCATTTTTATAGGTGGTTTTTGATTTTCCATAACCCTTACCTGAACTGGTGATGTCTGAGTTCTTAAAACTACCTTTTCGTTTATGTAAAAAGTATCTTGTTCACTTCTAGCAGGATGATTTTTAGGTATATTAAGAGCCTCAAAATTATAGTAATCAAGCTCCACTTCCGGACCTTCCTCTATTGAAAATCCCATTGACATAAATATTTCTTTCATGCTTTCTAATGTAAGGTCTAAGGGATGTCGCTTTCCAATTGTTTGTTTCTTTCCTGGAAGTGATATATCTATAGTTTCTTTACTTAACTTTTCTAGCTTTTCTTCTTCTTTTATGTTTCTTGCTAGATTATTTATATAAAGTTCTATTGATTCCCTAACCTCATTTGCAAGTTTTCCTATTATGGGTCTTTCTTCGTTAGATAAGCCCCCCATTCCTCTTAATATGGCAGTAAGTTCACCCTTTTTACCTAAATACTTAACTTTTATTGATTCAATATCACCAGTAGAATTAACTTTTTTTAATTCTTCTATAGCTTTTTCTTTTATTAACTTTAAGTTTTCTTTCATCTTATTTTCTCCTTCCTATCTTTAATAATTATGGACAAATAAAAAACCGTCCCAAAAAAGGGACGGAATATCCGCGGTACCACCCTAATTAGTAGTTTATAAAACTACTATCTTAGTTAAATTTAACGGTTTTATCCGCTAACCACTACTTACATTTCACAGCTAGGGCTCCAGAGTGAACTTCAATATAATTATATTCAAAAAGGCTTTCAGTCTTTGACCCTTTCTCCCTGAAAATATATTCATTGATGTCTAACATCATATTTTATATTTACTCTCTCTTTCATTGCCATTATTTATTTAGTTAAACTCATTATACATACTAATTTAAATAAATTCAATACTAGAATTTATTTGTCTTATAACTTCAAACATCATTATAGAGGCTGCTATAGATACATTTAAAGATTCAGCCCCACCTGGCATGGGTATCTTAGCTTTAATATCACTTAATTTATAAATTTCTTCACTAATTCCATTACCTTCATTACCCACACATATAACTAAGTTTTTAGTTAAATCTATATCATAAAAGTTTTTATCTGTATCTAAACTACTAACTAAAAATTTAAACCCTTTATCCTTTAGTGAATTTATATATTCAAACTTATCATCTTCTATTATTGGTATATAGAAAATAGATCCCATAGTAGATCTCAGCACTTTAGAATTATACAAGTCCACTGTTCCCTTAGTTAATATAACTGCTTTTGCACCACTTGCATGGGCAGATCTTATTATAGTTCCTAAATTACCAGGGTCTTGTACCTTATCTACAAGAATATAAAATCCATCTGTAATATTAATTTTTTCTTTAGTTATATTACAAACAGATATTATTCCCTGAGGACTTTCTGTATAACATAAGGATTTAAAAATATTATCCTCAACTATAAAAATGTTTTTTCCATTTATTAAATTATTGTCTAATAAATGATTATATTTATCTACATAACTTCTACTTATAAATAAGGAGTCTACTAAATCACCTTGTGTTAAAGCTTCACCTACAAATCTAAGACCTTCTACTATAAATTTCCCCATTAGAAGTCTGTACTTTTTTTCATGAAGTTTTTTTACTTCTTTAATCAGTGGGTTATTTTTACTTTCAATTAGATTCAAAGTCCTTATCCCCCCTACTTTAGTCTACAGACATAGTACTTTCTAATCTTGATAAATCATCCTCTGCACCTATAACAATTAATATATCCGTAGGATCAATTATATCTTCTGCCATTGGAGAAATATTTATTTCGTGTTTCTTTCTCACAGCCATTATATTAATACCATGATTAGCTCTAACATTCAAATCTGATAAAGTCTTACCTGCCCACTGTTTAGGACATTTAACCTCAATTATACTATAATCTGGTGAGAGCTCAATATAATCTAATATATTAGAAGAAACTAAATTATGCGCAACCCTCATTCCCATATCCTTTTCTGGTAATACTACTCTATCTGCACCTATCTTATATAGGACCTTTGCATGTAGTTCACTTTGACCCTTAGCTATTATATATTTTATTCCTAGCTCTTTCATCAAAAGAGTAACCATTACACTAGCTTGAATATTAGATCCTATAGTTATAACCGCTACATCAAAGTTTCTTACACCTAAAGTTCTTAATGCATGCTCATCTGTAGCATCCATTTGAATGGCATGTGTAACATCATCCGATATTTCTTGAACAACATCTTCATTCATATCTATCGCTAAAACATCATGACCCATTCCATAAAGAGTTTTAGCGACAGATGTTCCAAATCTTCCAAGACCAATAACTACATATTGTTTATTACTCATAATTTCCACTCCTATCCAACCATTATCTTTTCTTCAGGGTATCTAATGGCATTATTTCCTTTTTTATTTGTTAAAGCTAAAACCACAGTCATTGGACCTACTCTTCCGAAATACATAGTTAATGCTATAAGTATCTTCCCTATTGACGTAAGCTTAGTTGTAAGTCCAAGAGTTAGTCCTACCGTTGCAAATGCTGAAGTTACTTCATATAATAAGTATTCAAAGCTAGCTCCAACTTCTGTTATAGAAAGTATCATGGTTACAACAGTAATTAATACAAGTCCAAGAGTTGTAACAGCAAACGCCCTATAAACTATATCTTTAGAAATTCTTTTATGAAAAACCTCTGTATCGTTTCTTCCCCTAATTACTGAAATTACTGTCATAATCAAAATTCCTGCCGTAGCAGTTTTTATACCTCCTGCTGTAGATCCAGGTGAACCTCCTATAAACATCAAAATTATAGTTAAAAACTTACCTGCTGTACTCATAGCATCTGTTGATATAGAATTAAAGCCAGCGGTTCTAGGTGAAACTGATGCAAATATAGAAGATAATATCTTCCCTTTAAATGACATACCCTTCATAGTTCCAGGATTATTAAATTCAAATATAAACATTAATATACTACCAGCTATCATTAAAAATAAGGTCATTGAAACTACTACCTTTGCATGCAAAGATAGTCTTTTAGACTTCTTATAATTATATAATTCTGCCCAAACAGCAAATCCTAATCCTCCTATGGCTATTAACCCTCCTATAGTAAGTATTACAACAGAGTTATTGGCATAGCCTGTCAAACTGGAAAAGTTACCAATTAAATCAAATCCAGCATTACAAAAAGCTGATACAGCATGAAATATACTATAATATATACCCTTTCCAATACCAAACTCCGGTATAAACTGTGTGGATAATAAAAGGGCTCCGGAAAGTTGAACTGATAAAGTAAACATAAGTAGATACCTAGCAAGCTTTACTAGCCCTTGAATGTTAGAAGTATTAAGTGCCTCTTGCAATAATAACCGCTCTTTTAATGTTATCTTTTTCCCCATTAGTAATGCTATTAAAGTAGCAAAAGACATAAATCCAAGTCCTCCAATTTCAATTAATAGCATTATAACAGTTTTACCAAAATAACTCCAATGCGTGCCTGTATCTACAGTAATTAAACCTGTTACACAAACCGCTGATGTGGATGTAAATAAAGAATCAAGAAAATTAGTAACCGTACCATTTGAAGATGATATTGGTAAAGTAAGCATTACAGCACCTATAAATATAACTATTGCAAACCCTATTGCTAATATCTGCACTGCATTTAGACTTATCTTTTTTAAAAAACTTATCTGCATTGTTTATCACCTCAAAAAAAAATTTTATATTACCATCCAACATATAGTAGCATTATCTTATAAGATAATGCTACTATATGTTGGATTTAATATAAATAAAAATGCGACTATAGTCGCATTAATATAATTATTTATTATGCATTTATATGTTGTTTAGCTACTGCTACTAAGTCTGAAAAAGCCTTAGGATCATTTATAGCTATTTCTGATAACATTTTTCTGTTTATATCAATTCCAGCTAATTTGATTCCATTCATAAACTTTGAATATGAAAGACCATTCATTCTAGTACCTGCATTTATTCTTGCGATCCAAAGTGTTCTATAGTCTCTCTTCTTAAGTTTTCTTCCTACATAAGCATTTCTTTGTGCTCTTATAACTGTTTCATTAGCAGTTTTAAATAACTTGCTCTTACCACCGTAGTATCCTTTTGCAAGTTTTAATACTTTCTTGTGGTTTTTGCGAGAATTTACCGCTCTCTTTACTCTTGCCATGTTATAAACCTCCTATCGTGTGATGTATATTATAAATATGGTAATAATTTTTTCATTGTTTTTTCTTGAGTATTTGATACATATGCTGTTTTTCTTAAGTTTCTTTTTCTCTTAGGTGATTTCTTAGTTAATATGTGGCTTTTGAAAGCTTTAGCTCTCTTTAGTCTTCCACTTCCTGTTAACTTAAATCTTTTTGCTGCTCCTCTATGAGTTTTCATTTTTGGCATTATAAGATCCTCCCTCCAGAATTATGCTTTTTTAGGTGCCAAAACCATAGCCATGTTTCTTCCTTCTAGTTTGGCAGGCTTTTCCACTACGCATATATCTTCCATTTTTCCTAAAAAACTTTTTAATATCTTGTTTCCTACATGAGCATAATCAGCTTCTCTGCCTCTAAATCTTACGGTTACTTTTACTTTATCTCCATCCATTAAGAAACCTCTAGCTTTTTTAGCCTTTATAGAAATATCATGTTCTTCTATAGTAGGACTAAATCTTATCTCTTTAACATTAACAATCTTTTGCTTTTTTCTAGCGTCTTTTTCTTTTCTGGTTTGTTCATAAAGATGTTTACCATAATCCATGATCTTACAAACAGGTGGGTTCGCACCAGGAGATATCATAACTAAATCAAGTTCTCTTTCTTCAGCTATATCTAATGCTTCTTTAGATGACATAATACCTAATGGGCCATTATCATCATTTACCCTTATTTCTTTTTCTCTGATTTTTTCATTCATAATTAAGTTTTTATTAATACTTTTCACCTCCATGTAATTCAAAATATATAAAATCTAAAAAAGACGGCATAAATGCCGTCTCAATTAACAAATCAACTTTATTTCTTAAAGTTAAGTTTAATTACCTTACTAGCAATGCTGCAAGGTGAGAAACGGCTGTTTCTTCTTTACTACGTTATTCTATCATTATATCTTTACTATGTCAATAAAAATATAATGATATATTTAAAATTTATTCTAAAAGATTATGTGGAAAATATAAGTGGTTTACCATTACATAAATCACACCCATCACACACTTCTACCCTATAGGTAAACACATTCTTTATAGTTTCAATAAATTCTTTATTAAAACAATAAGAACTTCCATGAATTATTATAGAATTTGGTACATTTGTTATGAGTCCACTTATTATAATATCTTCAGTATTAATGGAAGGGTCATTAAATTCATTTTCTAATATATCAGCTACGAATGTATTTAATATACTATTACCTTTGTCATCTTTTACATCATAAGTGCCCTCTTTTGATATTATTATATTAATCTTATCTATTTTGCTTTCTTGAATATCCACAAAATATTTAAGAAGCTTTATAAATTCATTATATTCTCTTTCTATCATGTAATTCTCTGCAACCTTATTCGATATCTCTTCTATGTCTACCATTAATTCCTTAAGCCTAAATGTAATATATCCATCTATATTAATCTGCCTATTTTCTTCTAGGCAGGACTTAATCTTTAGTAATATATGATTTTTTCTGTTTTCATAATATATATCTGCATCTTCTTTTAATGATTTATTATATTTCAATATATTAATTATTTGTTTTTCTACTTCTCTTATTTCGTCTTCATTAAAAAAGAAATAATTATCTAAAATAAATTTATAAATATCATCTTCACATACAAAGCTTATTAATATATCATATATACAATTACTTATATAATAATTGACCCTTTCCACTAATGATTCACTGTATATTTTATCATCACACATTATTTTAATGAAGTGAGTATTATTATTTTGACTCTCGCAAATACCAAGATTAATGTCTTTATTTTTTAAAATTTTAACTACGTCTTGTATATTTGGTGCAATATCTAAACCACTTTCATAAATTATAGTAAGTAGAACCATGATATCACTCCCTTCTTAAACATAGTATGTGTTTTAAACTAATGTATATACAAAAATTTTATAACAAATATCGACATACATATAAATTATATAAATGAATTTTTAAATACATGATACTATATACAAAATAACAAATTTAAAATACATAATAGAAAGTAGGTAGAAAATGAAAGTTGCTATAGTGGATTTCAGAATTTCCAAAGAGGAGATTAAAAGTTTACAAGATTTGAATATAAAGGTATTAAAATGCCCTTCTTATGAAGGAGTTTACGCAGCTATCTCTGGTCATCCCGATATACAAATTAATGTATTATCTAAATCTGATATAATGGTACACCCTAAGATTAATGATGACTTTATGAAAGAACTTTCTAAATTAGGCTACAATATACACTTCTCATTTAATGACATTGGATTTAATTACCCTGGAAATATTATATTAAATGCATTAAATACAGAAAAGTTCTTTTTGCACAATCTAACTTATACAGATAAAAACTTATTGAATTACATAGATGATAAAAAGATTTTAAATGTATCTCAAGGATACACTAAATGTTCTACTGCTATAATTTCTAAAGACGCTTTTTTAACTAATGATATTAAAATAAAAGAATCCTTAGATTCCTTAGGTGCAGATGTATTATTATTGCCACCTGGAGACATAGAGCTTTTCCCTTTGAACTATGGGTTTATAGGTGGCACTTGTGGTCTTATAGATAAAAACACATTAGCCTTCTTTGGAAGCTTAGATAAATATGTTTATGGCGATAAGGTTAAAATGTTTTTAAAAAAGCATAACATAACTCCACTTTATTTGAAAGAAAGCGGTTTAACTGATAGGGGCAGCTTATTTATCATAGAAGGCCAATAGTTATAACTTCATTTAATGTTTCAGCTTATTTTTATTGCTTTTATGTTTGATGATTTTATGAGATCATAATTACAGGGACCTGAATCGCTAGAAGGTAAGGTAAGATAAAATCAGATTTAAAATTCGAGATGGTGGGCATGAAAAGAATTATTGCTTTAAAATTTAAAAGACCTTAGATAGATAACTATCTAAGGTCTAAAACATTTATTAACTATACAATAGTAATGTTTTCTGCTTGTGGTCCTTTAGGTCCTTCAACTACATCGTAAGAAACTTTTTGTCCTTCTTCAAGAGCTTTGTAACCTTCTACATTGATTTGAGAAAAATGTGCGAAAACGTCTGTTCCGTCGTCTCCTGTGATAAATCCAAATCCTTTTTCTGTGTTAAACCATTTAACTGTTCCGTTCATATATTGTGTACCTCCGAAATTTTATTTTTCTTAAACTCTTTGTATACGTATTTTACTACTTACTATTAAATTTAAGCTATTAATTAATCATAGGCTAGTTTGCTACATAAATCAAGCTATTTTCAATTATTTTTTCAATTATTTAAAAATTAGTTGAAATCTCGCCCTATACAGATCCATATTTTACATAATATGTTTGTAATTTATGATTAAAATTCATTTTTATTTTTATTTGTTCAATTTTATTTTACAACTAGGCTAAAATATATCTAACAACTTTTCTTTTTTATATCTTACTTCTAAAGAAACTACTCCTATTAAAAGCATAGCTGATATAAATCCAAATACCAAAAACTGAGGTGTATCTATGGAACCAATTCCAAGCATTATGGTATTACTAGTTATTATTTTGCTTAAACTTATTACTATTAAAAGTGATATTCCTGTGAAAGTTATATATCTATGCGATTTTCTTGATACGTAAGAAATTATAAGGGCTAAGGCAAAAGCTAAGGTATATACAATAATAATTGATAAAATAATATATTGAATTAGTGTTAAATCAAACCAATTAGCCCCGTATTTAAAACAGGAATTTATGTTTGAATTATAAAAAAGCTCCACAGTATTTTGTCTTGTTAAAAACAAAGTAAATAGTATGCTTAATTCTAAAGTAACCATTATAAATGCAGATATTAATGCTGCAGCTATTTTATCCTTATATAATCTTCTTCCTCTTCTTGTAGTATACTGAAGCACCTCCATATTCACCACTTCATCTTTAGTAAATATAGGTCCTAAAATAAATATTATAGACACTAGTACAAGTAAAGTAGTATTAATTATAAAACTGTTATAATTATCAAATATAAACCAAGGTAGAATGTCATTATTTACTTTGGTTTTGTTTATTTCTGTTAATCTATCTTTTTGTGCTCCGCTTTCAATATATGAATTATTATCTTTATTTTCAAAGTTATCAATAAAATATCCCATAGATCGGATCTTTGAAAGTGACTCTTCTATCTCTTTAAAAGATATGTTATTAGATAACTCATCCAGCTTTTTAACTTCCCCTTTTAGATTTGAATTAAATTCCTGGAATTTGTCATAACTATCAACCCCCAAATCCTTAGCATATTCATTTTCCTTAAGATAATTATCAGCTTCTTTTTTAAAATTCAGTTCTAAATTTTTAAGATATCCTAAGTCCTCATCCTCTAAATGATTACCTTTTTGCTTTATCACCTCTTTAGCTATTGTATAAATCGCTTCGTCTCCACGACTAGGAAATAGATTTATTTCAGAACTTATAAACATGTAATACATAACAAAACTTATCATACATAGAACAAATATACTTTTTACATTTAAAATCTTTTTAACTTCATTAAAAATAATTCTCATGGTTCCCCCTAACTTATACATTGCTTTTTAAAGCTTTTTATTGAATACCACATAACTATTATCATTATAATGCTCCAATTGATTACAGTTATTAGTTCATAATGTTTAAAAATACTTAATCCCCCGCTTTCCATAAACCTAAGTTCTAGATTGAAAATCAAGGTAAAAGGTGTAAATGCAGAATAAATCCTAAATCTACTACTACCACTTATAAAAGACGGTAGCATAAATCCAATACCGCTTATAATAAAAAAACTAACGAATCCTATAAAGCTATTTTTTATAAATCTTCCAATTACAAAAGCTATACTAGTAAAAAGCAAAAAACAACTGTAGGTTAATAATATCATCAACATTAAATACTGTTTAACTGTTAAGTTAAACCAACTCATATAAAGGTTCTTGCCCTCCGAGTAAAAAAAACTACTTATAGATGTATTCCAAACCCTACTATAATCATATACAAAGAAAAATGTTGTCAAAACAATAGTTAAAAGCACCGTACCTAAAATCAAAACAGCTACTATAATAGCTTTTAATTTATCGCAAATTAAATTTCTTCCTCGCTTTGAGCTATAGGCCACTAAGCTAGTATCATTCTCAAATTCATAATTCATAAAAAAGGTGGCTATCAGTGGTATCAATATCATCATCTGAATAATAATGTTTCTAAGTATGTTCTTATACAAAAATCTGTGCATATCATAGTTCTTACCATTAAAAAATAGATACATTTGCTCTTCATTTTCTTTGATTTGTGTAAATCTTTTATTAAACTTTTCAAACCCTTGTTTAGACATCTCTTCGGCTTCACCGGATAAATTAAGAAATTCAATAGATTTTCCAGAGATCTTAGTGATATCAATATTATTATAACTTTCAATAAGGTTTGGTATTGCCATATAATAATCTTCTATTTCACCAGTAACTTTTATTATTTGCTCTTCATCTTTATTATATTTCCCTTTATAAAAAGCAGCTTTATCCTCATTTAAATAATCTGAAATAGAATTATAGTTTTTTCCTTCTTTTTTATTTATTATTGTCATAGCTTCATCTAGGTTTTGCTTATAATACACTTTAAATTTAGCCATCATTTCATCATCAATTTTATATCCTACTTCATCTACAATATTATTTAAAACGCCTAGATTATTTCTAAGTTTATATCCATTAAAAACTGTAAATAAATCAAATGCTAAAAAAACTAAAAAAACCACTATTACTATTGGAGATTTGAAGATCTTTTTTATTTCGTGTTTAAAGATTTCACTACAGTCTAACATCTATATACCCTCATTGTATTGATACAAAAATACGTCTTCTAGGTTAGGACTAACAAGATTCCAATCCTCATTTCTATCTGACTCTTCTATAAACCTAAGCTTCATCCTGCCATTTTCCTGTTTTTCTGATAAGGAAATATGGCATTCTCTAAACCTTCTTACTTCTGAAAAATCTATTTCCGTTTCATATACCTTACCTTCAAGAGTTCTACAAACGTTCTCTACAGTATCCTTATATAATATCTTCTTATCTTTAAGCATAATAACTTCGTTCGCAATAAATTCTATGTCACTAACTATATGAGTGGATATAATCACTATTCTATCCCTACTTAAGTCTGTTAATATATTTCTAAATCTCACTCTTTCCTTTGGATCTAGACCTGCGGTAGGTTCATCTAAGATTATGATTTTAGGATTATTTAATAAAGATTGCGCTATACCTACTCTTTGTATCATACCACCCGAGAACTTCTTCATCTTTTTATTAGCTACATCCTCTAAGGCTACTAACTTTAACAAATTTTCTATGTTAAATATCGCTTCTTTCTTATCTACGCCCTTTAGTGCTGCTAAATAAAGTAGAAGTTGCTTTGGTGAATAGTTTTTATAATAGCCAAATTTTTGTGGCAGATAACCTAAAATACCTCTATACTCTTCATCTAAAGCTATAATATCAGTGCCTTCATAAAGAATTTCACCCTTAGTTTGGAATATAAGTGTAGTAAGAAGCTTTATTAAAGTAGTTTTTCCAGCTCCATTAGGAGCAAGTAATCCATAAACCCCATTTTTAAATTCTAGATTTATATCCTCTAAAACAATATAATCATCAAAACTTTTAGTTAAATTATTGATTGTAAGCATTTTTAAATTTCTCCTCTCTTAACCTTTATAAGCTTTCTTAAATTCTTTATATATATTAATGCCGTTATAAAAGTGATTATTAGATGAATATATAAGGGTATTTCATCTAATAACTTTATAGGTTTATTAGTAACATCAAGTACCATTAGCATAGGTAAACATAACCATAATGACATTATTAAGTACTTATATGACCTACCTTTAAAATTTATTAGAACTAATATATATAATGTAGAAAATATAAACAAGGCTGATATGGACACTATTATAATCTCCATCACATTGAAATTTCTTTTTACCAAAAACATCATAACTACAATCAAGGTGTTTATAATCATAGCTACTATGCTAAAAATAAACATTCTTATAGCTGTGATATTATAAAAGTTATATTTACAAGTAGCCTGAAGTTCGTAAATCCCATGAACTCTACTACTTATAAAGCTATAAGAGCAAATAAAAAAGTAAAAAATAGGAGCAGTGGAAAAGGTGTAAACTTTGAGCCTATAAGCAAAATATATTTCACGGCTGTTACTCGTATTAAATTGCAAACCAAAGAAGCTAAAGACGGCTACTAAAAGTACTATAATAAATATTAACTCACTTTTATCATGAAATATATATTTAAAGCCTAGTTCACTTCTAATAGCTTTTAAATATGAAAAGAAACTCTCTTTCCCTTTTAAACCTTTGTCTAAGATTTCATCCATGTTGATTTCTAAATCACTCATTCGCGGTTTCCTCCTTATCCATTATTCTAATCTTTTTTAGCATGCTATAATACTTCGTTTTTACAGTAGATTCATTTAAATCCAAAGCATTTCCTATATCCTTAAAGGTCATATCAGCAAAAATCTTCATTCTAAAAATTTGCTGAAGATTAGCTTCAAAACTATTAACTATAACTAAAATATCTTTTACTCTTTCTCGTTTTATAAAATCATCCTCTATATCCCCTTTAGCCTTAAGTTCTATCCCATCTATAGTCTTTGAGCTTGTCCATTGTTTATAGCTTTTTGACCTATAGTAGTCAATTATCTTATTACTAGCTATCTTATATATCCAAGTTCTAAAAGAACATCTTTCCACATTATAATTGTCTATAGACCTAATCATACTAATAAAAATCTCTTGGGTTATATCTGCTGCTAATTGTCTACAGGAGGTTTGCTTAAAGACATAGCCATAAATTTCACTGTAATAGCCTTTAATAAGTATATTAGCAGATTCTCTGTGGCCTTTTTTCTGAATGTTTTTTATGAGCTTCAGTTCATGGTCTAGCATCTTTACCTCCTTTTGTGAATCTACTGTATATATATTTATTTATTTGTTTATTACCGGTACATACTAGTATTCGTAATCGCTTTAAAAATAGTTTTAAAAAACTTATATTTTCTTATCTTTTTAATATTTTCTTATCTTTCGCTTTGATATATTATAAAACCACTACGCTATCATTTACCACCACTTGCCTTAGAGAATTTATTAATAGATGTGGTATTCGTGATACAACAAAAAAAGCCCTTGAAATCAAGGACTTTACATTGTATCACAATATAAGTGATTTTATGGAGGCGCCACCCGGATTTGAACCCATAGCCATCAAGCTAAGAAACCCATTATCTGTTTTATGGTATAACTTTTAGGGAATTATTAGACCAGAAAGGATACCATAAAATATGCACAAAAGATTAAAGATACTTATAAATAATATAAAAGAAGTTTTTTCACTTAAACTCTTAGATAAGCTTAGTAAAAAGACAAAATTTGTTAGAAGAAGAAGCAAAATCACCGCTGAAACATTTTTAGCTTTTAACACTTTTTTAAGCGAGGATATATGCAGTAAATCTTTAAGTACATTAAGTGCAAGGCTTGCTGCTCAATATAATTTAGAAATTTCTCCACAAGCACTTAATGAAAGATTTAATGAGTATTCAGTACAATTTATGCGAGAAGTTTTTAATAATATGATGCTAAGTCAAAATAAGATACTAAGTCATCCTCATAGAAAATTAAATTTTAGTAGAATCCTTGTAAATGACTCTACTAGCTATGGCTTACCTAGTAAGTTCTACAATGAATTTAAAGGCTCTGGAGGCTCAAGCTCAAAAGCTGCAATAAAAATACAGCTACAATATGATTTATTATCTGGAAGCTTTTTATGTTGTGATACTTATAATGGAACAGCAAGCGACGGTAAATATGTTGAAGTTATGGATAAGTATACTGAAGCTGGAGACCTTCGGTTGGCGGATTTAGGCTATTATAAACTCGATTATCTAAAGCAAATAGATGCTAAAGGTGCATTCTTTATTTCTAAGTTAAAAAGTACTACAGTCATATATAAGAAAAATCCCAATCCCCCAAAGAAACTCAAAGGGAGAAATATTAAAATCAACTGAATACATAAAAATAGATATCTTTGAGCTCATAAAACCATTAGCCGATGGTCAAACAATAGAGCTTAAAGATATCTACATTGGTTCCAAAAAGGAACTAAAAAGCAGATTAATTATAACTAAATTATCTGAAGAAAACAAGGAAAAAAGAAAAAATAAACTTATAAAAGCAGTAAAAAGAGATCGTGGCAACATAAATGATAGAAGTTTAGCTTGGAATGGAGTAAATGTATATATAACTAATGTGCCTGAAAATATACTAGCTACAGAAGAAATACATGATGTTTATTCTTTAAGATGGCAAGTAGAGATAATGTTTAAAATATGGAAATCAATATTTAAAATTGATAACGTAAAACCGGTAAAGATAGAAAGATTCAAGTGTTTTTTATATGGAAGGCTAATTGCATTAATACTCTCATCTACAATAGTTTTTTCAGCTAGAAATATTATTTATGAAGAAGATAATAATGAAATAAGTGAGTTAAAATCTTTTTGTGTAGTTACAGAGTTTTTTAGCACTTTAAAAATTGAAATTTTTAAAGGTGAACTAGCTATTTTAAAGTTGATAAAAACAATAATTAATACAATTCGGAAGTTAGGAAAAAAATCAAGAAAAAAAGGTCGGAAAATAGTCACTGATATATTAGATTATCTAAAGATATCAGTTGATGATTTGTAAGAAGTGGCAATATAATCAAGGAATAATATCCATTACTAACCTTTTATTGGTGCGTGAATTTGTCACTTTTATTAAAGTTACCTAATTAATCAGGTGAATTACTACTATATGAATTTATGTATTAATTTGTATTTGGACTAATTTCCAACTAGTATTAAATATAGCCATCAAATCAATTGTAATTTATTGGCTGAATTAGCTTGATGGCTATGGGGTAAGAACGCAATCTTTCACTCCATCTATCTGCTACATTTACACCGCCTGTTTTGAATAGTTTTGGGCTTCGTTTTGTATTGCAAACTTACCCACAAACATATGCCTTATGTGTAGTTTCTGTTCGTCAGACCAGAGTTTGGCCGCCGACTTCCTTCAGATTCCACCTCGCGGTGGACACCCTTGTCTTAAGCTATGCACTTGGCACTATTAACCCGTGCTAGGGACTTTCACCCATTAGATTGCGCCCATGCCGGGCGCACAATAAAAGTACTATTGTAACCAATAGTACTTTTATCATATATACATATACAAAACTACTTGTATAATATAATGCTATCGGGATCAAAATTACTCCACATAAATTATATATTATATGACACAATATATTTCCTAATAGAGAGTTTGTCCATATATATATTAGACTTAAAATCACTCCTAATAAAAAGGTATATATACCTTGAAGCATATTTCCATGGAATATTGCAAAAATTACTGCTTGCAATATTATAGCCAAATATATATTGGAGGTTTTCTTTAACTCGTTAAATATTAATCCTCTAAATAATATTTCTTCAAAGATAGGTATTAATATTAAAATACATAACATAGATAAAATAGATCCATATGCACTAGCTATACTATTATTAACCTTATTATAACTCTCAAATTTATCTGCCATTAAATAAACTATAGAGCTACTAAAAGCAGAAACACTTATTGCTATAATAACTATTTTCCACATATTTGATAAGTCTATTTTTTTAAAATTACATCTTTGCCATAAGTTTTGTTGCTTATTTCTCAATACTAATATATAAATAACAAATGTTATTAACGCTGCAATAAGAGTTAAAATATAAACGCTATCTATAGTAGCTTTTTGAGTATCTTCCATTAATTTTTTAAATTCAGTATTTCTATGAGTAATACCATAAGTAATTCCAAAAATGATACTACAAATTATCTGTACAATAAAATATAGTCCTCCAAAGAATGTTATGTTTCTAATTGTTCTTAAATATTTTTTCATAATTTAATTCTTCTTTTTAATCTTTTAGATTTAATTTTTCTAATAAATAGTAAAGCATTTTTTCTTTTCTAGTTACAATTTGAGCTTCACATGTCATCCCATTTTTAATCTCTGATTCTTCTCCCTTATGGCTATATACCTTACTTACATCAATATATGATTCAGCAGTATAAAAACTAATACCATTTGATTTATTCACCTTAGAATCAGCACTTATTTTTTCTACTTTTCCATTTAAAAATCCATATTCTTTGTAAGGTAATGATGGAAAGCTGTATTTTATATTTTGCCCATCTTTTATATTTGCAATATCCTTATCAGCTATAAATAAATTAACTTTATATTTAGATTCATTTGGAAGTATATTTGCAACTATAGTTCCTGCTTGGACAACATCACCTATATTTAAATCAACTTGAGTATCTAAAATACCATCATTTGAAGCTTTAATTGTACATTTTTCAATACTCATATTTATTGCTTTTAAATTTTCTTCTAAATCCTTTAATTTCTCTTCATTAGCTTTTATGCCGTCATCATTTTGTACTGAAGTTGTGGATTTATTTTTTTCTTTGTTTAAGGCTCCAGTATCATTTATTTTGTTTAAACTACTATCTAATTCTTTATTTTTACTTTTTAATTCTTCTATGGTTGAATTAATTTTAAGTTTATAATCACTTGTAAACTTATCTAATTCAGTTTTGCAAGAATTCAATGTACTTTCAGCTTGTAAAACTGAATTTTTGTCAGCATCCTTATTTAACTTTAAATAATCATATAGCTTTTGGGCATCTTCTATTTTATCTTTAAACTGCTTTTGTGAGATTTTATAGTTATTATATTGTTCAGAATACAGTGTATTTGTCGGTACATAACTTTTATCTTCATTTACTGATTTTTGTAGTAAATCATAAGCATCTATTTTTGAATTTAAATCATTTTTTGCATCTTCTATACTGTTAGAATCGGAAAGTGAAAGACTATTACCTTTTTCATAATTTAAATATTTATTATAATAATCTTTTTCCTTTTCATTATTTTTATCAAAATAATTTTTGTCATCTAAAATACATTTTTTCAATTTCTTTAAATTTTCTACATCTTGCTTTAAAGTTTCTGCTTTTTCTTCAATTGATTTTTTTTGCAAATCTATTTCAGTATGTTCTAAGGTGTAAAGTATATCCCCTAATTTTACTACTTGTCCATTTTTAAAACTTATACTTTCAACTTTGCTAGTTGCCATATTAGCAACTTTATATATTTCTTCACTAGGTCTTACGATACCACTAGTTTTAACCACTAGTTCTTTTTCACTAAACCAGCACCACACTAATGCACTACATATTATTGTTAAAACAAGGTAGATAAATATACTTGTAAAATGATGTGGCTTTGATTCTAATAATTCCCTGCTATCTGTAATATCTTTTATATCTTGAACTACAAATTTCATTATTTACCCACCTCCTTAGTTGCCGCTACTTCTTCATAGTACACTTCAGGAAGTTGGTCTTTCCATAGTTCATAGTACATACCACCTGTTTTTAATAAATCTTTATGACTACCACTTTCTTTAATTTCTCCCTTATCCATAACATAAATAGTATCACATCTCATAATAGTACTTAATCTATGAGCTATTACTATGGTAGTTATTCCTTCACTAAATTCATTCATAGTTTTTTCTATGGATTTTTCTGTTATAGAATCTAAACTACTAGTAGCTTCATCCATTATTAATATTTCAGGCTTTCTAAGTATGGCTCTTGCTATAGAAAATCTTTGTTTTTGTCCACCTGAAAAGTTTGACCCATTTTCTTCAATCATAGTGTTATATCTTAAAGGCAGAGAATTTACAAAATCATGTATCTGAGCTTTTTTACATGCTTCTATTATCTCCTCATATGTTAAATATGGATTACCTAATGACATATTTTCTATAATCGTACCATTAAATAAAAAGGTTTCTTGAGATATATAAGCTATCTTATCTCTTAGTGATTCAATATTAATATCTTTTATGTTGTATCCACTAATTAAAAGTTCACCCTTCTCATGTTCATAAAACTTCATAAGGATTTTAACTAAAGTTGTTTTACCTGATCCACTTTCTCCTACCAGAGCTATTTTTTCTCCTGGTTTAATATTAAAATTAATATCCTTTAAAACTAGTTGTCTTGTTCCATATCTAAAATCTACACCTTTAAATTCAATAGTGCCCTTTAAAGATTGTGGATTTATTTTCTTATCTTCATCAACACTCTTTTCAAGTTCTAAGTCTAGTATTTCTCCAAGTCTTTCCCCTGCAACTACAGCAGTTTGAAGCATTGGTTGTAAGTTTATAATATTTTCAATAGGACTTAAAAAATAAGCAAGTAAAGCATTGAAGGTTAATAGCTCTCCCATAGATATATTGCCCTTTAAAACTTGCATTCCTCCAAGCCATAAAATTACTATAGCAAATATTGCTTTTACTCCACTTTTTAAAGATCCCTGTAAATTATTTATAAATCCATTTTTAAATACATTTTTTATAAGTTTAACAAATCTTTTTTCAGTTTCCAAATTAACTTCTCTCTCAGCATTAAATGCCTTAACTGTTTCTATACCATTTAAAGACTCTACCAAATAAGACGTAAGCTTTGCATTACTTTGCATAGTTTCTCTATTCACTTCTTCAATAGCTTTTTTAAAACTAAAAACTATAATTCCATAAAGTATAACTGGTATTATTGTCAGTGCAAATAAAGTGTGATTTTGATTATAGAGGATTATACCTCCTATAATCACCATAAAGGTATCTATCATCATAGTTAACGTTGCACCTGAGATTGCATCTCTTATTTTTGAAGCATCATTAAATCTTGAAATAATCTCGCCAACTTCTCTAGTTCCAAAAAAGTTCATTGGAAGATTTATAACATGATTATAATAACCAAGCATTAATGGAATATCTAACTTTTGACCTAAATGTATTAAAAGTTGAGTTCTAAATGCTTCTGTTAATACCTTAAATACTGTAAGTAACACTATACCTATAGAAAAAATATGTAATGTTGTTGTTAAATTATTAGGAACTATGTCATCTAATAAAAACTTAAAATAAAATGAGCCACCTATACCTAAAATAGTTATAAGTATTGATGCTAAAAATATATTAACCAAAAGTCTTTTTTGAGGTTTAAGTAAGGAAAAGAATCTATTAAATAAACCCTTTGTTTCATTTCCTTTAGTAAACTTTGTTGTTGGTGTCATTAAAAGTATTATGCCTGTCCATATTTTAAAGAAGTCTTCAGGTTTATATTTAACAATTCCTTTAGCAGGATCGGCAACTATTATTTGCTCCTTAGTTATTTTATGTATAACAACATAATGAAGTAGTGATCCATCTACTACAACATGTGCAATAGCCGGAAGTGGGAACTCAGTAAATATATCATCAGGTTTATTGACATTAACCCCTTTAGCTGTAAATCCTAGCTGTTCTGCAGCCTTAATTATTCCAAATGCACTAGTTCCTTGTTTATCAGTTCCAGCAACTTCTCTTATCTTTGATATAGGATACTTTAATCCATGCTGTTTACATATAGTAACTAAACAAGCACATCCACAGTCTTTAATGTCATGTTGTTTTATACATATATATTTTTCAAATTTGCTTTTTTTTTATAATTGTCATCTCCTCTTTAATATAATATATGACATAATTGTACACTAAAATGCATTAAATTACAAAATTTTATTTATTTAAGTTTGAATCAAGTAAAAGTGGGCATCTATTTTATTTAATTTATTATCCATTACTTTACATGGGGTATTTATAATTTACCCTACCCATTTTTACTTCTAATTGTAGCTAAAACTTCCAAATCCTTTTAATCCACAAAGTTTTTGCATTACCTTTCTTCCTAAACTAACCGGGTCCCCACTATAAGGAATAGGTGCGGTATGTATCTTATATTCTTTAGATTTCGTACCCTTTTTATTAACCGCGGAAGCGGATAAAGGTATTTCAAGAATTACAGTATCTATAAGGCCTTCGGGTGCCGTAGGCATAGTTATATTGTCTCTTAATTTATATGGAACTAGCCCCTCTTTATTATGCACAAAATAGTCGTATAGTTCTGTAAGTTTTTTAAAAACAACTTCATCTTTATTATTTTCTATCATCATGTCAACAATTAATTCTAATCCTTCATCAACTTTTCCTTGCCTAAATAACTTCAATAAGACTTTCTGTTCTTTTTTATCCGATGGCTACCATCCGTAACGCCCCTATCCTCTTCAAGATGGGGATGACGGCTGCTACGCCCCTGGATAAGTTCTTCTAAGACTTTGATGGAGATATGTATTCCTTATAAGCAAACTCCACCTAAGTCTAAGAATCACTTGATCACTTACTTTTCGAATAATTGCTTGGCTAATATGAAATGGATCCAACTCAAAGTGTATATCTTGATCTTCACAGGTTGCTTTTATCCACTTTGCGCCATCTCCATTTAATATCCTAGTTTCTATTTCATCAACATTATATTTTTCAGCAATGGTTGCTTCCGCAACTTTTTTAAAGTGGCTAGAACTATTAAAACTTGCACAAACAGTTTTATCAATAACAGCATATTCTTTTTTACTGCCTGGACGCAACTTCCAACCTGTATAAGATACTGCTAATTTAAGTTCTTTTTTTCTATTCTTACCCTTTGGTCTATCTTTTCCCTGAATGGATAACCATACCCCGTCTTGCTCCTGAAATAGAACTGGTACTTCCTTTTTGCCTTTCAACGCACCTTTTTTATTTAGTTCAATCTTACGCTTTTCTAGTTCATTTATCTTTTCTCCAACCGTTTGAACTATGTTCCAAACTCCTTGAGCACTAATTTCCTGATTACACATTGTTTTTATATTTTCGGCTGTTTTTCCAAAAGATACTTCTGACACGTTTGTTAAAATAGTTTCTACAAGATTTATAGATACATTCCCTATAGTGTCCATGCCTAGATACTCATCTAAAAGGAACTTAGTAGCTGTTTTACCATCTTCAAGTTCAAACTGATAGATACGTCTTGAATATTCAACATCCCCATAATCGTTCTTAAACAAGTCTTTTTAAGTACCTATTTCTATATACTTTAATATCTCTTTCTTTAAGTATCTTTTCATCTAAAGTTTCCAACACACTTTTTAAAACATTGCAGGCTTCATCACAAACTATCTTATAAATCTTTTTCTCTATTTCCTTGAAAGTTAAGCCGTTTTCATTTAAACTAACATTATACATAAATTCAACTCCATTCAGTTTTGTCTAGATAATAAAATTATAATGGATAATTTATGTACTTAGGAGATGTTTTTGCATCTCCTTTTATTTATATAGTTTTTTATACTAGTTCTGCCTACTAAAATTATACTCTAACTTTATTTAACCTTGACTTCAATAATATTACATGGTATATTTTTCTTAATTAATAATTTTATATAGAGGTATTATTTATGCGAAATTTAAACAATTCTAAATTTGAAACATTACAAAATGATGATTTATGTACAATTGACGGTGGTGTTAATTAGAAGGGTGTAGTTGTTGGTGGTGGAATAACTATTCTTGGTGGATTAGCATGTGCGATACCTGGTGGTCAACTAGGTGGAGCTGGTCTTGCAGTAACAGGCGGCGGAATTTTATACGGTTCAATTAATCAATAATTATTTTAATTCTATTAAAATAATATTATATATTTGAGGTGTTCGAATGAATTTTAAAAATATAAACATTGAAACTGTATATGATATTCTTGAAAAATCAGGTTTTGATACAGTTAAACAGGAAAAAACAATAACAACCAAGTTAGATTTTAAAACAACAATAGAAATTACTTTAGAAAACAACAAAATAAATTATATTATAAACTCTGGCAAAATAAAACGTGAGACTTTTTTAACTATTGTCTATGCAATTTTAACTACTATGTCTGTTGTACTTTTTTTTAATATTGCTTCTTTAAATATAGTTCAAGTAACTTCTTTATGTTTTTTATTATTAGCAATATTTCTTTGGGAGATATTACGAAATATATCGATTCAAAATAATTTAAGTACAATAAGGCAATTATTATATTTGTATATGCAATCTAAGTAATGGGGTAAAATTAAATATTCAACCCCCTATATACCTTAAAATCAATATCCCCTTTTTAAGTATATACAGTATAAAGATACTGTTAAAATCTATTTAAAAGGGGGATATTCTATATTGAAAAAAATATGAAAAAGGAGTAATATTTTCTATGAGAAAAAAATTATATACAATATCTAAAATGTTTTTTTTTATTATTTCAATTTTTATAGGGATAACTGCATTAAAATATTGCAATAACATATTTGATTTACAATTATTACCACGAGATATAAAAACTTCTGTGAGTGAAAAATGGATTGTTTTTTTATATTATTCAATATACTGCATTATAATTGTATTTTTAACTAAATTTAATAAAATTAATTCTATTTGTAATAATATTATTAATGTACTTACAACTATATTTCTTCTTTTTAATATGATATTTGTTTTTATAAAATTTATAAATTTACCAAATGATTTTAATATGGTTATTAGTTTTTCCTCAAGCTATGTTTTAATGCTTATTGCTTTTGGTGTTATTATTAAAAGCCTTAACCTTATAAAGTTAAATAATAAACTACAATAATAAATTGTAGAAACTTCAACCGACCCTCTAATCGTAGCGAAAGTTAAAATTTATTTTTCATAGATCACTAAATTAAATATTTTTCTTAATCTACATGATTTAATATAACGTACATTTTATTTTTTAAAAACATTGTTTTCCAGTAACTACCACTGAAATTTTTTTCTGACTCTTCAAATATTAAAACTCTAAACGTAGATTGAATAAATCAAGTGATTATATCTTTTCTGTATCTGAAATTATATTTTCATCTTCTAATTGCATAATTCTTTTACTTTTTTCTTCAAAACAATTATCACGTGTTACAATTGTTTTGCTTCTCACCAAAGTCGAAGTAAAACAATTTATATTTGAAAATAGAAATATCCCAAATTATTAACTTAAAAGATTAAAAAGCTATTGAACTTTAATGGGCTCAATAGCTTTTTTTATTAAATGTGGTCTCACCCACTGATGCTTATTTTACCCCTATTTTTTGTCCTGGTATTATTAAATTCACATTGGGAATATCATTCAAACTAACAATATCCTTTAATGTTACTCCATATCTTTTTGATATAGCCCACAAAGTATCCCCCTGTACCACAGTGTAGTATATTGAATCTGAAACTGGCTCCTGTTCTTTTTCTTGTTGTTATTGCATATGAATATCGAAAGCTTTACAGATGCCTATAAATATTGCATGTGCTACTTTTGAAGTATCATAGCCATCCATGTCCTCCTAAGGTTACATTATGATGGATAGATATAAAGAAATCAGCAACATTATTATTTGCTGCATTTGTCCTTTGGCTTAAAGAATCATATAAACTTGTAGAACTACTTGGTGTACAGTTAATTACATTTATTTATGCAGTTCTACATTCTTCAATTAGCTTAGTACCAACCTCATAATTCAAGCTATTTTCATCCCTTATACCAACAACTCCTCCATCAAAATCTACATTGTGGCCAACATCAATGGCTAAAGTTAAATTTTTACTCATTTTCATCACCTCTTCAACTAGAATATATGCCTTCAAAGCATATATTCTAGAAAAGGAAGGTGGTAAAATTTATGTATTATGTTAAATTTGAAAATTTAGTTAAACTAGCTAAAAATGGATACCTTTCTGCAAAAGAAGAACTATCAGCTGAATTTACTCCCTTTATACTAAATCTTTCTAAGAAATCCTTTATAAATTCCTATGAATTTGAAGATATAAAAAATGAATGTTACGGAACACTTTTTAAGTGCATTAAGGTATATGATTGTGATAAACATAGATTTGTGGCCTATGCTACCAATGCTATTAAAACTCAGTAAATAATTTAATTAGGATATCTGTTAGAAGAGAAAAAACTCAAGGTCCAGGAGCTTTCATATTAGATGGCCATCTTGAAAATGTACTAACAAGTGATATAAATGATATGGCTGACTATATTTCTGATATGCTATATAGTTCTAAACTAAAAAGTTTAATGAGTAAATTATCTCCTAGTGAAAGGGAACTTTTAGAATGTGTCTTCTTTAAGGTAAATAAAGATTATGAAATTAATAAAACCCTTGAAACATTGTAGTTTCAAGGGTTTTGTTATGGAGGCGCCACCCGGATTTGAACCGGGGAATAAAGGTTTTGCAGACCTTTGCCTTACCACTTGGCTATAGCGCCTTATTGGAGCGGAAGATGGGATTCGAACCCACGACGTTCACCTTGGGAAGGTGACGCTCTACCACTGAGCCACTCCCGCAACATGTTTTTTTGGTGGCTAGACCAGGAATCGAACCAGGGACACGAGGATTTTCAGTCCTCTGCTCTACCGACTGAGCTATCCAGCCACTTTATGGCGACCCAGAAGGGACTCGAACCCTCGACCTCCGGCGTGACAGGCCGGCACTCTAACCAACTGAGCTACTAGGCCATAAATTGGAATTCCTAATTAGAGTAAAGTTTAAACTTTATCAAAAACTTAGAATTCTAGTCCAATATCGTCACTATATAAAACTTAGTCTTAAAAGACTTATGTATAAATATAGTAGATATAGGATAAAAATAAAATGGTGGGCACAACAGGGCTCGAACCTGTGACCCTCTGCTTGTAAGGCAGATGCTCTCCCAGCTGAGCTATGCGCCCTCAACCATTTTTATTATAATACTATTTTTAAGGGTTGTCAATATATAAATTCACAGTTTTCTTTTTAGATTTATTTTTTTTGCATTTATAGATATAAATTTAGCTCTATACTCCATGACTCTATATTCTATATTCATAAGCTAAGATAACCTTATGAGTCTATAATTTTATACATATATATAAGATATACATAAATTTATGTATATCTTATATATATGAAACATAACTGTTTTTGTGATTATATATTTTGTAATAATCCTCCTATATCTTCATGCTTGAATAAATATGCTTTATTACAAAAGTGACATTTAAGCTCTTCTATTTTTCCATCATCATATATTTCTTCCAAGTCTTTTCTTCCGATACTAATCAATGCCTTTTCTACTCTTTCCCTAGAGCAATCACATTTGAATTTTGGAGTAAGAGAATCAATAATCTTTAAATCCATGTCTTCAAAGATATATTTAATTATCTCTTCAATATTCATTCCCTTTGATAACATTTCTGTTATTGAATCTATTTCTTCTAACCTATAGGTAAGGAGGTCCGCTACAAGTTCATCCGCCCCTGGCATCATTTGTATTATAAATCCACCAGAAGCTTTTATACTGTAGTCAGTATCTACTAACACCCCTAAAGCCACAGCTGAAGGTGTTTGTTCTGAAACTGTGAAGTAATAGGCTAGGTCATCCCCTACCTCACCTGTATATATAGGCACTTGTCCTACATAAGGTTCTTTAAGACCTAGGTCTCTTATCACCGTAAGATTACCTTTTTTTCCTATAGCTGACCCTACATCTAATTTACCTTTATCGTTAAGAGGGATATCAATATTAGGATTACCTATATATCCTTTAACAGTTCCATCACTATATGCTGTAACTGTTAGACTTTCAGCAGGTCCTCCCCCTGACATTTGAAGGGTTAATTTATCTTTCTTTGATTTTGACATTACACCCATAAGTGTCCCCGCTGTTAGAAGTCTTCCAAGAGCTGCTGCTGCTGTAGGCGTACAATTATGTATTTTTGTAGCCTCATCTACAAGATTCGTAGTGCTTGCAGCTATTATTCTTATCATACCGTCTTTTGCTATACCTCTAATTAATCTATCTTCCATTTTGTTCCTCCATATTCTTTTTAACTACATATACTATTCTTTCTGTGTAGTCATCTATTTTTTTTGATGAATAACAATCTAGCTTGTCCCCTACTATTAAATTAGCATTATGAAGCATATCTTCTATTTTTGAATCTCTATAAGCCCTTTCAGAATGTGTTTCCTCAAATCTTTCATAAAAGTTATCCTTTTTCAAGAAAAATGTAAGGTACATATCTAGTATATCTTCTTCAAAACTATTTTCCCATGTATAAAATATATCTTCTTCATCATATACAAATGTATTATTTCCTAAAACACTACTTAACTTATAATAAGAGTTTATGTCAAAAATAAATATTCCACCTTCATTAAGATGCTGATATATGTTATTAAAGAACCTTTGAAGATCATCTTCTCCTATAATATAGTTTACTGCATCTAAAGTGCAGGTAATAAGGTCAAATTTATGTTTAAGGTTTAAATCACACATATCTTGACATATTATCGTTGGTTTTAAATTTTCATCTTTAAACTTGTTAAAGGTTTCCGATAACATAGATGATGAGTAGTCAACAAGCCAGGTACATTTAAATTTAGGGGATATAATTAGTGATAAGCTGCCTGTTCCACAGCCCACATCAAGATAATCCCCTTTATTTATATTTAACTTCTCTACAACTTCCATTATTTTATCAGAAAATAAGTTATAGTCCACATCTTCCTTTATAAGTTTATCATAAACTTCGGACATTTTTGTGTAGCTCTCCATATTCATGCGTTATCTAAAACTTATATAATACATAACAATTAATGTTTATTCTAATTATTATATAATCTAGGTTTTATTATAACTCCTCCCCATCTATCTTTTTATATTTAATTAATACTACAGATAATTTATTAAAGTAAGTTTTATCATCCGTATTATATAAAATCATATTAATCATTATCATATATAATTTGTTATTTAGTCAACTACATTATACCCCTTATCTAAATCTTTTATTATTTATTTAAGTTTTATTTGTTATATTATCTGTTTTTTTATCTTTATAATTCTTATCTTTTTGATTTTTAACTTTCTATAATATATTATCTTTTTATTTCTTTAATTTTTCTAATATTTTATCTTTCTCAAGGCTTTCTAGTATTTCTTTATTAGTAGGGATTTTCATTTCTTTTTTCCTTTTAGTCATTATACCACCTATTCTACCAGTTTCTTCAGAGGTAAGTGATGACCAGCCTAATGATGTAACTTTGTTTTTAAGCCCTAGTTCTTCTGCTATTTCATATTTTAATTCTTCTCTTAACTTTTCTGCAGCACTAAGTTCTTTGCTAGATTTTATTTTTGATTTTATAACCTTTTTCAACTCAGGTTTTCCCATACGATATCTCCCCTTTTAAGTCTATATTTTCTATATTAGCTTTACCCAATATAGAAAATATATTCATAGTGGAATTTACCTTAAGCTATACTTTATATACTAATAAATTTAACTCTTAAACTGTAAAAATAACATCAAAATCAAAAGAAAGTATATATTTTTATCACTATTAACTATATAATGTAATATAAAGAAAGTATAAAAGATATATCTTTTATATAAATAAATATAAAAAGTGAGGGATCTTTATGGCGTTATTCAAAGGGTCTGGAGTAGCTATTGTTACACCATTTAATGAAAAAGGCGTAGATTTTGATAAATTAAAGGAATTACTAGAATGGCATGTAGATTCTAATACAGATGCCATAATTATTTGTGGCACTACTGGCGAGGCTTCAACTATGTCTACCTTAGAAAAAAAAGAAGTTATAAAGTTTACAGTAGATACTATAAATAAAAGAATTCCTGTTATTGCAGGGACAGGTACTAACGATACAAAAGTCTCTATAGAAATGAGCAAATGGGCTGAATCTATTGGTGTAGATGGTCTTTTAGTTATAACCCCTTATTACAATAAAACTAGTAACAAAGGTCTTATAGCTCATTTTACGGCTATATCTAACGAAGTGAATACACCTATAATACTTTATAATGTTCCTGGAAGGACCGGAATGAATATCACACCTAATACATTATTAGAACTTACAAAGCTTAAAAATGTAGTTGCAGTTAAAGAAGCTAGTGGGGACATTTCTCAGGTAGCTAAATATAAGGCACTTTGCAAAGACAAAATAGACATTTATTCTGGAAATGACGATCAAATAATACCTATATTATCATTAGGAGGTATAGGTGTAATATCAGTTTTAGCTAATATAATTCCAAAAGATGTACATGATATGTGTCATCTATACCTTGATGGCAAGGTAGATGAAGCGTTAGATGTTCAGCTTAAATCATTAGATTTAACTAATTCTTTATTTATAGAAACAAATCCTATTCCAGTAAAAACTGCTCTCAATTTAATGGGAATGAATGTAGGACATTTAAGATTACCTCTATGTTCTATGGAAGACGATAATTTGAAAACCCTGGAAAATGAAATGCATAAATATGGTTTGTTGAAATAAGGAGAGATTTTATGGTTAAATTAATACTAAATGGTTGTAATGGCAAAATGGGCAAAGTGGTTACTAGCTGCCTAAGCGACTTTGAAAATATTGTTCTCGTTGCAGGTATAGATAAAAATGATTCTAAGTGTTCTTATCCTGTATTTTCTAGTATTGAGGATTGTAATGTTACTGCCGATGTAATACTAGACTTTTCTAGGAAAGAAGCCCTAAAGTCTATTCTTAAATATTCAAGGTCAAAAAAAATGGCTTTAGTTTTATGCACTACAGGATACTCAAATGAAGATATTGATTTAATAAATGAATACAGTAACTATATTCCTATATTTAGATCTGCTAATATGAGTATAGGAATAAATGTAGTAAATAACATTCTAAAAAACATTGCTCCTTTTTTATATGAAAACTTTGATATTGAAATTATAGAAAAACACCATAATCAAAAGGTTGATTCTCCTAGTGGTACAGCCCTTTTATTAGCTCATACCATACAAGAATCAATTAAAGATTCTACCGAGCTTACTTATGGTAGAGAAGGCAATAAAAAAAGAGATCCTAATGAAATAGGTATGCACGCTATAAGAGGTGGTAATATTGTAGGAGATCACGATGTTATTTTTGCTGGTTCTGGTGAGGTAATAGAAATTAATCACAAAGCAATTTCAAGAGATGTCTTCGCTGTTGGAGCATTAAGGGCTTGCGAATTTATTTCTAATAAATATAAGGGTTTGTATAATATGGATGATATGATAAACCTTTAAAATAATGACTTTTCATTAAAATTCTCATCTAATTTATTACATCAAAAACCAAAAAATATAAAGAGCACTTTTGGGTGCTCTTTATATTTTTACCATCTTTTATTTTTCTACATAAGCATTTTCAAAGAATACAAAACCTAAAGGTGATTTCACTACACCCTTAACATAATCTTTTTGACATATGATGTTTGTATAATAGTAGATAGGGACTATTGGCATATCATTCATCAATAGATCTTCTGCTTCATGTAAAAATGCCATTCTTTTAGCTGGATCCAATTCATTTTTCGCGTTATTTAATGCTTTATCATAATCTTTATTATCATAAGCCGCATCATTATTTCCAGAAGTTGATGACCACATATCTAAAAATGTCATAGGATCTGAGTAATCTCCTATCCAGCCATGTCTTGCAATTATATAATCTTTATTATTTCTAGATTCTTGGAAGACTTTCCACTCTTCATTCTTTAACTCTACTTCTATACCTAAATTTTTTCTCCACATATCTTGGACTGCTTGAGCTATATTTTGGTGTCCTTGATTAGTATTGTAAGATAAGGGTATTGTAGGGAATCCCTTCCCTTCTGGATATCCAGCTTCAGCTAATAACTTTTTAGCTTCTTCTATATTTCCTTCTGGTTTGTAATATTCTTTGTTTTGGAAGTCTTTATCTCCGCTTTCTTTTATACCCTTAGGTACAAAACTAACTGCAGGTATTTGCTCACCTTTAGTTACATTTTCAACTATGTCTTTTCTATTTATAGCTAATGTTAAAGCTTTTCTAACTTTAGGATCTTTTAAGGCTTTAGCAGCTTCTTTATCCACTCCTTCAGCTTTATCAGATAAGTTTAAACAATAAAAATAAGTTCCAAGGCTAGGATATATCTTAGCTGTCCCATCTTTCAAAAGATTAGGTAGTTCTTGAGCTGGCGGTGATTCTATTATATCAAATTGGCCTGTCTTAAATGCTGACAATGCCGCTGTAGCTTCATCAATCATCTTATACTCTATTTTTTCTAATTTAATCTTACTCTCATTCCAATAATTTTCGTTCTTTACAAAGGTTATAGTATCTTTAGGCTTCCACTCCGACATTTTGAATGGTCCATTAGAAATATAACTACTTACTTCGTTAGACCAAGCTGTTGGATTTTTATCTACTATATCTTTTCTAACTGGGAAATAAGTAGGAAAAGCTGTTAGTGATAAAAAGTATTTTGTTGGATATTCAAGTGTAACTTTAAGGGTGCTATCATCTATAGCTTTTACCCCTATTTCATCTACAGTAGCCTTTGCCTTGCCATCTTTAGCTTCTTTACTATTATAAGATTCAGCATTTTTTAGGTAATATAACTGATAAGCATATTCTGCTGCTGTATTAGGATCCAACGCTCTCTTCCATGCATATTCGAAATCAGAAGCTTTTACTTGCTGTCCATCAGACCACTTTGCATCTTTTCTAAGATGGAATGTATATTCTAGCTCATCACTAGAAATATCCCACCTTTCAGCTACCCCAGCTATTGGAGCATCTTTATTATCTAGTTTAGTTAACCCTTCAAAGGCATTTGATAGTACAGTAGCACCATCTACTGCAGCATTCAAAGCTGGATCTAATGTTTTAGGATCTGCACCTAGGTTATAAACTATCACCTGGTCAGTTTTCTTATTAACGCCACCTTCTTCTTTTTTAGAACAGCCCGCAAATATGGTTGAACCTACAGTAAAAGCCAGTAATAAACCTATTATCTTAGTATTCCTTTTTAACATTTCCCTTCCCCCTTTATAATAAATTTGATGCAATCCATTAAGCCTTTTTAATGTCACCTCCTAAAATTAATAATATTTAATATAGATGGCATGCAACAAAATGGTTTTTTTGGATTTCTTTTAAGTCTGGGTCTTCTTCAGAGCATATTGGTTTTGCATATTTGCATCTACCCTTGAACCTACATCCCGGTGGAGGATCTATTGGCGATGGAATTTCTCCCTTTAAAACTATCCTCTTTTGTGCTGCAGATGCTTTAGGATCAGGTATAGGTATTGCGGAAAGAAGAGCCTGAGTATAAGGATGAAGAGGATGACCATAAAGTTCATTACTTTCTCCAACTTCTACAAGTCTCCCTAAGTACATTACTCCTATATTATTAGATATATGCTTAACCATAGATAAATCGTGAGCAATAAAAAGATAGGTTAAGCCTAAATCCTTTTGTAAATCTTCTAGCATGTTTACAACTTGAGCTTGTATAGATACATCTAATGCTGAAATAGGTTCATCACAAACTATAAATTCCGGTTCTACCGCAAGAGCTCTTGCAATACCAATTCTTTGCCTTTGCCCACCCGAAAATTCGTGTGGATATCTGCTTATATGATCACTATTTAATCCAACCTTATCTAAAAGGCTTCTGATCTTATCTAACCTTTCTTTTCCTTTGCCAAGGTCATGTATATCTATGGCTTCACCTATTATATCCCCAACTGTCATTCTTGAATCTAAAGAAGCATACGGATCTTGAAATATCATTTGTAACTTTCTTCTGTAAGGCAACATCTGCCTTTGACTGTATTTAGCTAAATTTACGCCTTTGTATATTATTTCTCCTGCGGTAGCATCATAAAGTCTAACTGCAGTTCTTCCTAACGTAGTTTTCCCACAGCCTGATTCTCCTACAAGGCCTAAGGTTTCTCCCCTATTAATTTTAAAACTTACTCTATCTACAGCCTTAACATAACTTTTACTACCTAAAAAACTCCCTTTGTTAACGTGGAAGAATTTAGTTAGATTATTTACTTCTAATAAGACTTCCTTTTTCTCAGACATTTTTAATCGCCTCCCCACCAATTGGTGCCATTACTTTAATAGCGTTTGGATGATTTAACCAACAAGCCGAAGTATGATAGTGGCTAATATTAAAAAATGGTGGCCTTTTAGCTAAACATATTTTCATGGCATATTCGCATCGTGGAGCAAAAGGACACCCTAAAGGAGGTTTCAATAAATCCGGTGGTTGGCCATCAATAGGCTTTAACCTTTCTTTTAACTGTGCTTTAGGATTTGGAATACTTCTAAGCAATCCCCAAGTATACGGATGTTTTGGATGATAAAAGATATCCTCTTTACTGCCCTTTTCAATGATAAGCCCTCCATACATTACATTTATATCATCACACACATCAGCAACTACTCCAAGGTCATGAGTTATTAATATAATTGATGTATTAATCTTTTCTTTAAGATCTTTCATAAGTTCAAGTATTTGAGCTTGTATAGTTACATCAAGAGCTGTTGTAGGTTCGTCTGCAATCAGTAACTTTGGATCACACACCATAGCCATAGCTATCATAACTCTTTGTCTCATTCCACCTGAAAACTCGTGAGGATACTGAGTCATTCTTTTTTCAGGACTTGGTATTCCAACAATTGATAACATCTTTAATGCAATATTGTAAGCTTCACTTTTAGTTACTGATTTATGCTTCATCAAAGGTTCAATTACCTGTTTTCCTATGGTATAAACAGGGTTTAAGGAAGTCATTGGATCTTGAAATATCATACCTATATCATTTCCTCTTATCTTTTCCATATCCTTTTCTCTTAGTTTTATCAAATCTTTATTATCAAATATTATTTCACCATTTATAATCTTTCCATTATCAGATAAAAGTCTCATTAAGGACATCATACTTACACTTTTTCCACTACCAGATTCCCCTACTATACCTACTGCCTGACCCTTTTTCAAACTAAAAGATATGCCTCCTACAGCTTTAACCTCGCCCACGTGGGTGAAAAAGCTAGTTTTCAAGTCTCTTATTTCTAATAAGTTTTCCATATATATATCACCCCTTAATCAGCTTATTTTCTTAATTTTGGATCCAAAGCATCTCTAAGTCCATCTCCTAAAAGGTTAAAAGCTAATATAGTAAAACAGATGGCTAGTGACGGAAATATTAACTGATAAGGATATATGGTATATCCTTGAAGTGCTTCAGAAGTTAAAGTTCCCCAAGATGCTTTTGGTGCTGGAATTCCGAGTCCCACAAAGCTTAAAAAAGCCTCCGTAAATATAGCTGAAGGAATTAACAATGTTAAAGTTACAATTATAGATCCCATACTATTAGGTATTAGGTGTCTTAATAGTATACGTTTACCGTTAGCTCCTAAAACTCTAGCTGCAAGAACAAATTCTTGCTCCTTAAGCTGTAATATTTCCCCTCTTACAATACGTGCCATTGAAAGCCAATATGAAATAGCAAGAGCTACTATTATGCTTTTAAGACCAGGTCCAATAATAACCATAAGTAATATTACATATATCATCATAGGTATAGAATATATAATGTCTACAATTCTCATCATTATACTGTCTACAGTTCCCCCTACATATCCTGCAATACCGCCGTATAAAACCCCTATAACAAAATTAAGAAAAGAGGCTACATAAGCTATAGTCAAAGAATATCTAGCACCATACATAATTCTAACAAATAAATCTCTTCCAAATTGATCTGTTCCAAACCAATGAATTGAACTAGACCTTTGATTAGCCACACTAAAATCATTACTGAAATAATCAAGCTTAGAAAACATAGGTACAAAAATTGCTCCTAGTGTAATTACTATAATAAAACCTAAAGATACTATTGCAAGTTTATTTGCTTTTAGCCTTCTCCACGCATCTTGCCAATAGGTAACACTTGGCCTTACTATCTCATCTTTTATCTTCTCTTCCTCAGAAAGCTTATTAAACATCTCTATATCTATTTTTTCATTAATCTCCATATTAGTCACCCCCTAAACTATTCAGCCTTTAAATTATCAAGCTTAATCCTTGGATCTATAATTACATATAAAATATCAACAATAAAATTACATACAACTAATAAAACACTATAAAAAACTGTAACTCCTAAAAGAGTGGTATAATCCCTATTATTAATGGAATTTACGAATTCTCCACCAAGTCCCGGTATACCAAATATCCTTTCAACTACAAAACTTCCTGTAAGTATTCCAGCAACTAATGGTCCTAAATAAGTAACAATAGGTATTAATGAATTTCTTAAAGCATGCTTATATATAACAGTGTTTCTACTTAATCCTTTAGCTTTAGCTGTTCTCACATAATCTTGCTGAACTACCTCTATTAGTCTAGATCTTGTAAGCCTTGCTATAAATGCTATAGAGTATCCACCTAGTGCTATTACGGGCATTATATAATTTTTAGCACTTCCAAACCCTATTACTGGTAATATACCTAATTTAACTGAAAACACAAGTATGAGCAATGTTGCCATTACAAAGCTTGGTACAGTAACACCTAAAGTAGCTAAAATCATACAAAGATAATCTGGCCACTTACCTTGATTTAAAGCCGATATTACCCCCATATAAACCCCTAAACCCAAAGCTACTATAACTACAACAATACCTAGTTTAGCTGAGGTTGGAAATGAATAACCAATAACCCATCTGACGGTTCTACCTTCATATTTCATAGATGGACCAAGATCTCCTTTTAAAAGATTTTTCATATATATTACATACTGTGTCCCAAGAGGCTTATCCATGCCAAACTTTGCTTCTAAGTTGGCTTTAATTTGCGGCGGCACCTTTTTTTCTCCATCAAAGGGTCCTCCTGGCATTAATCTCATTAAAAAGAAAGTTAATGTAATAACAATCCAAATGGTTATAATACTTGCAAATAACCTTTTTAAAATATACTTTATCAAGATATTTCCCCCCTTCTTTAAACTTAAATTTAATGTTGATCACCCTATCATTTGTCACAATATTCAACCTTGACTTCTGAGTAATTTTATATAGTAAATACCTAAATAGTATATTAGGCTTTTCATTGATGTGCACCTAGAATAAAGGATTGTACCCTTATATTTTGAAATGTATTAATTATTCTCTACAGTATAAGTTTAATCTATAGACTTGATTTAATTTACTGATAATTGATTTGTTCTCAATCTATATCTTCATTTTTTCTAATATTACCACAGCTCATTTTTTATGTCAATTATATTTACCCTATACTTTTAAATTGTCTTAATTATATACTCACTTAATCTTAATATTATTCTATATTGTTTTATATAAACACTAAAAGTACACTTATATACATTTTATTGATATAAAATAAATAACCTTACTATCTAGAAACTAGCTCTAAAACAGCAAGGTTATTACCATTATTATAATTATCTATCTTTTAAATATCTTTAAAAATTATCTTTTAGCCATACCTCTATTAAATCTAAAGACCTTTTTAAGGTCTCCATGCTATAGGAAAACGAAACTCTTGCATAGCCTTCTCCAAGTGGTCCAAATGCTGATCCTGGAACCAAGGCCACCTTTGCCTCTTCAAGTAATCTTAAGCAAAAATCTTCACTACTTAATCCATATTTCTTTATTGAAGGAAATATATAAAAAGCTCCTTTTGGTAGATTAGTTTCAATCCCCATAGATATTAATCTATTATATACATATTCAGATCTTTCTTTAAATTCATCTCTCATAATCTTTGTATACTCCATACCCTCTTCAAACCCCTCATATACACCCCATTGTACAATGGAGGGTGCCGAAGATGCATTATATTGATGAACCTTAGTAATTTCTTTAATATATTTTTCTTTTGCGCATACATAGCCTATTCTAAGGCCTGTCATAGAAAACATTTTAGAAAATCCACTTATTAAAATAACTCTATCCAAGATATCTTCATATTGAGATATAGAATAATAATTGTCTTCAAAATTTATAGAACTATATATTTCATCAGAAATTATTATAGTGGAACTTTGCTTTAATATATCATGTAATTCTTTTAAATCTTTCTTACTTAAAACTGTACCCGTTGGATTAGATGGAAAAGATAAAACCATAGCCTTTATTTTATGCCTTTTTATTTTTTCTTTAATATCTTCTATATCTATAGATAAATCTTCTTTTAAATTGTAATAGATAACTTCCGCACCTAATATCTTTGATATAGCTTCATAGGAAGGGTAAGCTATAGATGGTATAAGTATTTTATCACCCTTATTTAGTATAGCTGTAAAAATACAAAACAACCCTTCGCTTCCTCCAGCTGTTACACAAATTTCCTCTTTATTATAATGAATATTCACTATAGATAAGTACTCACTTATCTTTTCTCTAAGTTCTGGAATTCCATTATTAGGTGTGTACGTAGTTTTATTCTCATTTAAAGCTTTTATTATACCTTCTTTTATAGGTATTGGTACAGTGAAGTCAGGTTGACCTAATGTTAAAGATATTGCCCCTTCAACTTTCGTTACCTTATCAAAAAACTTCCTTATACCTGAAACTTCAACATTTTTAAGGTTTTCATTCATGTAGATTGCCCTCTTTTCTTAGAATAATAATCATATTATATGATATAATATGATATAATCTATTATATTATATTAAGAAAAAAAATACATCAAAGTTTGAAAGGATGATTTAATTATATGAACTATGATTTAACTGACCCTTATGAAATTGCAAGATACATAAAGGAATCCAAAAAATCCACACCAGTAAAGGCTTATGTAAATGGTATTCTTGGCATATTTCCTGAAACTATAGAATGGTATGGCTCCGAGGGAATTTATATACTTTTTGGTGAAAGTGATGAGATTTCCAATTTCATATTAAACAATAAAGAAACAATTAAACACTTTAGAATGGAAAATGACCGAAGAAACTCTGCAATTCCTCTTATAAACCTTTTAGAAGTTGATGCAAGGATAGAACCAGGTGCAGTTATAAGAGATAAAGTTTCTATAGGCAAAAATTCAGTTATAATGATGGGCGCAATTATTAACATAGGCGCAGAAATAGGTGAAGGTTCTATGGTAGATATGAACGCTGTAGTAGGAGCCCGTGGAAAGCTTGGTAAAAGGGTCCATCTTGGAGCTGGAGCTATAGTGGCAGGTGTCCTAGAGCCACCAAGTAAAACCCCTTGTGAAATTGGCGATAATGTATTAATAGGTGCAAATGCTGTTATTTTAGAGGGCGTTAAAATAGGTAAAGGATCTGTAGTTGCAGCCGGTTCAGTTGTAGTTGAAGATGTTCCTGAAAATGTAGTTGTTGCAGGAACCCCTGCTAAAATTATAAAGGTTGTTGATGACAAAACTAAAGATAAGACTAAGATTTTAGATGATCTTCGTAAATAATTAATACTTATAAATAAAAATCACTGCTAAGGTAATTCTTATATGTTTACCCTAGCAGTGTTTTTTTAAACTACCTCTTCATCATGGTTTGATTCATCTTCAGGCAAGTCCTCTTTAACGACCTTCTCCATTTTAGATGTTGATACTTCATATGCTACCTTCTTTACATATTCATTTTCAGATACTTTTTTTTGATATTCCCTACTTTGAAGTCTTCCCCAAATCCTTATGTTATCCCCAACACTCAAGCTTTGGCAAAATCTTGAATTCCTACCCCAAGCTATTGTTGGTATATAGTCAGATTTATTATAGGGCCTATTAACAGCTATTAATATATCTGCTATCTCACGACCAAAAGGAGTAGTTCTATATACGGGTTCCTTACATATAAACCCATCTAGAAATATTTCATTAGGATTCTTGCTTTTCTCAAGACAAGGCTCTATATTCCTTGCAAATACCGTCAATATAAGTCTATTACATCCATCTATAAACTTATTATAAGACCTTAATTGTCCTTCTAAAGCTACCTCCTCACCAATTTCAAACTTTATGCCACCCATTAATCTTTCTGATATAGTTATAGATAAAACATCACTAGCTTCACTTAATCTTGTAGACTCTAAATAAAATATATAAAACCCTTCTCCATACATTTCATGACTAAACTCTAAATCCGAAATAATCTTTCCTTCTAAATAAATCTTATTGTTCAACATCAAATTATCCATATTAGCCCCTCTCTCCCTTTGTTTTTTATCATCTTATATAACTAAAATATTCTACAACACATACAATTATTACTATTTTCTTTAATATACACATTCATTTATATTACATGTACTCAAATCTTTTTCTTAATTATTTTACTAATTCATTAGTTTTTGAATTCCTAAACTATCAATCTTATAATTTTCTCTATATATAAGGTCACCCACCTTTACTATTTCATAATCCTTAGATTTAAAATATTGGATAATCCTTGGAATATTCTTAGGTGTATACTTTGCATCATTATGGAATAAAAGTATAGATCCAGCTTTAGTTTTATCTATAACCCTATTATATTCAACCTCAGCCCCCTCTGACTTCCAATCAATACTATCTACATCCCACTGAATGACATAATAATTAAGACCTTCCGCTGTATCAATTAAAAGGTCATTATATGCTCCACTAGGACATCTAAAAAGTTTTACATCTTCACTAGTTATATTTTTTATCTTAGCACTAGTAACTTCTAACTCTTTTATAATTCTATCTTTAGATATATTACTCATATTTGGGTGCATATTACTATGATTTCCTATTTCATGACCCCTTTTATGTATTTCTTTCACCATTTCTGCATTTTTTAAATCATAATCAATCCATCCACCTACAACAAAAAATGTGGCCTTTACATTATATTCATCTAATATATCTAGTATTTCTTCAACATTGTCCAACCCCCAGCTTATATCAAAGGTGAAAGAAATCTTTTTCTCACTGGTTTCTACAGAATATATAGGTACCTTTTTCTGCACTTTTGAATTAACTAAAGAGTTTCCATTACCTAAAGTAATATAAGTGAAAATTACTACTGTTACTAAAATCAAAGAAATCATCCCTTTCTTTATTATTTTTTTCTTAATATCCTTCTCCATATTAAACCTCCTCTACCTATTTCCATATATTAATTAATATTAATATTAACTTACATATATTCAGAAGTTTAAAATATCTTTTTAATTTTAAAATAATAAAGTGATAGGGATTTTAGATAGTTTTTATGCTATAATATATAAGTACACTTTCATTTATAAAGGGAGGGTGGGAATAGTAATGTATGAAAGCACTTTAGAACTAGCGGAAAACAAATTAATGGTGCTATATATATTGAAAAGTATAAAGATACCTATATCTAATAGTCAATTAACAGAAATGATTCTAGAAAATGGTTTTATAAACTACTTTACACTACAACAATATATAACAGAATTAATTTCATCGTCTTTTATTAGCTATGACAAAAAAAACGAGAAAAAGGTCTTGGTATTGTCTGCTAAAGGAGAAAAGGTACTATCTATGTTTCAAGATAGAATATCTCCTTCTAAAACAGAAGTAATAGAGGCTTATATAAAAGAAAGATTAGAAACCATAAAAAGAGAACTTACTCTAACCTCTAACTATACCATTGACGATAATGGTAACTTTATAGTAGACTTAAAAGCCATAGAAAACGACTTTATGCTTATGGATTTAAAAATAAATGTTACTTCAAATAAGCAAGCTATGTCACTTTGTGATAAATGGAAATCAAATTCTTCTGAAATATATAATAAAATAATGCAACTTCTTATAAACAGTTAAGTTTATACTAATGCCATTCCATTAGGTTCTTTATCTATGGTAATGGCATTTTTATTGCCATTATATATATCATATTTAATAATCATATTATTATAGTTGTCCCCTACATATAAAAATTTCTTATGTTGTAATATTCCCCTTGGTGTTCCACCTACATATACCTTTTTTATCTCCTGCATATGTTCTAAATCTAAAGCACTTATAGTTCCTTCTGAAAAGTTAGATACAAACCCTAATTTCCTTTTAAAATCTACTGACATATCTACAGGACACCTCCCTGTTTCAACGATAGCTATAGATTTACCTTTGTTTATATCTAAAATATTTATTCTTCCATTTTTATCAACCCCCATATTACTTTCACAAACTATTACCTTTTCTCCGTCCTCACTTAATATTACTTTTGTTGGATAAGTTTCAAGAAGACTTATAGTTTTTATTACTTCATTTTTATTACAGTCTATAATAGATATTTCATGTCCTTCCATATTTGCTACTGCAGCTATCCCATTACTTTTACATATATCTATACTGTGAGGCATATTTCCACAAGGAAGTTCTCTTATAACTTTCCTACTTATTAAATCAAATATAACTAAAGTATTTGATTCACCACAAAGCACATAAGCATATTCTTTAAATACCTTTAAGTCATTACAATGGGCTCCTATATAATAGTTAGCCACTTCTTTATCTTCTACAATATCCAGTATAGATATTGTGTTATTATAATTATTAGCCACTATGACATAGCTTTTCCATGGACATATTCCATGTGGTCCAACTAGTTCGTTTTGTCTTTTAATATTAATTTTTATTTCCTTTAAGTCTTTTAAACATACCTTAGAAACAGAATCAGATCCCGTATTGCATATATATAGATAATCCATAATAGAACTCCTCCTTTCTTATAATGATAGTTTCTATATCAATATCCTTATCTCATTGATATAATAGTTATTATATGTACTTTATATCAATTGGGGAGCATTCAAAAATAATTTAATTTACTAACTAATACATTAGATGTAACTTTTGAAGTTTATAATGAAATATAAAAAGATGTGGTTATATTCTCATTTAGATAATATAACCACATCTTTTTTCTTAATTTTAATAATATAATTTTCTTTATAGACTCATATTTTGTATTATCTTTCTCATATCTCCAACCATATAAAGCGACCCTGAAATTACTATAATATCGTTTGGCGATGCATATGTTAAAGCCTTTTCGTAGGCCTTTTTATAATCTTCTATTGCCTCACAATCTTCATTATACCTTTTTACATGGTCTTTTAACTCTAATGCTAGTTCTGCCCTTTTGCTATGTGGAGTTACCGTTATGACCTTTTTGCTCATAGGAGCTATGCTGCTTAACATTTCATCAACTTGCTTGTCCGCAAGAATTCCTAATATTAAAATCATATTATTGTATTTAAAATAGGTTTTTATACTCTCTTTAAGCTTTATAATTCCATCTATATTATGGGCCCCATCTATAATAACCTTGCCCTTATCATACTTTACAACTTCAAGTCTCGCTGGCCACTTAACATCTTTTAGAGCATTAATTATAGTATTATTTTTTATTTCAACATTTTCAATACTAGAAAGCTTTTCTATAACAGAAATGGCAAGTGAAGCGTTTAATATCTGATGTTGTCCTAAAAGAGATAATTCTATAAAATAAGTATCTTTGTTAGTATTTATTTCTAAAGCTTGAGTCAATGAACTTTCTTTTTCTATAACATTTATTAATTTAGCTGAATCTTCTTTAACTAATATAAGTTCCGAGCCTTCTTTTTTACATTTCTTTTTTATCACTTCTAAAGCTTCCTCATTTTGAGGATAACACACTACAGGTATTCCTTTTTTAATTATACCTGCTTTTTCTGTGGCAATTTCTGTTAGAGTTGATCCTAATATATCCATATGATCATAACTTATAGATGTTATAACTGATATTAAGGGGGTTATAACATTAGTAGAATCAAGTCTTCCTCCAAGCCCTACTTCAATTACAGCATAATCAACTTTTTCTAAATAAAAATACAAATACATAGCACAGGTTATAATCTCAAATTCTGTAGGATGCTCATAGCCTAATTTAATAACTTCATGTACTACTTTCGATAATTTTGATATTATCTTTCTTAAATTATCCTTTGAAATATTTTCTTTATTAATTTGCATTCTTTCTTCAAATTCTTCTAGGTATGGGGATGTGTACATTCCTACTTTATACCCATTTTTAAAAATCATTTCATTTATCATTGCCGTAGTAGACCCTTTTCCATTAGTGCCTGCTACATGTATACATTTTATCTTTTTATGAGGATTTCCAAGAAGTTCTAAAATTTTTTCTGTTCGTGATAATCCATAGTTGTTTCCAAACTTCGCTGTATCATCTATATAACTTCTAGCTTCTTCATAACTCATAAAATCTACTGCATTATCCCAAGTCAACTACCTCAGCTCCTTTAATCTTATGTAAGATATTTATATTAATTAAAGACCTAAGGTAAGAAAATGATTTCTCATTTTCTTACCTTTAAAAGTCTTATTAAATTTTAAAATATCTTTATAGCAATCTATAATTAAGATCTTTGTATTTTTAGTTTAAGCTTTCAATTCTAAGTAAAATAGCCTCTAACATAGATTTGTATTTTTCACCCTTAACCTTTTCTTCTTCAACTACAGATTCTGGTGCCTTAGATACAAATCTTTCATTTGAAAGTTTCTTTTTAGTTCTTTCTATTTCAGATTCAAGTTTATCCTTTTCCTTATTTAATCTTTCTAGTTCTTTTTCTTTATCAACTAAATCTAGTAAAGGTATAAATAATTCCCCACCTTTAACTACTAATGAAACTAAGTTTTCAGGAAGATTTTCCTTGTCTTTTATTATTTCAACTTCACTTACAGAAGCTAACTTTTCAAAGTAAGTCTTACCATTATCAAAGGCTTCCTTAGCTTCGTCTAATACGTAAGCAAGAACTTTAGTCTTTCTTGATCGTATAACATTCATCTCAGCTCTTACATTTCTTAAGGACCTTATACCCTCTACTATATAAGTCATTTGAGTTTCAGCCTTATCATCTGCTAAGCTTTCCTGATACTCTGGAAAGGAAGATATAGTTATAGACTCATAATCACTATCTAAGTGAATATATATCTCTTCTGTAATAAAAGGCATTACAGGATGAAGTAGTTGTAATGAAACAGTTAAAACCTTCTTTAATACATTTAATGTGGTAGCCTTTTGCTTTTTATCTTCACCATAAAGTATAGGCTTTACAAGTTCAATATACCAATCACAAAATTCTATCCATATAAAATCATATACCTTTTGAAGTGCAATTCCAAGTTCAAACTTATCCATATTTTCTGTTACTTCTTTTATAAGGGAATTCATTTTAGATAATATCCATCTGTCAGCTAAAGTATACTCTTTGGAATCTTTATATTCTTTCATTAAATCTTCATCTAAGTTCATCATAACAAATCTTGATGCATTCCAAATCTTATTTGCAAAGTTTCTTGCAGATTCAACTCTTTCAGGATAAAATCTTATATCATTTCCTGGAGCATTTCCTGTAACAAGCATAAATCTTAGTGCATCTGCACCATACTCGTCTATAACTTCTAAAGGATCTACACCATTTCCAAGAGATTTAGACATTTTCCTACCTTCTGAATCTCTTACCATACCATGGATAAACACATTTTTAAAAGGTACCTCTCCAAGGTTATGTATTCCTGAAAATACCATTCTAGCTACCCAAAAGAATATAATATCATATCCTGTAACTAATGTATCTGTAGGGTAAAAGTACTCTAAGTCTTCAGTCTTTTCTGGCCATCCAAGTGTTGAAAAAGGCCAAAGGGCTGAGCTAAACCAAGTATCTAGAACATCAGAGTCCTGCTTTAAATTATTACTTCCACATTTAGGACAGAAGCTTACAGTTTCTTCACTAACTGTTATTTCTCCACACTCACAGTACCAAACTGGAATCCTATGCCCCCACCAAAGTTGCCTTGATATACACCAATCTTGTATATTTTCCATCCAGTTATAATATGTCTTTTCAAATCTTTCTGGTATGAATTTAGTCTCCCCATCCTTTACAGCCTTTACAGCAGGCGCTGCTAAACTTTCCATCTTTACATACCACTGTTTTGATATTATAGGTTCAACAACTGTACCACATCTATCATGGAATCCTACATTGTGTACATGTTCCTTTATGTTAACTAGGTATCCTTCACTTTTTAAATCCTCTACTATAGCTTTTCTAGCTTCATATCTTTCAAGGCCCTGGTATTTTCCTCCGAACTCGTTTATATGTCCTTTATCATCCATTATCTTTATTTCTTTTAAGTTATGCCTCTTACCTACTTCGTAGTCATTAGGATCATGTGCTGGCGTTATTTTAACAGCTCCAGTTCCAAATTCCATATCTACATACTCATCAGCAATGATAGGTATTTCTCTATTTACTAAAGGTAGTAATAACATTTTACCTACTATATCATTATATCTCTCATCTCTTGGGTTTACAGCAACAGCGGTATCTCCAAGCATAGTTTCAGGCCTTGTAGTTGCTATTTCTAAAAACTTATCTGTTCCAACTAAAGGATATCTTATATGCCAGAAGTTACCTTGTTGTTCCTTATGTTCCATCTCCGCATCAGAAATAGCAGTAACACATTTTGGGCACCAGTTAGTTATTCTATTTCCTTGATATATAAGTCCTTCATTATAAAGTTTTACAAAGACATGTTTTACAGCCTTATTTAGTCTTTCATCCATGGTAAAGCTTTCTCTAGTAAAGTCTACTGAACATCCCATTTTCTTAATTTGAGATCTAATGCTATCTCTATATTCATCAGTCCATTCCCAAACCTTTTCTAAAAATGCTTCTCTACCAATTTCTTTCTTTTTGATACCCTTTTTTAATAGTTCATTTTCTACCTTAACTTCTGTTGCTATACTTGCATGGTCCTCTCCTGGAAGCCATAGAGCATTGTACCCTTGCATCCTTTTAAATCTTATAATCATATCTTGAAGTGTATTATCTAATGCGTGACCTAAATGTAACTTTCCTGTAATATTAGGTGGTGGCATTATTATGGTATAAGCCTTTTTATTAAGATCCACCTTAGGAGTAAAGTATCCTTTTTCTTCCCAATTCTTATATATCTTTTCTTCAAATTCTTTTGGACTATATTTCGTCTCTAAGTTTTTCTTTTCATCCATAATTGTATCCTCCTTTTAAATTTTAAATTTTAAATTAATATCTTTTTTAATAAATCATATCTAATTCCAACTATTTTTGAGTACAAAAAAAGAGTCTCCTCCTATAAAAGGACGAAGACTCGTGGTACCACCTTTTTTCCCATTTAGCGGTTAACTAAATGGCTCTTAAATAATAACGGCAAAGCACCGTTTTTGCTTACTAAATTTTCAGCAAAAATGCTCAAAAGCTACCTTCAAGAATAAGCAACGTAAAAGACCTTTCAACCTATGAGTCTTTCTCTCTTAAAGCACTATATTCTTTACTCCTCTTTATCACTGCAACATATTCATTTTAATAATTATATTATATTACTTATACCTCTAGTGTCAAGCTTTATAATTTATTACATTGATCTACTAGTTGTTTTTCCTCTATTTCCTTTGGTTCAATTGGTTTTTCAACATTCTTAAAAGCTACGGAAAGCATTAGTTTTATTCTATTTAGTTGGTTTACTTCGCTAGCTCCTGGATCATAATCAACAGCTACTATATTAGCTTTTGGATAGTTTGCTTTAAGTGCCTTTATCATCCCCTTACCAGTTACATGATTAGGTAGACATGCAAAAGGCTGCATACAAATTATATTTTGTGTTCCACCTTCTATAAGTTCTATCATCTCTGCTGTTAAAAACCAACCTTCTCCTGTTTGATTACCTAAAGATATTATTTTCGAAGCTTTAAAAGCTAGTTCTTTTATGTGTTTTGGAGGTTCGAATCTTTTACTTTCCCCTAATACTTCTCTTAATGTTTTTCTGTAACATTCCATAGCTTTTATAGCTGTGTTACCTAGTATCTGAGATATCTTACTTCCCGAAAGATATTTATATTTATAATCTTGATCATAGGACGAATATAAAAAGAAGTCTAATAAATCTGGCATAACAGCCTCAGCGCCCTCTCTTTCAATAAGTTCTACTACATTATTATTTGCTGAAGGATGAAACTTGACTAATATTTCACCTACAAGCCCTACCTTAGGTTTTACTATATTATTTATCTCTAAATTATCAAAGTCATATACTATATCTTTAATATTTTGCCTAAACTCTTTATGCTTCCCATTTGATACATTTACTTTAATCTTTTCCACCCATTTATTATATAATTCATTAGAAGATCCTTTGATTTTCTCATAAGGTCTCACTTTATATAAAACCCTCATTAATAAATCCCCGTAAATTATACCCATAATACTTTTATTAATTAACCCTGGGGTTAAAGAGAAACCAGGATTCTTTTCGATTCCTCCTGCATTTAGAGAAACTACAGGAACATTTGTAAATCCCGATTCTTTAAGAGCCTTTCTTAAAAATCCTATATAATTAGTTGCCCTACATCCTCCCCCTGTTTGACTTAACATAATAGATGTATTATTAATATCATATTTGCCTGACTTAAGAGCTTGTATTAACTGACCTACTACTATTATAGACGGATAACAAGCATCATTATTTATATATTTTAAACCTTCCTCAACAGCTGCATTATCCACTGTTGGTAGTACTATAAGGTTATATCCACTAGCTCTAAAAGCTGTCTCTACAAATTGAAAATGAATAGGTGACATTTCTGGTGCCAATATAGTATGATTTTTTTTCATTTCCTTTGTAAATGGTATCCTCTCTTGGGTTTCATTCTTAATTACTGGGACATATCCAGATCTTTCTCTTTCCTCCATAGAAGCTTTTAGAGATCTCAATCTTATTTTTACAGCTCCAAGGTTATTTCCTTCATCTATTTTAAGCAATGTATATATCTTGCCTTTTTTATCTAATATCTCTTGAACTTGATCTGTTGTAACTGCATCAAGTCCACATCCAAAGGAAGTTAATTGAACAAGTTCTAATGAGTCTTGTGTTGCAACAAAGCTAGCTGCTGCATATAACCTGCTATGATACATCCATTGGTCTACTACCCTTAGTGGCCTTTCTACTTCTCCTAGATGACTTACACTGTCCTCCGTAAATACCGCCATGTCATAAGTATTTATAAGTTCGGCTATACCATGGTTTATTTCTGGATCTATGTGGTAAGGCCTTCCACTTAAAACAATACCTTTTTTGCCTGTTCTTTTTATATATTCTAGTGCCTCTGCCGATTTTATTCTTATATCTTGCTTAAAATTATCCATTTCACCCCAAGCCTTGTCCACTGCGGATATAACTTCTGCATAACTTACAGAAAACTCTTTTAATTCATCGTAGAGCCTTTTCGCAAGTCGTTTTTTATTTTCAAGAGATAAAAATGGGTTTTTAAAATTTATATTCTTTTCTTTTATTACATCCATATTATTTTTTATTACTTCGCCATAAGACGTAACTATAGGGCAATTATAATGGTTATTAGCCTCTTTCACTTCATTTCTTTCGTAAGCTATACATGGATAGAATATAAAATTAATTCCTTTGTTTATAAGGCTCATAACATGTCCATGTACCAATTTTGCTGGATAACAAACAGATTCTGATGGTATAGTTTCCATTCCTAAGTCTAATATATTTTTAGAAGACCTTGGAGATAATTCCACCCTAAATTTAAGTTCTGTAAAGAATTTATGCCAAAACGGGTAATTTTCATAAACATTGAGAACCCTTGGTATTCCAACCCTTCCTCTTTTTGCTTCTTCTATCGGAAGTGATTTATAACCAAATAATCTTTTATATTTATACTCATACAAGTTAGGAAGTTCTGTACTTAAGTTCTCTTTGCCTTCTCCTCTTTCACATCTATTACCAGATATAAATCTTTCATCATTTGGGAAACTATTTATCGTAAGCAAACAATTATTTGCACAAAGTCCGCACCTTCTCATAGTACTTTCAACTTTAAAACTTAAAAGTTCTTCTTCTTTTAACAAAGTACTTTCTTCATTTTCTATATGTCTTTCCTTAGCTATTATGCAGGCTCCATAGGCTCCCATAAGGCCTGCTATATCAGGTCTTATAACTTCTCTATTAGAAATCATCTCAAAACTTCTTAAAACTGAGTCATTATAAAAGGTGCCACCTTGGACAATTATCTTTTCACCCATATCTTTAGGATCTCTAATCTTAATCACCTTAAAGATAGCATTTTTTATAACAGAATAAGAAAGCCCTGCAGAAATATCCGCTATAGTAGCACCCTCTTTTTGGGATTGTTTTACTCTAGAATTCATAAACACAGTACATCTAGAGCCTAAATCTACCGGTGCTTTTGATTGAAGTGCTTCTTTTGAAAATTCTTCTACTGTAAGCCCTAAGGATTTTGCAAAAGTTTCAATGAAAGATCCACAACCAGAAGAGCAAGCTTCATTTAGAAGTATGCTATTTATAACTCCATCCTTAACCTTTAAACATTTCATGTCTTGTCCACCAATGTCTAATATAAATTCCACTCCGGGTAGAAAATTATTTGCTGCTTTGTAGTGAGCTATAGTTTCTATCTCTCCAATGTCTATTTTAAATGCAGACTTCATTAAGCCTTCACCATATCCAGTAACTGCTGAGTTTATAATTTTAGATTGTTTTGGAATCTTACTATATATATATTTTAATATCTCCGTAATGAGCTTTAATGGATTTCCTTTATTGCTTCCATAAAAAGAATATAATATTTCTTTATCTTCTCCCATTAATACAATCTTAGTTGTTGTAGATCCTGCATCGATTCCTAAATAGCAGTTTCCTTTGTATTCAGAAAGATCTCCTCTTTTTGTAGCTACTAAGTTATGTCTTTCATAAAAGGCCCTTTTATCATCTTCATCTTTGAAAAGAGGCATTAACCTTTGGACCTCATGACTTTGATTTATATCTAATACATCTAATCCCTTTATGAGCTTAGAAAAACTAATTATTTTACATTTACCTGAATGTAAAGCTGCTCCCATAGCTACAAACAGCTGTGAGTTTTCGGGGAATATAACCTGATTATCTTCTAGCTTTAATGTTTCTTTAAATCTATCTCTTAATTCTGATAAAAAGTACAAAGGCCCACCTAAAAATGCTATATTTCCCCTTATAGGTTTACCACAGGCAAGTCCACTTATAGTTTGGTTTACTACTGCTTGGAAGATTGAAGTTGCTAAATCTTCTTTTCTAGCACCCTCATTTAAAAGTGGCTGAATGTCCGTCTTTGCAAATACCCCACACCTAGCTGCTATAGGATATATAAGTTGATGTTTTTTAGATAATTCATTCAATCCTGTAGCATCTGTTTGCAAAAGCGAAGCCATTTGATCTATGAAAGCACCAGTACCGCCTGCGCATGTTCCATTCATTCTTTGTTCTACTCCGCCTTTAAAATAGGTTATTTTTGCATCTTCTCCACCGAGTTCTATAGCTACATCAGTTTCTGGGATCAATCTTTCTACTGTTGTTGTTGATGCAACAACTTCTTGAACAAACTCTATATCTAACCACTTTGAAACTGAAAGCCCACCAGATCCTGTAACATTTATAGTAACAAAGCTATCTTTATATTCGTCTTTTATACTAGTCAAAATTTCTTTGATTGAATTCTTAATATCTGAATAGTGTCTTCTGTAATCGCCATATATTAAATTATAATTTTTATCCATAATTGCTACTTTCACTGTAGTAGATCCTACATCTAGCCCAATGTGTAATACATCCTTCATACCTACATCAACTCTTTCCTTAAATAATTATAAAACTGTATGCATACACTAAATAACTCTATCTAGAAATCATATCATTATGCAATAATCTAGTCAATTATCTCTGGGTATTATTTTCCTTTCTTTATATGTTATTTTTACTTTTATTTCTATATGATGGCATTATATTATTTATTATTTTTACTATAAATTTTATAAAGAATCTTTTCATTGTATATTATATGATTTATTAGTTAAGAATGTAAATATAGTCTTTAATTTAAAATATACACTAAAATATATATTTTGGAGGATTAAAATGAGTTATTTTCAAAAAGCAAATGAATTATACAACAGCCATTCCTACAAACAAGCAATAATTCTATATAAGAAGGCTATTGAAAACAAAGAAAATGAGGCTTGTGCTCATTATAATTCAGCGGTTTGTCTTATTAAATTAAAAGAATACCAAAAAGCAATATTACACCTAAAGTCAGCCCTTAGTTTAAAACAAGATAGCAAATATTATTTTAATCTTGCCTATTGTTATTCTATGATTGGCAATACCCCTAAATCCTTATTATATTTTAATACATCTTGGGCAATGAACCACGAAGATGAAGATTGTAATAAAGCCATAAACTTAATTTTAAATAATAATTCTAAATAATAAATCTGAATACTTACTTTAAATGATCGTCTATTAATAAAAAAGTATATTGATTAACTAAGGGTGCCTTTATAAATAAAGACACCCTACCACTCCCCTACTATATTTTCTCCTCTATGGTCTAAGTCAAACCTTTTACTATTAAAATAATTTCCACCTTTATAAAAGGTAGTATCTATATTTATCCACTTATCCTCTTCATTAATATATACCTCATTCCAAGAATGACTTACCCAGTTTACTCCATTATAACCCTCTCCCGTTACTAATCTAACCTTTAAATTATTAGCCCTACACATAGCTACAAAGAGGCATGAAAAATCAAAACATATACCTCTTTTTGTATCATAGGTGGGTATTGCTCCAGATTCTATTTTAAAATTATTAGTATATATATTATCAGCTTTTTCGTAATCATAATCTATATTAGATCCAATAAAGTTATATATTACTTTTGCTTTAGCTTTATCCGAAGTATGTCCTTTAGTAAGGCTTACAGAAAACTCATCTATAACATTGTTAGATTTTATACCATCTTCTAATGTAACTCCATTATAATAAACTAAAGTATTAGGTTTACTACCTTTTTCTTTTGTAATATTATGCTCGTCATACTTAACCTCTACCTTAAATGAGTTCTTTATTGTGTTTGGAATCTTACCTAAAAACTTTGAATTTATAACAGGTTCTAATGTCTTTTTATTTATATCATTATATAACTTTGACCTTTGAACGTAATCTTGAAACTTATCCTTTTGATAAAAATAAGATAAAGCATGTATACTACTTGTAATTAAAAGAGCGTAGAAAACACCTTTAGGTATTGATATTATCATTGCTATCACTCTATTAACCCATGGCTTTCTATAACCTTCTTTATCTTTTAAAGATATAATTATAGGGTTAAAGAGTAGTTTATTTATAATAATATAAATAAGCATTTGAAATTTATAAATTAAGTATATACTAATCAAAAACACTATTATTAAATATAACTTACTATATTCCTCAACATAGTAAGTTATATTATAAGGTAGTTTTGTAATTACTGTATTCATAAATCTATTGATAAGACCTCTAACATTAACCCAAATAGGAAAGGAAATCAAAAAAGATAGAGTCTTTTCCATATTACTTAAATCAGATTTTAAATTTTCGTAATTAATCTTAAATATTACCCCTTTTACAATAGGATATAAAAATATTAGGACAATTAGCAGTGTGACTGGATTTTTCAACATAAAGTTATCTCCTTTTATAAACTATTATCCTTAAATATCTTTTCTATTACAAATTTAATACATTCACTTGAGTATCCTTTTCCTATTAAAAACTGATATAATTTACCCTTTATTTTATATTTATCAGTTTCCCTTTTAGATATTAAATTAAACTTTTTAACTGCAATCTTCTCTGCAACTTCTCTATCTTCATCTTCATCATAAATATCTTCAAGAACAACTTCTATTATATCTTTTTTAATTCCTTTACTTAAAAGTCCATACTTTATTTTATTTTTCCCGTTAGACTTTATCTTTTCTTTTACATACCCCTTTGCATATCTTTTATCATCAATAAGGGTATATTCCTTTAAAAATTCTATTACATTGTCTATTGTTTCTTTACTATATTCCTTTTTAAAGAGTTTGTCTCTTACAGCCTTTTCCGGTTTTAATCCTTTTTCCACTACCCTTAGTGCATAGTTTTTAGCCTTAGAAAACTCTTCTTTTAATAAAATCTCATTTAGCTGTTCAATGTTAACTCTATCACCTTTTTTTATGTTTTGTTTATATACAACCTCTGCAAAGCAGGCTAATGCAAATTCTTCATCTACAAATATATTAACCCTATCTTTATTTCTGCTTTGCACTTGAATCGAAGTTATTTTACCTTCCATTTTCTTAATTCACCTTATTCTTTTTCATTTTTTAATATGTGTATAGTTGGATTTTTTAATACTATGTTAGCTACCTCATATATACTTTCTTTATTTATCTTCTCTAAAGCATCCATATCTTCTAAATATCGTTGTATATTATCTTCTTCTAGCGCTTGAAATAATACATAGCTTCCAAGATCCATAGAATCCTCTATTGTAGACACTACTGCTGTTTTATGAACCTTACTCATAAGTTTTACAGTATTATCATTAATTTTTATTCTTTTATTCTTAATATCGTCTATACATTTGTCAATAGTTGCTATAGCCTTTTTAATATTTTCTTCTGATACTGAAGTGTAAATGCACATAGTTTTTATCTTTGATGTCATGTCTAAGTCTGTATATGCATCATAGGCTAATCCAAGCTTTTCTCTAAGTTCTCTAAACAAAATAGAATTAGAGCTTTCACCAAGCTTATGATTTAATATCTTTAAAGAAAGTTCTTTTTCCTTTGGTAAATCATGAAACGTGTAGAGATATGCTATAGAACTTTGCTCTAAATCCTTTTTAATAGTTGTCTTTATTATGGGCTTATTATTTTCTACTAATATCTCTTTTTTTTCTACATTAATTCCTTCCCAATTTGAAAACTTATTAGCTACCTTTTGTAATGCTTCTTCATGTGGCAAAGATGACACCATAACTATAATAGCATTTTTAGGTGTATAAAACTTATTATAAAAGTCTATAAGACCTTCCCTATTAAAAGATTTAATGTTTTTTTCATCACCACTAACTTCCCACTTAAGTGGACTATTATCAAATGCTATTTCATTTAACTTTTTGAAAGATAAACTTTCCACATCATCCAATGATCCTTTAATCTCAGATAAAATTACGCCTCTTTCTCTTTCTATTTCATCCAAAGGAAATGTAGAATTCATAACCATATCTGATAATAAATCTAAAGAATTTATAATTTCTTCTTCTAAAGCACTTATACTATAAACTGTAGATTTATAATCTGTATAAGCATTATATTCTCCACCTAAGAACTCTAAGTCATTGTTTAGTGTTTCATTATCTCTAAGTTTAGTTCCTTTAAACAACATGTGCTCAATAAAATGAGAAATGCCTTTTTCTTCTATAGTTTCATACATGGATCCAATTCTTACCCCTATTTGTATGGACATAATTTTGGTATCCTTTTTTATTGTAATAACCCTTAGTCCATTTTGAAGTAAGGTATCTTTAGCATCAAAAAATGGTTTCTTCATTAAAATATCTCCCCATCCCTAATATCATTATTATATTTACTCTTTAATTGATCTTACTACCGTAGCATAGGAATCATCATTATAAGATGACTTATTAAACCCACCATAAAAGTTTATGTTCTTGAATTCTGAGCCTAATAGCATATTTTGTAACTCTTCCTTCATAATTGGAAGTAATTCTACACTGTTTTTATAACTAACTCTTTTGTTATCTTTTTGTATTATTAATTCTGAATTGAAATTTATTATTTTCTTTTCTTTATGGTATTTGTACCTTCTTACAAATTCTAAACCGCTATCTTCTCTCTTGATTGTAGGTAATTCATTAATATTATACTTTATTATTCTATCATAATTTATTATTTGTACAATAAACTCTCCACCTGCATCTAGCATATTATATACGTCTTTAAATAAAGTCTTAATTTTATTTTTATCTGTAATATGAGCTAAAGAATTCCCTATACAAAATATACTGTTATACTTCATATCAGATACATCTTTTAATTTTAACATATCAGCATTTATAAAGCTTAAGCTCTCTATTCCTACTGATTTATCTTTTGCTAAATTTATCATACTTTCATCTAAATCTACGCCTAAAACCTTTATATTCATTTTTCCAAGTTCTAAAGCATATGTACCACTTCCACAAGCTAAGTCTATTACCTTATAATTCTCTTTTAAATTTTCACTTAAAAATTTTAAAGTCATATCACTTTTTTCAAATATTATATCATAATAATTACTTAATTCTTCGTAGAAACTCATAATGCGCCTCCTTATATAATATAAAAGTTAGTATATTTTTAATAACTTTATTGTTATTTTATTTTATATCCATATTATCTTATTATAATATACCTGGCTAGACTTTAGTAATAAATATTACTTTAAATTTTAAAAAATATATACCTAATAGAACTAAATATACATAACTATTAGAAACCTATATGTAAATGCTAGAAATAAATAGGCCTAAACATAATAAATTTATCTTTCATATAATAACATTGTAGCCATACAAAGTTATTATATACGGGTACAAAACTTTATTTTTATATGATATAATTTATAAATAATAAAAACTGTATTTACATATTTAAAACTGTATACGTTTTTAAACATTTGTATTCCAAAATATTTATATAAACAAAAGTGGGTGAGTATTATTACAAAATACGAATTTATTATAAACTACATAAATCATGAAATAGAAATTGGTAATTTCAATGATAAATTACCTTCTATAAGAGCTCTTGCTATAAAATTTAGTTGTAGTAATTCTACAGTTATAAGAGCTTATTCTGAACTAGAAAAACAAAATCTTATATATGCCCTGCCTAAAAGTGGATACTTCGTTGTAGACAACAAGTTAAAATATTATAATATAAATGAATCAACCATTATAGACTTTTCTTCAGGGGAGCCAGATATGAAGATTCTGCCTTATGAAGATTTTCAAAAGTCATTTGAAAAAGCAATAGAAGAATATAAATATAATATTTTCGGATATTCTTTATCCTCTGGTTTTACACCTTTAAAAGAAAGCGTTCTTTCACTATTTAAACAATCTCACTTAGACTGTTCTCTTGATAAAATCTTTATTACCTCTGGAGGTCAACAAGCTCTTTCAATATTATCTACTTTAAATTTTGGTGAGGATAGAGAGTCTATTTTAGTAGAACAACCTACATATAATATATTTTTAAAATGGCTTAACATTAACAAATTTAATGTTATTGGAATAGAACGAGATTTTAATGGTATAGACTTAAATAAACTAGAACACATATTTAAAAATAAAAAAATAAAATTTTTCTACACTATGCCTCGTATGCAAAATCCATTAGGTACTTCTTTATCTGAAGATGATAAAAAACAAATTGTATATCTTGCAAATAAATATGGCGTATATATAGTTGAAGATGATTACTTAAGCGATTTAAATGATGCGTCTTCTCATCCACTATATAAATATGATAAAAATCAAAAAGTTATATATATTAAAAGTTTCTCAAAAACCTTAATACCTGGAATAAGATTAGCGGCTTGCATAATACCCCAAAAGATTATAAATGAGTTTAGTAATTATAAGGTAAGCTTAGATTTAGTTTCTACAGTACCAATGCAAGGAGCACTAAGTTCTTTTATAGATAGTGGACACTATAATAACTATACTTATAAACTTAAGAACTTTTATGGTAGCAGAATGAGGACTCTTAAACATGAATTAGATGGCTTCTTAGATTTTAATCTAGAACATTGTGTACCAAACAATGGAATGTTTTCTTTAATAAAATTACCTAATACTAACATAGATGAATTTATAAATATAATGAGCACAAAAGATATATCTATTAGAGATGGTTCCAACTTTTATCTTAAAGAATTTACTCATATACCCTCTTTAAGAATAAGCCTGTGCAATGTTAATGAGGATAATATAATTAAAGGTATGGATCATATGTTTAAAGAACTGAAAAACTCTCAATACAATCCTCCTTTAAATTCTTGTCAAAAATTAGAACTATAACAAAACGTTTATTTTTACTATTAGCCCTTAAATATACACATTGTACAGTCATTATCACACTAAAACATAATGCATAAAAATAAGGATATCCTTTAAAAGAATATCCTTATTTTTATATGGATAGTAAAAATATTAGTGCTACGAGTTCTACTATCTCGTTAATAGCACCTAAATTATCACCTGTTATACCATCAATTTTATCTTTGCATAGCTTATAAAATGATAAAGTAATTACACAACATATCGCAAGAAGTAAAATTTCATAAGTAACATGCAAATGTTCACTAGTTACATAAGAAAATACAATAAACATTATAAATATTATCCCCATCTCTCTATTTGAAATATTATTTATAATAAGGTTTCCTGATCCTTCTTCTTTAGCGCCCTTTCCTATGTATGCTAAAAGTGCAAGAGATATCCTCCCTATAAATGGTGCTAAAATGATTATATATCCAAAATCCATATTTATTATTTTAACATAGGCAATGTATCTAATTAAAACATCTATAATTACAGCAATAGTAGAATAAGTACCAACCCTGCTATCCTTCATTATTTCTATTATCTTATCTTTTCCACCTTTAAATGCAAAAAATCCATCGCAGGTATCACCAAGGCCATCTAAATGAAATCCACCTGTGATAAATACATATACTATTATCATAATTACAGATAAAAACTCTGCAGATATTAGATTTAATAATAATTTATAAACTATAAATTGTGACATTCCAACGATTATTCCAATTAGAGGTATATAGGCTGAAGCCTTTTTGAAATTTTTATTTTGACAAGGTAGAGCTTTATTTATAGGTATTCTGGTCATAAATTGTATCATAAGTAAAAAGCTTTTTACTTCTTCCATAAAGTCACACACATCCTATTATTATTTTATTTTTAAAGGTATTCCACACGTAACTAAATAAACCTCTTCACTATTTCTAGCTAAAAATTGGTTTATCCAACCTGCAAAATCTCTAAATATTCTTCCTAATTTATATTCTGGTACAATACCCATACCAACTTCATTAGTTACCATAATTAAATTACTACTTCCTTTTTTCACTTCATTTAAAAGCATACTAAATTCATATTCTATATCTTTATATATTAAATCTAAGGTTTCTCTAGAAACATTTTTTTCTAAATTTTCTTCCCTATCAAAAAGTAAATTCGTCATCATTACTGTTACACAATCTAAAAGTATATAAGACTTATTATTTTCTCTAACTGCTATATGTAAGTCTTTAAACCCTTCGTAAGTTGTCCATTTAGGATTTCTAGATTCCTTATGTCTATCTATCCTCTCTTTCATTTCCTTATCTGTTACTATAGCTGTAGCAATATATAATACGTCATCTTTTTCTTTTAAGATTTCTTCTGCAAAGCTGCTTTTTCCACTTCTACTGCCTCCGGTTACTAAAGTTATCTTTCCCATATTTACCTCCTTATAATCCTATCTTATATCTACATAATTCTTTTTATCTAAATTTGCTGCCTCAAAGGTACCCATGTTATTCATGGTATATAAAGATGCTTCTATTATGCTAAAAGCTATAGGACAGGCCGAGCCTTCCCCAAGTCTCATATTCAAATTCAATATAGGCGAAAGTCCAAGTTCCTGCATTATATAAGAAGCTCCTGGTTCTGCTGATAGATGAGACGGAAACATATAATCTTTACAAAAAGTATTCAATCTATAAGCACAAAGTGCTGCAACAGAGGATATAAATCCATCAATTACTATTGGTATCTTATACCTTGCTGCTGCTAAGAAGCACCCACACAATGCAGCAATATCGTATCCTCCAACTTTACTTAATACATCTATTACATCTTCTTTATTTGGATCATTTATTTCTATTGCCCTTTTTATTACTCGCTTTTTATTTTCATACTGAAGTTCTGTAACCCCTCCGCCCTTACCAACTATTTTATCAACCTTTGAATCTGTTAATGCACAAAATACCGCTGCACTAGTAGCAGTATTACATATTCCCATTTCGCCTGTACCTATTATATCTACATTCTTATCTTTTAGTCCTTCAACTATTTCTATGCCTATTTCTATAGCTTTTAATGTTTCTTCAATAGACATAGCTCTTCCCTTCATCATATTTTTAGTTCCATAACCTATTTTTTTATTAATTATCTTAGGATTATTAAAATCATGATTTACCCCAACATCCACTACAGTAAGTTCTGATCCATAGTAATTAGATAACACTTTAACCCCTGTAATTTCTTTTGTGAAGTTCTCAGTAACTAAAGCTGTAGTATTTTCTGGGCAAGAACTTATATTTTCTTCCACAACACCGTTATCAGAACACATAATTATTATATTTTTACGTTTTAATTCTTTTGGCATAAATCCTTTTATGCTTGCTATCTTGGAAGCCATAACCTCCATATATCCAAGACTTCCAATTGGCTTTGTTAAGTTATCTATATATGTCATAGCATCTTTAAATGCTAATTTATCTACAGATTCAATAGACATTATTATTTGGTTTAATTCTGAGTTATTCATAGTGTACCTCCTATAATCAAATTAAATTATCTCATTTTTATCTTTGTAATGCAAAGGTTATTCTTTGTAATATTAATGACTGAATATTAAGATTCTAAAAGTTCTATACCTTTATGTTTATTTAATATAAAAAGTGTACTAAACATCAAATTCATTACTCTTGTAGGTAGGCTTAGTTAACAGTATAATAATAATATATGTTAATACCACTGTAAAGGAGGACTCATTTTGAAAAAACAAATTTTAATAGTTGAAGATGAAATTAGAATGAGAATGCTCTTAAAAGATTATTTCGAGAAAGAGGATTTTGACATACTAGAAGCTGATAACGGAATTACTGCCCTTAACATTTTTAAAAATAATGAAAATAGTCTCTCATTAATTATCTTAGATTTAATGATGCCTCTAATGGACGGATTTACCCTTTGTAAGTCCCTTCGGGATATATCCTATATACCTATAATAATTTTAACTGCAAGGTCTAGTGACGATGACAAGCTCCTTTGCTATGACCTTGGAGCTGATGATTATGTAACAAAACCTTTTAGCCCTAAAATATTAGTAGCTAAATCTAAAGCCTTATTAAAAAGGAGTGCATCTTTAAACATCACTAATATTACTTGTAAAAATATACAGGGACTAGTAATAAATACAGCCTCACATGAAGTTTATGTAGATGAAGAGGAAATTTACCTAACACCAAATGAATATAACCTGTTGCTATATTTAATGCAAAATCAAGGTATATCTTTAAGTAGGGATAAAATATTAGATAATGTTTGGGGTATAGATTATTATGGTGACCCTAGGACTGTAGATACAACTATTAAGAGGCTTAGAGAAAAGTTAAAGGAAAAGTCTTCTTTTATTTCTACTGTAAGAGGAAGTGGATACAAATTTGAGGTGAAAAAATGAAAAAGAATTTAACTTTAAGATTATTTATTATAACTTCTATATTTATAAGTGTGATTTTAATATTAATACTTTCATTACAATCAATATTTTTTCAAAAGTTTTATATAAATAAAAAGATGAATACTCTTAAGTCAGAAATAATTAAATTTAAAATATCCTATTCCTATAATTATGATAATAAGCCTGAATTATTTAAAAGCATGCAAGATTATGAGATAAATAATAATGCTAAAATCGCTATATTTTCAAATAAGGGTGACATTATGTTTTTATCTGATCCTAATAAACAAATGGATGATATAGTTCTTCAAATGCTAAAAGAAGCTTTTAAAAAATCATCTAAGGCCACAGATTTTTCTTCTACTCTTAATGAAGGTAAGGTTACAGCAAATATATTTTCTAGTGAAAGTAAAGACATTAAAAATATTGTATGCTTAGCTCCAATATCACTTGAAAGTATTAATGATAATATAATAATTTCTGTATCACCTCTTCAAACCATTAAAGAAGCTTCTTTAGTAATAAAGGACTTTTATCCCTATGCACTTTTTGTAGGTATTTTAGGTATAGTATTTTTATCTATTATATATTCAAATTTAATATCAAAGCCTTTAAAAGATATGAATAAGACTGCCTTTAAAATGGCTAACCTAGATTTTTCTGAGCAATGCACAGTAGATAGAGAAGATGAAATCGGAAATCTTGCAAAAACTTTAAACTTTTTATCTTTAAACCTTAGTGATTCATTAAATGCTTTAAAAAAATATAATGATAAACTTAAAGATGACATTGAAAAAGAAAAGCGTATTGAAACTATGCGTAAAGATTTTATAGCTAATGTATCTCATGAACTAAAAACCCCTATAAGCCTTATAGAAGGATATGCTGAAGGTTTAAAAGATAATATAGCAAAAGATGATCAAAAAGACTTTTATGTAGATGTGATAATAGATGAAGCTCATAATATGGAAAGTCTTCTAAATGACATGCTTGATCTTTCTCAATTAGAATCTGGTTCCTTTAATCTACATATAGATTCCTTTAATATTAAGTCCTTAATAAATCATGCCTTGAAAAAGTTCACAGGATTAATTGAAACTAAAAGCATCAATGTCACGGTAGACGTTAATGATAAGTTAGTAATTGGTGATAAAACAAGAATTGAACAGGTTTTAAATAATTTTATTTCTAATGCTATAAAGAACACTAGCGAAAGTGGTAATATAAGTATATCTTCATGTATAGATCAAAACCCTTACGAATTGAATGTAAATAAAAATCATATACCTGAGAATCATTTGTTTATTGAAGTGTTCAATAAAGGTTCTAATATTCCAAAAGAAGAATTAAACAACATATGGGATAAGTTTTACAAAGTCGACAAGTCAAGGGATAGATCTAAGGGTGGTATCGGCCTTGGTCTTAATATAGTAAAAAATATATTAGAAAAACATAATAGTGTATATGGTGCTTTTAATAAATTGGATGGAGTTTGTTTTTATTTTTCCTTAGAAATAGATTCTATCGAATCTTAATTAATATTTTAACATAAACACCTTGATTTTATGTAGTAATTATTATATAATAATAATTGTCAATATATTGACACAATAGCAACTAACATAATATAGGAGGATGGTTTTATGAAAAAATTTGTCTGTACAATTTGTGGATTTGTTTACGAAGGTGAAACTGCACCAGAAAAATGCCCTCAATGTGGAGCTCTAGCTTCAAAATTTGTAGAAAAAGTTGAAGGTGAAATGTCCTGGGCAGATGAGCATAGAATTGGAATTGCTAAAGATGTAGATCAAGAAATAATAGAAGGTTTAAGAGCTAACTTTACAGGAGAATGTACTGAGGTTGGAATGTACCTTGCTATGAGTCGTCAAGCTGATAGAGAAGGATTCCCTGAAGTTGCAGAAGCATATAAAAGAATAGCTTTTGAAGAAGCTGAACACGCAGCTAAATTTGCTGAGTTATTAGGAGAAGTTGTTGTTGCTGATACAAAGACTAATCTTCAAGTAAGAGTAGATGCAGAACATGGTGCTTGCCAAGGTAAAAAAGACTTAGCAACACTTGCAAAAAAACTTAATCTAGATGCAATACATGACACCGTTCATGAAATGGCTAAAGATGAAGCTAGACACGGCGCTGCATTTAAAGGATTGTTAAATAGATATTTTAAATAAAATAACTTAATATATAACATATTATATGAAAGATAAGGAGCCTTATGAAAACAAGGCTCCTTATTTTTTGTCTAAACTGTTAACTTTTCCAATTGTAATATATATTTGTTTTTATCCTCAATAATATAAGATAAACATTCATATATTTTCTTATATTTATAGTTTTTATCTTTTACTAATATTCCTCTTATTATTAAAAGTAGTGCTATATTATCTTTTTCTATACTTAAAGAAATCTTAATTAACTCTATAACATCTATATTGCATTTAAATTTAAATGAGAATTTAAATGAATATTTAAATTCACTAATTGATTTAGATATTTTATCATAATCATGCATATCAACCTCTATAAACTCTTCACCTTTCATCTTATTTCTTAGATTATAATAAAAGTTCATATGATTTTGTTTTGTTTTCCCCAAAGCATTTGCTACTAATTTAAAGCTACTAATTTTGCTATCACTATCTGAAACCTCATGAAAAAAGTTTATATACATTTTTTCTATTTCAGACAAATTATCTATAATATCTACCACTGTGTACATAAATTTAGACAAGACCTCCATCTAAGGTTATTATTTGACCTGTAATATATTTTGATTCATCCGAACATAAAAAACAGGCTAAATTAGCCACATCTTCTTGTTCTCCAAACCTTCCCATTGGTATATCGTTTTTTAAAGTAACCATTTCTTCTTCGGTAAGCCAACTATTCATTGTTGTCTTTATAACTCCTGGTGATATAGCATTTGTTCTTATATTAGACGGCGCGAGCTCCTTCGCTAATGCTTTAGTAAAAGAGTTAACTCCTCCCTTTGAGGCTGAATAAATAACTTCACAAGATGCCCCGACATTTCCCCATATAGAAGATATGTTTATAATACTACCGGACTTTTCACCTATCATATATTTTACAGCCGTATGGCAAGTATTAAACATTCCCTTTAAGTTTGTATTAATTAAAGAATCCCAGTCACCTTCCTCCATTTCCGTAAATAATCCCACCTTAGAAATCCCAGCATTGTTTACAAGTATATTAATCTTTCCAAAGGTTTTAACAGTATATTCTATAAGATCTTTAGCCTTATCATATTTTGATACATCCGCCTTATATTTTATTGCGTATCCACCTTCATGCTTTATTTCATTTACTACCTTCATAGCCGAATCATCATCACTTTTATAATTTATTACAACTAAAGCTCCTTCTATAGCGAGTTTTTTCGCTATAGCTCTTCCTATGCCCTTTGAAGCTCCTGTTACTACTGCTATCTTACCCTTAAGTATATTCATAAATTCACCTTTTCCTCAAAATAATAACTTTTAGTATCAATCTTAAATTAAGGTTAACACCAAAAGTCTCCGTTTTCTCTACTAGATGTAGATTTATATTATATTGTGTTTATTATATCAGAAAAAAATAATTATATAAAGTTTTTATAGAAAATAAGAGGCTTAAAAGACACATTATATCTTTTAAGCCTCTTAATGTTAAATAATCATAATTAAACTTATAATAAATAAATATATACCTATCAACAACATATGTTTAATATTAATATTATTATAATTTGCGGTATAATTTAAAGTTCCATTGTAACATCTACTATTTATAGCATCTTTTATACTATCCCACCTTCTAAGTGTATTCACAAAAAGTAATCCAGCAATTTTAGAGCTATTCCTAATTTTAAGATTAAAGGTATCAAATCCATTTCTACTTTTAACTGAACTAGTCATTATAATAAGTTCATCTTCTAAAAGTAATATAAATCTTTCCATACTCTTAGCTATATCACAAAAATCTTGTAAATATTTAGATTTGTGAAGCATATTTAAAATGTCATCCATAGGTGTGGTAAGTGATAAATAACCTACACAAAGCCCCCCAGAAAAAGACTTAGCTATTATTAAAAATGTAGCTTTGGCCCCATAATCTAAGAAAAAGGTTATGGATGAAATTAAGGCAAATGCTGCTGTACCTAATGAAAACTTCATTACTATATTAAAATAATGCTTATTTTTAAAATGCAGAAACCCGAAAAATACTATGTTTATTATTATTGGTAAATAACTTTTGCTAAACCCTAAAATTATAATAGCACCTAATGATATAACTATCTTTTCTAAAGGATTTACCATTGATTTATGACTGACTTTAGAAAGAAGTATTACTTCTTTGAGCATACAGTTTTTCTACCAATATAGTAACCTATGAATCCAGCACCTGCAGCTGCTTGTAATGCAAATAAAAAGCTTTCTATTTCTCCTGATGGTGGCTCCCATATGTGGCTAAACCATGGTTCATAAGAAGCATCTATTTCCATTATAGCCTCTTCTGCCATAGAGTCTGCCCCTTCAAACTCACCGTCTCTTCCAATTACAAGTGCTCCTACTATTATGATGAAACATAAAACTATCATGGTTATCATTTTCTTTTTCATATTATTTCACCCCGCCTAATGATATTAATTCTTCGTTAGAATGTTTTTCAATAAATTCAAATATCCCAACTGTTAAGATTCCTTCTATTACAGCAAGTGGAACTTGTGTTATAGCAAATATCCCTATAAATTTTATAAAGGAGGCTAAAACTCCACCATCTGTAGCTGGAAAGGCTAATCCTAGTTGTAATGAGGTGACTATATATGTAACCAAATCTCCTAAGGCTGCTGCTAAAAACACAGCTAATCTTTTATTCTTATTTTTTAGTGCCCTATAAATAATATAAGATATCATAGGTCCTACAATCCCCATAGAAAATACGTTAGCTCCTAAAGTTGTAATACCACCATGTGCTAAAAATATTGCTTGGAATAGTAATACTATACTTCCAACAACGCTCATAACATAAGGTCCAAATAATATAGCTCCAAGGCCTGTACCTGTAGGATGAGAACTACTACCGCTAACTGATGGTAGCTTCATTGCTGACAGTACAAATGCGTAGGCTGCAACTAAGGCTAATAACATCTTTAAATCTTTGTTATCTTTTGTTTTACTCTTTATATCCCTGAGCCCTAGTATGAAAAATGGTGCACTTAATGCAAAGTAAACTACACACCATAAAGGACTTAAAAATCCCTCTACAATATGCATTGCATTTGCCATGTAGGTACCTCCCAAAAACATTAGTAACGATAAAATAAAAACACTTTTTTTCTTCACTTCTTTTCCTCCTGCTAATTTATATTTATACAAAAAATGACGCCCTAAGGGCGTCATTAGTATACAAAATCATTAATTACTCTGATTTTACTAATACCTTCCCTCCGAAAGCTTATTTGTCTATTTAGGCAGGTCTCCTGGCTTATGAATCATCCTCCCCTTACCCTTCCCTCATTTGAAGAAGTGGCATGTAAGGTTCGTACTCAAATACAGTAGCGGGGGCTGCTGTGGATTTTACCACATTCCCTTTTCACCTTTAATAAAAAAGGCACCTAAACTTTTATTAACTTTTTAATTATCTCTTATATATATTCTACCTACCTACTCAAATATCCTCTAGGTGTAAGAAATTTATTTGCTTTTATGTAACTTTCACTATTTCCTATAATTACAATAGTAAACATATCTACATTAGTGTCTTCAAAAGTATCTAAAGTGAATATCTCCTTTTTTTCACCATCTCTAAGAGCATTTTTCACAATAGCCACAGGTGTACTTCCTTTTCTAAAAGTTTTTATTATATCTATACATTCTCTTAGATAATTTGGTCTACCCTTACTTTTAGGATTATATAATGAAATTACAAAGTCTGCACTTGCAGCAAGTTCTACTCTTTTTTTAATTAATGAATATGGTGTCATAAGATCACTTAAGCTAATATTGCAATTATCATGCATTAAAGGTGCACCTACCATAGATGCAGCTGCTGAAGCCGCTGTTATACCCGGTATAACCTCTACACTATCCATATCTTCTTCTTTACATAACTCTAATATAAGCCCAGCCATACCATATATTCCAGCATCTCCAGTACTAACTATAGATACAGTTTTACTTTCTGCCATACTTAAAGCTTGCTTACATCTTTCCTCTTCTCCCTTCATCCCTGTTGCATAAACTTCTTTACCTTCAATTAAGGACTTAATCATATCTATGTATTTTACATAACCTACAATAACTTCACTTTCTTCTAAGGCCTTTCTTGCCTTTATTGACATATGTTCAATGCCTCCTGGACCCATTCCAATTACATATAACTTTTTCATACTTATACCTTCTTTCTATATCTATCAATAGAACTCAAAGTCTTTATTCCATAACATCTATAATCCTTAACCTTTATATTTAAATCTAAACCTTTTTTAAGACTTTGTTCATCTTCATATATTATACCTAAAACATCACCACTATGAGCCCCTATTATACCAAGGCCTTCAGTATATTCACATATTTTAATAACATCATTTAAAATGGAGTAATGCAGTCTTCCTTCATTTAAAACAATACTATCTGTACTTACTTTTGCTAACTTTCTAATACTTTTCTCATTAAAAGCTTCCATTAAGTCTTTTTCTAAATAATCTAATTTAGCTAAACCACCTATTGATGTGTTATTAAAATCTATAGTATTTATTAATCTTTGACCTTCATATACCATAACATAAAACTCCATATAATTTCCAAGTTCTAAAGAAAACTTACCATCTTTATATTGAAACAATGTAGCATTTTCAAATATTATACTATCTGTAGGCTCTATAGATACAGCTAGCACTATGAGTTCTTCTTCTGAAAACTTTTTGTTAAAGCATTTTAATAAACAATTATATAAGGCACATATATCTGCAGTGCTACTAGCAAATCCTTTTCCTCTTGGTATATCTGATTTAATGTTTATTATAAAGTCTTTATAAAGCCTCTCATATCCCCAAGTTTTAAGGACAGCTTTTAAAAATTCATAGCATTTATTATTATTTTTATCTAAATCTATTCTCTTTTCCTCTTTTAAGGTAACCTCAGTATATATATCGCAAGGAAAAGATAAGAGCAGATCCTTATCTTTCATGTTCCCTTGAAATATTTCCCCAAGGCTACCAGGGTATTTGCTTACATAATTCATAAATACCCCTATAAAATAGAGCTTAGATACTCTGAAAGCTTAGCCTCATCATTAAAACAAAGCGCATTAGGTTTGTCTTTGCGACCTATAACAGCAACCCATAAATCTAGTTCTATGGCAGCTTCTATCTTTTCTATAGTTCCACCTTGAACTCCGCTATCCTTCATAACTATAATTTTAGCATCAAAAGCCTCTATAAATGCTTTATTTAAAGCTTTATCTAAGGGTCCTTTTATAGCAATTATATTCTCTACAGTAGCGCCTGACTTTAAACAAATATCTATAGATTCTATAGTAGGTAGCACTCTATGAATTATCCTATTTTGTATATTCATCGAGGTAAATTTATTTACATTTCTACTACCCGTTGTATTTAATACATTTCCGTTTAAATACCTTAGTTCTTCTTCTAACCTTTGGTAGTCCTCTACTAATATAAGCTTATGATAATCTTTATATTTATCTATTGTAGATTTTCTCTCATACCTTATGTAGGTTATATTTCTCTTTTCACAAACCTCTATAGCATTTTTTGTAACCACCTCGGCATAAGGATGTGAAGCATCTATTAATACTTTTATATTATGTTTTATCATCATAGCTTCAAGCTGATCTTTATCTAAAGGTTTAGTGTTTATATATTTATATTTATACTCTTTTAATAATTCTCCACCATATTCAGTAGCCGTAGACACAAATATGTCTTCTGTATACTTATTTATTAAAGATAATAATTTCTTTCCTTCAGAAGTACCTAAAATTAATCCTATCATTACACTATCCCTCCAATTCTCCTATGCATAAGGTCATGCCCTCTAAGGATAATCTTTTTGTAAATGCTATAGCTCCTGCAAGCTCTAAAACAGGTTCCGCCACAGATCTAACTCCAATTGTCTTTTCTACAAAATCACTTCCTGGATATTTATGCTGAACCTTTTTTATTTCCTCTAAGGGAAATATTTTAATATCACATTTGAGCTTTTTACATAAATTATTTATTGCAAGTTCATCCTTTTTTACTTCCACTGTAGATATATATCTTACTGCTCTTTTATCAATATTATAATACTCTAACTTTTCTAAAACCTTATCCATCATCTCTTTGGGATCATAATCCTTTTTACATCCAATTCCTAAAACTATATCCCGTCTTATAAGCTTTAAACAAGGCTTATTATATGAATCTACTTTGTTTTTATTAGTTATAATAACAGCTCCTAGACTTTCTAATAAATCCTTTGTGTATCCTTTAGGTATATTTATTAAAGATCTTTCATCTTTAAAATATACCTTCCTATCCTCTACTAATAGAGAGGATATAGCCTTAGCTTTGTCTAAGTCATCAATAAGTAAGCTGTTATTTTTAGCAATGATGTCTGGAGCTACTTTACCTAAGTTATCAGTCGCTGTAGTTATTATAGGTTCTGCATTTAATATTTCTGCAAGTGTTATACAAAGATCATTAGCTCCACCTAAGTGTCCACTTAAAACACTTATTACATATTTACCTGCATTATCTACTACCACCACCGCTGGATCCTTATCCTTAGTTGTAATATTAGGTGCTATTGACCTTACTGCAATACCTATGGCACCTATAAATACTATACCTTCATAATCTTGCATCAATGTTTTAGTTAATTTATAAACATCAAAATCTTCTTCACCTTTTTTATAATAATGATCTAATGATATATGATCTTTCAACTTATTTACAATAGCTTTTCCCCTAGATGTAAAAGTTATTATAGCAAGTTTCATTATTTTCCCTTTCTATACATATGAGAAAAACTCTCATCATAAAGAAGACTCTTTTCATAATCACAATCTATAAAATCACCAACTAAAATTTGTGCACATTTAACTATCTTAGCTTCTTTAACCTTTTCTGATATATTGTCTAACGTTCCAATCAAAATTCTTTCATCTTCCCACGTAGCTCTTTCCACTACTGCAATAGGTACATCTCCCCTGCCATAACCTTTCTTAAGTTTAGCTACTACCTTATCTATCATAGATATAGAAAGGAATATTGCCATAGAAGCATTAGTCCTTGCAAGTATTTCTAAGTCTTGGTTAGCTGGAACGGGAGTCCTTCCCTCAACCCTTGTTAATATAACAGTTTGACTTACAGATGGTAATGTAAATTCTTTTTTTATAGCTGCTGCTGCCGCTGAAAAAGAGCTTACTCCTGGTATAACTTTATACTCAATATCATACTTTTCAAGCTCATCCATCTGTTCTTTTATAGCACCATATATAGCCGGGTCCCCTGTATGAAGCCTTACGATTGTTTTATCCTCTCCATGAAACTCTCTAATAACTTCAATAACCTCAGGTAAGGTCATAGAAGCTGAGTTATATACCTTCGAACCTTCCTTACAAAACTTTAAATGCTCGGAATTCACAAGAGATCCCGCATATATTATTACATCTGCCTTTGAAAGTATTTCTCTTCCCTTTACAGTTATAAGATCCACATCTCCAGGGCCTGCGCCAATAAAATAAACCATATTATCTTCTCCTTTTAAATTATATTTTGTTTGCAATTATTAAAGACATATATTCTTTTTGTTTTGATATCTCAGCCTTATCTTTAAGAACAGTTTGACCTTCTCTTCCAGCTCTTTTTATATATACATAATCATAACCTTTTTCTTCTAAAAAGTTTATAACATCTTCTTCTATCTTATAAACTTTCATTATTACTATATATTTTTCATCTTTTATAGCATCTAATCTATTAGCTGGTAATATTAAAAGTGGTTCATCACCAATTACTAAAGGTTGTTTTGCAATGCTTGCACAAGCACAAAAGGATGTTATTCCAGGTACTGTCTCAGTTTCATACCCCTTTTCTTCTACATACTTTAATAAATATATATAAGTGCTATATACAAAAGGGTCTCCTATAGTTAAGAAAACTACGTCCTTACCTTCTATAAGTTTTTCTTCAATAGATTTAAATGCCTCATAAATCTTTTCTTCTTGGTCATTTGATCCCATAGGGAAATGTTTTACCAAAACTTCTGCATCTTCATTTATGTAATCTTCAGCAACTTCATGAGCTATGCTCTTACCACCAGACATGGCACTTGGAACTACAATAACTTTTGCATCTTTAATAATATTCATAGCTTTTATAGTAAGTAGCTCTTTATCTCCAGGTCCTACTCCAACCCCATACAATTTAGCCATACTCTTTCCTCCTAAAAATCTTAATTATACTTTATCTTGTAGCCTCTAATATGAAAATAGGGTTATTTGCAAATAACATAGAAGCTTTTCCCTTAGTCTTACTTACGGATATTTGACTACATTCCACCTTAAAACCTAAAGATTTTAAGGTACTCATTGATTTGTATAAATTATCTATAGTTATAAAGTTTAAAACCATCTTACCGTCTTCTTTAAGCAACGATGAATAATTTATTATAATCTCTTCAACGTTTCCTCCACTACCACCTATAAATATTCTATTAAACTCTCCTTTTATATCATTAAAAACCTTAAGAGCTTCACCTTCTATAATTTTTATATTTGAAGCCTTAAATTTATCTATATTCTTATATATAACCTCTAAAGCTGCTGGATCTTTCTCTATACCTATAACTTGCCCTTTTAGACACATTTTAGATGCTTGAATAGTAACACTACCTGTACCAGCCCCTACATCTAAAACCCTATGTTCTTCACTAATATCGAGCTTTGCTATACTTAATATTCTTATCTCTTCTTTTGTCATAGGACAATCGCCTCTTAAAAATTCTTCATCCTTTATAAACGCCATATTTAAATCCTCCTAAAATGATTCTACCATTATTACACATAGATAAGAAAACTCTTTATCTAATAAATTATAACTATAATCTATAGTTATAATTTCATTATCATAGGAAAGATCCTCACCTACATAAACCTTTGCTTTAATATTATTGTCATTAAGCTTATTACATAAAATAGAAGGAGTATTATTCCTATCTGTTAACCAAAAAGAACGACTATTTTCTTTAACTTTATGTATAAAGTCCTCTTCCCTTCCATGAACACTTCCTAAGTATGCGTGATCTAAGGCCTTATTAATTTTTGATGCGAAGTATTGAATTGAGCTAATGCCAGTAATTATATTAGTTTCACCTTTATAATTTCTATTTATAAAGTCACTTATTCCATAAAAAGAAGGGTCTCCTGAGGCAATTATAGATATGGTTTTCCCATAATACTTTTCTAGAACATCTAAAACTTCACTTAAAGACTTTATACCAATCTTTTTATCTTTTGAAACATCTATACCATCTAACGCCCTACTAAAACCTATTATAATATCACTTTCATTTAAAACCTTTATGGCCTTTGGTAATATATAATCCTTATGACCTGGTCCAATGCCTACTACATAAACCATTATTTCACCTCACTAATCATGGATTTTGCACAGTACTTTTCTATTTTTTGTGTCACAAAACATTATAACTTCTGCCTTTAATGTTTTATAACAATAATTTTCTACTCTATTTTTAATCTTTTTACCTATGTTATAATAAACTTCACTATATTCCTCTGGGATTAACTTAATAGCACCATCTGTGGTCTTTTGAGAATATATAAGATTTACTAAATCTTTATTTGCTCCAATTAGTGCAAGTTCTAGAGCTAAAACCTCAAGCCTTACATCACAAACCCTGCTGTGAGTTTGAAAACATCCAGCGGATATCTTGGAAAGCTTCCCTATATGACCCACTATTAATACGTTTTTCACAGAGTGTTCCATGCATATATCTAATGCGAAACCTACATAATTCGATATTATAACTATATCTTCCAGGATATATCCTTCACTTAGCGCTTGTTCTTCTCCTATATTACCGAAAACTAAAACTAAAACTTTGCTTCCCTTTTTAATTTTTTGTTCTAGTTCAATCTTTATGGATTCTTTTATAGCATCCTCCGACATAGGCGTTACTATACCCGTTGTACCTAATATGGATATTCCACCTACTATTCCAAGCCTTGGATTAAATGTTCTTTGTGCTACTTCTTCTCCCCTTGGCACAAATATGGTTATCTCAACACCATAACCACTTGGAATTACAGCTTTAACTTCTTTTTCTATCATAGTTCTTGGTATAGGATTTATAGCAAAGCCACCTTTTTCTATAGGTAAACCTATTTCCGTAACCACACCAATACCTTTTCCAGCCTTTAAAATGTATCCACTGTCTTTTAAAGTAGCCCTAGCCCAAATTTCCATTCCATTTGTGGCATCAGGATCATCTCCACCATCCTTTAAGACACAACATTCTACATAATTTTCACCTCTATTAAACTTTTCAATTGGTATATTAAGCTTCATAGCTCTTGGTGTATCAATATGTATAATAGAAATATTATCTTTATGGTTAAATAACATTACAGTTGCAGCCTTAGCTGCAGCTGCAGCGCAGGAACCTGTTGTATATCCACATCTTAGACTCTTTCCATTAAAATTAACATATAGGTCAAGCAATCTTTTCACCTCTTTAAATATCTCATTTTATACCGCATCTATATTAGATAAAATAACTTTATCTTTTAGTTATCATATATAAGAGTGCATTTACTATAGATGCAGCCACACCGCTTCCACCTTTTCTACCTCTTATAGTTATCATAGGTAAATTCATCTTTTCTATTTCTTCCTTTGATTCACTAGCCCCTACGAATCCTACAGGTGCTCCTATAATAAATGCAGCTTTTCCGATTCCACCTTCTGTAAGTTCCTTAAGTTTAAATAGAGCTGTAGGTGCGTTTCCAAAAACAAAGAACTCTACGCCCTCTTCTAAAGCTGTTTCTACTGCAGCCATAGATCTTGTTATTCCTTTTTCCTTAGCTAACTTAAAGGTTTCCTCTTTATTTACATAACATATTACCTTACACCCTAATTGTTCTAAAGCCTTTTTGTTAATTCCCGATAATGCCATATTAGTGTCAGTATATATTGTTATGCCCTTTTTTAATAATTCTTTTGCCTTATCTATAGAACCTTCTCTTATATATATTAAATCTTTATATTCAAAATCCGCTGTAGTATGTATAACTCTTTTTACTATTAATAGTTCTTCCTTTGAAAAGCTACTTTCTCCCATTTCACTACCTATTATCTCAAAACTCTTTTTTTCTATATCCATTGGTACCTTTATATAATCCATTTAATCACTTCCTCCATATCTTTAGTAAGTCCTTTTTTAAAAGTCTACCTTTACTATATTAAACTTTTAATAATTTTCATTATATATTTTCCTCAATCTTTACACCTTTTAACAAACCTTCTATAAAACCCATATTATTATAAAAGTGTAAATGAGCATAAGATCCTAATGTATTATTTTTATAATATCCACAATTCCATATCTTTGTATTACCATTGTAAAGAATCTTTTTTAATTCATAAATCTTTTCTTCCTCTAAGTTTACAGAAGACTTGTGAAACTCATGGCAATTCATTGTAAATCCTTTTGGTAATAATTTAGTACCTTCAGTAACCTTAAGGGTTGCATACCCAAAATTTTGAAGCCTTTTATTCATAACTGCATCACCTTTAAAGAAACCAACCATGTCACTGCCTTCTATAGAATCACAAAGATACATAAGACCTCCACATTCAGCATAACAAAATGTTCCTGATTTTAGTGCGTTATTTATACTAATCCTCATAGACTCATTTTTACTTAATTCTTCTTTAAATATTTCTGGATATCCACCACCTATATATAAAAAATCTGTATCCTTTGGTATACATTCATCATTAAGAGGACTAAAAAACTTAACATTTGAAGCCTTTTTTAATATTTCAATGTTTTCTTCATAATAAAAGGAAAATGCCTTATCTCTAGCTATAGATACATTAATATTCCTATATTTTATATCTCTTATTGGTTCGTAGCTTAAAGTTACTTCCTTAAAACTTTCTAGTAAAGATTCCATATCTATATGCTTATAAGCAAGATCACTTATATAATCTATCTTTTCTTTAAGATCATGTATTTCGCTACTTTGAACAAGTCCTAAATGTCTACTATCAAGGTTAATATTTTCATCCTTTGGTATATATCCAAATACTTTTAAATTACAATGTTTTTCTATGGCAAGCTTTAATATTTTATAATAACTTTCGGTTATATTATTAAGTATTACGCCTGCTATATTTACATCATCAAAATTCTTTATACCATTTATTTCTGCACAAAGAGTAATACTTTGACCACTAGAAGATATTATAAGAATCACGGGTAAATTTAAGGTTTTTGCTACATGAGCTGTAGAATATATATTTTCTATTCCTTTACCGTCATATAACCCCATGACTCCTTCTATTATTCCTAAGTCCTTTTCTTTAGAATTTTCATCATATATTTGTTTTACCGCATCTTCACCTGTTAAAAATAAATCTAAATTTCTAGATTTATTTCCAGTTATATAACTATGAAAGGCTGTATCTATATAGTCTGGTCCTACCTTATATGGCTGAACCTTATATCCTTTTCTTATAAGACTATTAATTATACCTAATGTTACTGTAGTCTTACCTCCACCACTTTTATTAGATGAGAATATTATACTTTTCATATTCTTACACCTCTTTTTCTATAACTTTTAACTCTTTTTCTATAACCTTTAACGCTTTTACTAAAATAGAGTTTTTATACCTATCCTTTACTGCAAATCTTACATTATATTCGTCAATACCCTTATAATTATCACAAACTCTTATTAGTATATCTTTTTTTAAACAGTATTCGTAAAGCCTTTTTCCTGTTATACCCTTTAATCTACACAATAAAAAGTTTCCTGAAGATTTATAAATAACCTCTATGAACTCTATGTCCTTTAGTGATCTTACAAGTATTTCTCTAGAAGACTCTACCCAATTTAAGCTATCTTTAATATAATCTTCATCTTTTAATACTTCTAAAATAGCCAGTTCTCCAAAACAATTTATATTCCACGGAATTTGTTTGTTTTTTAAGGTATCTATTAACTTTTTATTCTTACTTACTCCATATCCTACTCTTAGGCCAGGTAGTGCAAAAAACTTAGTTAAAGCTCTTATTATAAATAGACAGTTATAACTTTTAATATCTTCTACAAGACTTAAGGATTCATCCCCTGCAAATTCAATAAATGCCTCATCAACAATAACTGTTATTGAGTTTTTCTCACAAATATCTAATATTTCATAAAAGCTTCTTTTATCTATTAACCCTCCATTAGGATTATTAGGGTTTCCAAGTATTAAGGCATTATAATCCAATACATTACTTTTAATATCTTTATAATCTAACTCCATATTACTATCTAAGTAAGAATATCCTATTTTAGAAAAAACCTTCTTTGCACATTCTTCGTATTCTATAAAAGAGGGTACTACTATTAGAATCTTTTCAAAATTGCTAACGGCTAGCTGTATTATTTCAGCTGCCCCATTACCAAGTATTATTTCTTCCTCTTCTACTAAACCTTTTAAATATTCTTTTATGGCCTTTTTTGATTCCCTGTAATGTATATCAGGATATCTTTCAATTGCGTTTATGGCCTTATCCATATTTTTTATAAACGACTTTGGAACTCCTAAAGGATTTACATTAGAGCTAAAATCTAAAAGATTTTTATTTTTAAATAACCCTTCTGTATATATATCTCCACCGTGCTTTGCTACAGGTTCATCTATTTTCAAATTTATCCTCTCCTACTGCTTAAAAAACTAATGAATTCTTAACACATTTTTTTTAACTTAATAGTATATCCCCTTCATATTTTATAATTATCTTACATTAATTAAAATTAAAAATTAAACTTAATGTAGGATCCATAAATTATTAAATAAAGAAGATAAAAAATCACTTCACTAAAATACATGATTTTAATGGTATCTATTATATGTACTGATTCAAGTTCCATTTTCCCATCTCCAATGGTGGGCTTTTCTACCATCTTACCAAAGTAATTGTTAGTTCCACCTAATTTAATATTTAATGCTCCAGCCACAGCACCTTCAGGATAAGCACAATTAGGGCTCTTATGATTTTTTCTATCTCTTATCATTATCTTAAATGAATGTTTAATATTTCCCTTAACTAATGGAGATACAAGACACATTAGCACTCCTGTAATTCTTGCGGGTATATAGTTAAATACATCATCAATCTTTGCTGGAAAGTATCCTATATATCTATATCGATCATCCATATATCCAAGCATAGAATCCATTGTATTTATAGCCTTATATAACATAGCTAAAGGAACTCCACCAAGAACTGCATAAAATAGTGGTGCAATAACTCCATCAGCAGTATTTTCTGCTACTGTCTCTATATCTGCCCTTATAATTTCTTTTTTACTTAAACATTCTGTATTTCTTCCTACTATATAAGATAGGTGAAGTCTTGAAGCTTCAATATCATTCTTTATTAAATCATCATGTATCTTTTTACCTTCTTTATGAAGGCACCTAGCAGCTATTGTTGTCCAAAGGAAAAATATATTAACTATATGATATATTATCTTGTAATTACTTATTAATCTTAGAATAACATATGGAATTCCAAAGCTTAAAAGGCATAATACAATTACTATAAATAATCCATAACCTTTTAATTTCTTTTCATCCTTAATTACTTTTCTCCCTTTGTTTTCTAAAAATTTTATAACCTTCCCCATATATATGGTTGGATGAGGAAATGAATATGGGTCACCTATTATCCAATCTACTATTATAGCCAAAGCTAAATCTATTAAAATCAACTTTTTACCTCCGCTATTTAAGATTTATTATTTTGTATACTTTATCCATATCTAAACTTTCTCTTACTATTTTAGCCAACTTATCTAATTCTTTTTCACGAAGGCTTTCATAGCTTGGAGATTCTCTTTCTTCTAATAACTTCTTTTTCCTTATAGGGTTTAATATATGTTGTCTAAAGGTTGGAGCATCAAATATACCATGTATATAAGTACCCATTATGTTTCCCTTTAGGTTAACTCCTCCATCATAACTAGACTCTTCTTTATCATTAACTTTATTTATCTTTATTATGGATTTAATTTGCGGAGATTTTATAGTTTTCCCAAGGTGTATTTCATAGCCATATATGCTGTTTTTACTTCTTGAAATATTAATTAAAGACCCTTCTACCCTAGTCATAGTTTTTTCTCTTTCAAATATAGTTTCTATATCTAAAAGCCCTAAAGCCTTAACTTCTTTTTCATTAGTTTCTATGCAATAAGGATCTTTTATAGTGTTTCCAAGCATTTGATAACCACCACATATGCCTATTATCATATTGTCATTACTATAATCTTTTATTACATCTTCAAGCCCTGTATCCCTTAAAAAAAGCAAGTCTTCTATAGTATTTTTGCTCCCTGGTATTATAACAAGGTCTGGACTCCCAAAATCCTTCTTATCTCTTACAAATCTTATGGATACGTCCTCTTCACAGCTAAATGCATCAAAATCTGTGAAATTGGATATGTGAGGAAGTCTTATTACTACTATATCTATATCGTTAGTAGCTTTATTATTAAAGGTGATGGCACTATCCTCATCCTCAAGTTTTAATGTAAAGTGAGGTACAACTCCAAGGCAAGGTATTTTTATTATATCTTCAATCATATCTATGCCTGGCTTTAATATGTCAACATCGCCTCTAAACTTATTTATAACAAATCCTTTAACCCTGGATCTTTCGTCTTCTTTTAATAACATCATAGTTCCTGCAAGAGACGCAAAAACACCGCCTTTATCAATATCACCTACTAAAATAACTGGTGCGTCCACAAGTTCTGCCATACCCATGTTTACTATATCTCTATCTCTTAAGTTTATTTCAGCAGGGCTTCCAGCCCCTTCCATAACCATTGCATCATATTCACTTTCAAGTTTCATAAAATCTTCTTTCAGCATATCTTTAAATATAGGCTTTAATTCATGATACTCCATAGCTGATGTATTTCCATAAACTTTTCCCTTTACTATAACCTGGCACCTTTTATCCGTAGTAGGTTTAAGCAATATAGGATTCATATATGCCTCTGGTTCAAGTCCTGCAGCATAAGCTTGAAGTACTTGAGCACGCCCCATTTCCTTTCCATCTAAGGTTATATAGGAATTTAAAGACATATTCTGTGATTTAAAAGGACAAATTTTATATCCATCTTCTTTTAATATTCTACAAAGAGCTGTTACCAAAATACTCTTTCCTACTGAGGATGCAGTACCTTGAACCATTATTTTTGACATATTATCTTCTCCTACCTAAACAAATTTTTTCCTTTTGAAGTCTTACCTAAATTATCATATCTTTTATCTATAACATCCTTTATGTGCTCTACATAAACATCTTGAAACTCAGGTATTTCACCTAGTCCGTGCATATGCAGCTCTACTTCAAATCCTTCTGATTCTAATATGCTTTTCCAGGAATCATCTTCATCACTTGCCATATCATTCTTTGCATGATCCCCTGCTACAACCATTAAAGGTGCTAAAGTTAACTTATTCATGTTCTTAGCCTTTAGTTTTGGAATAATATCTTCTAACGTCGGATATCCTTCTACATTAGCTACTAAAACCCTCTTGTACCCTTTATCTTTTAACACTTGTTGAAAACAAGTATATGCTGCATTAGAGTAATGACTTGTGCCATGTCCCATAAGGACCAAGTTTTCATAAGAATTCAAAAGTTTATCCATAGCCTTTATTAAAATGCTATAATCATCTGGTATTTCTTCTTCATGACCTTTAAAATAAAGCATAGGTCTTCCTACTTTAATACTATTGAAATAATTTTTAACCCTATACTGGTCTACTACATCTTTTATATAATCAAATTCAGCACCGGGTATTATATGAAGTGGTTGAACTATTATATCCTCATAACCATCTTTATATAACTTTTCTAAAGCTTCTTCTGGTGTAAGCTCTATTATGCCGTCTCTTTTCTTTAAAATGTTTATTATAATATGAGCTGTAAAAGCTATTCTAACTTCGTAATCTTTATAAGCTATCTTTACCTTTTCTTCTATAGCATCTATAGTAACCTTTCTAGTATCATAATAAGTCGTTCCAAATGATACCAAAAGAATTGCCTTTTTCATAACTTCACCTCTAAAATTCATTATTTATTTTTCACTTGTAAGTTTTTATAATATATTATTTATATATAGGCTCCCAGCTTCTTAAAGCCTCTAAAAACCTTTCTATATGACATTGTTCCATCTTTACATTTAAGAATAATGCTTCAAATTGTGAAGGTGGTAAGTTAATACCCTTTGTAAGCATATGCTTAAAATATGAAGCATATAATTTAGTATTACTTAGCTTTGCATCGTCATAATTTTCTATCTTATCTAAATCACTAAAGAATATAGTAGACATAGCGCCACATCTATTTATTATTACATTTATACTTTTCTCTTTAGCTACTTGTTTTACCCCATTTTCTAATAAGCATCCTAACTCTTCCATCTTAGAATAATATTCTTGATTATTATATAACTTAGTTAAGGTAGCGTATCCTGCTGCCATAACTAAAGGGTTTCCAGACATAGTACCTGCTTGATATACAGCTCCTAAAGGAGATAACTTTTCCATAATGTCAGCTCTTCCACCATAAGCACCTGATGGTAATCCACCACCCATTATTTTCGCGAAGGTAATTAAGTCTGGCTTTACTCCATAAAGGCTTTGCGCTCCCCTGTAAGCTACTCTAAATCCACTCATAACTTCATCAAACACCAAAAGGGTCCCATTCTCTTTACATAACACGCTAAGCTCTTTTAAGAATTCTTTATTTGAGGGTATTACTCCCATATTACCAGCTACAGGCTCAATTATAATCGCAGCTATCTCTTTGCCACAGGTATTAAATATAGACTTTATACTTCCTATGTCATTGTAATTTGCAATAAGGGTATTTTTTATACTATCTTGTGGTACGCCAAGTGACCCTGGTATACCTTCTGTCATAACTCCTGAACCTGCACTTACTAAGAATCCATCAAAATGTCCATGATAACATCCTGCAAATTTGATTATTTTATCTCTACCTGTATATCCCCTAGCAAGTTTTATAGCACTCATAGTAGCCTCTGTACCGGAGTTAACCATTCTTACCATATCCACATTTTCTAAAGTTTTACACATATGTCTTGCTAGTTTTAATTCAAGGTTTGTAGGTGCTCCAAAAGCTATAGCCTCCTTTGCAGTATCTTGTATAGCCTTTACTACATCTTCATCGCAGTGGCCTAGTATCATAGGTCCCCATGCTCCTACAAAATCTACATATTCCTTTCCCTCTTCATCATATACATAAGTACCACTACCCCTTTTTATTACAGGTGGATTTATATCTAAATCTTTAAATGCCCTAACAGGACTGTTAACCCCTCCTGGCATATATATTTTAGATTCCTCAAAAATCGCATCATTTTTATTCATTTTAAAGATCCTCCTTTATCCATTTAGCTGCTTCAAGTGCATAATATGTTATTATCATATCCGCTCCAGCCCTTTTTATAGATAATAGCATTTCTAAAGCAATAGCCCTTTCATTAACTAGCCCCTTTTCAGCAGCTGCCTTTATAAGTGCATATTCCCCACTTACTGAGTAAGCTGCTATAGGATAATCAAACCTATCCTTTGCAAGTCTTATAACATCTAGGTATGATAGAGCGGGTTTAACCATTATTATATCAGCACCCTCTTCAATATCTCCTTCAATTTCTCTCATAGCTTCCTTTACGTTTCCAGGATCCATTTGATAGGACTTTCTATCTCCAAATTGCGGCGATGAGTTAGCAGCTTCTCTAAAAGGACCATAAAAAGCTGATGAATATTTAGCACTATAACTCATTATAGATACAAAGTTATAATCCTCTTTATCTAAAGTCTCTCTTATAGCCTTAACCCTTCCATCCATCATATCAGAAGGTGCAATCATATCCACTCCAGCTCTTGCATAAGATAAAGAAATTTTCGCTATAATTTCTACCGACTTATCATTTACTATTTTAGTTCCTTCTATAATTCCACAATGACCATGGTCTGTATATTGACACATGCATACATCTGCTATAACCCATAAGTCTTTATTAAGTTCTTTAACTTTTCTAATGGCTCTTTGAACTATTCCATTATCGTCATAAGCAGAAGAAGCACAACTATCTTTGTGATCTGGAAGCCCAAAAAGTATAATACCTCTTATAGATGATTCTTTTATGTCTTCTAATAACTCTTCTAACTTATCTATTGAATAATGAAATGTGCCTGGAATAGAAGTTATTTCTTCTTTTATATTTTCACCTTCTACTACAAATACAGGAAAAATTAAATCTTTAACAGATAGTGTAGTCTCTCTTACTAAATCCCTTATTTCTTTTCTCTCTCTTAATCTTCTATTTCTTTTAATCATTTAAATATCTCCATTCTATTACTTATTGTCATATAATTCTAAAAGCTTATTTATTATTCCATCTTCTGAATATTCATCGCAGCTTACACACGCTAATCCCTTATCTAATATCGACTTTTCTGTAATAGGACCAATTGCTATTATGTGTTTTTTGCTTATGTTATTAAGCCCAACTAAAGTTACCATATTGTTAAATGTAGAAGGACTTGTAAAAATAACTGTATCTACATCTTCAAAAGAATTTACATTCTTATTATCTCCAAGAATTGCATCATATATGTTTACTCTATCTACATTTGCTCCAAGCCCCTTTAAACTATCTGTGATATAATCTCTAGATTTTAAAGAGCAAGGTATAAGTATATTATCCCCTTTTTTAATTGTCTTTGATAACTTTCTAAATAAATCCTCTGCAACAAATTGATCTGCTATTATATCAGATACCACATGGTTCTCTAACAAAGCCTTATAAGTTCCATTACCAATACATGCAAACCTTCCATTTATATTTCTTATATCTATAACCTTTTCCTTTAGATACTTAAAAAATAAGTTTACTGCATTTACACTTGTAAATACCACATAATCATACTTTGTTAATTTTTCTTTATATTTATCTAAACTATATATATCTTCTTTTATCTTTATAGAATTTATCTCAGTTATATCTGCGCCTAAATCTTTTAACTTTTTCCCTATAGACTTAGACTGCTCTTTTGTTCTAGTAATGCATATATTTCTACCGAAAAGAGGTTTCTTTTCTTTCCAGTTTAATTTACTACTAAGCTCTACTACAGAACCTACCATTATAATGCAAGGTGATACCAATTTAGCTTCTGTTACTCGTTCTAAAATATTACTAAAGTCCCCTATAACAGACTTTTGCTTTGAGGTTGTACCTCTCATAATAACTGCGCAAGGAGTATCCTTTTTCATACCTTCCTTTTGCAAGTTCTCCATTATTATCTCTAATTTATTAAGCCCCATTAAAAATATTATCGTTCCTTTAAGCTTCGATACTGTATTCCAATCGATATTTAGCTTTTCTTTAGCCATAGCTGTAAATACATGAAAACTTTGACTTATACCTCTATGAGTTACTGGTATACCCGCATAACTAGGTACAGCAATAGCAGAAGTTATTCCAGGTACTACTTCAAAGCTTATATCTTCATCTATTAAAGCTAAAGCTTCTTCACCGCCTCTACCAAAAACATATGGATCTCCACCTTTAACCCTACCTACAATATGTCCCTTTTTAGAAAGCCTTATAAGCATTTCATTTATTTCTTCTTGAGTCTTATAGTGACTTCCTGGTTCTTTTCCGCAATAATATATCTCACAATCTTCATTTAGATACTTTAAAATATTACCTCCAATAAGTCTGTCATATAATACTGCCGTACAACTTTTCAAAGTATTAACAGCCTTTATAGTAAGTAAATCCTCATCTCCAGGCCCTGTTCCAATAAGAAAAACTTTTCCATATTCCATGATATCCCCTCTTTTCTATGCTTTAATAATTTTTTCTCCCAAATGTATTCCAAGTTTTAAATAATCTTCTTTATTTCCTGCAATATCTTTTTTTACTATTTTTCCGCCTACATCATAAAGTCCTACAATATACATTATTTGTCCTTCTAAATATGCATAAGCTCCTATACAACTATGACAGTTTCCATTAAGAGTTTTCATGAATTCTCTTTCTGCATCCACACAAATTTTATCATCATCTGAGTTAAGATTTCTAAATATATGAGCGCTTTGTGATTCCTTTAAAATTTCAATACCTAAGGCACCCTGACCTATAGCTGGTACAAACTCAAAGGGATCAAAATAATCAGTTATTATATTTTCCATATTTAATCTTTTAAGTCCTGCTGCTGCTAATATTATTCCATCTAACTTTTCCTCTTCCATCTTTTTAAGTCTTGTCTGCACATTCCCTCTTATAGGTACAATATCTAAATTAGGATTTAATATCCTAAGTTGAGCCGCTCTTCTTATGCTACTAGTGCCTATCTTCAAAGGCTTCTTTCCCGAAAAAAAGCTTTCCCCATTGCGAGAGATATAAGCATCCCTTACGTCTTCTCTCTCTGGTATTGCAGCTATTTCAAAACAGTGTTCTAATGCAAATGGCACATCCTTCATACTGTGAACAGCAGCATCTGCCCGTCCCTCTATCAATGCAATTTCTATATCTTTTACAAATACACCCTTACCACCGATTTTATCTAAACTAACATCAAGATTTTTATCTCCTTTAGTTTCTATTAATAACTTTTCACTTTTTATATTAGCCGCTTTGTAAATGAGCTCCATTATTATTTCTGTTTGAGCTTGAGCTAAATCACTTTTCCTTGTAGCAATTTTCATATTCAATCAATTCCACTCCTAATAAATTAATTAACCTTGGATAAAACATTAATAATACTTGGTTTGAATAGCCTTTATCAAAATAAAACTTAAACTCTTCAGTTGAGATAAATTTTAATATTTCCTTTTTAAAAGTTTCACTCTTAACTATTTCCCTTATATAATTCGCAAAGTTCACAAACTCATCCACATCATTTAAGGACTTTACTATTGAACCTGCTATGTATCTCGATATACTAGGGTTTCCCTTTTTCACATTCAATGCAAAGGTAACTTCCTTTGAACTTAGTTGCATAGGCACAACAAAATTTCCCTCTCTAAAATTATGACAAGTAACATATAGCTTACTTAAATTTTCGCATTGATTTTGTATCATTTTTGTAATATCACATTCCTGAATAGCTATAACAATTAAATGTTTATCTAATATATAGCTTTCTTTATATGTATCTTTTATAATATTTATGCCATTTTCATTAAACTCATCAAATCTTTCATCAAAACTTGTGGCTAATACCCATACATTACAACCTTTAGATATAAAAGATTTAGTTTTAATATACCCTGCTTCCCCGCCACCAACTATAAGTACACGAATCTTCTTTGAAATTAATGATATAAATGAAAAGTCTAGCATTTCAAGAGAAGGATTTAACTCACATTTTAAGTTTGTTAAATTATAACTTAGTTCTTTAGAAGAAAAATCTTTTCTATTATCGCCTGACACTGACGCTCACTTCCCTTTAACTTTTCTTCTTTCAATATCTCCATAGCTCTATGTAAGTAGTAATCTGAAGTACTCTTTAGTAGTACCTCTACTAATTCCTCATTATCTTTTGTATACTTTTTTCTATTATAGCTTTTAAGTCTTTCTTTATATATATTATCACTTGAACTGGATATTTCTTTAAAAAGCGGAGCTAATCCCCTTAGCCTTTCCCAGTTCATATATTCTTTAATATGATCTTCTATTATATATCTACAATCTTCCATTTGGGTTTTTCTTTTATCCTTATTATACTTATCCATTTTGCTTATATCATCAATATTATAAAGTTTAATATAATCTAATGCTTCTATTTTAGGATCTACATCTCTTGGTATAGATAAATCAAATATAGTAATTGGGATGTCCTTAACTTCATCCTTATATATAACTATATGAGGTGCTGAAGTACAACTTACTATTATATCTATATCTTTTATGAATTCATTCTTTTCACTATAGGATATAACTTTAACCCTAGGATCATTTAAATATACTTTATTTGGTTCTCTTACAACGATAAGTAGCTTAGAAAACTCAAAGTTATTTATATATTTATAGATACGTTTTCCTACCTCACCAAATCCTATTAACATTATATGCTTTTTATTTTCTTTAATTATTTCTTTTGCTACTATAGACGCTGATGATACAGGTATCTTATATAACTTAGCCTCACTTCTAAACCTTTTTCCACAGGCTATAGCCGTTTGAAATAATCTTTGAAGAGAGTTTCTAATAGTATTACATTCTAGAGATACCCTGTAAGACCTTTTTACTTGGCCTAATATTTGATCCTCTCCAAGGATTTTAGAATGAAAGCCACTACAGACCTCCATTAAATGTTTAACAGAATTGTATCCATTAATCTTAAAAACATGTTCTATATATCTTTCATCCCACTCTAATAAATTAAAAATACTCTCTATTTCAATTTCATCTTCATTGTTTGAATTTAAATATATTTCCGTTCTATTACAAGTGTTTATTATTACAGCCTCTTTTGATACTTTCATCATATTTTCTAAAGCATCTTTTTCCTTGTATACCATTATAGAAAGCTTTTCCCTTATTTCAATAGGACAACAACCTTTTATGCCTATCATTTGAATCATTAAAATCATCTCCGAATGTCTATTTGAAAATATGTTACTTTATAACAAATCAACGCAAAAAAACTCACAGGAACTGTGAGTTTATAACTTCTACATGAAAATCAATAAATTACAAACGCCACTTCCTTCCCTCCGAAGGATTAGCTAAAGATTAAGGCAGGTCTCCTGACTTACGTTTCATTCTCTTCCAACCTTCCCAGCTTCATTGCCAGTGGCTCGGATTCGTCTTCGTATACAGTAGCGGGGGCTGTAGTGTTTTACACTTTCCCTATTAAACTTATTAAAAGTACCATAATCTTATTATTTAATTTTACATCTATCATTATATAGTTATTTAACCAAACTTTCAAGAAGATATTTGTCTTTGCAATTTAACAATCTATAAGTTTTTATAATTTTTCTATTCTATGACCCTTTTTTAAAAGTGTTAATTTAACTTACAAATAATAATTATTGATAGAACCCTGTTTAAATGTTATAATTCTATTAACAAAAATTTAATAAGAGGTGATTTCATGTTAAAAGAGTTTAAAGAGTTTGCTATGAAAGGTAACGTAACTGACCTTGCTATAGGTGTAGTTATTGGTGCTGCCTTTGGTAAAATAGTTAATTCATTAGTAGGCGATATAATAATGCCTATACTAGGACTTGTTATAGGTGGTGTTAACTTTACAGATCTAAAGGTTGTTTTACGCCAATCTACTGATCCTACAAAAATATTGACACTTAATTATGGTCAATTTATTCAAAATATTTTTGACTTCCTTATTATAGCCTTTTCTATTTTCCTAGTAATTAGATTAATTAATAAATTCAAGAGAAAAGAAGAGGTTCAAGAAGAAATTAAAGAAGAACTTCCAACAAATGAAGAAGTTTTACTTACACAAATTAGAGATCTTTTAAGCAAGGATGTAACTAAATAAATTTTATAATTATAATTCATAAAATTAAATCTAAAAAACCTATATATATAGATATAAAAGTCTATTATATAGGTTTTTTATTAATTACTTATATCAAACCTATATCTTTTCTATAATACATATCTTTAAAACTTATCTTATTTACTTCCTTATAACAACGTTTTATACTGTCTTCTAGATCATTTCCAAGTGTAACTAATGAAATAACTCTCCCCCCTGAAGTCTTTAGATCTTTTCCTTCTAATGTCCCCCCTGATATAAATACATTACCATCTATATTTTCATCTAAAGTTATATTAAACCCAGTATTATATTTGCATGGATACCCTAAAGATGAAATAACTAATGCACAACTATTTTTATCTTCCCACTTAATTTCAAAACCTTTAAGTTTTCCACTGTATGCACTACAAATAGCATCATAAAAATCACTTTTCATCAAAGGAAGGATTGCTTGTGTTTCTGGATCTCCAAGCCTCACATTATATTCTAATAAATATACACCTTTTTTAGTAATCATTAATCCAAAAAACAGAAACCCTTTAAATTCTATTCTTTCTTCCTTTAATCCCCTAAGTGTAGGTTTTAAAATACTTTCCTTAAATTCTTTCATGACAGTATCTGTAACGAATGGATTTGGTGCTATAACGCCCATGCCCCCTGTATTAGGACCTTGGTTATTATCAAATATTTGTTTATGATCTTTTGCAGATATAAATGGAATTAATGTATCTCCATCGGTAATTGAAAGTATAGAGGCTTCCACACCTTCTAAGAACTCTTCAATTACAACCTTTTTACCATACCCATTAAATATATCATCAATCATGAAGTCATAAATCACTTTTTCTGCCTCTTTAAAAGAATTACATATAACTACACCTTTACCAGCTGCCATGCCATCCGCTTTTATAACGCATGGATATATGCAATCTTTTAAATACTCTAATGCCTTTGGTGCAAAAGTAAAACTTTCATATTCTGCTGTAAGTATTCCATATTTTTTCATAAATCTTTTTGAAAAGTCTTTACTTCCTTCTAAGCAAGCTGATTTTTTTGAAGGTCCAAATATTTTAAGTCCTTCTTTATTAAACTCATCTACAATTCCCTTTATTAATAGCTCTTCTGGACCAACTATGGTAATATAAATTTCATTTTCTTTCGCAAATTTTAATAGTTCTTCTATAGTCTTTTCTTTTATGTTTTCACATTTATTTTCCATTGCAGTGCCACCATTTCCTTTGGCACAATATATTTTTTTCACCTTAGGATTTTGTGATAACTTAAAGGCCATAGCATGTTCTCTTCCTCCAGAACCAATCAATAATATATTCATATTAGCCTCCTTTTTTAATGTTTAAAATGTCTTATATGAGTAAGCACCATGGATATTCCAAGTTCATCACAAGCCTTAATTGAATCTTTATCTTTAATAGATCCTCCTGGTTGAATTATAGCCTTTATACCATGGCTTGCAGCTTCTTTTACTACATCATCAAAAGGGAAGAATGCATCAGATGCTAATACTAAAGCTCCCTTACCTCTTTCTAAAGCTTCTTTTGCTGCCCAAATCCTATTAACCTGTCCTCCGCCAATTCCTAATGTTTTACCACCTCTTGCTACTACAATAGCATTAGACTTAACGTACTTAACTACCTTCATTGCAAAATCCATATCCTTTAATTCTTCTTCTGTAGGCACTATTTTAGTTACCACATCTAGTTCTTTAATTAAGTCCTTATCCTCTTCTTGAACTAAAAGGCCGCCATCTACAGATACTAAAACATTCGTGCTTATAGGCTTATTATTACATTTAATAACTCTTAAATTTTTCTTTTTCCTTAAAACTTCAAGTGCTTCCTCTTCAAAGTCAGGAGCTACAACAATTTCTAAAAATATCTCTATTAACTTTTCAGCAGTAGCTTTATCTAACTTCTTATTAAAGGCAACTACACCGCCGAATATAGATATATCATCACATTCATAAGCCTTTGTATAAGCTTCTAGGTTATCACGTCCTAATGCAACTCCACAAGGACTATTGTGTTTTAATGCACAGCAAGCTATATCAGAAAATTCCATTACAACCTTAAAGGCGATGTCTAAATCTTTTATGTTATTATAGGATAGTTCTTTACCATTTAGTATTTCTATATTATTCATAGTTCCTTCTTCTAATAAAGAATCATAATAAGCAGCCTTTTGGTGAGGATTTTCTCCATATCTTAAATCCTTAGACTTTTTATATACTAAATTCATATATTCTGGATACTCACTGCTATCCTCTAATAAAAACTTACTTATAGCTCCATCATAAGCACTAGTTAAGTTAAATACCTTTCCTGCTAAGGTTTTTCGAGTATTATAACTTACATCTCCACTTAAATTTAATTCCTCTATTATAGTTTTATAATCTTTTTTATCTGAAACTACTATTACATCCTTAAAATTCTTAGCTGCAGCTCTTAACATTGTGGGGCCACCAATATCTATAAACTCCACCTTTTCTTCAAATGTTATATTTTCTTTATACTTTTCAAAAAATGGATATAAATTAACTACAACTATATCTATTAGTTCTATATCTCTTTCCTTTAATGCTCTTATATGAGAAGCTTCTTTCCTTTTTGCGAGTATACCACCATGAATACTAGGATGCAAAGTTTTAACCCTTCCTTCTAGCATTTCCGGAAATCCCGTTACTTCCTCAATATCTATAGCTTCGATATTATTTTCTTTTAAATATTTTAATGTCCCCCCTGTAGATATTATCTCCACATTAATACTCTTTAAAAACTTAGCAAAATCCACTATACCACCCTTATCATATACACTTATTAAAGCTCTTTTCATGAAATTAAATCTCCCTTCTAATCCAAGATAATTGTTCTGGTATTACTTTAAATTTAAACTTTTCCCTCACTTATAAGTCTAATACCTTCTAGAAGACATCTATGTTCTTCTTTAAGTACCTTTTCTTGTAATGTTTTAGGACTTTCTTCTCCAGTTATATTTAAAGATTTTTGAAGAATTATAGTACCCATATCCACGTCAGGGCTAACAAAATGAAGTGTACACCCAGTAATTGTATCCCCTGAGTTCAAAACAGCTTCATGAACCTTTATTCCATACATACCCTTTCCACAAAATTTAGGTATTAAAGAAGGGTGTATGTTTATTATCTTATTTTTATAAATATCTAATATTTCTCCTTTTAATATAGAAAGAAATCCTCCAAGAACAATTAAATCTACCTTATCTTTTATAACTTTTATTATTTCATCCCCTATATTTTCTCCATAAGTATTTTTATCTAATACGTAAGACGGAATACCTTGAAGATTAGCTTTAGTAAGTCCTATAGCTTTTGGGTTATCGCTAATTACCATTTTAATTACACAATTAAGTTCTTTTTCATTTATTTTATTTATTATATATTGAAGGTTAGTCCCAGTACCGGAGATGAGAAAAGCTATTCTAAGCAAATCCCATCACCTCCAGAAATAATAGTTCCTATGACATAAGCTTTTTCTCCCATTAAAGATAATTCTTTAACTACCTTTTCTTTTAAATCATCTTCTACACATAATACAAACCCTATTCCCATATTAAATGTATTGTAAGCATGCTCTTCACCTACACCCTTTTCCATTAAATATTTAAATATAGATGGGACTTCATAGCTGTTTTTATTTATCTTAGCCGAATACCCTTTGGGAATCATTCTTGGAATATTTTCAACAAATCCACCACCAGTTATATGAGCCATACCTTTAATTTCAAACTTTTCCAGTATCTTAAGTACTGGCTTTACATATATTTTTGTAGGTGTTAATAAAATATCCCCTAACTTTTCTCCTTCTAACTCTACATGAAGATTATCTACAATCTTTCTTATAAGTGAATACCCATTGCTATGTGGTCCTGAAGATGATATTCCTATTAGAGCATCACCTTCCTTTATATCTTTTCCGTTTATTATTTTGTCCTTTTCTACAACCCCTACAGAAAATCCTGCAATATCATATTCTCCATCCTTATAAAACCCTGGCATCTCAGCTGTTTCTCCTCCAACTAAAGAACATCCCGAAATTAAGCACCCATCAGATACTCCTTTAACTATATCCGAAGCTACGTTAGCATTTAGCTTTCCACAAGCTATGTAGTCTAAAAAGAATAAGGGCTTTGCTCCGTGACATAAAATATCATTAACACACATAGCCACACAGTCTATACCAAAGGTATCATATTTATTCATGGCAAAAGCTATTTCTAGCTTTGTTCCAACTCCATCTGTTCCTGAAACTATTACAGGATTCTTATACCCTTTCGGAATTTCAACCATAGATGCAAAGCTACCTATACTATTTAAAACTAAACTACTCATAGTTTTCTTAGCATGAGACTTTATCTTTTTTACTGCCTCATAGCCCTCCTTTATATTTACTCCTGCTTCTTTATATGTGATCATAAAAACACTACCTTTCAAGATAATCTTTTGAAGTTTCTATAGGTGTATCTACAGGGTAAATACCACTAAAGCAACCTAGGCAAAACCCTTCCTTTTCACCAAATGACTTTACTACACCTTCCTCACTTATGTAGCCTAAACTGTCAGCTCCTATTTCTTTTCTTATTTCCTCTATGGTAAGATTTGCGCCTATAAGATCCTTTCTATAAGGTGTATCTATACCAAAATAACATGGATATTTAACTACTGGAGATGAAACTCTAAAATGAACTTCCTTAGCTCCTGCTCGTCTTAGCATTTCTACTAGTATTTTACTAGTAGTACCCCTAACTATAGAATCATCTACAAGTACCACTCTCTTACCCTTAATATTTTCTTTTAAAGGATTAAGTTTTAATGAAACAATTCTTTCCCTCATTTCTTTTGAAGGTGCTATAAATGACCTTCCAACATATCTATTTTTAATAAATCCTATACCAAATGGTATAGATGAAGCCTTTGAAAACCCAACTGCAGCTGCAAGTCCTGAATCTGGAACACCTACAACTATGTCTGCCTCTACAGGGCACTCTTCAAATAATATCTCTCCAGCTCTTCTTCTAGACTCATAGACACTTATACCATCTATAACACTATCAGGCCTTGCAAAGTATATATATTCAAAGGCACATACCTTTGGCTTTATCTTTTCTGAATAACTTATACTTTCTATTCCACCTTCCCCTATTATTACTATCTCACCAGGCCTTATGTCTCTAATAAATTCTGCACCCACTGTAATAAATGCACAACTTTCAGAAGATAAAATATAACTATCCTCAAGCTTCCCAAGGCATAAAGGTCTAATACCATTAGGATCCCTAACTCCAATCAATTTATCCTCAGTTAAAATAACCATAGCAAATGATCCTTTTATAGCTTGAACTGCTGATATAACCGCCTTATCTATACCTTTTTTATAAGCTCTTGCAATTAAACTTAACACTACTTCAGAATCAATAGATGTCTGAAAAATATTTCCTCCATCTTCTAATAATTCTTTTATAACTTCCGCATTTACTAAATTTCCATTGTGAGCTATGGCTATAGATCCAAACTTACAGTTAGTTAGTATTGGCTGAGCATTTATTATACTGCTAGAACCTGTAGTAGAGTATCTTACATGACCTATAGAAGCATTTCCTTTAAGTGAAGATAAAGACTTTTCATCAAAAGATTCAGATACAAGACCCATACTTTTATGAATATTCATATCTTTACCATCACTAACCGCTATGCCTGAACTTTCTTGTCCCCTATGTTGCAATGCATATAATCCATAATAAGTAACCTTTGCAACATCTAAAGAGCTTTTTGAATATACTCCAAAAACACCGCATTCTTCTTTAAACTTGTCTTTTATCTCTTCCATCATAATTAGATCCCCCCATAAGGCATGTTTAAAATCTTTTAATACACCAATACCCTTATAACCTGCCCTTTATATTTTAAATACCCTTTATGAAAACTATTCATTTATTCTTTTTAATATCTCTACGTAAGCTTCAGTAACATTTCCAAGATCTCTTCTAAATCTGTCTTTATCAAGCTTTTCTTTAGTTTTACTGTCCCAAAACCTGCAAGTATCTGGTGAGATTTCATCTGCTAGAAGTATCTCACCGTTATATCTTCCAAATTCTAATTTAAAATCTATCAAATCTATATCTTGTCTTAAGAAAAATCCCTTAAGTATATCATTTATATTTCTAGTAATTTCATATATCTTTTTAAGTTCATCAAAGGTTGTAAGACCTAGAGTTACAGCATGATAATCATTTATAAGCGGATCTCCTAAATTATCATCCTTATAACAAATTTCATAAACTGTAGTTTCAAGTTTTGTTCCTTCTTTTATACCAAGTCTTTTAGCCATACTTCCGGCCGCCACATTTCTTACTATAACTTCTAAAGGAACTATATCAACCTTTAAGCAAATTTGTTCTCTCTGGCTAATTGTTTTTATATAATGAGTTTTTATTCCTTTACTTTGTAGAAGCTCAAATAGCTTTGAGGATATACTATTATTTAAAATACCCTTACTTTGAATTTCTCCCTTCTTTTCTCCGTTAAAAGCAGTAGCATCATCTTTGTAATAAATCACCACTTGATCTTCCTTTTCATCTTGATAAATCTTTTTAGCTTTTCCTTCATATAAGAATTCTTTATTCATTACCATTCCACCTCTTCTTTATTATCATTTATAAATTTCTCTTTCATGTCTTTTCTATATTTATTAAGACTGTCTTTTATCTTTGGATATTTTATAGAAAGGATTTGAGCTGCAAGTATACCTGCATTATAGCTATTGTTGATTCCAACGGTGGCTACAGGTACTCCTTTAGGCATCTGTACTATGGAATACAAGGAATCCTGTCCTCCTAAAGCTACATTTATTGGAACTCCTATTACTGGTAAAATGCTATGGGATGCTATGACTCCTGGAAGATGAGCAGCAAGGCCAGCTCCAGCTATTATGCATTGAAAGTCTTCTTCTTCTACTTGTCTAATAACTTCTAAAAGCTTTTCTGGTACCCTATGAGCAGATAATATAGAAGCCTTATACTCTATTCCAATCTCTTCTAATGCAGTAACAGCTCCCCTCATTATTTCTTTGTCTGATTTACTTCCAAATATAATTGCTACCTTCATCTATAAACACCCCTATATTTTATTTAAAATAATTAACACCGGATTTAAATATCTTTTGGTCCATGTTTCCTTCTATGTTTTTATAAAGTCCTTCACCTATTCTCTCACTATGAGCCATCTTACCAAAAACTCTTCCATCAGGACTTAATATTCCTTCTATAGCCCCTAAAGAACCATTAGGATTATAATCCACTTCCATAGATGGATTACCAAGTCTATCTACATATTGTGTAGCCACCTGACCCCTTTTAAATAAATCTTCTATTACTTTTCTAGGTGCTACAAATCTTCCCTCTCCATGAGATACTGGTAAGGTATGGATATCCCCTATTTTTGTCTCTTGTAACCAGGGTGAATTATTTGATACTATCTTCGTTCTTACCATAGTGGATACGTGTCTTCCTATACTGTTATAGGTTAAAGTTGGCATATTTTCTTCTATGTCTAGTATTTCACCATAAGGTACAAGACCTAGCTTTATAAGCGCTTGAAACCCGTTGCAAATACCAATCATTAATCCATCTCTTTTATTTAAATGTTCCATTATAGCTTCTTTTATATAAGGATTCCTAAATACAGTAGATATAAACTTTCCGGATCCTTCTGGTTCATCTCCTGCACTAAAGCCCCCTGGTATCATTATTATTTCACATTGTTTTATTTCTTTTGTCATCTCTTTTATTGACTCTTTTATTAAGCCTTCAGTAATGTTTTTAAAAACTCTTTCATTCACTACAGCCCCTGCCTTTTCAAAGGCATTTCTTGAATCTTCTTCACAATTAGTACCAGGGAATACTGGTATAAATACTCTAGGCTTTGGAGATAAAATATTTAATCTATTATAAGTTTTAGTGTACTTATTATCTTTTACATTAGCCGCACTGCTTTTTTCTTTGAAACTACCTTCAAATAATTCTTCTTTCTTTGTCTTAGTTTCAAATATACTTTCAAGAGGGCTCTCCCAGTGTGTAATTAAATCTTTTAAACTTATATTTTCTCCAAAACCTTCTATACTACTATTATCCATAGTTATCCCTATAATCTTGCAATTATCATAATCTAAAATGTTAAATACCTCTTTATCATCTTTAACTTCAATAACTATAGATCCATAATACTTTTTAAGTAACTCTTCTTTACTTATATCTTGAATTTTTACGCCTATCTCATTTCCGAAACTCATCTTACAAATAGCCTCTAATGCTCCACCTTGCTTAATGCTCATAGCTGATAATATTAAGTTTTTATGATTAAGCTTTTTAATAGTTTCAAAATTACTCTTAAGGGCTTTTATATTTAAAGTTTTATCTTTATTCATAGGTGTCTTTATTAAAATTATCTTGCTATCCGTTTCTTTAAGATTTTGAGATATAATGCTTTTATAATGTGGTTCTATATCTACTGCAAAGCTTACAAGAGTAGGTGGAACGCTTATATTTTCAAAGGTTCCTGACATACTATCTTTTCCACCAATAGCTGCTATTCCTAATTGTTTCTGAGCATATAAAGCTCCAAGCAAAGCTGAAAATGGTTTTCCCCATCTTCCCTTATCCTCATAAAGCTTCTCAAAGTACTCTTGAAGAGTTAATTTAATATTTTTATAGTCCCCTCCTAAAGCTACAATCTTAGTTACAGATTCCATAACAGCAAAGTAAGCTCCATGGAAAGGACTCCACTCTGAAATTTTTGGATTATAACCAAAGGTCATTAAACTTACAGAGTCTGAATGTCCTTTAGTTAGTGGTATTTTACTAACCATTCCTTCCGATGGTGTCCTCTCAAATAATCCTCCGTAAGGCATTAATATAGTGCCTGATCCTACAGTGCTATCAAATCTTTCAACTAATCCTTTTTTACTACAAACATTTAGGTCTTCTAACACTTCTATTAATATATCTTTAAAACTTTCTTCACCCTTAAGATTAAACCTTTCAGTTACAATATATTCTGATGTGTCTTTTGAGTTTTCACCTAACTTATAATTATCTAAATACGACTTTTCTTTTGGAGCTTTAATTAAAACATCTGCATAACTTTTAGCTCCATTAGATTCTAAAAAGCTTCTATCTAAATCTACAAAAACTTCATCTTTGTAAAACATTCTTAGTCTATTATTATCTGTAACTTTAGCTACCGTAGTAGCTTCTAAGTTTTCTTCTAGAGCAAGTTTCACAAAATATTCTAAATTTTCATTAGATAACACTACTGCCATTCTCTCTTGAGATTCAGATATAGCTATTTCTGTAACTTCTAACCCTTCATACTTTTTAGGAACCTTATCTAAATATATATCTATACTTTCACTAAGCTCTCCTATCGCTACAGCTACACCACCTGCACCAAAATCGTTACATCTTTTTATAATTTTACTTACCTTAGGATTTTTAAATAATCTTTGTATTTTTCTTTCTATTAGAGCATTACCCTTTTGCACCTCTGCCCCACAATAATCTATAGAGTTCTCTGTATGCTCTTTAGAAGACCCTGTAGCTCCTCCACATCCATCCCTACCTGTTCTTCCACCTAATAAAACTATTACATCTCCTACGATAGGCCTTTGTCTAATTACATTTGATAATGGAGCTGAGCCTATAACTGCACCTATTTCCATTCTTTTTGCAATAAAGCCTTCATGATAAATCTCTTCTACTTGCCCTGTAGCAATTCCTATTTGATTCCCATAAGAGCTATATCCGTTTGCGGCTCCTAATGTTATAATCCTTTGTGGTAACTTACCTTTTAAAGTCTTCTCTATATCTTCCCTCGGATCCCCACTTCCTGTAACCCTCATTGCCTGGTATACATAAGCCCTTCCTGAAAGAGGATCTCTTATAGCTCCTCCAAGGCAGGTAGCTGCGCCTCCAAAGGGTTCTATTTCAGTAGGATGGTTATGAGTTTCATTTTTGAAAAGTATTAAGTATTTTTCTATACCATTTTCAGTATTTATATCCACCTTTATTGTACAAGCATTTATTTCATCTGATTCATCTAAATCCTTTAAAAGCCCTTTTTGTTTCATTTCCCTCATAGCTATAGTTGCTATTTCCATCATAGTTATATCTTTATCTTCTCTCTTTAAAAAGCTTCTCATTTCTTTATATTCATCAAAGGCAATCTTTATTGGTTCTGTATAAATCCCATCTTCTATTTCTATATCTTTTATAGCTGTAGAAAAGGTGGTGTGTCTACAATGATCTGACCAATAGGTATCTATAACTGCCATTTCTGTATAAGTAGGATTTCTATTCTCTTTTTTGAAATGTTGTAGACAAACCCCTAAGTCATCTTTAGTCATAGCCATATTCGATTTTTTATAAAAGTCTTCTAAATCTATTCCTTGTAAATTAATAAAATCTTTAATAAGCTTCTTTTCTTTTCTAACTTCATTATCTGACTCTTGTTCTTTTAGATGTGCATCATTAAATATATTAAACTCCTTAGAATCAACAGGATTTATATAATAGCTTTTTATCTTTTCTATTTCATATTTTGTAAGTGAACCCTTTATTTCTAGTATCTTAAAGCACCTTATTCTCGGCCGTTTGCCTCTAGATAATATCTCTACGCATTCCTTTGCAGAATCTGCTCTTTGATCAAATTGACCTTCAAGATATTCTCTCCCTATATAGGTATAATGTTCATTTATAAAAGACTTGTCCTCGTATAAATTATCTATGTTCTTTTCTGCAAATATTGTATATTTTGATTTATTATAAATATCATCGCTTATATCTTTTATGCTATATCCATTAATTATTCTTATTTCATCTATACTGTTTATTCTAAGAATCATTATGAATTCTTCTAAAAGCTTTTTGCCCTCTAGATTATACTCTGATTTCTTTTCTACAAATATATTTTTAGTGTTCATATTATCCCCCTATGATTTAAACCCATAAAATCTAATGTTTTATAAATAAAAAACATGAAGTAAGGCTTATAGGTAAACCTTCCTTCATGTTTATTCTTATAGAAATAGTTATGAATATATAAACTACGTTAAAAATTTTCTGTACGTCATAACTATATCTTTAAATTGACCCATAGAAGAAAACTTTACGGTTTTTCAGTAGAAACTCTTAGACCTTATTTCTAAGATTATATGGATTAATATTTAATTCTATATATAGACTAGCATCATCTTTAAATCAAGTCAACATTATTTGTGATATTGTTTTTATTGTTCGTTAGTATACGGATATTATAAGCTTGCTTGTATATCATTATACGTGTATTCTTTGTTTATGGAACTCTCTGCCAATATAGGAGTTATATCTATTGTAAAAATAGTTTCATCTCCTGCCCCCTTCATATTGATCATAGTTACATTCATATTTGGCCTTCCTATAATTTCAATAGGTTTATCATTACAGAATATACAGTATTGTTTTCTTATGTGATGATAAAAAACCTTTAAAATGTCATAAAAGATATTATGCTTAACATCTTTATTAAATCCTAAGTGTTCAATATTACCAATACCTAAAATCCCAACTAAGATATCCTCTTTTGCTTTATATTTTTCACCATAGCCTATTTTACTTCCCTTTTTAACTTTAAACTTATTTATGACCTTAGCTTTGTAGGAAAATACCTTTTTAAATCCTTTATCACTGCCTTCATAACCATACAATAGATTTCCAACTCTTATATTATTAGTAAAATCTGCCTCACTTTTGTACTCCTCATTTAAAAACCCACTAGAATTCAAACAATGAATGTTAGGTATCCTATCTAAAAAAGGTGTTACTTCATCCTTGAAGATATTTATTTGCTTTAAAGTACCTTTTCTACTTTTTGTATTATGCAAATGGGTATATACACCATCCAATATCATACTCGGAAAATTATTTTGTATATATTCAACTACATATTTAAGTCTTCCTATCTTTATTCCCATTCTATTCATACCAGTATCTAAATATATATGTACCTTATTACTAAAATCCTTTGGTATATGTTCTAAAATTTCTTCATTATCTATTGTATATATTACATTTTCCATTGGATTTATAATATCTTCTATATCTATGAGTGGAGTAAGTAACAATATTTCTTTTTCTCCCGCCACTCTCTTGGCTTCCGATATGTCCGCTACTGCAAAATAGTCTATCTTATCTTCTAAAAATTCAGTTATACGTTCTATTCCTAGCCCGTAAGCATTTCCTTTTACAACAGCAATTATCTTTTTATCATCCATGTTCCTTATATTATTTATATTTTCCTCTAGTCTATCTAAAGACACCTGACACCATAAATATTTCATCTTATAGTTTTCCTCCATTAACAATTAAACTTTCCTTGTAAATTATATACATATATTGAGATACATTCTAAAGGTTACTTAGAATATGATCTATATGTGTTTTGTAAATATTAATATATATATTCAATAACCTTACCTATTGAAAGCTTGAACCAATAAGTATATCTTTTTGGAAACTCTTTTATATCTTTATTAAGCTCCTTTAAATCTACCCATTTAAATTCCTCTACTTCCTTTGGATTTATAGTTACCTCTCCATTATGTTTCCCTATAAAAACATGATCATATTCATTTTCATGTAAATTTTCATTAAATTCTATATTATATGAAAACTTAAAGATCTCTTCAAGTTCAGCATCAAAGCCCATTTCTTCTTTGAGTCTTCTATGTGTAGCTTCATTAAGGTTTTCTCCCATTCTTTGATGACTACAACAAGTATTTGTCCAAAGACTTGGTGAATGATACTTATTCTTTTCTCTCTTTTGAAGGAGTAACTCCCCCTTTGAATTAAATATAAATATTGAAAAGGCCCTATGGAAAATACCTTTTTTATGTACTTCTGCTTTTTCTCCATAGCCTATTTCTTTATCATCTTGGTCTACTAATAATATCATTTCTTCATTACTCATAAATACAAATCCTCACTTTAACATTTTTAGTTTTATTACATCCCTACTTAATAATATCTTTTATATAATAATACATTAACTATAATAATATTTAAACCTTATACATACGCATTATCAATTAACTATGAAAATCCTTTAAATCATCCTTTATCATATTATATCCTTTTAAAAATTTCAAATACAGTTAATGGTTTGTTTGAGTCAAGTAAAAGTGGGCAACTATTTTATTTAATTTATTATCCATTATTTTACATGGGGTATTTATAATTTACCCTACCCATTTTTATTCTTAATTGTAACTAAAACTTCCAAATCCTTTTAATCCACAAAGTTTTTGTATTACTTTTCTTCCCAAGGTAACCGCGGCTCCACTATAAGGAATAGGCGCGGTATGTATCTTATATTCTTTAGATTTCGTACCCTTTTTATTAACCGCGGAAGCGGATAAAGGTATTTCACGAATTACAGTATCTATAACGCCCTTCGGTATAATGTTTTTATAGATCTTATCCAAGGTACTAAATAATCTATTGCTAAACTTTTCTGCTAAAATTTTAGATAAGTTATCGGCTCCATTAATAGACCAGCTCATTTTTCTACCTTTCATTCTATGTGCTAACACATCGCAAATGTTATGTTCCATAGTCCCTAATTGCCTATATTCTATCCCTTCGGGTGCCGTAGGCATAGTTATATTGTCTCTTAATTTATATGGAACTAGGCCCTCTTTATTATGTACAAAATAGTCATATAGCTCTGTAAGCTTTTTAAAAACAACTTCATCTTTATTATTTTCTATCATCATGTTAACAATTATTTCCAACCCTTCATCAACTTTCCCTTGCCTAAATAACTTAAGTAAGACTTTCTGTTCTTTTTTATCACTTACTTTTCTAATAATTGCTTGGCTTATATGAAATGGATCCAGTTGAAAGTGTATGTCTTGATCTTCACAGGTTGCTTTTATCCACTTTGCACCATCTCCATTTAATATCCTAGTTTCTATTTCATCAACATTATACTTTTCAGCAATGGTTGCTTCCGCAACTTTTTTAAAGTGGCTAGAACTATTAAAACTTGCACAAACAGTTTTATCAATAACAACATATTCTTTTTTACTGCCTGGACGCAACTTCCAACCTGTATAAGATACTGCTAATTTAAGTTCTTTTTTTCTATTCTTACCCTTTGGTCTATCTTTTCCCTGAATGGATAACCATACACCGTCTTGCTCCTGAAATAGCACTGGTACTTCCTTTTCGCCTTTCAACGCACCTTTTTCATTTAGTTCAATCTTACGCTTTTCTAGTTCATTTATCTTTTCTCCAACCGTTTGAACTATGTTCCAAACTCCTTGAGCACTAATTTCCTGATTACACATTGTTTTTATATTTTCAGCTGTTTTTCTAAAAGATACTTCTGACACGTTAGTTAAAATAGTTTCTACAAGATTTATAGATACATTACCTATGGTGTCCATGCCTAGATACTCATCTAAAAGGAACTTAGTAGCTGTTTTACCATCTTCAAGTTCAAACTGATAGATACGTCTTGAATATTCAACATCCCCCATAATCGTTCTTAAACAAGTCTTTTTAAGTCCCTTATTTCTATATACTTTAATCTCTCTTTCTTTAAGTAGCTTTTCATCTAAAGCTTCCAACACATTTTTTAAAACATTGCAGGCTTCATCACAAACTATCTTATAAATCTTTTTCTCTATTTCCTTGAAAGTTAAGCCGTTTTCATTTAAACTAACATTATACATAAATTCAACTCCATTCAGTTTTGTGTTTGCAACTTAATTATAATGGATAATTTATGTATTGGGGAGATGTTTTTGCATCTCCTTTTATTTATATAGTTTTTTATACTAGTTCTGCCTACTAAAATTATACTCTAACTAATGGTTTTTAAAATAAATAAAGAGTTATCTCAAAGTTTATTTTGAGATAACTCTTTATATCTACGTATAAATTTACTTATTATTTAAAACATCAGCTAATGCTGCAATGCTTCCTAGTGAAGATACAGCATCTGTAGGTATTATAAGCTTGTTTGATGGTCCTTTTGCAAGTTCTTTCAATGCTTCTATTTGCTTTAATGCTATTACTGTCTCATTAGTTCCTGATTCTATAATAGCCCTATTAACCATGTGTATAGCGCCTGCATCTGCCTTTGCAATAGCTTCTATAGCTTTTGCCTTACCTTCTGCTTCTAAAAGTTGAGATTCTTTAAGTCCTTCTGCTCTTCTTATATTAGCTTCTTTTTCAGCTTCTGCTTCTAATATTTTAGATTGTTTTGCACCTTCTGCTTTAGCAATTTCACTTTGTTTTTGGCCTTCAGCTTGTAATATTAAGGCTCTCTTATCTCTTTCTGCTCTCATTTGTTTTTCCATAGCTTCTTGTATTTCATTTGGTGGAATTATATTTTTAATTTCAACAGAAAGTATTTTGATACCATAGGCATCTGTTATTTGATCTACAACCATTAAAAGTTCGGAGTTTATTTTATCTCTTCCAGACAAAACCTCATCTAAAGTCATATCACCAACTATATTTCTCATATTAGTTATAGTTGAGTATATAATACCTGCTTTATAGTTCTCTATATTATATGCTGCATCCCTAGAATTAAGCACCTTATAAAAAATAACATTATCTATAGAAATCTTAACATTATCTTTTGTTATAACATTTTGAGGATCTATATCTAATATTTGTTGCTTAACTGAAATCTTCTTTCTAACAAAGTCTACGAAAGGTATAGTTAAATGCCAACCTGGTTCTAACACCTTATAAAACTGACCAAATCTTTCTAGTAAGTATACATATCCTGTGTTAACAACTTTAATAGATGATAATATACTTATAAGAACTAATACCAAAATAACAATAATCACAATCTTTCCCATTTAGTAACCTCCTCTTAATTATATAATTTAATATTAAGCATCTTTAAACCTTTTAGATGTCTTAATCAATGCTTTTAATGAGTATTTTATTTCCATCCATAGATTCTACTTTAAACTTTTCATCTTTTTCAATGTTCTTATTCCCTATATTTTTAACAGTCCAGTAGACTCCTTTAATCTTAACATGGGCTTCTATTTCCCTGTCTATTTCTTTTTGTGAAATAAATTCTTTTCCTATATATTCATTGACTTGTGAATTTAATACTTTTGTATTTTTCATCTTATTTTTTATAATAGGGTACACAGTAAATATTAATATCAAACTTATTGATAAGAAGAGTATAAATTGAATACTTAAACTTAATCCAATTACAGCAGCTATAATAGCTACCATTCCTCCAACTGTAAACCAAACAAAAAGTAAACTACTTGTTAATAGATCTATAACCAGCGCTACTGAAGCTATGATAAGCCACATTATAATATTACCTGACATATTACCACCCCCTACTTAAATTATATAACAATATTGTAATTACTTCTATACATATAATATATTTACTTCTATATATAGAAATGAATATTTTTCTATATACTATAATTTTATTATACACTATATATATACAAATTACAAGTTTATATTAATCTCTTTAAAGGTTATTTTATACCTCATTATATTTTATCGTATGAGGCTTGTTTTTTTTATATTATATACATATATAATATTCATATATGTATATAATATATGCTATGATGTTAATCTAGTTAATATTTAAGAATATGTTAAAATTAATAATATTTATTGAGGTGATAATATGAATTTTATAAGGGTTGGGGCAGCGTGCCCAATAACCAAAGTATCCGATGTTAATTATAACTTAGAGAATATTAAAATCTGTATAGACAAGGCTTTAATTGAAAATTGTAAGGTTCTTATATTTCCAGAGCTTTCAATTACGTCTTACAGCTGTGGCGATCTTTTTCTACAAAATCAATTGCTAAATAAATCTGAAAAGGCTTTAGAAAGCTTATGTATTTATAGCAAGGGTAAAGACATATTGATGGCAGTTGGAGCTCCCCTACACTATAATAGCAAATTATATAACGCAGCTTATATAATTTTAGATGGAAAGGTTCTTGGAATAGTTCCTAAAAGTTATCTTCCAAATTATAGTGAGTTTTATGAAGGAAGATGGTTTACAGAAGGACTAGACATTGAAACTACAAATATCAATTTAAAATTTCAAGATTCCATTCCTTTTGGAACGAATATTATATTTACTGACGGAACTTATAAAATTGCCTTTGAAATATGTGAAGACCTTTGGGTGACTATACCTCCAAGTTCTCTTCTTGCACTAAATGGTGCAAATATAATAGGCAATCTGTCTGCTTCTAATGAAATAATAGGAAAATATGATTACAGAAAAAATTTAGTTTTGTCTCAAAGTGCTAAAGGATTATGTTCCTATATATATTCTTCTAGTGGTGTCCATGAATCCACTACAGATTTATTATTTAGTGGTCACCTTTTAATATCAGAAAATGGTACTCTTTTAAAAGAAAACGAGAGATTTCAAAGAGAAAATCAGGTTATTACGTCTATAGTGGATATAGATAGGATAGAAAGTGAAAGACTAAAAAACACTAGTTTTAAGAAAAATCCTGGCTTAAAAGAATCAGTTCTAACAACTATTAAATTTAAATTTAATGATTTATCCTATGGAAAATTTGATCGACTTTTAGATAAACACCCCTTTGTTCCAAAGGACATCCTTGAAAGAAAAGAAAGATGCAAGGAAATATTTAATATCCAGACCTCTTCTCTTGCTAAACGGTTAGAGCATACAGGTTGTAAAAAGGTAGTCCTAGGAATTTCCGGTGGCCTTGATTCCACCCTAGCACTTTTAGTAATACTTAAAACCTTTGATATGCTAAATATCAAAAGGGAAAATATACTTACAATTACTATGCCAGGCTTTGGGACTACTGATAGGACTTATAACAATGCTAAAGACTTATGTGTTAATCTAGGAACAACTTTAAGAGAAATAAATATAGTAAAGGCCTCTCTTTTACATTTTAAAGATATAGGGCATGATGAAAAAATACATGATGTTACTTATGAAAATGTTCAAGCAAGAGAAAGAACACAAATATTAATGGATATAGCAAATAAGGAAGGTGCTCTTGTAATAGGTACTGGTGATCTATCAGAACTTGCACTTGGATGGTGCACTTATAATGGTGACCATATGTCAATGTACTCTGTAAACTGCTCTATACCCAAGACATTAGTTAGATACTTAGTTAGATATGTGGCTGAATTTGAGGTAAAAGATGAGGTATCAAAAACTTTAATAGATATATTAGAAACTCCTGTAAGTCCTGAGCTTTTACCAAAGGATAAGGATGGAAACATAACTCAAAAGACTGAAGATATAGTAGGCCCTTATGAACTTCATGATTTCTTCTTATATTACTTTATAAGACAAGGAATGTCTACAGATAAAATATTATTTTTGGCAAAAGAAAGCTTTAAGGATTATTACAATGAAGAGACCATAAAGCTTTGGTTGGATAAGTTTGTAAAGAGATTTTTCACACAACAATTTAAGCGTTCTGCACTACCTGACGGCCCTAAGGTTGGAACCGTAAGTTTGTCTCCACGAGGCGACCTTAAAATGCCATCGGATGCTAGTTTTAATAGTTGGATAATTTAACAATTGTTATAGTTAGAATTATATATTAAAAAAATCAGATAACTTAGGGTAAATATCTACAGTAAGTTATCTGTTTTTTTATTTAAATTTAATCATCAATGAAATATTTATCTTTTTCATTGGTTTAATATATGTATATACTAGTCTATAAGTTTTAAATATTTTATCTTATCTATAGATATCTAAAACTAGTCCTTGTATCTCATCAATAGTTGCTGCAATATCTATATTTTCCCTTTCGTCTCCAAGTAAAAGTTTAGTCAACTCCTCTAACTTTTCATCTACAGTTTCCACTGTAATAAAATATTGTGTCTGCCAAAAGCTTATATCCTTTTTTACTCTATACATATAAGCCATTACAGATTCAAGGTAACCTTTTATCATCTTTTTATATGCTATTACATCTGAATAACACTTAGTTAGAACTAATCTATTGCCCTTCTTTTTTATATCCTCTAACATTTGTTTTAAATCTTCTTCAGATTTTCTTTCTCGTGCAAAGCTAAAGCTTCCAGAAAAGTCTTTTCTACTTTCAACCTTTTTTCGTTCTGAGGTAATAGCTGTATTCTTACTAACTCTTCCTATTTCCAAAGATTACACTCCTTCACTATTTAATAATTATATTTATTTATATATTTATATATTTATATATTTATATATTTATATATTTATATATTTATATATTTATATATTTATATATTTATATAAAATTATTATACTATACATTAATAATATAGTCCTATAAACCTTAAAATTAATATTTAAACTCATAACAGAAAGTCCATTGACAGAATATATTATTTTATGTATAATCAAGATATTAAAAATTTAGTAAGATATCATAAGGGAGTAGCTTGCAGGTTATCCTGTTGCAAAGCCAACAACCGATGTAAAACATCTGGTTTTGTATTAAATAGTAAGACTTATGTGTAACATTTCAGTTATGCATAGGTCTTTTTTAATGATATTTATGATATTTACCATTTATACTATTAAAATTGTTATTGGGTTATAATAGCTATAAGACGCTTTTATAATAAATAAATATATGATTTTCAGAAAGGAGATTAAAAATTCATGTGGTTTAAAAAAACAATTGAAGATACCCTTAAAGAACTAGAAGTAGATCCATCTAAGGGTTTATCCTCTAATGAGGCTAAGTCTCGTCTAGAAAAGTATGGTGAAAACAAACTAGCTTCTAAACCTAAAAAGACAGGAATCCAAATATTTATGTCTCAACTTAAGGATCCTATGATATTTATACTTTTAGTAGCTGCTTTAGTTTCTGGCATAATGGGGGAAATAAGTGACGCCATAATAATTTTATTGGTTATATTCATTAATGCCATTGTGGGAACTGTTCAAGAATCCAAGGCTGAAAAAGCTCTAGAGGCATTAAAAAAACTTTCTACGCCTAAAGCTATCGTTAAAAGGGATGGTATTTCACTAGAAATACCTTCAGAAAATGTAGTTCCTGGAGATATAATAATATTAGATGCAGGAAGATATATACCAGCAGATTTAAGATTAATTAGTACTGCTAATATGAAGGTGGAAGAGTCTGCATTAACCGGTGAATCAGTTCCAGTAGAAAAAAACTGTAAATTGGTACTAGAAGGCTCTGATATAGCCTTAGGTGACCAAAAGAACATGACCTTTTCATCAACTTTAGTCACCTACGGAAGGGGTACTGGTGTGGCTGTTTCAACAGGTATGAATACTGAAATAGGTAAAATAGCTAAGATGCTAGATCAAGAAGGAAATGAAATGACCCCTCTTCAAAAGAAGCTAGCTGAACTTGGAAAAGTTCTTGGTATAGGCGCCCTTGCTATCTGTGCCATTATGTTCATAATATCTGTAATACAAAAAAGAGATGTTTTTGAAATGTTACTTACAGCAATTAGTCTTGCAGTAGCAGCAATCCCTGAAGGACTTCCAGCTATTGTAGCTATTGTTCTTGCTATGGGTGTACAAAGAATGATAAAAGAACATGCAATAGTAAGAAAACTTCCCGCTGTAGAGACATTAGGTTCTGTTAACGTCATATGTTCAGATAAGACAGGTACCTTAACTCAAAACAAAATGACTGTAACTAAATTTTTCACTATAGACGGACTAAAACCTATAAATGAATTAGACATAAATAAGTCTTCTGAAAAACTGTTAATAGATGCATTAGTATTATGTAATGATGCTACCTATTCTAAAGACTCAAGTACTGGAGATCCTACAGAAATAGCTCTTCTAGTAGCTGGAGATAATGCAGGAATGCTAAAGGAAGAATTAGATTCTACTTATGAGAGAATAGATGAACTTCCATTTGAATCTGACAGAAAACTAATGACTACAGTAAATAAATACAATGGACAAAACTATGTATTTACAAAGGGTGCTGTAGATAACCTATTAAAAGTAAGCACTAAAATTTATATAAATGGTGAAATAAAAGATCTTACTGACGATCTTAGATCTCAAATAATGGAGTCATCTAATTCCATGTCTAATAGCGCTTTAAGAGTATTAAGTGCTGCATATAAGGTTATTCCAAACGAGGATATTACTGTAGATTTATTAGAATCAGATTTAATTTTTATAGGACTTGTTGGAATGATAGATCCACCAAGACTTGAGGTAAAGGATTCTATAGCTATATGTAAAAAATCAGGAATACGAACTATAATGATAACTGGAGACCACAAAAACACAGCTTTTGCTATAGCAAGAGAACTAGGCATTGCTGAAGACATAAATGAGTGTATTTCAGGTCCTGAAATAGAAAGGTTACCTGATGGAAAATTAAATGCTCAAATAGATAACTATAAGGTTTTTGCTAGAGTTTCACCCGAACATAAGGTAAAAATAGTTAAAGCTTTCAAGTCAAAAGGAAACACAGTCTCTATGACCGGAGATGGTGTTAATGATGCGCCTTCATTAAAAGCTGCTGATATTGGTGTTGCCATGGGTATAACTGGTACAGATGTTGCTAAAGGCGCTGCTGATATAATCCTTACAGATGATAATTTTTCTACTATAGTTTCCGCTATTGAAGAAGGTAGAAACATATATAACAACATCAAAAAGTCTATAATATTTTTACTTTCCTGTAACCTTGGTGAGATAATAGCATTATTCGTAGCTATATTACTGGCCTGGGAAACTCCTTTAAAACCAATACACATACTATGGGTAAACCTTATTACAGATACATTACCTGCTCTATCCTTAGGTGTAGATCCTGGTGACAAAAATGTAATGGATAACCCACCAAGAAATCCTAAAGAAAGCTTGTTTTCTGGTGGAACTCCTATATTCTTAATTTTAAATGGTATTTTAATTGGTTCGCTTACACTATTTGCATTTAAATATGGTGAAGCAAAATATGATACCCTTCAACATGCTCAAACTATGGCCTTTGTTGTATTAAGTGTATCTCAATTATTCCATTCACTTAACATGAGACATCCAGAAAAGTCCATCTTCCAAGTTGGATTATTTACAAATAAATACTTAATATTTTCTATAGCATTTGGTATATTCTTGCAAGATGTAATAATAACAGTACCCTTCCTTGCAAATGTATTTGATGTCTTTGATCTTACTATGAACGATTGGTTATTTGTAGGAGGATTATCAATAATACCATTAGTATTAAATGAAATTGCTAAGATTTTTATAAGAATGAAGAAAAAATCAGCATAAAAAAAGGGCCCTAGTGGTCCTTTTTTTATATAATGTTTTCATATATATTATTTGTTATATTGTTTTGAAAGCTTAATATAATTTTCTGCCGAAACTATAAGTTCCAATTTCTCTTCTTCTGTAAGGTCTCTTAAAACCTTCACAGGTGATCCCATACATAAAACTCCTGGAGATATAATCTTTCCTGGAGGAACTATGCTCCCTGCAGCAACAATTGTATTACTACCTATCTCAGCTCCATCTAAAATTATGGCACCCATACCTATAAGGCAGTTATCGCCTACCTTGCAAGCGTGAACTATAGCACTATGACCTACTGTTACATTTTTTCCTATATAGGTAGAAAACTTCTCATTATGAATATGTACTACACAATTATCTTGAATATTAGTGCCTTCGCCTACATATATTGGCATTCCATCAGCTCTAAGCACAGCTCCAAACCATATATTAACATTCCTTTCTAATGTTACATCTCCAATTACATCTGCACTATCAGCTACAAAAACCTCTTCATGTATATTTGGTTTTTTATCTTCAAAATTTCTAATCATAAAATTTTCTCCTCTCATACTATAAATCATCCTATTATAAAAACTATTTTAGCATATTATATTGAAACAAACCATGTATAAATAAATTTTAAAATAAAGAGCAATAACTACATAAATAAAGATAAAACAGTCTACTCATATATAAATGCCTTATGTCTTTAATATATAAATTGATTATAAAATAAATATTGTATATAATGAATAAGTACTATATATAGTGATGTATGCAGAATTGTCACACTATATATAGTTTTCTATTGTAATGTTAAAAAGCTATATTCTTAGATTTTTGATTTTATAAATTACCTGGAGGTGTTTTGAATAAATGGAATCAATTAAAGATGTCTTTAAAAGATATTATACAAAGTCCTTAGAAAAAGACCATACTAAAACTGTATATGATTTATTTCAGTGGAAAAAAGTTAACGTACTTTTAAAAGATCACAAGTCTGGAAAAGTACTTACAGATATGAAAGACTTAGAATTTCCTATAAGCTATTCTCAAAGTGCTTGTGATATAATTGCTTCAAAGTATTTTAGAAAAGCTGGTGTTCCAAATGAACTAGGGATAGAAACTAGCATGAAAATGGTAGCCCACAGAATGGTTAGTTTTTGGGTAGAGTCTTTAAAAGAAGAAAACTTAATTAAAACTAAGGAAGAATCTGAAATATTTTATGATGAAATGGTTTATGGACTATTAAATCAAATGTATGCACCAAATTCACCTCAATGGTTTAACACAGGACTTGCTTTAAGTTATGGAATAAAAGGCTCACCTCAGGGAAACTTTTATTATGATAAAGAAACAAAGGCTGTAGTCTCATCACCTGACTCTTATACAAGAACTCAAGCTTCAGCATGTTTTATAGTTTCAATTGAAGATAAACTTCTAGGAAAGAACTCTATCTCACAGCAGTACGTAACTGAAACAAAGCTATTTAAAGGCGGTTCAGGTACCGGCACTAACTTCTCTAGCTTAAGAGCTGAAGGAGAAAAACTTTCTGGTGGTGGATATTCTTCTGGATTGATGAGCTTTCTAAAAGGTTTTGATAGAAATGCTGGTGCTATAAAGTCTGGCGGAACTACAAGACGCGCAGCTAAAATGGTGTGCCTTGACATAGATCATCCTGAAATAGAACAATTCATATCCTGGAAGGCTAAAGAAGAGGATAAAGTAAGAGCTCTTGGTAAAATGGGATATGATGCAGACTTTGAAGGAGAAGCTTACCAAACTGTATCTGGTCAAAATAGCAATAATTCACTAAGAATAAATGATGAGTTTATGGGAAAAGTTTGCGATTTAAACAAAAACCCAGAAGCTACTATAGAATTAAAGGGTAGAGTAGATTCAAGAGTAAATAAAGAAATTCAAGTTCAAGATTTATGGAATCTATTTAATGAATCTTCTTGGAAATGTGCAGATCCTGCTCCTCAGTTTTCTGATACTTTCAATGCGTGGCACACATGCCCTGGTGGAGAAGATGGAGTATTAAATGCACCTTATAACAGATTAAATTCAACTAATCCTTGTGGAGAATATGCATTTTTAGATAATACATCTTGTAATCTTTCATCTATAAATGTTTATAAATTTTATGATAATGACACTAAGAAATTTGATTTAGATGGATATTTACATATTGTAAGTTTAAATCAACTATTACTAGAAGCTTCAATAAATTGGGGACAGTTCCCAACAGAAGATATTGCAAGAAGAACCCATTTATTTAGAACTACAGGTCTTGGTATTGCTAACATAGCTTCTTTATTTATGGTAATGGGATATCCTTATGCTTCAGAAGAAGCACGTAACATTGCAGCTTCTTTAATAGGTATAATGACAGCTCGCTCCTACTCAATTTCAGCTTTAATGGCAAAAGAAATAGGAACCTTTGAAAAGTATGAAATAAATAAACCTTATATGCTTAAAGTAATAAAAAATCATGCAAGAGTTGCTGGAGCATTAAAGTCTCCTTATGAAGATCTTAACTACTCACCTTTAGAAGTAAATCATAGTTTACTTGTAAATAATAAGCTAAAATTTTTAAGTGAAAACTTAAAGAAAGAGTGGTCAAAAGCTGTTTCTCTTGGTGAAAGTCATGGATATAGAAATGCACAAGTTTCCGTAATAGCACCAACAGGAACTATTTCCTTTGCTATGGACTGTGCTGCAACTTCTATTGAGCCCTTCTTTAGCCACATAGTTTATAAAAAGCTATCTGGTGGAGGTTACATGACACTTGGGAATCCTATTATAGAGGAATCTTTAAAAGCACTTGGCTATAGTGAAACAGAGGTTTCAGACATAATCGAATATATAACTAGAACTAAAGAGGTTTTTGAAGGTGACTTTAAATATGACAAAATAGTAGATGGTAAAATTGAAGGTGCACCTCACCTTAAAAAAGAACATCTAGCTATATTTGACACTGCCAATACTTGTGGTACTGGTGAGAGATATATTGCCTCAGAAGGACACGTTAAAATGGTGGCTGCTATTACACCTTTAATTTCTGGTGCAATTTCAAAAACTGTTAATCTTCCTAAAGATGCTTCCATTGAAGACTTTAAAGACATTGTTATAACTTCTTGGAAACTAGGCGTAAAAGGTATTTCCCTTTATAGAGACTCTTCTAAAGCTAGTCAACCATTAAATACTTCATTATTTAGTGATGCAAATTTAAATCTAGAAGATCTTAGTTACAAAGAGCTATTACAAAGAGCAAATGAAATGAATTTATCTTTAAATGTATCAAGAAGAGATAAACCAGAAGGAATAAGAACTGGAACTACACACCCAGCTCAAATAGATGATGTTAAGGTGTATACTACAGTTAATAGAAATGCTAATGGAGAAATTACAGAAATTTATATAACTACAGATAGAGAAGGCACAATAATCACAGGACTACTTAACTCTTTATCTAAATCAATATCTGTAATGCTTCAATATCATGTTCCTGCTACAGATATAGCAAGAATGCTTAGAGGCCAAAAATACGAACCTTATGGATTCGTTCAAAAACATCCATATATAAAATATGTATCCTCAATTTCTGATCTTATAAGTAAAGTTATAGATATAGAAAATGATGACTACTCAAGATGTCAAATAAAACCTGCTGGCTATGAGAACTTAAATATACCAATCTCTACCCCAATAGATCTAACTGAAGTTTTAAACACAGCTTCAGACAGTGATATTAAGTCCCATACACATGGCGGAGAAAGAGTCTATGGAAGCACATGCCCTACTTGTTCTAGTACTAGAATGATGAGAAATGGAACTTGCATGGTATGCCTAGATTGTGGATCCACTACAGGATGTAGCTAAAAATACTTTAAGATTACTTAGTTATTGTCCTATTACAATTAGCTTATGATATGACATAATTAAGTTATGTTCTATAAGATGAATATTTATTAATTAATGTTCAAATAAGAAAATATAAATCACTATTTATAATTAAAAAATAAATAGTGATTTTTTTATGGGTTGAATGAAAAACTAACTTCCGTTTCGGGTAAACTATTGTAACTGCAAGGGTAAAGTCAGTTTTGAGACTTAAATCTAGTGGCCAAAACACCTAAAATAAGCTATAATTCTTATAAGATAATCGTTTTTCAAGGGTTTTTAGACATGCTTATTAAGCCTACGGAATTGGCTTGCAAAACTAAGTTCCGTTTGCTTCAAGTTTGCATGATTAAATTCCGCTGATACTTGCCCTAGATTTTTGATATCTTATTTTTAAAAAAGTGCAGGTTTTAAATGTACTTCATCTGCTGGGATATGTTCTAAAGATAGCTTCTCTAGTAACGAATCATCTAATAACATTTGGGCTAGTTTGAATGGTGTGTTTCCGTTTAAACTGGCTCTTGCTGTACTATTAATATGATTTATCATTAAGGTAATATCTTCTTGAGTACGATTACTAAAAGATTTTCCTTTAGGTATTATATACCTTATGTATTCATGATTCTTTTCTACGTGCGGCTTCTGATAAGAAGCCATAGGGTTACAATAGAATATTTTAGTTCTTTGATTTCCCTCAGCATCTAATTCTAAACCTTCAGGTTTTTTAAATTCGGAGCCGTTATCCGTTAGAATAATAGGAAAGCTACGATTAAATATTTCATGGCCTAACACCTCATACAGAGTGTCTATGACTTCTTTTACAGATAATTGACTACAACTATCAATGAGAAATGCTAACATTAATGAACAATTTCTAAAAAAGAATGTTAAGAGAACTTTGCCACTTCGTGTGCCGTGGACAGTATCCATCTCTACTACAGGAATATTAGGATTATCCTCAATAAACTTAACAAAGTCATCAAAGGTTCTGCCAATTCTATCAGTAGATTCTCTAATTACAGGAGGTGTAGATTTCTTTCTAGGTTTATATTTCACTTTTCTAGGCAAATCAATGTTTCTTGCTGTAAAAGCATTTTTATCAAAATAATAGTATAACGTTCTTTCACAACAATTTATTTCATCTTTATGATGAGTGAAAATATGAGATATTGATTGTCCTTTTAAAATAAGTGGTGATATTACTTCATCCATATTTTTTAGTTCTTTTGAAGTTATATTAAGTCCTTCTCTAGAGAATGCTAAAAGTTCTTTATACTGTGTATCTACAACTTTAGCTTTATAATAGCTCTTTTCACCGGTACACGTAGTAACTGTGCTACAACTGTTGCAAACATACGGGTATCGGTTAAGTTTAGAGCACTTCTTGATTGAATATTCATTACAAGTCCTGTAACAGTTTATAAATCTACATTTCTTACACTGCTTGCCACAGTTACTAGTACACAAGTTTGTCTTAGTACAACTTCTTCGGTGTTGGCATGATTGTAGATCGTTTTCTTTTAGCTTATTTGCTTTAAGAAATCTATTTCGCTTAATCTCCTTAGAGATAGTAGTTGGGTCCTTCTTAACTCTTTCAGCAATTTCTTTTAAAGTGTAATTTTGATCTAACCCATATTCAATTATAAAGCGATCTTCTATTCTAAGGTGTTTTCCTTTGCATAACTTATTATTTGACATAATTACTCCTCCTAATATGCTCAGGACAAATATCAATTAATTTAATTATATCAAACACCTTGCAAAACTAACTTCTGTTTACAAATAAAAACGGAAGTTAACTTTTCAATTAACATGATTTTTTTATGTATTGGAATATAATTAGTGTTTTTACACACAATATAATGAAATATGTAAAAATGTTTAATTCTTCATTTGATATGTCAACACCTTTTTGGACAACTTTTTTCCGAACAATATATTTGAATTCCTATGAATTTATTTGTAATTGTAAGATTGCTTCTTTGATTCGCTCAAGGGTAAATGCACTCGCTACGCTCGCCCTCGACAGAACCAAATGCAATCTTCTTATGTAGTTACAAATTCATAGGGAACTTTATTCTCAAACTACTGTACTTCTAACCTCATTTTCTCCTTATATTCCATTGGTGTTAAATAATTCAGAGAACCATGCAATCTATGGTTATTATACCAATTTATATAACCTCCAAACTCTAATCTCAATATATTAATGTTATCAAAATCCCTTTCTTTTGCAAATTCTGTTTTTATTGTATTAAACAAGCTTTCTGCTGCTGCATTATCATAAGGGCAACCTTTGTTGCTTAAAGACCTTTCTATTTCAAAGATGTTTATAACCTCATCTATAGTTTTGTTCTTAAATTCATTACCCCTATCGGTGTGAAATATCTTTATATCTGTTAAAGGATATTTATAATTTAGAAAAGCTTGGTATAATAAATTGGCATCCTTTTTAGGTCCAGCACTGAAGCCTATGATTTCTCTATTATACAAATCAAGTAATGTGCATATATATGACCATTTTTTATTGACCCTTACATAAGTAAGGTCACTTACCACAACTTCTAATTTTTCTCTATCTTTAAATTCTCTATTGACTGTATTTGGGATATTATCTTCATTACATCCTTTTCTATGAACTTTGTATTGGGCTACAGTATAACTAGATACTAGAGAATATTTCTCCATAATTTGTGATATCTTTCTTCTTGATGCAATTACCCCTTATCTTTGTAATTGTTTTCTTATTTTTCTAGAACCATAATTATTTCTACTTTCTATAAATAGCTTAATTACCATATTCTCTAATTTTACTTCTTCTTCAGAAATCTTATCTGTATTTCCTCTGTTTTTAAGGTGATAGTATACAAGACTTCTTGGGATCTTAAGAAGTTTACACATTGCATTAATACTGTATTTATCTCTATTTGAGATAATTAGATCTACTTTCTGCCTAGTATTAATGCTGCCTGCTTTTAAATATCATTTTCCATTTCAAGCTGTTTTACTTGTTTTCTTAATTTAATTAATTCTATTTCTTCCTCAGTTCTATTATCATTAACATCAAATGAACCTGAAGTATTATACCTTTCAATCCATGTTTTAACTGTAAATTTAGCTATTCCATATTCCTTATTAATATCTGCTAATGTCTTTCCATTATTATATAAAGCTACTATTTGCTTTTTAAATGCTTCTTCATAATGCTTTGCCATTTAAATTCCTCCCCATGATATATATTTATATTATACCATTGTTCGGAATTTACTTGTCCCATTTAGTATAGCCTATCTATATTGTCCCTACCATAGTACTTCTATTTATCTATTTCTTTACCCCTAATTTATCTATCAATGTACTAATATTTGCATCTTGATAATTATAGAAATCTAATAAATTATTCTTATTTTCATGTAAAAAATCACTAAAGTATTTATTTGGGTTTGGATAACGTCTTATTGGTAATGTATTTACAAGCATTCCAATTATATCTTCTAAATCTTTATGATTTCTTCCAACTACCGGTATTCCAATAATTAAATCATCTTGATTTGTATACATGACAAGTAGATCACTATATGCTGAAAACAATATCATATGCATAGTTGTATGTGTTTTTTAGGTTGTATTTACTAAAGATTTATATAACTCTTCTCCAACACTAAATTCCATTACATCACCTTTAAAGCTTTGAATCTCCCCTCTTGGATAGTCCGTTTCAAAAGCTAATATAATAAAATAAGTTGGTATCATATATTCAGGTAACTTGGCTTTTAAAAACTTTTTAAGGTCTTCTATATCTTTTTGTTCTGAATATATATTCAATAATAAAGAGTAATCAGCAAATACTAAATTATGCATAGTTATACCTTCAACTGCAACAACTTTTTTCATTTTTATTACAATTTCATCAGATAACTTATATACTATACTATCTCCATTATAAGGTTTACTTAAATCCTTAATTCTATCTGTAAGTAAAACTACTTTAGGTATGAATTCTTTAAAATCGCCTAACCAATATTTTTCTTTATCTTTCATATTTTCATTACTTAACAAATTCTTTTGCCAAACAACGAAATATTTATATTGAACTTTTACATCTTGTACATTCTCACCCTTATAAGCTGCACAGAATTCATTTAACAATAAATCTACAGAGGTTCCATCTGAAATAATATGTATAATACATATATGATTTTCTTCATCTATCTTAATAATACCTAATTTCATTAATGGTGCTTTATTTAAACTTATAGGTTTTATAAAGCCAATAATAAAACCTTTTTAACCGTTTTATTGACCCACGAGGTAGTTGATGGGAACAAAGTGACAATCTTTCTATATACCTAAAGCACGAAATGATAAAACGAGGCCACTGGCATTCTTGTTTTAGAAAATAAAATAGTTCAACGTGCTTTAGTTATTATACTGCAAAGCATTTACGAAGAAGATTTTCTTCCTATATCATTTTGGTTTAGGCCAATAAAAATTGATAACAAATTATAATAAGTGAAATAAAAAATGTATATATAAATATTCTAAATGTAATTTCTTTAAAAAGTTTATTATCCTCAATATGTATACATATTATTGCAAAAAGTAATATGTATACTATTATCGAAACTATATATAGAGAGTAAGAAGGTAACCTAAACAATTCTGAAATTTTTCCTTCATCATTTAATAAAATCACGTTCTTATTAAATAATGACATAAATAAAATCAGTACGCAATTAAAGAAACGGCTAATACTTGAAGTTAAAGAAATGATATACCAATAAGTTCTATTTTGTTTATCAATATAAGAAATAAAAAAGGCTATAACTGATAAAAAAAAATTTAATAAGGGTCCAAATAAAACTCCATAGAAACCTTTTTTCCCACCATACGTATAAGTTATTCCATATTTAAATGTAGCAGATATTCCATCTATATAATATCCTAACCAATGAGCACTTTCATGGAATAATGGAATAAGTATTGCAAAAACAAATATTAAAATCTTGTTTTTTCTATTCATAGATAACTCCTTAAAATTAAAGTTTAATTATATAATCACATATATTGTAAAAATCTTCATCATGAGATACTATAATAATTATTTTGTTAAATTTTAATTGATTTAAAATGCTTTTTAAATTAGTTGAACTGGATATATCTAAAGCAGAAGTAGGCTCATCTAATATAATTAAGTCTGCTTGACTTAATATTGAATTAATAATGGAAATTTTCTGTCTTTCACCTCCAGATAAATTTTTTATATTATCATTTATAATAGTTTCAATTCCATTTGGAAAAGAATCAATTGCTTTTTGTAAATGGAAAACTTGTAGAAGATAATTAATGCTATCACAATTAATTGTTTTAATATTAGAAGTTAAATTATTATATATTGTGTCCATACTCAAATATGGATCTTGTTCAACAATAAACGTTAAGTTTTTACGAATAGTATACATATCTAAAGATTTTATGTTAACACCGTTATAGCATATATCCCCAGAATAGTTTTCATTTAATACACCCAATATTAAATCAATTAAAGTACTTTTACCAGCACCGTTACATCCTGTTAACGCATATGTAAATCCTTTTTTAAAGGTATATGAAAATTTATTTATTAAATTTTCATCAGCATTATAAAAGAAACTTAAATCTGTGATAGTAATATTATCTATTGAATTAATTATTTCAATATCATTTATTTCAATGTCAATATTAATAAATTCCTTCAATCTTAAATAGGAAGCTTTAGAAACTTGATAATCTTCCCCTAATGATAAATAATAGTTTATTGAAGAGACTATCATACTAGAATAAGAGCTAATAAGAGTAAATTCACCGAGTGTTACTTCACCTTTAATTATTTTTATACCGACAAATATAATTATAAGTATATGAAGAAAAGAGTTGCAAAGATTATTTAATGAAAAAAATACATATGAAATTTTATTAAATGAGATTATTGATTTAAATAATGAAGAGAAACTACTTTTATATAAATCTTCAGTCTCAGTAAATAAAACTTTAGTTTTTATATTTTTAAGATTTCTAAATATCCTATTAAGAGTAGCAAAAAATCCACTTTGTTTTTCTAGTAAATCTAAATTTCTGTTGTATAAAGGCTTTTTTAAGGAAATATACAATAATATATACATGGGCAAGATACAAGAAATTAACAATATTAAAGACAGACCATAATGAACAGTTAGCCATATAAAACAGAACAACATTATAAATAAGTTGCTAAATATCTTGATAACATTTGATAAAAAAAAAGGTATTATGGTATTACAGTCAGTATTTATTCTATTACTTAAATAAGCAGAGTCATATTGTTCGAGGTATAAGACACTAACCTTTTTTAAGTGGTTTATTATATCATTAGATAATTGAAAAGAAATTTTAGTGTTTAGTTCCAATAATAATATGTTTTGAAAATACGCAAAGATTGTACTTACTAAACTTACTACTAAAATTGTTACTGTTATTTTAAATAAAAAATTATAATTAGGGGTATATATTAATCCATCTATGAATATACTTTCTAAGTATGGAGATATTAATCCTAACATAATTAAAAATGATGTTATTAATAAATATAAGAAAAATTTTAATTTGTGTAACTTTATGTAATTCATAATAAATTTAAACATTATAAATCCCTCTCAACAAATATATTAAAAATCTAAAATAATATATATATATTATTTTAGATTTTTCTTTAATTATATAATAATTGTTTAGTAAAGTTTTTTTATTTTTGCTGGATCTGCTCTTGGATAACAGGTTTTTCCATAGCAATGACTAGGACAAGGTTCATTAACTGAACCCCCAGAATTACTTCCACATCCTTTAGCATTACATAAAACACACTTTGACTGAATGTTTACCCAACAGGAACAGTCGCCAGAAGCAGAGAGAGGTTGTCCTTCTACTAGATATTGCATAAAATCACTCCTCATATAATATATTTTAAAGAAAAATTTCTTTAATTGTATAATAATTATTTAGCCGAGTAAAACTCTAAGCTTTTTATCTCTATATTTTTAAATTTAACTATATTTGATAGTTTTTCTTTCAGAGAATATTTAATAATATCACAATGATTTTCTTTATTATCAACCCTTTTGCGAGGACATCCGCCAAGACATAAAGGAGAAATGTTACAGTTCCTACAATTATCATCAGCGAATACATTATAATTGAAATAATCTATAATTCTATCATATTTTTTCACACCAGTATTTATATTTCCCACAGAATATTCATCAAATCCTATATCACACCAACATTTAAATATATTACCTAATGGATCAATAACATATCCAGTATTAGAATCGGCTAAACATGAGTTTAATTTAGGATGAGGATATAAATCCATTAAATCTATAGTTATATTTTTAGATAGTTCATTAAAAAAGTTATTATTAATATTAGAAAATTCTTCTGGAGATAGACAGTTATTAGATTCATAGAAATCATTAGTTGGTTCTATATAGCCTAGATATGGAACAGCTATATCTAATAAATCATTACGTTTTAGTATATCAATTATTTCCACTACATGGTCCTTATTATAGATATCAGTGTTTATTATGATAGAAATATTATGAAATACTTCTTTTATGTCAATTAAGTTTGAAATTATTTTATCAAAAGTACCAGAACCATTTTTTAAAGTTCTCTTATTATCATGATATTCTTTATCTCCATCCAATGTAACTTGAGCAAAATTTATCTTAAGACTATTAAATTTACTAGCTATATCTTTAGTCAAGTAATATCCATTTGTGATAATAGATGCATTATAAGTAACATTATTCTCAGAACATAATTGTAAAAATTCTAAAGAAAGATGCTCAATAATGTCCATAGCTAATAAGGGTTCTCCACCATACCATGTTACATCTAAAGAACTAATTTTTGGCATACGATTCTTAACATAGTTAATTAATTGATTTTGTATTTCTAGACTCATTTTAGAAAAAGAGTTATGGTCTCCTTGATAACAATATTTGCATCCAAAGTTGCAACCCATAGTTGGAGCAATAGTTAAACTTAATGAATCAGTTGAAAATTGAGAAACCTTTTGTAAATATTTAAGTGTTTCAATTTCATTACTATTATCATCAATTAAAAAACCGCCTTTTTGCAATTCTGAGATAAAATCTTTTTCTACATGATTATTATGCATTTGGAAACCTTTTGATTTTAAATTCTTAAATGTATTCATTTCTATCGGGTTTATAATACATAACGCAGTAGTCTGAGAGTTAAATAATACAAATTTACTATCATCTTCATCTTTAAAAAATACGTTGAATTTTGATTCTTTCATAAAAGCATTCATTCTTTTCTCTGTGCTCAAGAGACAAAATTTAATGTTAAAACTTAGTTGCTATATGCACTACAGCTCGTTGTCAATAATTAATAATTATAGGAACTTCACTAAAAATCTTATAGAGCTAGGAGATATCATGTAATGGCATTCTAAAAATGTAAACTTAAAGAATTGCTGAATATAATACCAATTACAGCATACTTTTACTTTACATAAATAAACTGTTTGGGTCAAGTAAAAATTGGCAACTATTTTATTTAACTTACCATCCATTATTTCACATGGCTTATTTATAATTCACCCTACCCATTTTTATTTCTAATTGTAACCAAGATCTCCAAATCCCTTTAATCCACACAATTTTTGTATTACCTTTCTTCCCAAAGTAACCGCGGAAGCGGATAAAGGTATTTCACGAATTACAGTATCTATAACGTCATTAGGTATAATGTTTTTATAGATTTTATCCAAGGTACTAAATAATCTATTGCTAAACTTTTCTGCTAGGATTTTAGATAAGTTGTCTGCTCCATTAATAGACAAGCTCATTTTTCTGCCTTTCATTCTATGAGCTAAGACATCGCAAATGTTATGTTTCATAGTCCCTAATTGCCTATATTCTATCCCTTCGGGTCAATGTCATAAAGCTAGTCATCAATATTTTTACAAAAAGTGGTTTTATCCGATGGCTACCATCCGTAACACCCCTATCCTCTTCAAGGTGTGGGATGACGGCTGCTACGCCCCTGGATAATTTCTTCTAAGACTCAGATGGAGAGATGTATTCCTTATAATCAAACTCCACCTAAGTCTAAGAATCACTTGATAGAAAAGCCTATGGAAAACCATGGATTTTTCCCAAAGTTACTATTATTAATAAAGCTAAATTCATAATTTTAAATATGACAAATAAACCCTCACTAACCCTAATGAGGATTCTTCCAAATAGACATATAAGTGTATTTTTATAGAGCTCTTTTTTATTCATTCTATTTACCATTTGAGTAGATTTATTTTCTTTTCTTTCAAATGATCTATCAGGTCTAATAGGAATAACATTTCTTTGGATTTCTTCTTCAATATGTTTTAACATGCGTGAACGCTTCCAAGGATTATTTATAGATATCATAGTAATTAATGTGTTCTTAAGCTTACCAATTAACACATTTGTATTAACTTTATATTCATATTTTAATCCTTACTATAATGCACATATAGAATCTTTTCATTCTTTACTTTCTAAGGAATGTATAACTTGGAATGAGATTAAAAACTTCACCGATGGCTACAGACTTATTGATGAATATATAAAGTTCTATAATGAAGAAAGAATCCATGAGAGCTTAAACTATATAAGTCCAAATCAATTTATAAGGGAATCTATGAATTAGTTAGCATTCGTTAGAAAATGTCCATAATAGGGGGAGCAATCCGAAATCAAATATAACCTTTGTAGGAACTTGTGTGATCCCGTCATAAAAAATCTCTTTTCCTACATTTGAATATATTCCTACCAAACATCTAACAGATGCTTTAACACCACTCTCCTCAAAAATTTCTCGTAAAACACCTTCTTCAATATTTTCACCTATTTCAATTTGACCTCCAGTACAATCCCATCCTCTATTTTTTGTTTTAACAATAAGAATATTACCATTCTTATCAAAAACGTATCCACCAGCAGCAACTATATGTGTTGGCCATGTCATATTTTTCACCCCTATTATATAAATTTATTAGATTTGAGCATAACACATAGCTATCTTATTTCAATGCTCGTAAAAACCCAAAAACATTATCTATTGAAGTTTTCGCATACTCCAATAAATACTTTGACTAATACTATATTTATTCAATAAGCTATGTTTAAAAATCAATTGAACTTAGTGTTACAATTTTGCTTGACCAGGTCAATCCTCTCTTATTGCCTTATTCGCAACTAAATTATAACTCAATCATTTGGTAAAGTTGTTCAATTGATTTTACACTATAATCAGCAATATCAATATTTTGAGTCGAATCAGGATCAAATAGACATGATTTAACTCCTGCGTTACGTGCTGCAATAATATCAATATCTCTGTCCCCTATCATTAATATTTCATCTGTTTTAATTTTATATTTTTTAACAAGGTGTAAAATCGCTTCTGGATTAGGTTTCTTTCTAAATCCATCATCTGAAGTGATAAAATCATTGAAATATCCATATAAATTGTGATACTTTAGATATCCTAATGCTGATTTTCCTCTATGGGTAAATAAATAGTTTCTTTTTCCTGAATAATATATATCTCTACAAATTTCTTTAACATTTAAAAATGGTTTTATAAGCTCCTCATTAGTTTCTTTTTCATAATTACAAAATCTCATTATCATTTCATCACTTATTTTGTGTTTTGTCTTATAAAAATCAATCGTATGTGTTATTGACACTTTCATATGTGATAAAATTTCTTCATCATTTTCTTCAATTCCATCATCTTTTAAAGCTCTTTGAAATGCATAAACCATATTAGGATATGTATCAAAAAGTGTTCCATCAAAGTTCCAAATAATTTCTTTATACATTTGTAACCTCCTATCTATATGTTACTTTTAATTGCTTACATAATTTCACAAATCTTCGTTTAACTTATTTTCTAGCATCTATGCTTTTATATAGCTCTAATATGGAAACATAAATATATCCACTTGAATTATCAATTTGCAGGATGAATGTAATTATGTTTATTAATAGTTAACTTAAACAGCTCGTAGGTTTTTTAACTTGCTTACTGAAATTTTTCATATTGATATCTTTAACTCAGTTATTGAAACACCATTACATGAAGTTTGTGATAAATATTGCATAATTTTTTTAAAATTAGCATTCATAAAATATGTTCTTTATAATAAAATATCAATTAACTTTCTATCAATACCATCTATGTATCCTATATCACATTTTAAATGCCAAAAGCAAATTTTATCCATCTCATCATTTATCTGAAAGGGCTTGACATTATAGATTTTTCCTAACCATACTGCTCCATACTCCACTCTATTTTCAGATTTTACAAAAATCTTTACTATAACACATAGTTTGATATTATTTAACTCCTGTGAAGTTTCTTCCAATACTTCCCTCAAAATACATTGTTTTTAATTCTCACCTTGTTCTATACATCCAGTAGGCAACTCCCATTGTTTTCTCCATATATTAAAAGCTAAAAGAGTTTTACTTTCATACTTTATTATTGCCAATGCATGTGTTAATGCTCCATACTTTCCATTATTTAATTTATCTTCATCATTTTCTGTAAAAAATCTAGCAATTGAATATTACACCTATTCTCAACAATATTCATATTATCCTCCATAAAATAACTTATAATTATAGTCAATTGTAGAATTTAAAAATAGTTGATACGTGCAAATTTAAATCGTTACTTTGGTTATTTATATAAATTTAGAAACCAGTCACATATCACTTCTGTTTATCCTAAATAAAGATTTAGGCTTTATTCTAGTACTAAAGACGTTGTAAATAATGCGATGAACCTTAGAACAAAATTACCTTTGGTTTCAATTATTATCGTTCTTATCAATATTTCCGAAATTAATGCCGTAATTTAATCCTTTTTATTAATAAATTTCTTAATCTTATATTTTTTCTATGAATCAATTAGTAAACATAACTTATCCAACTTTTCTTCGCTAATATCTAAAATTTTCACAGCATAAATTTTCATAAAGCGCCTCATTATATATTTTTTATAATTTAATTCTGTTATATCATTAATTGCTTCATTATTGCCTCTAACATTACATAATCATTACTAGTTTTAATCATGCTCTGATTACTTGTTTTATAATCTAAAAAACTTACTATTTCTATTTCTTCATAGTCATCTAATTTTTGCTTTTCTTTATTCTTTACTACTTCTTCCTTAATCTCTTTTTTACACCCATCCTCATTATTTTGAAAAAGGTATGCCAATGTATAAAGATTTGAAGTCTGTCATCCTTTTTCTCTAAATCGTCTGTGTTTCTTTGCAAAACTTGCCTCTAAAAGAATTACTATTGTTCTTTGAATTATCCCCTTAAATATTCCACAATCACTAGCTATAGTTTTGTTTATGTGTTATCTACTAGCATAAAAAAAACACCCATAGATTTGATTTATCCAAATCTATGGGTGTTTCAATTACAAATAAAATCTTAGATACTATAAGAAAATTTAGAAAGTGGTGCTAGAATATAAATAGTACAAGTTGAAAGTGAAAAATTCCAAAATAGAATATATAATAAAGATAAAGGAAGATGGAGGGATTTAACATGAGTAGACAGTTTACAAAAGAGTTTAAAGAGGATGCCGTAAGGTATTATTTAGATCATAAGGATTTAGGATTAACAGCTTGTGCAAAGAATTTAGGAACAAGCAAAGCAACATTATGCACGTGGACAAAAGAAGCCAGAGCTAACAATGGAGAAGTACCTACTAGAGGATCTGGTAATTACCAAAGTGATGACTCAAAAGAAAATGCAAGACTACGCAAAGAACTAAGGGACACACAGGACGCACTAGAAATACTAAAAAAAGCAATCAGCATTCTGGGAAACTTAGATAGGCTATACTAAATTTTATAACCATTAATCATTACGGCATTATCTATTTCATCCTCACCATATATTCGATTAATATAACTAAAATACTGAATTTTCAATACTTTTTAAAACAAATTTTATTCGGACATCTTTGATTTATATTCTACAGGTGTCATGTAGTTTAATGATCTATGTATTCTATGATTATTATACCAATTCACATAATTAAATAACTCCATTTCTAATTCTTCAAAGCTACTAAACACCCTATTATATGCAAGTTCAGTTTTTATTATTTTATATGTTGCTTCTGCAACAGCGTTATCATAAGGGCACCCATTTTTGCTAAGAGATATTTTTATGTTGAATGTTTCTAAGCTCATTTTCCCTATCAGTATAAAATATATTTATATTACTCAAGTTACAGTTAACTTTTAAAAAGACATCATAAGCAATCTGTATATCCTTGTGTTTACCGGCTGAGTAACTTATTATTCGGGTACCTCATATTAATCCTAAACAGAACATTTAAATCAGCACTCATTGTAAACGTCATCTAACGCAACTCCATTATTACTTCTAAACCATTCTATTTATTATAATTCAGTAATCGCCTATAATTCTCCTTCAAAATTTGTAGAAAAAGGTGGAAAACTCTAGAATATGCTTTCAAGTTGTATTAACTATTTTTTTAATTAATAAGAAGAGTACTCAATACTATATTAGATATCTATAAAATAATTGAAGGTAATTATAAATATTTATTAATTAAATTGATGTTTCAGTGCACCTCATAGTTGTACCAGTACTTTAGTTATCTTCTATAAATAGTGGCTTTTTGTGTTTGAAGATGAATTAGTAACAGGAACTTTATTAAAGTAAATATTTAAAATTAAATCTAAAAAAACACATTATAAAACACTAACCATTGCTAAAGTTTTGCGTAATATAGGAGTCGCGGCCATAAACAAAGTGACCTTTTGACACTTCAAACAACTGATCTTCTTCTTTTACGAAGTTATCAATAGCTGCATTATACTTAACACAAGGTGGCTTCCCTTCGCAGCTTGGATTTGGAACAAGTATTGATGAAAATAGTGCTTTGGTATAAGGATGAATAGGATTTTCATATAGTTCCTTAGTTTCAGCAAGTTCAACAATTTTGCCATGATACATAACTGCTACTCTATTACAGACATACCTTACCATTGCTAAATCATGTGAAATAAATAAACATGTAAGATCCTTATCTTTTTGAAGTTTCTTAAATAAATTAATAATCTGAGCTTGCATTGAAATATCTAAAGATGCAATAGGTTCATCGGCAATAATGAAGTCAGGATCAAGGCTAAGGGCCCTTGCAATTCCTATACGTTGCCTCTGTCCCCCTGAACATTCATAGGGGTACTTGTCCTTATAGCTTTTATCTAGACCAACTAAATCCATTAACTTATGAACCTTCTCTAATCGCTCTTCTTTCTTTTTATACAGTTTTTGAATTATAAGAGGTTCCTCAATAATTTCTTTTACCGTCATCCTTGAATTTAAAGAGGAAGTTGAATCTTGAAATATAATTTGCATATTTTTATTTATTAATTTTCGCTCTATCTTATAAACTTTAGGATCTGAAATAAGCTTTTCCCTATAATAGACTTCTCCACTTGTCTGTTTATACATATTGATAATACTTCTACCCGTAGTTGATTTACCTGATCCTGATTCACCAATCAAACCAAATATTTCTCCTTTATAAATATCAAAAGATATATTATCAACGGCTTTAATTATAGTATTTCTATCTACTTTAAAGTATTGTTTTAAATTTTTCACTTCTAATATCTTTTCATTTTTCATTTTATATCACTCTACATTCTTCAAATTTAATAGGAGGCTCTATTTTAGGGGCATTTTTATGTAAAAGCCAGGTTGCAGCGCTATGAGTATCACTTATTTTAAACATAGGTGGTTCAAGTAAATAATCTATCTTCAAAGCATACTTGTTTCTATTTGCAAAAGCATCACCTTTTGGAGGGTTTAATAAATTAGGTGGCGTCCCTTTTATGTAATTTAAAAATTCATCCTCTGAGTCTATTTTTGGTAAGCAAGACATAAGTGCCCAAGTATATGGATGTCTTGGATCATAAAAGATATCTTTAGCTGTACCTATCTCAACAATCTTTCCAGCATACATAACTGCAATTCTTTGAGCCAAACTAGCAACTACACCTAAATCATGGGTTATGAAAATCACAGATATATTAGTTTTTTGTTGTAATTCTAAGATAAGCTGTAATATTTGTGCTTGAATAGTCACATCTAAAGCAGTGGTTGGTTCATCTGCAATCAATACCTTTGGGTCACAAGCAAGGGCTATTGCAATAACAACTCTTTGTCCAATTCCTCCAGATAAATGATGTGGATATTGGTTAAATCTCTTTTCCACATAATCTATTCCTACAAGTTCCATAAGTTCTATGCTCTTCTTTTTTGCTCCCATCTTACTCATATTTTCATGAACTAATATGGCTTCCATAATCTGATTACCAATAGACATGGTAGGATTTAAAGAAGTCATAGGATCTTGAAATATCATAGATATGTCCTTTCCTCTAACCTTACCCATATCCTTTTCTGCTAGGCTTGTTATATTTTTTCCATTAAAAATAATCTCTCCGCTTTTTATAAATCCATTACTTGGGAGCACATGTAATATACTTTTAGATAATACAGATTTACCGCATCCCGATTCACCAAGTATTGCTAAAACTTCTCCTTCTTTTAGTGTAAAAGAAACATCTCTTACCGCTTGAAATTCCCCCTCTTTAGTTTTAAAACTTACATATAAATTATTTACCTTTAGCAAATCCTCCATAATCACACCTACCTATTAAAAACTACAAAATCATGTAAAATGACTTTGTAGTTCCATTTTATATTTTATATTTTATATTTTTTATTCAAGTGTCCAATCTGTTACATTCCAAAATATTCCCACACCATGATGACCTAATATTGTTTCTTTTGTCACTCCTTTTATCTTAGGGTTTGAAACATATAATGCATCCATATAAGTTATAAATGTATATGGCATATCTTTAGAAAGTTCCATTTGGAATTCTTTATAATACTTTAATCTCTCATCCTTCACATCTGTCTCTCTTGCCTTAATTAATAACTCATCAACTTTATCATTTGAATAGCTGTTATAATTATTCCCCTTATCTGTTCCAAATACTTTATAAGTATGATCATCTGGATCAAAAGGACTTCCCCAACCAATAAGGAATGCATCTTGGTTTTCCCAATCAATTTTAGGTAGTACAGCAACTTTCATATCAACACCAATTTCCTTAAATTGTTGACTACAGATATTTGCTATATCTATTCTTACCTGGTCTCCCTCACTACAGTTTGTGGTAAATGATAATTTAGTACCACCCTTTTCATATATGCCATCTGTTGAAATCTTCCAGCCTGCATTTTCAAGCATTTCTTTAGCCTTTTCTGGGTTATAATTGAACTTCTCCATATTAGTGCTATTGTATTCTCCGCCCTGAAGTGGTGAGTAAGCTATCTGTCCATATCCTAATACAACACTATCTAAAATAGCCTTTCTATCAATAGCATAACTTAAGGCATTTGGTAGCCCCTTATTATTTTTAAACATAGGACTATTAAAATTATACATGATCCCTCTATAATCTGATGTCTTTATATCATATACAAGAAAATCTTTATTGTTTTTAAATTGTTCAACATCATGAGGTGTAACCTGTGCTAAATCTAGCTCTCCAGACTTTAATTGAAGTGCTCTTGCTTTAGTATCTTCCACAATTTTAAAGATTATTTTATCAATTTCAGCTTCCTTATCGTAGAAATCTTTGTTTTTTGCAAGGGTAATACTTTGTCCTTTATCCCAAGCTTCCATTTTAAAAGGACCTGTCCCAATTGGGAATTGATTAAACTCATCTGTTGCAATGTCTTTTCCTTCTAAAAGGTGCTTTGGTAATATACCTATTGTTAAATAATCAAGCATTGCTACATTAGGTGATTTTAATCTTATTTTTATTGTATTTTTATCTTGAACTTCAATTTCTTTAATATCTTCATAATTTGATGCTATTTCCGAGTCATTTTTAGGATTCATAATTGTTTCTAGCGTAAACTTTACATCCTCTGCAGAAAAAGCTTTTCCATCATGCCATTTAACATTGTCTTTCAACTTAAACGTATATGTATTTGTACCTTTTTCAAGGTCCCAGCTCTTTGCTAATGATGGAACAATATTATTATCTTTATCATGAGATGTAAGCCCAGTGAAAATAAGAGAATTAATTTCTCCATGCTCATATAATGCTGGATTAATACTTGAATAGTCACCACTTCCATAAACTAAAACCTTTTCCTTTGATGATATTTTATTTTCAGCATTACAGCCCCCCATTAAACCCATACACATAGTCAGGGCACAACCTAAAATCATCAACTTATTAAATTTCATAATCTTCCTCCTCATATAGTAAAATTAATTTATATTAAATTACAATATTGTAATTAATATTTCACTTTATATTTTTATAAGTTACTAAATTCTTTATTATTTTTCTTCCTAATATAATTTCCTATGTTTGTAATACACACCAATGTCATTACTAAAAATATACCTGGGATCAATATAATCCACCAATAATTCGATAATAATGCTTTTTCTGCTAAAGACAGCATGCTACCCCATGATATAATTTCAATAGGTAGTCCTATTCCCAAAAAACTTAAAGTTGATTCTATTGCAATAACACTTCCGATATTGGTTACTACCATAAACATTATTGATGAAATAAAACTTGGTAACAAGTGTCTCCTTAAAATATAAAAGAACTTACCTCCAGAGTATTTTGCGGATAAAATATACTCATTATTTCTAATTTGTCTTACCTCACTTCGTACAATCTTAGAAATATTCATCCAATTAGTAATTCCAATTACAATAGCTATAGATACTGGATTTGCTTTTCCTATCATTGCTTGAATAAAGATTATAATTAAAATGGACGGTATACTAAGGGCTATTTCAGTAAATCTCATCATTATATCATCTACAAATTCCGATGAAAAACCACTAATACTACCATATATAACTGAAATGGTAGTTGATATAACTGTAGCAAGTACACCAATAAGTAAAGACACTCTGCCACCATACCAAATCATAGTAAATATATCTCTACCTAATGAATCTGTACCAAAATAAAAGGTACTGTTTGGGGCCACATTAATATTACTAAGGTCCATATAAGTAGGATCTAAACTAGTCATTATCCTTGGGAAAGTGCAGCCTAATATAATCAGGCATAGAACTCCTATGGATATATAGGGTTTTCCCTTTAAATCCTTTTTAAACCCTTCTCTCTTGTCAATATCCATCTCTTCTAAAAGATAATTTTCTCCAACTATTTCAAAGTCACTGCATTTTTGCTCCACTGGCTGTCACCTCCATGATGCTTCATTCTAGGGTCTATTTTATCGTTAATAATCTGTGCAATAACATTTGCAAAAATAACTAATATCCCTGTTATAAGGCATAGCACCATAAGCATGTTATAATCATGATACTTAGCACTTTCAAAAGAAAGTGTTCCAAGTCCCGGGTAAGAGAAAACCTTCTCTACTACATAAGTTCCTCCTAAGATATGAGGAACAGACATTGCCATAACGCTAATATAAGAGGGCATAATATTTCTTAAACAATCTTTATAAATGATCTTTTTCTTACTTAAACCTTTAACTTTGCATAATAACACATAATCCCGTCTCATTTCTTCCACCAGCTTATTTCGAACAATGTATGTATAATACCAAAGGTGACTTAATATAAGAACAGTTAGAGGCAATACAAGGTGCTCTACCCGACTTATATAACTTTTCGATTTACCCATGGCATATGCACCACTTGAAGGTAACACTCTTAAATTAATACTAAAAATTAATATAAGCACCAACGCTATCCAAAATGGTGGTATGGATGTGGTTACAATACCTACTTTACACATAACTTTATCAATAAGTTTATCCTCATGTAATGCACAAAATATCCCCAAAAACAAAGCAAATAAAAAAGTCAGGATATAAGAAAGTCCACCTAAAATAATTGTATTTTTATACACGTTTCCAATTACCCTTGTAACATCTTGCTTATATTTATAAGATATACCGTATTGTCCATGAGCCGCATTTGATAACCATCTTATATATTGTTTATATATAGGATCATTTAGTCCTAGTCTTTTCATTGCTTCTAGTTTTTGTGTAGTATTCATCCTTTTAACCCCTTCTCCATAATAAGATACTAAAGGGTCACCAGGTGATAATCTTGACATATAAAATACAGTTATAGACAGCAAAAATATAATTAAGATAAACTGTACTCCTTTTTTCATTGCATAAATTATATTATTCAAAAAGCATCTCCTCCCTAAATATGATAAAAACATAAAAACCACGAAAAATTAAGCTCCTTCTTCAAAATAAAAAAAGATGCTAAAACCTTCGTGGTTTAATATTAATAATTATTAAATTATGTAAATTTTAAAAAAGATAAATTTGACTACTACTCTAAGTAAGATTCGACTTACTTAAAATAGTTTAAATCATTTTGCCATTTCTGTCAAATAAACTCACATTGTAGTTCATCTAATGTTTGTTTATCTTAAAATTAATTGTCCTTTTCATATACTTAACTAAGTCTTCTATACCCTCACCTGTCCTTGTAGATATTCTGAATACTTCAGTATTTGAATTATAATTATTAGTAACCATTTCTACCTTATTATCATCAAATTCAAAGTGTTCAACCATATCATACTTACCTATTATTACTGCATCAGTTATTGTGAACATCAAAGGATACTTTTCTGGCTTATCGTCTCCTTCTGGAACACTTAAAATAGCTACTTTTAAATCTTCACCTACATTAAATTCTGCAGGGCAAACTAGATTCCCAACATTTTCAATGAAAATCAAATCTATTTCATCTAAATTAAAATACTGGATAATGTTTTTAATTGATATAGCCTCAATATGACAAGCACCCTCAATGTTAAGTTGAACCACAGGAATTCCTAATGCATCAATCTTTTCAGCATCAATTTGCCCTGCAATATCCCCTTCAATAACACCTATGTTATACTCATCTTTTAGTCCGTTAATTAGTTCAACTATTAGGCTAGTTTTGCCGGATCCTGGTGAGCCCATTACATTTATCATATATACATCTTTTTCATTTAATAATTTTTTAATTTCATCACTACAATCTTTATTTCCCTCTAACCCTTGTGTTAATCTTGTTATTTTCATTATTACACACTCCAATAAATTCTTCTATTGTACTTTATTGCATTTTGCATTTATAATTACATTATACAAAACATTAGTGCAATTAACCATTGTATTACTTTTAATATTATTACTTGGAGGATTTGTTTATTATGAAAATAGCAGTTATTGATGCTCAAGGTGCAGGACTAGGACAAACAGTTATCAAAAGGATCCGTAAAGAAATTCCAAAAGAAATATACATAATTGGTTTGGGTACTAACACTATTGCTACATCTAACATGGTTAGAGCTGGAGCTAACGTTGGTATTACTGGTGAAAAGGCCATATGTTCTTTTTGTGATAGACAAAATATAAACTGTATCATAGGACCTATTGGAGTTATATGCAATGGTGGCATTAATAGTGAAATACCTGCATCAATAACCCAATATATTTTTCAAATGGATTGTATTAAATATATCATTCCACTACGAAACCATAATGTTTTTATTCCTGGAACAAGAAATCTTGAAATAAAAGAAATTATTAATGAAATTATTATAGATATCAAAGAAACTTTAATAATTTAAGGACTGCTTTATATTTACATTATTTAGTAAGCAATTATTTCTTTTATCATAAATTCTTTTCCGCTCAATAAATCCCAGTATCCCCCTTCACAATTTGGACATTTGCTATTATTTTCAAGCAAATTAAAGACCTTATTGCAACTTTTACAAATACAATTTCCTGGTAATATCTCAATTTTTAATGTGGTATCTTGTAGTAACGTTCCATCTACTGCCGCTGGGTAGCACGCTTCTATATATCTTGGAATCATGGACGAAAGTTCCCCAATTTGTAGCACTAATGTATCAATCTTTGTTAATTTATTTACCTTCGCTATATTTTCAACCTTTTTTACAACTTCAATTAAAACTCCCACTTCATGCAATAAAATCACCTCTACACTTTTAATTTTAAAGACTGTAGGGGACTCATTATCCCCTTTGTCTTTTAGTTTTGTATCTTCTTAGAAAAAACACCACTCACAAAATTGTTGACCTTTTTAATTGTAATTCTACCTTTACGCTTAATCATATTTTTAAGTATTATAGGTTTTAGCTTTTCAAGTGGAACACTTTCAGCGTCATACTTTTTCACAAGTGAAATTGCATCAAACTTACATCTAGTTGTACAGGCCCCACACCCTACACATAAGTATTCATCTACAGTTGTAGCACCACATCCAAGACAACGCTTTGTTTCAAGCTCAATTTGTTCTTTTGTAAATGTGTTACGCAAATCTTTAAAGGACTCTTTAGATTCAGATCCATCTACATGATCTATCTTTTGTCTTGGAATCCTATCATAGCCTTCGAGGTTCAAGGTTTCTTTATCGAAGGCATGATATACCCTTCTATCACGTCCATTAACTAAGCTTTGTCCCTTTTGAACATAACGATGTATTGAAATTGAGCCTTCTTTACCTAATGCAATAGCATCAATAGCAAATTTAGGTCCTGTCATAGCATCTCCGCCAGCAAATACATCCTTCTCTCCTGTCTGAAGCGTAAATGAATCTACTTTTATTGTCTTGTTTGGATTAAGTTCTATCTTGCTTTCTTCTAATAGGTTTGACCAATCTATTCCTTGTCCTACTGAAATCAAGATATTATTAGTCTTTACAATTTTAATTTCATCTTCGTCAAACACAGGACTAAATCTTCCATCACTATCCAAAACCGAAATACATCTTTTAAACTCTATGCCCGTAACTTTTCCATCTTCTTTAAGGATTCTTTTTGGTCCCCAAGAATTGTTTATTACAATACCTTCTGATACAGCATCTCCAATTTCTTCTTCAAGAGCAGGCATTTCTTTTAAGCTTTCCAGACAATACATATCTACCTTAGAAGCCCCAACTCTTGTAGCCGTTCTTGCAACATCAATAGCAACATTTCCTCCACCAATTACAACAACATTATCTTGAAGGTTTACATCATTACCTAAGTTTACCTCTCGAAGAAAATCAACTCCTGTAATAACGCCTTTTGCGTCTTCACCTTCTATACCAAGATTTCTACCTGTTTGAGCACCAATTGCAAGATAGAATGCTTCATAACCTTTACCTCTTAAATCTTTAAGACTTACATCCTTACCTACTTCCACGCCCATTTTAAATTCTACACCTAATTCTTTTAAAATATCTATTTCTGCATTTACTACATCTTTTTCCAGTCTGTAGGATGGTATTCCAAGTGTGAGCATACCACCAAGAGCTTTTTGTTTTTCAAATACAGTTACCTTATAACCATCAATTGCTAAATAGTAAGCACAAGAAAGCCCTGAAGGTCCTGAACCAACAACTGCAATCTTCTTCCCATAGTTATGTCTTAATTTTGGGACATATCGATTTTCCATATTTAAATCTTGCTCTGCAATAAACTTTTTGATTTCATCTACAGCAACTGGATCGTCAATATCACCTCTTGTACATTCTGTTTCACATTTTCTTGGGCATATACGTCCACATACTGCTGGAAATGGATTTTCATGTTTTATAAGCTCAAGGGCTTCTTTATATCTTCCCTGAGATGCTAGTTTAATGTATCCTTGAACAGAAATATGTGCTGGACAATTTGTTTTGCAAGGGCTTGTTCCTGTATCAACCACATTTTCTCTATTAATACGGTAGTCTTCATTCCACTTATCTGGTCCCCATTCCGTATTAGACGGAAACTCATCTCTTTCTTTCTTAATTGTCGGAGTTTTAGAACATAACTTCTGACCTAATTTCAATGCATTTACAGGACAGACCTCAACACATTCTCCACAGGCAACGCACTTATCTTGGTCAATCTTAGAAACATAATTTGAACGTATCATATCATTATTAATGAACATACCTGCAATTCTTAATGCAAAACATGAACATCCACAACAATTACAAATAGCGTGAGTCTTTCCTGGACCATCTGTGTTTGGTATGCTATGCATTAATCCATTTTCTTCGGCTTTTCTAATAATCTCAAAAGCCTCTTCACGTGTAATCTCTCGTCCTCTACCTGTACGAATATAGTATTCAGCAGCATGTCCCATCTGAATACACATATCTTCCTTTAAATGACCACACCCTTCTCCCATAGCCTCTCTTGATGTACGACAGGAACAATCAGAAACTGAGAAAATAGTATTTTCATTAAGATATTTTGAAACCTCTTCATAAGATGCTCTTCTTGTTTCTCCTTCTATCGATGTCTCAATTGGTATAACTCTCATAGGTCCTACACCTACAGGAAATAATCCTGCTGCCATAGGGCCCTTTTTTCTTCCGTATTCATCGAAAGCTAAAGCAATTTGAGGATACTTTCTTACATTCTCTTTATTATTAACCATCATTTCCATATGTCCTGGAACCCAAATATCATGCCAGTACTTATCAACCCCATCTATTTTACTCACAAAAGCTACCCCATCAACAGCTAATTTCCATAAAAGCTTTTCAGTTTCCTCTACAGATTTACCACACTCTAACGCAATTTCTTTAGCGCTTTTTGCTTTACGAAGTTCAAGACAAAGCGCTGCTTCTGCCATTTCTTCTGTAACAACCGGTTCTAAAATTTTGTATTCTGGATGTTCAGGCGTGATTTCTAATTTTGTACCACGTTTTACCCTACTAATCTTATTTGCAAGATCTAGTACCTTTTCCTTAACCATCTATATTACCCCCAAATTTTTAGTTTTATAATTATTATATTATCCGTTCCAATTTTCAACTTCAGTACGTAACCATTGAGCCCACTCTTCAATTCCCTCACCTGTTTTAGCTGAAATTGGTATAATCTTAATTTTCGGATTTAACTTTTTAACACGGCCTTTTACAGCTTCTAAATCAAAGTCAAAATAGTCAATAGCATCAATCTTATTAATTAGTAAAACATCAACAATTGAAAACATTAAAGGATATTTTAAAGGTTTATCGTCTCCTTCTGGAATACTCAAAATCATAGCATTTTTTGATGCTCCTGTATCAAATTCTGCTGGGCACACTAGGTTCCCTACATTTTCTAATATGGCGCAATCAATGTTTTCTGTACCTAACCCTAATAACCCTTGCTTCGTCATATCTGCATCAAGATGACACATTCCACCTGTATGTAATTGAATTACTTTTGTACCAGTCTTTGCAACTGCATGTGCATCGACATCTGAGTCAATATCAGCTTCTAAAATTCCAATACGCATCTTATCTTTCAACGCCTCAATTGTTCTTACAAGAGTTGTTGTTTTACCTGAACCCGGCGATGACATCAAATTCAGTAAAAATGTCTTTTCCCTTTTTAAATCTTGCCTAAGCAAATCAGCTTGTTCATCATTGTCTTTGAAAACGCTTTCCTTGATTTTAAGAATTTTAAATTCATCCATTTTATATACCCCTACTTTCATAAACTTTCTATTAGTATATAATTATACTGATTAGAACTCTTTAAACCTTTTTATAAAGTTGTACTACTCAGTATAGCAATACCAAATTATAACATGCATTATGACTTTATACTATACTTTAAATAAAAATTACCCTTGTTCTAAATATTACGTACAACTTTCTAAAATCATTAAATTACACTATAAAAAGTAATGATCTACACTATTAAAGTGGTATTTACTTGACCTAAATAATGTATAATTATTATATAGTGAAGTATAATCGATTAACTACAAATATTTCAATTGAAAAGGAGGATTTATAAATGCGCCTAAAAAAAAATATAGTGGTACTTTGTATATTCACATTATTTTCTTTTATTTTATTGGGATGTGGTACTGTGAAAGACAAACAAGAAACAAAGCTAGAAAAAGATTATGTATTAGAAATCAAAAATGGTGAGAGATTTTTCAAATCAGAAATTGTTCCAAAATCATATGGCGAAAAGGTTATTCTTGATTATTTTAAAATTGAAATAAGTGATGAATATAACGACTTTGAAAATATCTTTATTAATAGCGAAAGTTTTAATTCATATCCAAAAATATATAAAGAAAACTTTAATAATGGATTATATACAGAAGAACTAACTGTTCATAGTTTAGAAAAACTAAACGAAAAAGATTATTCTAATAAACCTAATGATATTAAATATTATTGGTATATGGATAGGTTAAAGGAATATAACCCAAATGAATTTGAAATTATTGAAGTTAAGTATACAAATAAACTAACTGATAAATATAATGAAACTGCTCAATGGGGTAGTGGGAATTGGACAAGATATTTTATAGTTTGTAAAGAAAAGGACGATTCAGATTGGAAAATATATGATATATATGGCCATATGTAAACAGTAAACAACCTTTTAAATTGGTATTAGGTAGTCCACCTAGGGCTACCTAATAATAATTTAATTCATTTAATGACCTAATTATAGGATATTTACTTTTGAGGTCTCTTATGTCATATCTATCTATTAATATAGGTGCCATTCCAAATTCTTTTGCCGCATCAAGGTTTGATTCGCTAAAACATAATAGCAATTCCCACTCTTTTATCTATTATATTAATAAGAAAGATTTTTAAGGATGTGCTATATGGGAAAAAGTAAAAAATCTAAAGGTTCTATTAAAAAAAAGCATAGTATAATCTATGGGATACCTCACTGCCATACTGAAAACTCTACAGGTACAGGTGGTGTAAAGGTAGCCTTAAAGTATGCTAAAAATAAAAACTTAGATTTTATTATAATAACAGATCACAATAATGCTTTAAATAATAATAAGAAACATAAAGATAAAGATAAATGGGAAGATGCCTTAAAAGACATACAAAAGTTTAATAAAAAGCATGATAATTTCATTGGTATTTTAGGATTTGAATTTACCTTAAAGCCTTACGGTCATTTAAATATATTCGCCTCAGAAAATTTCTTTTCAGGGGATATAGGGGATATTAAAAAGCTACTTTTATGGAACTCTGTAAATAATCCTATAATGGCTATAAATCACCCAAGTAAAAACATAGAAAAGCTTGATTTTAATCCTTTATTAAATAATCACCTATCTTTAATTGAGGTAGGAAATGGTCTTTACCCTGCTAAATCCTATAATAGATATGAAAAGCGTTATTATTCCCTTCTTGATAAAGGTTGGAAACTTGGGGCTATAAACTCTCAAGATAACCATAAGATAAACTTTGGAGATAGCGATAATTTAACTGCAGTACTAGTGGAGAAAAAAGATAGAAAAAACCTTTTACAATCTTTAAGAAATAGGAATACCTATTCTACTGAATCGAGAACACTTAAGGTTCATTTTTATATTAACGGTAGCTTAATGGGTGATGTACTTAATTGCAAGAAAAACAACACTTTAAAATTCTCTTTATATGCTGAAGATAGGGAGGATAAAATTACAAAAATCAAACTTATATCATCTAATGGAGTATGTATAAAAGAAATGGACTTTCCGCCCCAAAAGGACATTAAATATTTTTGTTCTCTTCCCTTTAAGGAAAATGAAAAATGGTATGTAGCTAAGATATTTTTGCAAAGTGGAGCTATCGCTCTTACTTCTCCAATATTTTTAAATAAATTTTAAAAAGTTAAAAGTTTTAACCATCTATGGCTAAAACTTTTAACTTTTCTTTTTAAACCTTTTATTCTTAATATCTTTTTTTAAGGGAATTATTTTTTGTTTTTACCTTTTTTATTTGTATCATTTATTATTATTGAATCTTTAGGCATAGTTTTTAACTTATTTGGCTTTGCTTTAGTTTTTATATTTATCTGTTTCTCTTTTTTTATTGGTCCTTTTGAGTTTAAATCAAAAAACCATAAAAGCAATATTACGAAAAGCATTGATTGTACTATAGACATTATATTTGGGCTAAATTCAAACCTACTAAACACTATAGGTAAAAAGAAAACTAATATAGAAACACCTAGCACGATCCACTTGTTAATATTTATCTTTCTTAATAAATATACATTTAATAAGTTATATAATATAACACCTACCACTGCGGCTAACAAAATTAATAAAACATATGGCATGTCTTTCCCCCCTTTAATTTTATATCTATAAAGTATCATATTTCATATTTAAGACTTTTTCAATAAAAACTTCATAATATATATAATAATTAATACAAAAGGTTAATACTTTAATTTAATAATTTAAAAACTAATTACTCTTTCCCTTTAAATAATTTAAAATTATAAAAAAACACTTGTGAGTATTATCTAAAATTGTTGTTATTAATTAAATTCTGTAGTAATATTAAAAATGTAATATGCTTGTATTTATGAGTTTAACATTTAACACTTTAAATTTATGTTATTATTATATTTATTCTGGTTTTTAATAAAGATTTTATAAATTGATGAATATCAAAGCGTATTGTAAAAATTTTACATATATGAGGTGATTCCGTGTCTATTGTGGTTAATTCTCAATTAGATGATTTAGATCTTCAAATTCTTGACATACTTATTAAAGATTCAAGAACACCATATTTAGAAATAGCTCGTATTTGCCATGTAAGTGGCGGTACTATCCATGTAAGAATGAAAAAAATGGAAGACATTGGCATGATAAAAGGTACAAAACTTATGTTAGATATGCCTAAGCTTGGATATGATGTATGCTGTTTTGTTGGAGTATTTGTAGATAAAAACTCTTCTTTTAGTAATGTTATGGATGAAATGTCAAAAATAAAAGAAATCGTAGAATTACATTATACTACTGGTCAATATTCAGTTTTTGCAAAGGTTGTATGCAAAAGCATATCAGACCTTCAAGATATATTGATGCATAGAATAAATACAATTATAGGTATACAAAGTACAGATACCTTTATTTCTCTTTCACAACCAATTGATAGAAACATAAAACTTTAATAATTCTTTTGTAAGCTTATTAAAAACCTTTTATTTCTTTGAAATAAAAGGTTTTTAATATTATCTTGTAGTTTCTTCTATCTTATCATATTCATTTCCAAAAGTATCGAACACCTTTAACTTTTCACTAGTACATTTAACATTTAATATGATGTAAGGATAGGTAATGGCTTGTATAACTATTTCTCCACTAGAAGGTGATTTTTCTTCAATAGTTATAACTGTAGCATTGTCTACTTTATCTACAGAACTTACTGAAATAGAGTTTCCCCCTGAAGTCTTTTTTCCTGATAAGATTATAATATAATCATCCTTATCTTTACTATATATGAAATATCCCTTTTTTCCTTTATACTTGGACACTATATTATTTATGCCTTCTGGCGCCTTATCCCAGGAGGTAATCTTATATTCCACAACACAATTATCATCAATATTTTCGGCAGGTGATACTTTTTCTAAAATACCCTCTTCCTCTTTTGCTACATCCTTTTTATATTCTTTTTCATTTATACTCATATTTTCACATCCCATAAATGTAAGACTGAAGACAATTATAGGTACAACCATCAAAAACTTTTTCATGTAAAAACTCCTCACTAAACTATTTTTATAAGTACATAATACACTACAAATCAAGTTAATAATTTAAGAAAGAATTAAATATTAGTTATAAAAAATAGATTTTATGCCAATACTAACAAGAATAACTTATAAAAGGAGATGATATTAATGAAATCATTTGATTTTGTTGCGCTTTTATTAGTAATAATAGGAGCCTTGAATTGGGGACTTATTGCATTGTTTAAGTTAGATTTAGTTGCATCAGTATTTGGAGCTATGTCAGGTTTTTCTAGAATTATTTATGGTCTAGTGGGGCTTTCAGGTCTCTATGCTATATCCTTTTTTACTAGAGACAGTCGTAACCATGTTGATTAACGCCTCTATGAAAATGGTTAATTTAAGCGAAGCACTCTCAATTTTATTGAGGGTGCTTTATTTTACAAAGTTAAAATATTAGTTCAATAGTATTAATTTTATAATATACTATTGCTTACTCCTTAAATTACTAATAAATTTATATTAATTAGTAATTTATATAAGTGTTATACAACAGTTTAATATACATTATCTCATCATTTATAAAATAAAGTTATTACGTTATAATTCTTTTTATGTTATTATATCCTAATAACATAACAAATATAACAAACATCAGAAATTATAAGGAGGACTATATATACATGTTAGAACTTAGCACTTATAACTTATTACTTTACTTTGTAATATACTCATTTTTAGGATGGATTTTAGAAGTGAGCTATGCCTTTTATTCTCAACATAAATTTGTAAACAGAGGTTTTTTAAATGGTCCATTTTGTCCTATATATGGGTCTGGATCTTTAATATTAATAATATTCTTAAATTCTTTTAAAAATAACCTTATGCTATTATTTATTTTTTCCATACTTTTAACCTCCTTTCTAGAATATATAACTGGATATGTTTTAGAGACAGTTTTTAATACCCGCTGGTGGGACTATGATGATAATGCATATAATATCAAAGGCAGAGTATGCCTTAGCTTTTCCATGATGTGGGGCGCAGTAGCTGTTTTTATAATTAAATTTGTACATCCTTACATTGAAATCTTCACAAATAAAATACCTGTGATTCATGAAAAGATCTTATTTTACTCATTCACTACATACTTTATAGTTGATCTTACAGTCACTATAATTTCATTAATTGAATTTAGAAAGATTATTATTCAATTAGAGCAACTATCTAAAGAGATAAAAGAAAAGTATTCTTATTTTTTAGAAAAGACTGATGTTATAGAGGTACCTATAAAAGAGCTTAAAATTAAATATGATAATGCTATTACAAGTATTAAAATTAATCATAAAAGGCTTCTAAGTGCCTTCCCTAATTTAATGTCTAAAAGTTTTGATAATCTAATAAAAGAGATCCAAAATAAACTTAAATTAAAAAGGTAAGAAATAAACCCTTTGGTTGTTGAGTATCCAAAGGGTTTATTTCTTATCATATATATTTTTATAATATTAAACTAATAACCTAATGCGATTTAAATATTTTTGATTATTTGTTTTAATTAATATGGTTTATTTGCTATTTAATTCTATAGCTTTAGATATATATACTTCACTACTTTTTAATAACTCTTTACTGGACTTTTTACTTTTACTAGTTTCTATCATCAATATGCTTAATTTAACATCATATTCAGTTTCTTTAAGATACTTCTCTGCTTCTTCTATAGATACACCTGTAACTAACATAACTATTCTTTTAGCTCTAGTAATTAGCTTTTCATTAGTAGATTGTACATCTACCATAAGGTTGCTATATACTCTACCAAGTTTAATCATCGTTCCAGTAGTTAGCATAATTCATTGCACCTATTACATAAGGTGTCCTTCCTGAAGCTGCAATACCACAAATTACGTCATTTTCATTTATATTTTTGTCTTCAATATATCTACTCAGTTACCAAACATTCCAGTTTCTTAATGTCCATTATATATCCTCCTATAAAAATATTCTACGTCATCATTATAATGCTAACTTTCACCAATATTAATATTTGTGAAACTTTATTTATATTACTTTTATAAAACTTTTTAGAATGTTTATGTGAACTTTTATATATTTAGATTCTTACACATTAAATTTCTTAAATCATCTGATAGTGTATTTTCCTGCTCTTTAGTCAAATCTTTTGTATATATAGGTTTGTCTATTGTAATCCTAACAAAGGATCTTTTAAGTACTCCTGTTTCTTCAAAGGCCTTATAAGTTCCATCAATAGATATTGGAACTATAGGCACCTTCGACTTTGTTGCAAGTTTTAAGCTTCCTTTTCTAAACTCCCCCATATGTTTCGATTTACTTCTAGTACCCTCAGGAAATATGCCCATGGAATAGCCTTCCTTTAAATACTGAACTCCTTCATTTATAGTTTTTATTGCCTCCCTTGCATTATTTCTATCTATAAATACACTTTTTATATCTAGCATCCAGTTCTTATATATTGGTATCTTATCTAATTCCTTTTTAGCTACAAAGCCTATAGGTTTATCAATAGCATAAATAAGTGCTGGAACATCAAAATAGCTTTGATGATTGGCCACAAATAAGCAAGTCTCTTTTGGAATATTCTCCTTACCTATTACTTCTATGTCCATACCAATTATTTCGATGGTCTTTATAGACCATTTACGTACAACCTTTTTAGTATATTGAAATGCTGCCTCTTTACCTTTAAATACCCTTACAAAATGAAACTTTATTCTCTTAAGTCCCATGAACGTCATATATAATCCATAGTATAGCGTTACAAGAAAAGATTTCATCCACCCACATCCTTTTATAAGTTAGTCAAAGTAATTATACTCACTTATAAATTAAAATTCAACATAAACACTTTTATAGTAGTAATAAAGATGATAAACTATTGTAATAAGTTATTAAAATAACTATTAAACTTACTATACAAGGAGTGATACATTTGAAACCAAGACATTTCAAAATTTTATTTCCCATCTTTCTAGCCCTTATGTTAGTTTTTACATCCTGTGCTAGCATTAATACTTCAGGTGATGGTGAAAACAATTCTAATACTGATAACCTTAAAGTACACTATATAGATGTAGGACAAGGAGATTCTATATTAGTTCAGTATAAAGACAAGAATATGTTAATAGACGCAGGTCCCAAATCAAGTTCTGATAAGTTAATTAATTATCTAAAGGGTGTTGGTGTAAAAAATATAAACATATTAATAGCTACACATCCTCATGAAGATCATATAGGGGGAATGGTTGCTGTACTAAATACCTTTCCTGTAGAAAAGTTTTATGCTCCTAAAAAGACAAATACAACAAAGGTATTTGAAAACATGGTATCTAAACTAAAAGAAAAGGACCTTAAAATTAATGTAGCTAAAAGTGGTGTTGTATTAGATTTTGCTGAAGATATAACTGCAACATTAATAGCACCAAATAGTGCCGACTACGAAAATATAAATAATTATTCTGCGTCCCTAAAACTAACCTATGGAAAGAATAGCTTTTTATTTATGGGAGATGCTGAAAAGGTATCCGAAAAGGAAATCCTTCAAAAGAACTTAGATATAAGTTCAGATGTAATAAAACTAGGCCACCATGGAAGCAGCACTTCTTCATCAAAAGACTTTTTAGATAAGGTTAATCCTAAATATGCTATTGTAAGCTGTGCTAAAGGAAATGATTACGGTCATCCTCATAAAGAAATAATTAAAGATATGGAAAAAAGAAATATCACAGTTTATAGAACAGATCTGCAAGAAAACATAGTAATCTCTAGTGATGGTAAAAACATAAAAGTGAATAAATAAAAATAGAAATAGAAATAAATTCAAGAAATAAAAGAGGACTCATATTTCAGAGTCCTCTTTTAGGCATGGTAACTTATTCCACTTTGTATATATGTGGAATAAATTAACCACATCTTGTTCATTATATAATAAAATTCTTTGTATTTTATCTTCTGGCATTCTCTTTATATAATCCTTATCTTTCACAACTTTACTAAAAGTCTTTGCAAGATTAGCTCCGTTGACAATTTCGCCTTCTCTTTCTATACCCATTAGCTTTTCGAGATTCTTTAATCCTATACTCTCTTTAAACTTCTTCTCATATTCCTTTTGTAAATCTATATGCACAAAATGATCTTCAAAGTTAAAGTCTATATTATTCTGGGTAAATAAATACTTAATTACAGAAAAATCATTATTACCAGAAAAGGTTACTATATAGCTTTTTTTTTCTCTCTCTGCCATGGCCTTAAAATAGCTCTCTGCCATAAACAGTACATCTATTGCTTCTTTTTTATTTTCTATCATATATTGAGTAACGTTTATAGATGAATCTTCTTTATTATAGTAAGAACATCCAAAGACGCCTATACACACTGGTTTTTTATAAACATAGTGCTCTAAATCAAAAAATAAAGCCGATTCATAACAGTTCCCTTTTTCTTCTATCTCTAATACTTTACTAAGATCTATGTCTTCTACATAGATAGTATTTTCACGAATTATCACTTTACCCACTCTTTCTACAAGATCTGTAAACAATCTGGATTTATACTGTAAACAACATCTTTTCTTTCTACTATTATTTTTATTTTATCTCTTACTTCTTCGTATTCTAAGACCTTTTTTGTTAACTCTCGAGTTGGGTTTATACAAATAGGATGACCTACTGATTTAAACATGGAAAAATCACCTGCAGTATCCCCATAGGCATAACTATTATCTACATCTATGAAATACTTGTCCTTAAAATGTAAAATTGCCTCTCTCTTGCTATTACTATCCCACATTGGAATTACCTCACCAGTATACTCTAGATTATCGTCCATAAGATAATCTGCTCCCTTATAATCATCAAATCCATACTTTAAAGCCATTTCTCTAACTAATTCTTTAGGGCTACCAGATATTATTATTATTTTATGGCCCTGAGCTTTATGCCAAACTATCCTATCTCTTGTATAGGTATATACTCTATCGCCTTTTTGGTTTACAACCTTTTTAGCAATAAATTCAACCTGAGATTTATGAAGGCCTTTAACTGCTTCTACATATATATCTGCCATCTTTAAAAGATAATTATCATAATTCCCTTGTCTCTTATCCCATTTTTGGTATTCAGGTCTCACCTCATTATACCACTTTTCTGGCTCTATTATTTCATATTTAACTAACTTTTTAAAAAGCTCCCCTATAAGACCTTCTCTATATAATGTACCATCAATATCAAAAAATGCTGCAACATTCATACCTTTTCCTGAAATCATCAGGTTCACCTACCTTTCTTAATAATTAAATTAATTTTAAATTTCATATTTGTTCCTTTTGTATTTTACTATAAGAAACTTATATTTATAGTATAATATCACGAAATTAATCTAGGTTCAACTTTAACTGATATTGATAGTATATAGTTATTTTTTTGTCAAGGCTTATAATGTTATTGACTTGTTAATAACAAGGTGGTATTATAATAATATGATATTGATAATGATTTTCATTAGGGAGGTGTTTTTAATGTGTATTTGCGATTTGAAAATAGGTGAAATTGGTACTGTAATGTCTATATGTGGTGACGATAAACTAACTAAAAGGTTACTTGCCTTAGGTTGTGTTGAAGGTACAGAGGTTTTTGTAAAACGTTTTGCTCCGCTTGGTGACCCTATTGTAATAAATTTTAGGGGCTTCGATATGGCTATTAGAAAAACAGATGCAAAAAAAATATATATAAACAATTTAATATAGTTTTTTTAAGGAGGACAAGTATGATAACAGCAGCTTTGTTAGGTAACCCAAATGTAGGTAAAACCACACTATTTAATGCATTAACAGGCTCTAACCAATATGTAGGAAATTGGCCTGGAGTTACTGTTGAAAAAAAGGAAGGTTTCCTTTACAAGAATTTAAAAATTGTTGATTTACCAGGAATTTATGCTATGGATACCTATTCTAATGAAGAAAAGGTCTCTAAAAGCTTTTTAGAAAACGGCAATGTAGATGTAATAATAAACATTGTAGATGCTTCAAATTTAAATAGAAACTTATATCTTACAACTCAACTAAAACAATTCAATAAGCCAATAATTTTAGTTTTAAATATGATGGATGTAGCTGAGTCTAAGGGTAAAACTATAGATATTGTTTCTCTTTCTAAAGCTTTAAATGTTACTGTAATACCTATGGTAGCAAGCAAACGAAAAGGTATAAAATCTATATTAGAAATCATAGAAAAAAAGGAATATGTGATGCCTTCTGGTGATAATGACTATCATTTTCCAAGTGAAAAATCCACATACAAATATATAGAAAATGTTTTATCTACATGTGTATCTAAGGCTTCTTCTAAAAATACTATAAGCACTTCAGATAAAATTGATAAAGTAATATTAAATCCATTTTTAGCTTATTTAATATTTATAGGCATTATGTTTTTAATTTTCAAGGTTACCTTTAATTGGATTGGACAGCCTTTATCGGACATGTTAGATAATTTTGTTTCAAATAGCTTTTCACCCTTTATAGAAGGTTTATTAGAAAGCTCTAGCCCTTGGTTTTCTTCCCTAATAGTTGAAGGAATTATAGCAGGTGTTGGATCTGTAATAGTTTTTATACCTATAATACTTACATTATTTTTCTGCATATCCATACTAGAAGATAGTGGATATATGGCTCGTGTTGCTTTTATAATGGATAAACTAATGAGAAAGATGGGGCTATCTGGTAAAGCTTTCATTCCTTTTGTTATAGGCTTTGGTTGTTCTGTACCTGCTATAATGTCAGCTAGAACCTTAGAAAGTGAAAAAGATAGAAAGCTTACAGCTCTTTTAGTTCCACTTATGTCCTGTAATGCAAGGCTACCTGTGTATGCTGTATTTGCTTCAGCCTTTTTCTCAAAGAATGCTGATATATTAGTTTTATCCCTTTATTTGTTAGGTATTGTTATGGCTTTTCTTTTAGGTATATTATTTAAAAATACTATATTTAAAAAGGATGAAGAACCTTTTATAATTGAATTACCTGAATATAAATTACCTGAAGCAAAAAATTTGTTAAGACATACCTGGGATAAAGGTAAAGGCTTTGCAAAAAAAGCTGGTACTATAATATTTGCTATGTCCGTAGTAATTTGGGTATTATCTAAGTTTAGCTTTAGTGGATATACTGAAACTATATCTGAAAGCCTTTTAGCTAGTCTTGGTGGTGTTATATCTCCTTTATTAAAGCCTTTAGGCTTTGGGAATTGGCAGGCTGCTGTATCCCTATTAACAGGCTTTATAGCGAAGGAATCAGTAGTGTCCACTATGGGAGTTATATACGGGGATCAGCTTTCAGCAATATTACCCCTTCACTTTACGTCTGTTGCGTCAATATCTTTCTTAGTATTTGTATTGTTATATACTCCTTGCGTAGCTGTTATAGCCACTTTAAAGAAGGAATATGGTCATAAGATGGCTATCTTCTCAATAACCTATCAGCTTGCATTAGCTTGGATAATGTCTTTCATAGTATTTAATATTGGGAATTTAATATTTTAAAGAGGTGTATTTTATGATAGAATTAATAGTAACAGCAGTAATAATATCATTTTCTGCATATATAATATATAAAAATTTAAAAAATGCTAAAAAAGGAAAAGGCTCTTGTAGCAATTGCCCTTCCTCATCTTCTTGTTCAGGGTGTAGCATAAATAAAATAGAAATTAAAAATAACAAGAAGTAAATATTAAAATATTTTTAATCTACGAAAAATACCTTAAGCTTAATTAATAAAATGTCCTATAATCTTCTAGAAAGAATCTAAAAGATTATAGGACATTTTTTATCTTTCTATTTATCCTACTATTTCACCACAAGCAAGTTTTCTTCCAGAATTTCCTGAAGGTTCTGTTCTATAATCATCAGGATTTTCATGTATTATTATAGATTTTCCTATTATATCTTTAACCTTAAACTTATCTGTAAAAAAGCACATATTAGCAATTCCATGATTAGAAAACAGTACCGGGAAATCACCCGCATGATTTCCATGAGGCTGGTTATAAGGATTCCAATGACTTCCTACAGATTTAAATGGGTCATTTTTATCGCCTACCTCACAATCCCCAAATTCATGTATATGAAAACCATGTGGACCTATTGGACTTTTATCTCCTTCTGCTTTCTTATATTCAGGAAGTCCTGTAACTTTTACGCATACATTAGTTCCATAAGGTACATCCGTAAAATGTACATATCCCTTTATATTAGGACCAAATGGCCCCCCATTTATAATTGCTGTAGCCGTAGAATTCTTAACATTTCTATAGTCAGAATTAAAATTAGCATATACATTATAATTTGTACAAGGTAAATATCCATAATAATTATAAAAGTCATATATATATTGATTATTTATCATGTTAAAATCCCTTCATTAATACTTTATAAGCTATATTATGACATACATCAAATATTTGTGAAACCAGAAAAAGACTTAGTTATTATAATAACTAAGTCTACTTTCTATGTTTATTATTACATTTTTTCTACAGTTTCTACTCCTAGTAGTTTAAGCCCACTATTTAGTACTATACAAGTAGCCTCAACTATATTAAGTCTAGCATTTTTTAAATCTTCATCCTCTATATTTAGTATTGAATTAGAATTATAGAACTTATTAAAGCTCTTCGCTACCTCTATAACATATCTAGTAACTATTGAAGGTTCAAGTTTATCTATAGCTAAAATTATAGCTTCATTAAATCCTTCTAAAGTCTTTACAAGTTCAAACTCTTCTTTAGTTTTAAGCTTTGAATAGTCAACATTATTACTTCTTATGCCTTCTGCTTTTCTTAGTATGCTTTTTCCTCTTGCATAAGTGTATTGAACGTAAGGACCTGTCTCGCCTTCAAAGCTTAACATATCATTCCAATCAAAAACTATATCTTTTTCTCTGTTATTTTTAAGATATGCAAATATTACAGCTCCTATTCCAAGCTTTTTAGCTACCTCTTTTTTGTCTTCAAGATTTGGATTCTTTTCATTTATTATCTCTAGAGTCTTCTTTTTTGTTTCATTTAATAAATCTTCTAGTAATACTACATCACCTTTTCTCGTAGACAGCTTTTTATCTGCAAATTTAACCATTCCAAATCCTACATGCTCGCAATCATTTGCCCATTCATGTCCCATAAGCTTTAATGTAGTAAATATTTGTTTAAAGTGAAGTTTCTGAGGGCTACCCACTACATATATATTTTTATAAAAATCATAAGTCTTTTTCCTATACATTGCTGCTGCAAGATCTCTTGTTGCATATATAGTAGCTCCATCTGCCTTTTTAATCATACATGGTGGCATATTATATTCATCTAACATAACAACCTTAGCTCCATTGCTTTCAACAAGTAGTCCCTTACTTTCTAATTCTTCTACAACTGAATCCATTTTATCTCCATAAAAGCTTTCACCTGCATAAGAATCAAATTTAACTCCTAACATATCATATACCTTTTCAAATTCTTTTAAACTAAGGTCTCTAAACCTTTTCCAAAGTTCTTGCTCCTCTTTTGATCCATCCTCTAATTTTTTAAAATGCATTCTAGCTTCATCATCTAATGAAGTATCAATTTTTGCTTCCTCATGGAACTTTACATATATTCTTAAAAGTTCATCTATAGGATTTTTAAGAAGAGCCTCTTCATCTACCCATCTTTTATAAGCTACTATAAGCTTTCCAAATTGAGTTCCCCAGTCTCCTAAATGATTTATTCCTATGGCATTATATCCTTGAGATCCTAAAATCTTATATAAGGAGTTTCCTATAGCTGTAGTGAATAGATGTCCTACATGAAAAGGCTTAGCTATATTTGGAGAAGAATATTCTACTATAACATTCTTACCTTTTCCAATGTCTGAGGATCCATAACTTTGTTTTTCTTTTAATATCTTATCTAAAGTTTCCTTCATAAAACTTTGTTTCTCTACGAAAAAGTTTAAATAAGGTCCTAAATTTTCAACTCTTTCAAAATTTTCTTTTTCCATTTTATCTTTTAGTTCAACAGCTATAGCTAAAGGTGCTTTTCTTAGAGACTTAGCTAATTGAAAACAAGGAAAAGCAAAGTCCCCCATGTCAGCTTTAGGTGGTATCTCTATAAGTTTTTCTAACTCCTCCACTTCCATATCTACATGCTTTGAAATTCTTTCTGCTATAATCTTTTTATAATCCATTTTTATTTTCCTCCCTAACCACTTAATTATTTTTTAAAATAATTAGCTAAATTGCCTTTTGAAACGTCACTTTTTAAGATAACTTAATATATTTATTTTTAGTTATACTATTAGGTACTAAAATATATAATTAAGCATAAAATAAAATCCGTCTCTTATTAAAATAATAAGAGACGGATTACTCCGCGGTACCACTCCTGTTGATTACTTAAATTAAATAATCCCCTCAAAACTTTAACGCATTTAGCGGCTACCCGTTATTTTAGACAGCTTCTCTGAGTTTCTCTTCCCTTTATATATCTTATAAGGCTTCCACCAAATCCTTAATCGCTGTAAGAAGTTCTATAAAAGTACTTTCCTCTTCTTCGAATTTTCATATTAAATTACATTACATTATACACCTATAAACCTATATTGGTCAATCTTAAAGTCGCTTTAAATTCTTTACTTTTTAATACCATACCCTCCATAAACAGTTTTAGTATCTGCAATGGATACAACTGCCTTTGTATTAGTCTCCGCAATTAATTTCATAACTTCTTTTTTTCTCTTTCGTTTTACATGTACAACTATCATCTTTTTCTTTTCATTTATACCTTCTGCCTCTACTAATGTAACTCCTAAATTATCTTTTCTAAGTTTTTCTGCTATTATAATAGCATCATTAGTTGAAGACACTATGCTTATAGTTAAAAGTCCTATTGCTAACTTTTCCTCTAAAAATGACCCAACATAGTTTCCAACAGAGAATCCAAGAGCATAAACTACCATTTTAATAGGATCTTCACTTATTCCTACAAGAACAGTACTAACTAAATAAAGCCATATTATAACTTCAAAAAAACCAATAATAGATCCAACTAGCTTTTCACCTCTAGTTATAAGCACAGTTCTTAATGTCATAAGCGATACTTCAACTATTTTCGCTAAAAATATCAATACATATAGTACCATAATATAATCATATACCTCCTACTACTTTAAAATTATTTACACACCATCATATCTAAAATAACTTTATCTGTATCCACCATACCAACTGTGGCTAAGTTACCTAAATTTTTTATAGTTTGTTCTACACATTCATGTATTATACCATCTTTACAGGATACTTCAATACCATTTGTAGCAAGTACTGCAGATTGAATAGCTGAACTCACTGATGTAGAAATTTTCAGTGCACATCCTTGCTTTGCCCCATCACATATCATTCCTGAAAGTCCAGCTACCATGTTTTTAACTGCATAAGAAATTGCTTCATACTCTCCACCTAAAAGATAGGTTATGCCACAGCTTGATCCTACTGCTGCTGCAACTCCACACCCACATAAAGCAGAAAGTCTTCCAAGATAACTTTTTATATGAATTGTAACTAAATTACTTATAGCAAGGGCTCTACAAAGTTGTTCCTCGCTGCTTCCTAACTTTTCGAACACAGCAACTACTGGTAGTGTACACGTAAGCCCTTGATTGCCACTACCTGCAGTAGTCATAACCGGTAGTGCGCATCCATCCATTCTAGCATCCACAGCTGCTGCCGTTATTGCTATTGCATGGGATTCAATGCTATCTGCAAAAATACCCTTTCCTATGCTTTCATGAAATGTTTTCCCTACCTTTAATCCATATTCATGTTCAATTCCTTCTTTAGCAACCCTTCTATTCATTTTAGCACCATCTAAAAGAAATTTTATATCTTCAAAGTCTACCTTGGTTGCAAAGTTATGTATCTCCTTTATACTAATTTCTAGATTACCTTTTGATGTTTCAATTTCTTTATTTACTTTAGCTTCTATCTTATTTTCTTCTTTTTCTTCCTTTTCATAAAGAACCTCACCATTTAATGATATGTAAACTATATTAGTATGTTCATCTTTTATGATAACTTTAGATTCCTCTTGCCCCTTTTTACATATAACCTCTATGTACAACTTGCTTTTAGTATCCTTTAGTTTTATCTTCAAGTTATTATCTTTTAAATACTGTACTGCTTCATCTATATGTTTGTCTTCTATATCTTTAAGAACTTCAAGCTTTGCATTTGAATTTCCACCAATAACCCCAAGTGCCGCTGCTATATCAAGTCCTGTCATTTTTGTCTTTGGTATTCCAACTCCCATACCATTTTTAAGGATATTCCCACTTACTAAAACTTCTACCTTATCTGGCATAAATCCTAATACCTTTTTCGCCTTAGCACTAGCATAAGCTACTGCTATAGGCTCTGTACATCCTAATGCAGGTGCGAGTTCCCTTTTAAGAAGATCTATATATTTTATAAAATTCACAGCTACTCCCCCTAATTAAATTTTTATAGGTTGTTAAGACTAACATAATTCTATGTAAATGTTTACTACCATTATAATAACAAATGCACTAGTTATATTCAATTTATATTACATATAAACATAAGATTTATTTATTTTTTATAATATTATAAAAAAAACTGTATTATAAAATAATATGGTATATACTTATATTTGATTGAAATTCGCTAAAAGGAGTATGTTGATTATGGAGAAACTGGGAATCATTGATATAGGGTCAAACTCAGTAAGATTGGTACTAGCTCAAATAAACGAGAGTGGTTCTTTTCATATTATAGATGAGATAAAAGAAACCATAAGACTTGGTGAAGATATTGAAATAAATCAAGTTCTCTCTGACGATAAAATTATTAAAACCATTAAAACTTTAGATACATTTAAAGCCATTTGCAAATCGCTAAATACTTCAGATATTATAGTAATTGCTACAGAAGCTGTAAGGCAATCAAAAAATGGAGATTATTTTATTAATAAGGTAAAAAATGATGTTAACATGGATATTAGAGTCTTAACTGGTATAGAAGAAGCTAATTATGATTGTATGGCTATAATTAACAGTATGGACACTAATAATTCATTAATGATAGATATTGGGGGCTCTAGTACGGAAATCGCTTGGATAAAGGAAGGCCATTTAAATGAAAGCATAAGTCTACCTTTTGGAACTGTAAATCTTACTAAAAGATTTAACTTAGAAGATATGATTAGATCTGAAGATGATCAAGCCTTTAAGAGCTTTGTTATAGAAGAATTAAACAAAATTTCTTGGATTTTCGACACAAAATTTGATAACATTATTGGCATCGGTGGTGCTATAAGAAATATGGGAAAAATAGATAGGGCCATTAAAAAGTACCCACTAGATATAGCTCATAATTATAAAATGGATTCTAAAGATATAAACTATATTTATAACTTAGTTAAAAGTAAAAATTTAAAACAAAGATTAAAAATAAATGGATTATCTGCTGATAGGGCAGACATATTTGTAGCTGCAGTATCTTCCCTAAATGTTATCATTAATTCACTTCATGTAGACGAGGTAATTGTAAGTGGTAAAGGTCTTAGAGAAGGAGTTTTGGATGAATACATTGAAGTTAACTATAATCCAAAAGAGGACATGCTTGAATCATCTATAGATGGAGTTTTAGAAAGTCATTATGTAAATAAAGTCCATGCTTATAATGTTTATAATTTAACGCATAAGTTATTTGACGATTTAAAAGGTCTTCATAAATTAAATGAAGATTTTATTGGTATTTTAAAGACTGGATCCCTTCTTCATGATGCTGGTATAAGTATAAGATATTACAATCATCATAACCATTCTTTTTATATAATAGTTAATTCTCAGCTAAGGGGACTTACACATAGAGAATTATTACTAAGTGCATACATGGCGGCCTATCATAGAAATAATGACTATGAAATAAACTTATGTCACTTTAGTAGCATAATAAATAGATTAGATTTATCTAATATTAGAAAAATTGGCATCCTTCTAAGAATATCTGAGGGTTTAGATAAAACTATGCTAGGTTCTGTAACTAATATCACTACTATTATTGATGATGAATCTGTAACCTTAAAATTAAATTCATCTAGGGATATAGCCTTAGAAATAAGTGAAGCTTTAAGATGCAAAAATAAATTTTATGAGATTTATCAAAAAAAGTTAATTATAATTCAAGAATGACCTTTAAGGGAAGTCTAATTAAACTTCCCTTATTATATTTTAATCTACAACTTATAACTTGGTACCTTGCAATGTATACTACCATATGTTAACTGATTTAGGGCATGAAACCAAACACAAATTAACCACAGAATGGTTTGACTTTGTTAAAGCAGTAAGTTCCATTGTAAAGGAGGATAATCAATGAACCAAGATGAATTCCTAAAAATATTAGAAAAAGGTCTTCAAGGATTCTCTACAGATGAAAAAAGAGAAATTCTTTATGACTATGAAGAGCACTTTTGCTTAGGTAAAGAAAATGGCAAAACTACCAATGAAATAATTGAAGAACTTGGGAACCCTTTAGATATAGCAAAACATTATAAGAGTAACAGGATCGCAGCAATTAATGAAAACCCAAAAAATAACTATCGTGAAAATGCTAATAGCCAAAATTTAAATAATAATTATATTATGATATAAATGAATAAAAATCTATAGATTCCTCTAATATAAATAGCATAAAAATAGATATGGTTAGTGCAGATATCAAAGTGTTAATATCTGATGATGACAATATAAAAGCCACATTAAAAGGTTATGTAAAATCAAGTGAAGAAGCGTCCGATCCTAAATTAGATATGACAAGTAAAGAAGGTACCCTATATATAACATCACCAAATAACACCTTCAAAGGTTTTTCTTCCTACTCAAGAGATTTAAAACTAGAGATATTTATACCTAAAAGCTATATTAATGACTTATATATAAAATCAACATCTTCTGATATTTGTATAAATCCCTTAAACTTAAATAATCTAAATATAATTACAACCTCTGGATTTATGGAAGCAGAAGAAATTACAGTTAAAAACTTTAATTTTACTTCTACTTCAGGTGATTTAAATATTGATAGATTAAGCAGTAACGAAAATCAAATTCGAACTACTTCTGGCAATATTGAAATTCACTCTATAGAAGGGAGCTTAACCCTAAACTCTACTTCAGGAGATTCTTATTTAAAGTATAGCAAAATGCCAAGTGGAAACATTGACATAAGCTCTATATCCGGTAATTTAGAACTACTTACCCCAAATAATGCGGAGTTCTTCATTAACGCTTCCAGTACTTCTGGTAATATAACATTAAATAAACCTATACTAACAGATGTAAAAAAAGAGCATCAGATAAAAGGTGTTGTAGGTTCTGATAATTGTAAAATAAATATAAATACTACTTCAGGAGATGTAACCATCAATTAATAAAGTAGCCTCAAATATACAGATTTGAGGCTACTTTTCATATAAAGATGTTATAATCTAAGTAACACTTAGAACTATTAGAGGTGAATTCATTGGAAAATAAATTAACTAAGTATGTGATATTTAGATTAATTATTCTAAACTTTATTATGTTATTACTTTTGGTTGGTAACATTTTAGACAATCAATATATAAGAATTTCAATAATAGCTATATTCATAATTACAAGTCTAGCTACTATAGTAAATTACCTATATTCAAAAGAGTACTACCCCTTGTTTTCTTTTTTAAACGCTAATTTAAAAGAAATACACAACTACGAAATTAGTATATTTAATAAAGGAAGGCATAATAAAATAAGTACACATATATTTTTATTATTCTTCTTAATAATCTTTCTCGTAAAAAACCCTTCTATACTTTCACTTAACTACTCAAGTGTAGTAAATATTAATTTACCCTTAGTATTTATAATTGTCCTTTTAAATGTAGGTGAGATTATAAAACTTAAGAAAATAAATAACTTAAAATAGTATAAAGGGGTAGGTAAAAACTCTACTCACCCCTTTTTAAACACTTAAATTATACTTTCAGCAGAAATCATTTATTGTATTTTTTTAAAAAACTTATGCCTTATCTTTACTAAAACTAGTATGCTTATCAGAATTAAACCTATCCATATAACAGCTGATGATTTAGACTTAGAATCATTTAAGTTTTTATCTATAAAGTCCTCATCAGTCTTTGCATCTGCTTCACCTGTAGCCACTTTAGTCTCACTTCTTGCTATACTTGTTATATCTTCTGGAATTTCCAAACTAGTTGATTCAGTATTTATAAGTTCCTTAGGATATTCAATAGATGTTAATTTGTTTTTGGCAAATGACTGTTTTCCTATAGTTTCCACAGTATTTGGCCTCTTTAAAGATGTTAAGTTTTTATTAATAAATACTTTATTTTCAATAGTCTCAACTGTTTCTCCAGCAATTGTATCACTAATAACTACCTCTGATCCTTTACCGGTATCTTCGATAACTTCAACATTAGGTTCTTCATCTACTTGAGTTTCTCCATGGACTACTATTATTTTAGCACTTATATCCTTTTTCTTTCCCATCATACCTTCTGGCAAATCATAAAAGCCTGTAAAAGTGTATTCTCCTGCTTTATTAACATTGTACTGCTCATTTAACCAGGTTACTTGTACTTCTTTTATATCTCCATTATTTAATTTTAACTTTATCTTTTCTGGTAACCCTATATTACTTTTTTCTGTGCCCAAAGCTATTTCTATTGGTTTTACTCCTTCTACGGATTCTACAGCTAAAAGATTAACTCTATGATAATCTGAGAATTCAAACAAACCATTGTTTTCCGGGTCTAATTTTGCTATAAATATATGAACCCTTCTATTATCATTTTCATATCCTTTATTGTCTTTAAACGCCTCTCCATGGATCTTCTTTATATCCTTTAGTATGGTTACAGATATTAACTGATTATTGTAAAATGAAAAACGATCTAAACATATGGTATCTTGACCTTTAGAAATTGTAACAGAAACCAATTTATTATGGGCAAAAGCTTGATTTCCTATTTTTTTCACAGTTCCCGGGAAATCTACATATATTAAATCATTTTTATAAAATGAAAAGGTTAATATTTCACTTACACCTTCTGGAATGAATACTCTCTTCAATTCATTCTCTTGAAAAGCCCCTGCTTCAATTACTAACCCATTTAAGCCTTCTGGAATTATTAAACTAATCAATCCCATCTTTGCAAATGCATTTTCTCCAATATCTGTTATGCTTTGTCCTTCTTCATTTACCTTAGGCAAAACTAAATCTTTATTAGTTTTTAATTTTTCTTTTCCTACTTCACTAAAACCATTTACCCTTGTTCCTTTATAAGTAAAGTCTTCTACTTTCCAAATAGTATCTACAAGATTTTCAAAATTTTCTTTTACTATTATTCGTACCACAACTTCTAACTTTGTTTCTGGCTCTGACTGAACCACTCCTCCTGGAAGTTTAAATGTTCCTATTGCAGTATACTCTCCTGATTTATCTCCATCATATGCTTCAATTATCCAATCTAGTTGTACTTCCTGTTTTTGATCATTTGAATCCACTATAAAGGTCTTTTTAGATAGCTTATCCATTACTACCGCTTTATTCGTGCCAAAATCTACTACTACCGGTGCTATGTTCCCTATTGACTTAATTGTCATATTTTCTGATAACTGTTTTTTATTACATTGAATACTCACTACTTCCTCTTTGTCATTTAAGTCAACCTTAATTATATTTGTATCTTTTAATTCATATTCATTATTTCTATATTCAGGAACCACTTCTATGCCTTTATCTCCTACATGGAGATACTCTCCAGTTTTAGGATTCTTCCATGTCTCTTTTTCTTTTAAAACTTTATCTTCAAATATGTATTTAATAATTATTTTCCCTGGATTAATTATCTGATACTTATTTTCCTCAAAATTATTTGGATTTTTGTAATTAGGTGTGTATACATGAACTACACCTTCATAGCCTAAATTAGTACTAAAAGTATCTTTATGAAGTTGTTTCACACTACTTGGAAGTTCTACATCTTTTAGATGATTATTACAAAATGCAAATGCATTTATCTTTTCAACACCTTCCTCAATGACTACTGAGCTTAAAAACTGATCATGCCAAGTATTCCAAAATGCTCTTTCTCCTATTACCTTTACATTCCCTGGAATGGTAACCGATGTCATCCAGTTACTAGCTAATGCTTTTTTACCTAATTCATTAACATTTTTAGGAATTGTAATAGACCTAAACTCATTGTTATTAAGACCAGATAAATATTTTAAGGTGCTAGGTAGTTTTACTTCACTCAATCTATTATCACTGAAGGCTAAATCCTCTATTCTAGTCACACCTTCTGGAATTGTTACAGAAGTTAAATTGTTAAAAGCAAAGGCTTGAGGTATAGTTGTCCAGCTGTTAGGAAGCGTTAGAGACTCTATTTCATTAAGAGTAAATGCTCCACCTTCTAATTTTGTTACAGTATCAGGTATAACCAATGTTTTTAGTTTGTTTCCATTAAAGGCTGACATTTTTATAGTGCTTACACTACTTGGTATATCTATAGATGTTAAACAATTATAACGAAATGCTTCTATTCCTATAGTTATAACGGTATTTGGTATCCTTACAGAATTTATGCCTTTATTAGGATTTTGTTTAGTTGTATAATCACCTAAAAAAGCTTTATCTCCTATTTCTGTTATTGCTTGTCCAGATTTATTTAATTTAGGTAAAATTAAATCTTTATTTATTTCAAACTTTTCTTTTCCACTTTCAGAGAAGCCTGTTATAGATGTTCCAGTGTATGTAAAGTCTTTTATATTCCATATTTTATCTTCTTCTTTAGAACCTACTATTATTTTTACTGTTATTTTCAAATCCATTGCTGGATATGACTGAACCACTCCTTCTGGAAGTTCAAAAGTTCCTATTCCTGTATATTCACCAACAATGTTTCCATTGTATTCTAATATGGACCATGTTATTTTAATATTATATTGTTTATCTAGTGAATCTACTATAGCAACCTTTTCTGGTAGTCTTTTCTTTGCATCAGCTTCACTTAATCCAAGTGGTAACTCTATATTTTCTAAAGATTTGATTTCTTTTATGCTATTCTTTACACTTACTTCTTCCTCTAAAGCTTTTATAGCCTTGTTAATCTTTTCTACTGCTTCATTTACTTCTGCTAAAGTAGCCTTAGAATTACTATTTAATTGTTTTGCTCCTTCAATAGCTTCTTTTAGTGCTTGTATCTTTTCTTCTGACTTCCCATCTGTTTTTATATTTTCTGCATTTTCAATAGCTTCTACTAATTTAGAGTAAGTTAAACCAACACTTTCATCAAAAACAGATTTACCTATAGTTGATACATTTACTGGTATGGTTACAGACTTTAATTGATTCTTTCTAAAGGCAGCATCATCTATTTTTGTAACAGCTTCTGGGATTATTATAGCTTGTAATTGATTAGTATCAAATACAGATATCCCTATAGTTTCAATGTTTTTAGAAATCTTTACAGATTTTAAACTATTTTGCTTAAATGCTATTTTGCCTATAAATATAACACTATCTGGGATAATTAGAGACTCAAGTTTATTTATGGTAAATGAACCCATACCTATACTTGTCACACCTTCTGATATTATTACAGAAGTTAATTTGTTTTTAGAAAAAGCCATATCCGGTATCTTCTTCAAACTTTCTGGTATTGTTACAGACGTTAACTCATTAGTAGAAAATGCGCCCTCACCCATAGTTGTCAAGCTTTTTGGAAGTTTTATGGTTGACAAATTATTCTTGGTAAATGACTGCTTTCCTATAGTATCCACAGTGTTCGGTATTTTTATAGATGTTAGTTTTTTATTGAAAAATACTTTATCTCCAATAGCCTTAACGGTTTCTCCATTAATTGTGTCCGGAATAACTACATCTGTTTCTGTACCTGTATATTGAATAATTTCACCATTAGAAACTTTAAAGCTAGATTCTTTATTTACTTGCGTTGCTACAGACACTTTCCCTTGAGTCTCTTTAGCCACTACTGGTGTAGAAAATATCAAGGAAAATATCATACTAAATATAAGAACATAGGATATAAAACCAACATTTTTCTGATGTCTTTTATTGATTTTTATAATTTCAATCACTCTCCTTACTTTGTAAATTTTGGTAGTCATTTGCAAAGCAAATAATTAAATAACTTAAAAACATGAAAGCTCTAACTTTGTTTAGAACTTTAGATATAGATAATTAATTGTACAATTCATCCAATTACAATGATATATCACATCAGTGCAACTTTCAAATCATAAAATTCTATAGATAACCTTGCTATTATAGAGATGTTTCTATGTTTAATATACTAAACATATTTATTTAAATATATTTATTTAAATAATAATAATGGTATTCTATTAATAAGTGCTATTATATATTTACTATATAACATAAGATTGGAGAATTAATAATGAAAATAGAATTAACTACCCCAGCAGTGCTCTTTACCTCCATTTCACTTCTTATCTCTGCCTATACAAGTAGATTTCTATCCTTAGCTCAATTAGTTAGGCAATTAGATAATCAATATAAGAAAGAGAAAAGCGAAGATATTTTAAAACAAATAAGGAATCTGCAGCTTAGAATAAGTATAATAAGATACACTCAAATAATGGGAGGAGTCAGCTTCTTTCTTTGTGCATTATCCACATTTCTTATATTTAAAGATAAAAACTTTGCAGGAGAAGTTGCTTTTGGAGCGAGTCTTATTGCACTCATGATATCTCTTTTACTATTAATAATAGAGGTTCAAATATCTGTTAAAGCATTAAATGTGCAGCTAGAAAAATATAAGTAGTATAAATAATGAACTTAAATAAAAAATACATACTGATAAAATAAACTTTATCAGTATGTATTTTACTTCCATCACCTCATAGGTGCCTACATTAAATTACAGATTGTTTCTTTTGTTTATTTATGATTATTATTCCAGCTATAATCATAATCATTGATATTTCTATTAAAGATTCAAAATCTATAACACTACCTGTCTTAACAAGTTCTTTTGTATCAACCTTAGATTCAGATTTTTCATCTTGAATAATCTTTATTGCATTTTCTTTTATATCACTATTGTCTACTTCTTTACCATTAGTATTTAGGTCTTGGCTATGAGTATTTTCTATTTGTTCTTTTGTTTCTTCTTCTTTTACTTCCTCTTCTTTTACTTCCTCTTCTTTTACTTCTTCTTCTTTTACTTCTTCTTCTTTTACTTCTTCTTCTTTTACTTCTTCTTCTTTTACCTCTTCTTCTTTTACTTCTTCTTCTTTTACTTCTTCTTCTTTTACTTCTTCTTCTTTTACTTCTTCTTCTTTTACTTCTTCTTCTTTTACTTCTTCTTCTTTTACTTCCTCTTCTGTTTCTTCTTCTTCTAAAATGTATATAGATTCATAAATAGACTTATTGTTATATATATCTATTAAAGCTAAGGCTGCTTGTTCAGTTGCCATATTGGACTCTGCTCCCCACTGACTTTTAAATTCAAAGTGATCTCCAGTTTTAAAAGTTAAAAGTGCATCTAAAAGTGTATTACCATCTTTAACCCACTTGCTTGAAAATATATTTTCTTTATTAGCTATAAGGGCTTGTATCACTGCAGATAATGTATATGGATTTTCATTTCCAAACGCTTCAAACCCCGCGGTCTTTAATTGTTTGCTATTTATATGCTCTATACATGAATTTATTATTTCTTCTACACCTTTTATATGCTTATATTTTGATAATGGTGTAATAACCATAGCTGTAGTATCTAAATCTCCATAATGTCCATCCTTTGACTTAGACACTATATAATTCACAGCATTTTCTTTATCATAATCAGCCTTTGACATATCTAGTGCAATCATTGCAAATGCTTGAAGCGTTGGCCATTCTTCATCACCATCTGAAATAACAAAAGCCCCATCTTTGTTTTGTGACTCCTTAAGCATCTTAACATAATTCTTTCCCTCGTAGTCTCTTGGATTTTCTCCTATTGCAATAATAGAAATTATATTATTTATAACATCAGCAATATTGTCTACTTCAAAAATTTCTATTTTATTTCCCAAATCTATGTCCTTTGATATACTTCTTAGTGCTAATGCTTGCCTAAAGCTATAAATGTCTGTGTTTTCATAATACTTAGTAATGTTCATTAAGATGTCTTGTAATTTTAATTCTCGTTGCTCGTCTAAATCTATACTAGATAGAAAGTAATCACTACAATGGTCTATTTCAAATACTATATTACCATCCACTATTGTATGTGGTCCACTAACCTTTTCTATATTATGAGTCTTTTCATCATAATAATATAAATAAACAGGTTTCATAGTATCATACTTCATTGTTATATTTGCTTTAGCCGGTAATATTCCATTATCTTTAAATGATAATATTTTAGCATCATTAAAATCTTTTAAAATAGATTCTTTATTTTTGCTATCTTTATTTAACACTATGTTTATATCCTTGATATTTTCCTTAATTATATCATTTGTTTGAAACTCCCATGTCATGTCCTTATTTATGAATGTTAAAATCTTATTCTTACCTAAAGACTTCTCAAATATTTCAGAAGAAATATCCTCATCCTTATCCATGTTTATTTTAATACTTCTTATAAATGGATCCTTAATACCTTCCCTTATCTTATCTTCATCATAGTTTATCTCTAAAACTTGTTCTTCTACTGGAAGAGATACGACATAAGTATTTGGTACTACATCTATATACTTATCTCTCTTACCAATTGTTATATTATATATATCACTTGGCGCTTTAAAATTAATCTTTCCATTATCATCGGTTTTAAAAATCCCTATGCCTTCGACATTAACATCAATATCATTTAAAGGTGTCTTATCCGTTTCCTTTGATACAGTTATTTCATGATTATCATCTAAAGATTTCAAAGATATTACTGGTATGTGTGTATATAGTTCAAACACTCCGTCATATTTATAATGTGTCATGTAGAATACTATCTCATCATAATTAAATTTACCTTCCGCATCTTTTATATCAGTAAACGCGCCTACGCCTACCATAGGTTGTTTAACATCTAACCCCTTTTTTACATAATAGCACCATCCTAAATTCTGACTCTGATTTTCGCCAAGTATCCCTTTTATAAAGTAACTTTCTCTTCTCCCAGTTCCTTTAATATTACCTTTACCCACGGCCTTAATTAAGATTTCAAGAATATTACTTTCACAAAATCCCGACTCTACAATTTCATTAAATAAGACTTTTTCATTACCTTCAACTCTTACCCTTACCTTTTCATAAGGAGGCATGTCCACTGTGAAATTAACCTTTTTTTCTGATTTAACCCCTTCTAGTTCTGCTACAACTTTCAGTGTATATTTTCCTGCCTTACTTATAGCACCACCCAAGAAATCTTCTCCATTTAATGTAGCCTTCCAAGTTCCTTCATCTGTAGATATATCTATATTTACAGATGAAGTATATGTTTCCCCTTCTTTCGCACCTTCAATTGATATAACTGCTGACTTTTTCACTTTACCTATAGAAGTATTTTCTACACCATCTGTTTTTATTATTTCTTTATCTGCCTTATTTATTTGCACTTGCTTTGATGTTGAAGATTCCTTACCTTCTGACAAGGCCTTAACCGGAACATAGGATATGATATTAAAAAATAGTGAAAAAATTAAAATGATACTTAAAAATTCAAACTTATTCTTTTTCATATTAACATCCTTTCTTTATTAAAATTTAATTTTAGTAAACGTTTTATCTTAAACCTAAATCTCCTCTCTTAAAAATAATAAAAACCTTAGCTTTTAAAGGCTAAGGTTTAACTAATAATATAAAAGATTCTACTTAAATGTATTCATAATAGTAAAGTTTAAGCAAATATCTTAATAACGTGTGTTAAGCCCTTAATCGGAAAGCTCTTATTACACTTTCAACTAGTCAGATATCCTGACTTATGGTTCATAGCATCCTTCCGCCTTCCCAGAAATATAATTTCCAGTGACTTCATATCAATATAGAAATAGCTCCCCAAATACAGTGGCCGTACCGCCCAGGATTTTAACCTGGTTCCCTTTTAACTTATATTAACTCTATAAGTTTCTAGTTGATTTAATACTATTTATTTTTACATACTCATACTAATATATTTAACAGTTTATTCAAAATCTATTAACTTCTGTAGGAGCAACTTATATCTCTCATATGTAATTTAACTTCATTTTGCTCTATATATGTTAATAATTGAAATTTTCTAAGCATTGCCATCATCAGGTGAATTTTATTATATAAGCAAGTAAACATTTCTTTATAATAATAAATGTCTTATAATAGAGGGTATATACACAAACTAGTTTAAATATGAAAGGATGCGATGAGATGAGTACACTATTTATTCAATATCCAAAGTGCACAACTTGTATTAAAGCGAAGAAGTTTCTTCTAGAGAACAATATAGAGTTTGAGGATAGACATATAGTTGAAAATAATCCTACTGTAGACGAACTTACTGAATGGTTTAAAAAAAGTGATCTAGAAATCAAGAAGTTTTTTAATACTTCAGGCAAAGTTTATAAAGAAATGAGTCTTAAGGATAAGATAAAAGAGATGTCTAATGAAGAGTGTATAAATTTACTGTCTACTAATGGAATGCTTGTAAAAAGACCATTACTTATAAGTGGAGATAAAATACTAATAGGCTTCAAGGAAGATGCTTATAAAGAGTTCTTTAATCTATAGGTAAATAGCAAAAAAATTATAGAGGATATAAAACTTATATCCTCTATAATAAAATAAATTTTCACGATTTGTTTTTTCTATATCCTTTGGATATCCATGATGCATATCAATAACTCCAATTAGTTCTGATGTTTCTTTAAGATATATGGATTTAATTTTATAATATTTTTTATTGGCATTAGTTATTGGAGGTAAGTCACCATCAGCTAAGCACTTATAAATATAGTCAGTGAGGGATAAGCCTTTATTTTATAATCTTTATCAAGATAATTTTTGATCTTATTCTCTACACTCATAAATAAAACCCTTTAATAAATTTTTCTATGCTTATAAATTTTTATTGCATATTTAATGAATTTGTTTATAACTTTTAATTCGTAAAATGTGAAAACTGCGAATTAATTATAATTTTATCCAATATCTTAAAACCTCTTTACTAGTTTCCTTAGATATTATGATATTCTCTAAATTCCCCCCATTGTGTTCAATAATTTTCTTTGAACCAATATTATCAAAATCACATGTTATTAACACTTTTTCCATTCCAAAGCCCTTTGCTTTATCTAATGCCAATTTCAATAGGATTTTCCCATATCCTTTACCTCTATAACTTGGTGATATATCATATCCAATATGACCACCTTCCAGATGGTTTCTTTCAGCAAGTCTATGCCGTAACCTAATTGTTCCTATAATATTATTATCGTCATTTATAAGCCACCATTCTGTTGAAGGAACATATCCTTCTGGTAAGCACACCCCATTGGACATATCATGGAAGTCCTTAATATATGCTTCAAAATCAAAATTTTCATTGAAGTAGTCACTATTAAAAGTATTTTCTTTATGATTATTATAATCCTTAATCATATCTATAAACTTTTCTTTTAGCCAAATGTCTGGTTCAATCAAGTTAACCGTACCCATCACCCCTATATATGTTTAATTTTTATGCAATCTTCTTCTATGACGTAATAATTTACAATTGTGAAACAACTAATGTAGTAACTCATAACACCATTTATCACATATTTAATATGTTTTTATCAAGTGATTCTTAGACTAAGGTGGAGTTTGCTTATAAGGAGTACCTCTATAGCATTTTCTTTCTTTCAAATGAATTAACGTTTTTATCAAAGACATAGCCTTTACTATAATGATATACGTTTATGCTTATGGTGTTAACTATAAGTTATAATTTATCGATTTTGTATATCAACTATATTTTTCATACTTATTGGCAAATTTGAAAGCTCAGTAACAAAGAATCTTGGAAAATATAGTTAAATTAAAATAATCTCATCTGATCGCTTGGTTCTATATCAAATCTTGCTGCTATTAAGCTTTCTTTTTCGGATTCTTCTTCACCTTTTTTGTGTTCCCCTTTTAGATATGATTTATTTGTATTCAAACTTGACTTTATTAAGTTTAATACATATATATTTTCAAATCTACCATATATAGAGTCTCCGCCTAATCCAGATAAACATATTAATTGAGTATTACTTTTCTTTGCAATATCCATAAGTGGTTTTAAAAGATGGACTGCATTTGTTTGCGCAAATGGATTATCCATTATTAATACTTTTCCGCCTTCATTTTTACTAAATATATCACTTTCATCTTTTCTTGTGTATGATAATAAACTTGAAAGTATTACAAACGCAGATAGGAAGCCTTCCCCCCCTGAATTTTTAGCAACTTCTCTCCATGTTATTTTTATTTGTTTATTTTCTTCAACCTTATATAGTTTTATTACTATTGAATCAATATTAATAACTTCATCATATAATTTAATTGTTGTAATAGTGCTATTTATATACTCTTCAATGTTTTTATTTTCTTCAAGTATCTTGATACCATTATCTCTTATTGTTTCTATATAATCCTTTAATCTTATCTTGTATAATTCTTTGTTTTCCTCGAAATTATCTAATATTATATCTAGCATTTTTCTTCTTTTATTATCTATTATTATAGAAGAATTTTCATCTATCATACCTATGTTTTCATGAATATCTTTAATATATTCTAGCATGCTAGTTATTAAATTATCTTCCTCTTCTCCAATAAGTTCGATATCTGTATTAAGTTTTTGTAATTGTATATTAAATGATTCTATTAACATTGTTAGATATTCTAACACTTCAAGGGGATCTTTTACTAATTCTTTCATTGTATTTAAAGGCGTGTTAAACTCTAAAGTATCTTTAAATACTTCTTGATTTTGAACATTCATTATAGTTCTATACAATATGTTTTCATTTTTATCTATGTCTTTATCAATATTCCTTAAATCTCTTTGTAACTTTCCTCTATCTTCATCTAATGTGTCATAATTTATTATTATTTCCAAAACTTCTTTAACTTCAAGATTAGAATAGCTAACTAATGAGCTTTTATTGTTTTCTAAAATCCCTTTGTCTTTTAGCTCAATATCTTTTTGGTTTTTCAATTCTTGCTTTTGACTATCTATTTTTGCTTTTTCTAGTTCAAAATCTCTATGAAAAACTTCTTCTCTTGCTAAAGCAAATTCCTTATTAAAAATAGTCCTTAACCTTTTATAAAGAGATTCTATCTGGCTATCTAACACGGCAATTATTTTTTCTATTTCTTTTATAATTTTTCCAAGTCTCTTTATTTCTTTCTCTTTAACACCTATATTGCTATTTACTTCTTTTTCTTTTGAAAGATTATAAGTTTCGTTTATATAATCAACTTCTTGCAGCTCATAATATCTAGCTTTTTCTATTAAGTGATTTTCTGTTTCATTATATCTTTCTCTTACTGCCTTTAATCTTTCCTTTAAACTTTTTTCTGATTCACTTATGTTTTTAGTTAAAGCTTTATATTCTGAAACTAAATCTTCTTTATCTTTAATAATCTTAGTTCCGTCTTCATAATCCGAGTATTCTAGCTCTTCTTTTTTTATATATTTTAATAATTGACCTGTAGAACTTATTACATCCTTTTTTACTTCTAGATTGTTTTTTATGATTGAAATCTCTTTTTCTATTTCTGATATACTAAATTTCTTCTCTTTAAGTAATCCTATATTTTTAACTAGCTTAGCTTTATTTTCTTTATATTGATTGTACTCAGATTTTAACTCTATAAATGACTGCAGTTTACGCTTTGATTCTTCACTTTTATTTTTATAATGACTTATTTCTTTATCTAAGTTGTCATTATTCTGATTTAGTTTAATTAAATCTTGCTGTAATTCTCTTATTTTAACTAACATATTTTTATTTTCTTCTTGTAATATATTAATCTTATCTTTAAGCTTTTTGTATTCTTCTTCACTTAAATTGGAATACTGAACTTCATTTCTTTTTCTACTATATAACTCTATTTCTGCTTCAATATCTTTTATGGTTTTAGATATCTTCTCTTTTTTTAAATTAATATCGCCAATTAAATGTTTTAATTCAACATCATCTAATAAAGCTTCATTAAATGCAATATAGAAACTAACTCCCTTTATATCTATAACTCCATTATTTGTTTCTATTTCCTTTTCTATATCTTGTCTCTTTATTATTGGTATTGGAGAGTTAGTGAATATATCTAAGCTTTCATTTCTTAAAGCCTCTATATCCCTATCATCCATTATTAATGAATATGGAATAAAACTATTTTTCTCTACTAACTGCCTGTTTTTCTTCTCACTATATCCATTATTTTTTAACCATTGCATTCCATATAAAATATTTATTCCTTTTTTATACAAAGCTCCTTCAATTTCTATAGGTACCTCTAAGACTTTACCACTTTCTAACCTTTCTAACTCTTTATTCAATTCTTCTAATCTTTTAGAATTCTTTCTTTCATCTATTTTTAATTCTTTAATATTCCTTTGGAATGCTTCTAAAATTTCCTCTATATTAAACAATTTATTTTCACTAAAATCTATTATTTTTATAATTTGTTTTCTTTCATTAATTTTAGTTTCCATTTTCTCTAGTAATTGTTTGCTATTTTCTAAATTAATAGAATTTGCTTTTTCCCCTAATAGATTATCTTCCTTTTCTTTATTTGATATTTTAATTTTTTCTTCATTTTCCTTATATGATTTAGTAAGATTTTTAAGGACATTATTTGTTTCTTCAATAGCTCTTTCTATTTGCTTTTCAAAATTCATTAAGCCATCTTCTTTATAATAGCCTTCAATATTTCTATTAATGTCTAAGCTATACTCCTTATTGAACTTTTCCTCTTCCCTATCATATTTTTCTATTCTTTCTTTTAAAACCGCCCCTTTTGCATTTAAATCGCTAGATTCAATTATTAAATCATTTTTAATCCTATTTGATTTTGCTTCATTAGATATTAATTCTTCTTTCTCTTGCTCACATCTTATTAATGAAGATTTTTGTACCTTTTTTTCTTTATCTAGAATTTCTTTTATACTATAACCAAGATCATTTATTCTTGGTAACTTTTCTTCCTTTGATTTATTCAATGCTTCTAATTCATTTTCTATCATTTGCGTTTCTTCAGAAGCTTTTGTATAATCGAAATAAATTTTTGCACATTCAAGTATATTTTTTCTTCTCTTTAAAAAAGTTAAATTTTCTTCTTCGAGATCCAATCGCTTTGTTTGCTCTTTTAAGACTTCATTTTCTTCTTGTTTTTCATCATCTTTTTTATAAATATAGCTTGAAATCTCTTCATAATTAATGGCATTTAATTTGTCTTTTAGTACATGCTCTTTTGATTCTATTTCACTTATACTTTCTTCTTTTATCTTATATTCTTCATCTATTTTATTCATTAAATTAGCAATGTTATTTTCTATATCATTTTTAATTTCAATAGTTTCCTTATAGTTTTTTGCATTTTCATCTATTTGTGCTGACAATTCTATAAATAGTTCCATATTGTTTTTGCTATCTATTTTACTTTTATTGTTTTTATATTGCTTGATGTAGCTATACATTAACTCATTATATTTTTTAATTCTATCTTCCTCTTTATTTAACTTATCTTCAATAGCAGGAATAAACCATTCATTCACTAATCCACTTTCATTTTTAGCAGTATTAAATAGCTCTGATAGCCCTGATTCTTTTAAATTTACTTTTCTTATTATATTTTCCCATTCTTTATTGTCTATTTTATATTCCCTAAGTTTATCAAAATATCTTGTTGCTTGAGTATTCATATCATAATAATTAAACTTATAATTATTGTCCTTTTTTAAATCTTCAAAGATATTCTTACTACTAATAAACCCTCTTAATTTACGTACATTACCTTCCTCTTCTATAAAAGGGAAGCTTTTAATATCATATTTGTTCTTTTCTTTATATTTATGAACAAAACTCAGTATCTCTAGTTTATCCTTTGAATCCTCATCTGATGCCAACTGTCTTTTTCTAACCATCATTCCTGTAAGAAGATAACCAGCATTATCCTCTAATAACCACTCCACTAATATGTATGTTGGGCTACTTGTTGTAAAATAACTATCAAAAGTTCTGTCCTTCATATTTCTCTTTCTTTTCCCCATAAAAGGAGCCATAACCATTTGAACTAAAACAGATTTTCCGCCACCATTTCTTAGGTTTAACAATGTATCCTTACCACCTAAGTACAATGTTTCATCATCTATTTTCATGCTATTATTGTTATAATTAAGATTGATAAATCTAAGGCTATTTATTTTACTCATCTATATCTCCCCCCAGGGTCTTCACAACTCTATGATAATTATTTTTATTAAGCAAGTTCCAATCCATGAAACTATCTAACTTTTTAGTGGTTTTAATCATATCATCCTCTTTCATATAATAGATTAATCCTTGCTCATCTAAAAAGTTTAATATCGTATTTATAAAACCTTCTTTTGTGGTTTTAGCTGTACTTTGTTTTTCTGTGCTTTTTAAAGCTTGGAATTTTTCTAATATATTTGAAAAAGCAATTCCACCTTCTTCTTCCTCTTCTTTGCTTCTAGCTGAACCTTCTTTTAATTTGGTCTCAATAGTATTAATAAAATCCCCTATTTTAATAAAACTTCTACTTTTACTAGATAATCCATTTGAATTATAAAATTGAACTAGTAATGTCAAAATAACAAACTGTGATAGATAATAATCTTTATCTGTAGCACCAGATTTGCACAATCTTAACTTTAGTTCCTTTTTTGAATACCCTAAAAAGTCATTTTCTTCTTTTGGAATTAAATATATTACGCCCATATATTTTTCTATATCACATTCTGATTCTTCTCCTTGGGCTTTTACTAATATCGTTATTTCTTCATTTTCTGAATAAGCCCTATATAATTCTTCACTATTATCTTCTCTAATTTCACCTTTTCTTAATAATTCATAAAATATTCTATTACTAATCTTTATTGTATTTATTTCATAAGCCATATAATATTCTCTCCTAATTTATTTTAAAATAAACTTCTGAACAAATAAAATTTTTGGTCTCACCAAGTTCATTAATTACAGACTTTATAATTAAATCTTCTTTATCTAAAGCTTTTGACACATAAATTCTTTTTATATTTGAAAGTTCTTTATTCTCTTCAATAACTTCAATAACTGCCTTATTAAGTTGAAAGTCCATCTCTCCCATTTCTGTATTATTTTTTCTTTCTTCTAAAAGTGAATTAATGTCTATTTCACGTACTTTTAAAAATTCAATAATTACTTCTCTAAATATCTCAACTGTTGGTATAAGCTTAAGCTTTATATATTCATCTCTCACTATTAACTCATTTAAATCAGACAAATATAGTTCATTAGTAACTTTCACATTTTCTAATATTATATTTATTACAGTTTTATATTTTTCTAATCTTTCAAGTTGCCTTTTTTCTTTTTCCTTTTCTGCATATTCATCGCTAAATTCTAACACTTCTAGATCTTTTTCTTCTTTGTTTTTTCTTATAGGATTTTGATATTGTAACGCTTTATTTATGTTATATCTCTTAGGAATATGATTTTTAAATAAAGGTCGTAAAAAAACTTCAATATTTTGTATTTTTTTTATATCTTCCAAAACTTTTTCATATATTTCATTGCTTAAATTAAACCTTTTAATTATAGACATTTTTGATATGTTTTCTAATTCTTTGGCATAGATCTCTTTAAGTTCAAAATGTTTTTTTAATATTCTTTGATCTTCATCAATTGTCTTATTTAAATACCTTTTTATAGACTGCAAGTTATTCAAATTCTCATTTTCTTCTTTAGTTAGTTCACTTAAATTAATCTCTTTATGAAGAAATTCTTGAATCCTCTCTTTTACAACTTCCCTATGTAACTTATACTTTTCTTTACTTTCCTTCATTAAGGTTAAATTGCCTTTTGTTATTTTTCCGTAATCTGAATTTGAATAATTTAATGGATTTTCTCTTATTCTTTGAATATCTTCTTCCATCTTTTGAACTCTTATTCTAAACATATTAAATATGTTTTTTATATCATCAGCAGCTTTGCTATACTCTGCCTTTGCCAAATGAAGTTTGAATATCATTTCATGAATACTTATTCTTAAATTTTCTTCTATTTCTAAAGTTCCAAGCAACATGTTATATCCGTCATCTGTTAAAGAATAAGTTACCCTTCTTACACCATCTATATCAATAATTTTAGTAATGAGATAGTTCACATTAATTTCTTCATATATTTCAGTTTCATAATTAAATCCCTTATAGTACCTAACATTTCCGTCATTACAAAGAATAGTATTTATTATGAATTCAGTGAAAGATTTTTCTTCCTTATGGGAAAGGTTCTTTTTGTAATATAAATCATTAATTTCATCTATAAAATCAGTTATATTATCTAATGTACATACCTCTTCCTTTAAAGATTGTTCCATTATATACAATAAAACAGTAAAGATTAAATTCTCCTGTTCATCATATTCATCAAATCCATACTTCTTCCAATTATTTTTCATTATACTATTTCTAAAAATCAATGAATAATAACCGATCTTTTTCATTCTAATATTAAAGTTATTTAAATAATCAAATACCATCTTCTAAATCTCCTATATTTAAAATTTCCTGTGGTATGTATACCCCTTCATTTAGTATCTTTAAGATCTTTTCTTTATATTCTTCATCAAAATGTGTAAGGAAACTTCCTTTCATATTTTTATTTTGTTTTTCTTTTGTTGCTGCTAATTCATAGCTATTACTTAGTGCCTTATCAATCATCTTTTTATATCCTTCAACAAAAGGTTTAATACAATACTTTTCTTTTATTAAATCCTCTAAACCCTCATATATAATTATACCTTCATAATCTAAATCACCTAAATACAAAATTTTATTTCTAGTATCAGATACATTTTTATCAACAACAAGTTCGAAATCTTTAATTGACTTTTTTATTCCTTTGCCCTTTCCATATATAACTGTGCCTATTTCATTACCAAATATATCTGACCCTTTATCCATAAGATGTTTTCTTACTGTATAAAAAGTATCCATATTCTCAATTATAATTATATTTTGAGGTACCTTCTTAGTAAGTGAATAATAAGCTATTGGCTCATTAGTTCCATAATAATTTAGCTTTTTCACATCCACATTTAACTTCTTAAGTAAGGTTAGCCCTCTATCTTGTAAATACTTTTCTTCCTGCCATATCTGAAAAGATCTTTCTTTTTGTGAAACTTCTTTGTTTAAAAGTTCTCTTTCATCAAGTAAAAAGTTATTTAATTTTAAAATATACTTTCTATTTTCTTTGTATTTATCAATATTTCTTCTAAAATATGATGTATTAAGTTCTGGTATTATCTTATAATCAATTTCTTCAAAGTACTTAGTGTTGTCTTTCTTATCCTTTAAAACTATGTATCTATTATATAAAGCAGGCTTTTTTCCATTTGTGCCACTCGCTTTAACTATTTTAATCTTTTCATCCTTTATTAAGCTTAAAACAAGATCGCTTAACTGTTTATAATCATTTACCTTATAGAGACTTTCTAACTCATCTAAGGTTATTTTATTATATTTATTTAACCCATTAATTTTAATCACCTTATTTCTTGTTTTACGTATATTTTAACATAATATTAGATATTTCACCTATTATCATGTAATACTAAATCTTTTCTTACTTTATCATGTAAACTACATGACACCTGTATAATATCAATCCAAGATACCCTAATAAAACAATTGTGAGTTAGAGTATACCCTTAGTATGGAGGAATAGTATAAAAAACCATATAACTAAAAGGAGATGCAAAAACATCTCCTAAGTTCATAAATTATCTATTATAATTTTATTACCTAGCAAAAAGCAATGTATTTGGATGGCTATAAATTTTGTTAAATAAATATAGTCCACCAAGTACTATAACTAAACCTGCTAAAAATATAATTACAACCTTTTTCATTTTAATTGCTACCTCGCAAATTTAAGTAAGTCAAAATATGTTTCATACTAAGTACTTTCCTTTTTCATATAAATACTGTTTTCTCAGCAAAAATTAAAAATATAGATTATAACCCGCTTTTCTATTTAATTTATTACTATTCTTTAAGCTTATAATGATTACACCGTACAGAACTTGTACACTTACACATATAATTGGTAAAAGCCCCACATTTACATATTCCTTTGTCAAAATATATACACTTCGTTTTATGCCTTCTATTTTCCTCATTTGATTTTAAATAACTTATATGTGCATAAGAAAACCCTTTTATCCAGCATCCTGTATTAAATTAATTTTTATCCTTAACTGTCAACTGAGTATATATTAAATTACATATTTTTATTGCTTTTTCTTTAGGAAGGATCCGCATCCTTTCTATAAATAAATCTACTACTAAGTTACAATATCTATTTTTCTTAGGAATAGCATTATATTCAATAGCATCCTCAATAAAATATAAAAATTCTTTTGTTCTATATTTAGGATCATTTAAATTAAATCTATTTATATGCTTTATGATGAATTCTTTTTCTTTATCTTGATAATTATAGGTATTACTTGGTACAAATTTTTGATTTAAAATGTCATATTGAATTAAATAAACATTTTGAGTATCATTATTTTTAATACCAAAGGGTTGTAATATTATTTCTCCCTCTTTCTTTTTAGTATAAATATTTCTAAGGTCACTATATCCATTGCAAGCATCTATACATGTTATATTACATTCGGAAAATGCTTCAAAGTTATCTATTTCTACTCTTGTTAACTTCCTAATTTTTTCACTTTTTTTCTTAAATGAACCATTACACTTAGAACAAGTTATGGAAATATTAGCTGGACAATTTACAAGCTTATTACAATTAAACTTTTCTATAGAATGTTCTAATTGCCCAAAGTTCTTTCTATCAATTAAAATCTTGGCATAACAGTACATACAATAGCCTTTAGAAGCTTTTATAAGAATATTTTTTAGGTTTTCTCCACCTTTTCCCTTATGCCCATAGCTTTCATGCTCTTTATACTTTGGAATAAAGTTAGGCATATCTAATAAAAACATATCACTACTCATACTATAGCCAGTTCACTATCTGATTTAATATAAGCCTTTGAGAATTAGATAATATAGTCTTATTAATATTTCGTAATTTTTCTTCTTCAATTTTAGTCCAGGTTTCACTTATCTTAGCATTTAATAGATGTCTTAATATAACTTCTATCCCCTCTGTCTCATCCTCATTACTTAAGTTATAAACCTTACTAAATATTTCTCTCACATCAGTAACACTTGAGAAATCATTCCCATCCAAGCACTCATAATCATCGTTGCGTAATACCAAAATATTGCAATCTATTGAACTTGCTATAACATCTGCTGAATGAGTTGTTACAATAAAACTCATTCTATTAAATCTATTTGTAAGAAAATGTAGTATCTTCTCTTCATTTTTTGCAGATAAAAATTCATTTACTTCATCAATAACTAACACAGGACTCATTACAGTAGCTTCTACAGAATCTTCAAAGTAAATTAATTCTAAAAACAGCCTTATTATTGCTTGATATCCACTTGATAGCTTTTCTATACCCTGCCCTATATCTAAAACTTTTCTTTCACCTATTATTTCATCTTTCTTAATAGTTATTTTAAAATCTATTTCTAAAAAGCTCTTCAAAAGTCTTTTTAATTCTTGGTAATAGTTAAAATATACATTCTCTATAGCACCTATACCTGTTTTATATAAGTCAAAAGAATCTACTAGGTTAAAATTGTTTTCACTTAATCTGTATTTAACTACTGACTTATAAGTTTCATCTAAATCATCTGAATTGCTAACATTTTCATAGTTAAAACTTCTATTAACAGAATCTATAAAATAATAACCCTTTTCTTGATTTATAAGTAGTTGTCTTAAAACTTCTGATTTACCACTGGAATTATCTCCAACTATTATTGTATTTTTATATTTAAGTTTTTTATTTAATATTTTGTCCTTTATTTCCATCAACATATTTTGATAGTTTTCTATAGACATAATTAAACCTCCCTTGAACCTTTGATTTAGTTGATGAAGAATTTAAGATATAGCTTGAATAGGAATGATTCTGTGCTATCTTTTTACAAAAGTCATTTCCTATTATATAGTCTCCATCCACACAAGTACTTGCAAGATACAAGCTTTCTAACAATAAATTAGCTACCCTGTCACCTACTTCTATTATATCTATAAATCTCTCTATATTTTTTCTATACATATTTACTGTGCCTTCATCAAAATGTATAACTTCATCTGAAAAATCATTTAAGAACTTAGGATAAGAATTTTCGTAATTATACAGTTTAATGCTATCATCTTCTAACTTGAAGTAATGCTCCACTGCTGCAAATCTAAGTAATAATTCAACATCTCTACTATGCTTATGTTTTTCTCCATAGATCTTTCTCCACTTTTCATTAGTGTTATTAATTTCATGCAACATGTCATAAAATTTGCATTGATATACACCATTTCTAAGTTCTTGATTTTTAAGTTCTGTTCCACCACTATTTAAATTTTCAAAAATCTTATATAGTATTCTATTTTTTTCGTTTTTAGCATCAACTTTTATTTCTATAACGGAAATAGTAGTAAAATCAACAGTTCTTCGTATTTCTTTAGTTAATTGGGCATAACTTATATCAATAACCTTTTCCTTATTATCTTCCCTATATCTTAGTTCATAAGTAACATCTTTTAATGGATATTGACCTTCTAATAACTTCTCAAAGCTTATTTCCGCTCTATTAAATCTCTGATCAGACATTAATCTTTGTAATTCTACTTGAGTATTTGTACTATTTTTAATATATTTCCCTTTATAATATAAAAACAAACTTAATATTCTTTGTTGCCCATCAAGTATTTCCATTTGCTTTTTTTCATTACGATATACATATATGGGAGGTATAGGTAACCCTCTTATAAGCGAAATTGCTAAATTTTCGACCTGTTCCTTTGACCAAATATACTTTCTTTGATACTTGGGTATAACATATAATAGTTCATCAAATCCATCTATTAAAGTCTTAAATGCTAGATCTGCTTTATATTGAGTTACATTTGTATTTTCTATAAAACTATAATCCTTTTGTTCCGTTAAAGCTTCATCCTGTTTTTCTATATCTTCAATATTAAAATTCATTTGTTCCATTTTTTTCACCACCCTATTCCATTATACAATATTTGTATTGTGTTATATAAGCTGTAATAACAAAGTTATTGTATCCTATATATTAATAGTAAAACTCTCCATTATACTGATATTATCATATAAGCCCAGCTTTATCTATTTAAGCTTATTTTGAAACTCATTTACCTGACCTTTATATAGTTCATCAAGATAAAATTCACTCTTCTTTACTTATTTTATATCTCAACATCTAGATTTAATAACTTATTTATATTATTCTTTGATGATTTATACTCTTCTTCTGCTTTCTTAATAGCTTCTTCATATTTTTTCTCAGCATGATTAATTAATAATATAGCTTCTTTTTGGTATTTAAAATGTATATTGGGAATAAGGAATCTTTCTAAATCTTTATTAGATATAGAACTAACTATTGATCCTTTTGTTATTCCTTTTATAAGTTCTTTACCTATGTCACTATTAAGAAAGAACTTTAATACTTCTGGCTTGTATTTATCCTTATTCACTCTAATTAAAAATAGATTTGATGATACAATTGCATTACTTATATTTTGATCTACTATTGCCACTTTAAATAAGCTTCCTCTAGATGTTATTAAAATATCACCTTTCTTTACCTCATATAGGTCTATCCACCTATCCTCTGCCTTTATTTTATCACTTTCTTCTAATTTGATTTTACCCTCTTCACCTATATTTCCTAACCCTATTAAATAATGATTTCTGCCTTCTCCTGTATTTATGGAATCTAATTTTCCTCTGGTTATTTGAACTCCTCTTCTTATTTTTGCTATTTTAGATAGTTCTATCATATTAATACCATCAAATTCAGCATATAACTTTTCTAATTGAATATAGTCGAAAGCATTTAAATCATAGTTCTTTTCTTCAATTTTCTCTAAGTTTATAAATGTACTTATTGAGCTTTCTTCATTATTTCTATATAACTTACTTGCTATTTTAACCCCTTCTTCTGAAACGATCTTAGATCTTCTATCTAAATCAACTATAAACTCCGTAAGATCAATAAATTGAATTTTATTTTTTCTTTCTATAGGCTTATCCTTATCAAAAATCACCCAACATGTTGCTATGGCAGTATATGAAAATATACCAGAAGGTAATTTTATTATTGAATCAATAATATCATCCTTTACTATTTCTTTTCTTATTAATGATTCTGCACCAGTTCTATATAATGCTCCTAATGGTAGTAAAAGTGCAGCTTTACCTTTACCTTTTATACTTGCTAGTATATGCTGAATTATAATCCAATCACTGTTTAATGAACTTCTTTTTGGTATTCCATATTTAAATCTATTTAAAATGTCATCTTCAATACATTCTTTAGGCACAGCCATTGAAAATGGTGGTATAGTAATAGCATAATCAAATCTGCATAGCTGATTCTCTTTGGTAAATTTCGGTTCAATTATACTATCACCAAGTTTGATACTATCAGATCTACCTGTTATTAAATATGCAACAAGTTGACCTATCTTAAAAGTATGACCTTCTATTTCTTGACCATAATATTGTATATTTCTTATTTCATCCTTATTTCTATTAAGTTTACTTTCAATATTTAGTAATAGAGATGATTCTCCGTTAAAATAATCCACTATTGTTGAATCTTCACTTATATCGAATATATTTAAAGGTATATCAAAAATATTCTCTGAGGCAAAATATTCATACTCACTTAATCTTGTATCTGATGTTATTATCACATCTTTACAAAATCTTATTATATCTTTTTGAGCCAATCTTTTTTCAATAAATTCAATTAGTGTTAAGTAATCTTCTCTCCCTAATACTTTAATAATTTCCTTAACTGTTTCATCTTTAAACATTTCAACATTGCTACTGTTATATAAGATGTCCATAACTTCTAATAATGTCTCTTTATTTCTACAAACTTCTGACCAAGTTAATTTATCCTTTATATTATATTGTTCTTTATTTGAAAGAACAATTTGTACTGCACCTGTTGCTGCTAATAAGTTTCTTAATTTTTCTGTTTTAACCTTTCCTCTAAAATAATCATAAAGTCTCCATATATTTTCCACACTTCTACCCCTTTCAGTATTATCAGTTAATACTAAACTACCTTACCTTCTGTATGTATATACTAACATCTTGCTTATGCTATGTCAATATTTAATTTCAGTTTATCATTAGAATTGTATTTATGTATTGTCAAGTACCCTTATTAGAATATCGTTTTTGAACTCACTTCTTCGTTAGAAATATAGGTTTTATTTATTATTTTCCATAAAAATATATAAAACCGTAGACTATGATACAATTTTATTGAAAGTTAGAAGCGATGCACTTGGATCTCAAGACGGTGAGTATGTAGAACTTTTAAATGATTCAATACTTTATTTGCTTGATCCTCATGCAGTCATGATATGGAAACAATCAAAAGATATAGATGAATTTATGAATAAATATAAACAGTCCTTAAATGAATTATAATTCTAATCTATATTTTATTTAGTAGAGAGTTAATATTATAAATATAGCTAATTCAATAAGTAAATGTTCAAGAAAGTAAAGTTAGGTTTTCTTTAATAAAATATTAGTGATATAATTCACAACTTTCTTATTATCAAGAGTAAATTTTGAAAAGTATAACAAAAATCTAACTTTTATATACTATATATGTGTAGTATGTATTATTAATAAAGGGGCTGTCTCAAAATAAAAAATTTGAGACAGTCCTTTTTAATATAAAAAATAAAAAGTGGGTTCCGAAGAACTCACTTTTCAGTGTATAATTTACTTATGAAAAAAAACAAATTAACACATAAAAATTATAACAATAATTACGAGAATTATCAATTGATTTTCCCAATAGAAACAGGGATTTTAATTCCTGAAGATGATTCAGCAAGACTTCTAAGCCAAATAATGGAGGAATTAGACTACACAATATTGATGAAGGCGTACTCCAAGAAAGGGAGAAATCCAGAAGTTTTACCTAAAAATCTTTTTAAAATATTACTTTATGCATACATGAACAATATTTATTCCAGTAGAAAAATAGAGAAAGCATGTCAAAGGGATATTAACTTTATGTGGTTACTTCAGGGCCATAAGGCTCCTGACCATAATACCATAGCTAGGTTTAGAACAAAAAGACTTATAAATATTATTGATAATCTATTTTCTCAATTTGTAACAAAGCTTCAAGAATTAGGTGAAGTTGAATATAAGAATATATTTATTGATGGAACTAAAATTGAATCAATGGCTAATAAATATACCTTTGTTTGGAAAAAATCAACAAACAAGTTTGAGATAAAACTACAAGAAAAGATAAAAAACTTTATAAAAGATTTTAACTTAGATTATAATACTGAATATATAGTTTCAGAGAAAAAGGTTGAATCAATTTATCTTCAAGAAATATTGAAATTTCTAAATGAAAAAAGGAAGAATGAAAACATAGTATTTGTAACTGGAAAAGGTAAAAGAAAGACTAAGATTCAAAAGGAAATAGAAGTATTAGAAGAATGTATAAAAAAACAATCAAAGTATGATAGTTACAACGATACCTTTGAAGGTAGAAATAGTTTTTCTAAAACTGATAAAGATGCTACATTTATGCATATGAAAGAAGATCATATGAGAAACTCTCAATTAAAGCCTGGATATAATATTCAAATTGGAGTTGAAGGAGAATATATTGTAGGCATAGATGTTTCAAACCAACGCTCAGACCAACTAACTTTAATTCCATTTCTAGATAAACTAAGTGCGACCTTACCACAAAAGTTTTCTAACGTAGTGGCTGACGCCGGTTATGAAAGTGAAGAAAATTACCTATACCTTGAGAGTAACAATCAAAATTCATATATAAAGCCGCAAACTTATGAAAGTATGAAAAAGCGAAGCTTTAGGAAAAACATAGGTAAGCGCGAAAATATGGATTATGATGAAAGTAATGATGAGTATACCTGTTGCAATAATGTAAAATTAAGGCGTATTGGAACAACAACTAGGACTTCAAAATCCGGATATAAAAGTGAAGTAACTATGTATGAAGCTGATGATTGCCGTGAATGTAAACATAAGTTGAAATGTACAAAAGCTAAAGGAAATAAAACAATGCAAACATCTAAAACCTTTTTGAAAAAGAGATTGAAATCTTTAGAAAATATAACTAGTACAGAAGGAATTCTACTAAGAATGAATAGGTCAATTCAAGTTGAGGGAGCATTTGGGGTTCTAAAAGGAGACTATGGATTTAAGAGATTTTTAACTCGTGGAACAAACAATGTAAAAACAGAATTTACCCTATTATGTTTTGGATATAATATTAACAAATTACATAATAAAATTCAAAATAATAGATGTGGAAAACCCCTCCATGATATAAAAGTTGCCTAATACGTAAAAATCTAAATATTTTAAAAGAGAGATTTTAATATCTCCTTTTTGTCATACCCAAAATAAAAGATAACCTTAATTTTTTTATAAAACTAATGATATTTAAACTTACTTTTTAAAGTGAACATTAAAAAAGGCTAAATCTCAAAATGATTTTTTAAATCATTTTGAGACAGCCTCTTTAATTCGTAATATATTAAATTATTAATTAAATTATAGTTTATAGATTTCTTAAAAATAGTGTAAGTATTAAGAGGATAATTATAAAGAGACCAGTTAAAATTAATAAAATCGATTCTTTTTTCTTTTCCTTAACATATGAAGAATATCCATTTAATATACTTGATACTCCACTTATTAATACTGCAATCGACAGTGCAACATCTGAATCTACAATATTAAATAAACCTAAAACTAATAAAATAATACTTACTATTGGCAATAATGTCTTAATACCTTTTTTCATATTTTCAGCCCCCCACTTTCACTCGCAACACTATTAAAATTTATAGACTTTTGAGCCTTTATAAGCCTTTGTATTGCTTTATAAACCCTTTCTTGAGTTATAGCCTTACAGTTACTATGCAACTCTTTTAAATGTTCTACACGGTTATAATCACTCACTTAATCCACCTTCTTTTTCAACTTATCTAATCTACTGTAAATCATACTTCCTTGTGATATTTTTGAATAAATATCTTCATATAATTTTAGTAATTCCTCATTTTCACTTACCATTTCAGTCCTATTATACATCTTAGCATCTTCAATCATAGTTTTAGTAGAGTTTATTAATATCTCATACTTAGTATTATCACCTTCAAATGCTCCAACACATAAATCTTTACAAGGACTTCCATTTCATTTTCGGCAATGATAGCAATAAATCCCTTGTTAAGGTGTTGAGTAAAATATTCTTCTAACTTCGTTCTAATATCTTACACTTCTTCCGAAGAAGACACACCTTTTTCTGCAAACAGGTATTCCATACGAATCTTTATGAAGAGGTCAATATCTTCTTTAACCGTTTTTCTTACTTTCATGTTTTGCACCACCTTATATTTATAATCTTCAGTTCGCACTTTTTTACGATTATGAAACAACTGATATGGTAAATCATAACACTATTTACTGTACCCTTATGTATTTTTTATAAATATATTTGAGTCAAGTAAAAGTGGGGAACAAAGTGACCCTCTTCTCATCTTTAAATTACTTAAATTCTTATTTCTAAATCTTCTCAATATATTTACACTCAAACCTTTTCCACTCTTCACTTAATATTGAATAAATGTATTCATCCCACCATGTTGGCTGTCCAGCCTCTGTTGTTTTTATAGTAACAGCTTTTTTACATAACCCTTCTTTACGCAAAGATAAATGTTCAAGCAATCTCCATGATGCTATATTGTAATATTGCATTTTTCAACTGCCCTATGCATTCCTAGTTTTTCAAATCCATATTGTAAAATTGCATTACAGCCTTCTGTGGCATAGCCCTTTCCATAGAATAAAGGATTAAAAATATATCCTAGATCCCATGTTAAAAAGTGCTCTGGTTTAGCCCTATTAAAATATACATGTCCTATGACCTTTTTACTATCCTTTAACTCAACAGCCCAAAAAGTATCTCCTTTTGAAAAAAACTTTGTATAACTGCCTTTTTATAAAGAATTTATAATTTTAAAACCATTTCATATTGATCAACAATATGTTCAAATCCTAATACCAATAAGAAATCTTTTGTAGATTTAGATTGATGCTCTACATTAAGAACGCCAACCTTATGTGATTCTGTGTTTTTTAGCAAATCCGTAACGATACTTCTTGCAATACCTTTACGCCTATAATTCTTATTTACTGCTATTTGTGGAATATCGCCTGTTTTCTTATCAATAATCCCATATCCGACAATGATATCGTCAAAACGTACAATAGAGTATATGAATGTATCTGGTGCAGCATTGATTGAATCAATAGAATTCTGCCAGGATGGTTTAAAGTCCCAAAACTCCATTAAACATTTCCAATTAGTTGAATCAATTTTACCAATATGTTCAACTTTGTAGGTTGCCATAGGGTTGTATTTATTTTTATCTAACTGAAAGCATGCTAAATTTCTTATAATCTCAAAACCTTGTTTTTTGTAAAGTTGAACTGCTGATGTATTTGTTTGAATTACTTCAAGTAAATATTGCTCTACTTCTTTTTCTTTAAGCACCTCTTTGATATTTAAAATCATATTACTTGTTATACCTTGTTTTCTGTACTCTCCTAAAACACCTGTGCCTGTATCATAAACAGTTAGTTTCCCATTCCAGTTTCTAAATCCATTTAAAACAAACCCCACTAACATATTATTTTTAAATGCACCTATAGAAATTTCTGAAACATAGCCTCTCCTTTGAAGCATTTGTTGAAACTTCCAAAATGGCAAATCCATTTTAACTTGATAATCAGAAAATGCACTTAAGAATGCTTCATATAATATTTCAATTTTTGTATTTTTAAGTGTTTTATAATCAAACATAATTATCTCCCCCTACGTCATTTAATTTTGAATACCTGTAGCCTTACTTCCATCTTTTAATAATTCATTACAACTTTCTCTATTTCTATCTGTACAGCTACCTCTAAATACGATTACAAGCACTTTTTATTATTGTACCATATTATTCAAATCTATAGTGTCCTGTAATAGATAAGCTCTTAGAATAGCTTATTAACGCATCTTCTTCTCTTTTAGGCTGTGCTGCATTATGAATGATGTATGATACACCTTCACTATTTCGTTTATCTGATACAATGGCAATATGGGAATAATCTTCTCCAAATATAACAATATCCCCTGGTTGCCACTGACTTACTTCATAAGGATCTAAACTATATGAAACAGCATTATTATCAAAGTAAACCTTTAAATTAGGTACTCTTCTAAAATCAATATTCTTTTCTGCCTTTCCCCCTACCCTTTGATACATCAATAAGTTATTATTTATATCTTCATCTACCATATCTTTAAGCGAGTATCCAGCATTTTCAAAAGCTCGCCATATAACATCTGAGCAAACGCCCTCTTTTTCTGGAGGATAGCCACCGTCATAATAAACACTTTTATACACTGGTTTATTCAGAGCATCCTTTCTAGCACCTAACAAAATGTCAGTATAATCGTCTATACCATTATCGTTATAATCATTTTGGCTTTTTATAATTTCAATACTAAAATCCTTTGCTTTGTAAACCTTTTCAGGAATCAAGTTCCAATAGGATAAAGTAACATAACCTACTACTAGAATAGCTATTATTTCCATAAAAATCAGTAGCCTTTTTCCCTTTCTTTTCATGTTATTCCCCCTATTATAATTCATTGCATCATATTTACTACGTATTCAAAAGTCATATTGTTTAACTTTTCCTGTAATATTTTTAAAATTAGTTCAAATAAAACCTTCAAATAAAAAACAGTACAATGAAAAGTAGTTTTCATTGTACTGTTTTTTAGATTAGATCTTTTTTGAAAATATTTTAAGCTCTTTTAATGCTTTACCTATTCATCTTTCTTATTACTGGAACAATTTTCACACCTAAGATAGCCACAATAACAGATTTTATAATGTCTCCTGGAATAAATACTAAGAATCCAATTTTCATTATATTTTCTCCAAAATTATCTACAAATAAAAATCTACATTATACGATTTAAACTAATACTGTGTAATCTAATATAAATATCCACCAACTATTAAAACTTGTGCTAAAACATAAGTTAGCATAATATATACGTTTCCATTCTTGAATTTACCTTTAAAAGTATCAAATGCCAACATAGTATCTGAACATAAAAAGAGTAATGAGCCTATAAATGGTAAGAGAAACGATATATTTATATTAATAACCCAAATACGTGCTAAACTAATAAAGCTCATTAAAATAATAATGATCATATAAATAAAAACAGGTATTTTCATATCTCCAAGATAATTTATTAGCTTTTTCATTATAGTTACGGCAACTACACCATATATAATAAGCATTAAATAAAACCATGTAGGGACATCCTTTACAAAAGATATACTTTGTTTAAAAAGTAGAACATAAGAAATATGTCCTATCAAAAAAGCAATTAATCCAAATATAAAATTATTTTTCCTATCTGGCCATAGTAAAAAAACATCTCCAATAAAACCAAAGGCTAATACAATTATAATGAACTTATTAATATTCTCAGAATCTATTATATAAAAAGTTGCCAGTAGTGGCATTAAAAATGGTTTAGTATAGCAGCGCCCCTTTTTATTTTCATTCTTAGTAAAAATCATATGCATAACAAAAGTCAATAGAAATACTCCTCCTATTATTACCTTGTATGTCATAAGCTCCTCCTTATATTAAATTCCTATTTAAAGACTCACTTCAAAAATGTATATAATTACCAATTGAATACAATACCCATATATGAACTGGATAGAATATATAAAAGAAATATTTAGACTTTCTTCCCCTCTCACCATTATACATAAGTATAAATAGAAGTGAAAATACCATCATCCATTGATAATTTTGTACAAATAAGCTTTCATAAATGCTATTTGCTGGATTTGTTAATATTAAAACTGAACATAAAATATACCAAAAACACATTTTAATTTTATTTTCTCTATTAAAATAAAATATAAGTGTCATAGCAGTAGTAAGAATTGAGCCTTCGGCAAAAAGGGTAAGCAAAAATGAAATACCAATACTTAGGTTCGCTAATCCTTTATTACTTGCTTCCTTCTTCCATTCAATAGAAGAAAGTAAAATCAAATTTAATGCCATAGAGATTAATATATTATTTGTAATTTTTATTGATCTATTAAATACATACATCAATATAGATGAACCTATTAACATTATTATTCCACTAATAGCTAGTCTTTTTATATAACCTTTCTTACTTCTTGTATGAAAAAATCCTTCAACTAGTAAATAAAAAAACACAGGTGCTGCAATTCTACCTATATAATGAAACCATAAGGGTGTTCCTTGAATGAACTCTGCAACATGGTCAATAAACATTGCTATTACCATTATTATTTTTAGCTGAAAACTGTTAAATTTCTTCATTATTAATATCCTTCCGAATCTTAAATTTAATTATTATCAATTATTCTTCTTATACTATTCTCAAAAATATAATTATATAACATATTTATTTTTGATATATAGTTAATATATAATTCTACAAAATATTCCCTTTTCCTTCTTATGAGCATTTAATTATCTATTGGGCTCAATTCTATAATAATCAGTAATATTTCAAATTTAAGTTTCTATTATAATTTTTTATTAAAAATAAGATACTTCTAGTTAAATAATTTCTTATTTGTTAACTAAAACTATCTTATTCAAAGCTCTCACCATACACTTATTTTATTAATTTCATCCTCATGTAACTTTAACTATTATAAATCTTCTGTCTTATAAACAGTATATCCTTCATAATAATAACTCGTATCAATGCCCTTCATATAAATTTCTCTATCATTAACTTTATCAGTTAATGCCTCTTTCAAAAGGTGCTTAATCTCTATGTCTTTTATAGGACTACGTTCCATTGCGAGAAAATAGTCACTCTTGTCAACTTCACTCCAGTTCACTACTTTACCTAACTCTTTTTTCAGTATTAAATCAAGCCAAATTCGAGTACTTCTTCCATTTCCTTCTCTAAAAGGATGAGCAATATTCATTTCAACATACTTCTCAATTATTTCATCAAAACTTGATTGCGGCATTGACTCAATATGCTCTAGGGATGCTTTCAAGTACATAACAGGAGCAAACCTAAAATTCCCCTTTGCAATATTTACATCACGTATTACTCCTGCAAATTCATATATATCTTCAAATAAATATCGATGAATTTGGGCTAATGCATTATATTTTCCAGCTTCTAAACTATCTAAATATCCACTTTGAAATAATTCAACTGCTTTCTTCTTACTTATTTTTTCTTCTACCCTAGCAAGTTCAACTGAGTCTGTAATTTGCAATTTATTATTAAGTGCCATAATACCTCCTATATCATAAACCTCATAGGTTTCTCTCATCAATTAATTGCTTTTTAATTGTTTATTATTACTTCTTCTTTTTATTATAGCATTGATTTTAAATTTCTTTAATAGAAACCTGATTTCAATTTTTATTTACTTATAATAAAAATATATTTTTAAAATTAAAATGTTCTTTTACAATTGGTTTTATCATAATTTATACCTCTTTTTTGGTTATATTTTTTATAAAAAATAAGATATTATTTCAAAATTTGTAATCTTATTATAAACATTAGCCATTTCTTTCACTTAATACACATAGAACTTAATTACAAAGATAAAAATTGCATATTAACATATCTACCTCAGCTCACCAAATAAGCTTTGAATCTCCACATCTGTAAGGGATCTATACTGACCTTTTCCTAATGATTCATGTAACATAAGTCCTCCAATTGAAACCCTCTTTAAGTATACCACATAGCAGCCGACTGACTTTAACATACGCTTTACTTGGTGCTTACGACCTTCCTTTATAGTAAGATATCCTGAAACAACGGGCTGGTTATAATGATCTGAGTCTATATTTTGTAAATCTTTATTAGGCATTTCATGTTTAAATTCTTTGTACATTCCAGATTTTTGCACTTCTATTTTTGCAGGTTTCGTTAGTATTTCACCTTTTCCTATGTATATCCCTTGTTCTAATTGCTTCATATCTTCCTCATCTAAAAATCCCAAGGCCCAAAAAAAGTAGGTTTTTTCAATATGCTTTTCTGGATACATTAGTTGGTGTTCAAATTCGCCATCATTAGTCATTAGAAGCAATCCTTCTGTATCCTTGTCCAATCTTCCAACATGAAATACTCCTTCCATGTTCACGTCATGAAAAAAATCAAATACAGTTTTGTTAACTGTATCTTTTCTTGCAGTAATATATCCAGCAGGTTTATTAAACATATAATATACCTTTCCAGTATAACGAACTACTTTATCTAGATATTCTATAACATCAGAACTTTCTTTAATTTCCATTGCAGGCTTTGTTATCACCTCTTTGTTTACTTTTACCCTACCCTCTTTTATATAAGTCCTAACATTTTTCCTTCTTCCAAGGGATGATTGTGCTAGAAATTTATCTAATCTCATATCTTATCACTTCTCTTTCATTTGGCAATGACCTTTTTGTATCTAATAAGTCTTTTACATCTTCACTCACTTCACTTATAAAATCATTAGGTATATTACTACTTGATAAGCACAATAATATATTTCTATATGTCTCTTTATATTCACCTTTCAACATACTATTTCATCCACTAGCTCATAGCAATAGGTATTTTATATAGAAATTATACTTAGTATACCTCCTTCAAGAATTCCCTTAAGAATTTGAGAATTATTATCCAAAGTAATTTACTCCCTTACCTTGTAATACATAGTATGTTAATATTATATGCTACTACTCTATGCATTGCAAAGTATGTCTTTCAATAGTTTGAGTCAAGTAAAAGTGGGCAACTATTTTATTTAATTTATTATCCATTATTTTACATGGGGTATTTATAATTTATCCTAACCATTTTTATTCTTAATTGTAACTAAGATCTCCAAATCCTTTTAATCCACAAAGTTTTTGTATTACTTTTCTTCCCAAGGTAACCGCGGCTCCACTATAAGGAATAGGCGCGGTATGTATCTTATATTCTTTAGATTCCGTACCCTTTTTATTAACCGCGGAAGCGGATAAAGGTATTTCACGAATTACAGTATCTATAACACCCTTCGGGATAATGTTTTTATAGATTTTATCCAAGGTACTAAATAATCTATTGCTGAACTTTTCTGCTAAAATTTTAGATAAGTTATCGGCTCCATTAATAGACCAGCTCATTTTTCTACCTTTCATTCTATGTGCTAACACATCGCAAATGTTATGTTCCATAGTCCCTAATTGCCTATATTCTATCCCTTCGGGTGCCGTAGGCATAGTTATATTGTCTCTTAATTTATATGGAACTAGGCCCTCTTTATTATGTACAAAATAGTCATATAGCTCTGTAAGCTTTTTAAAAACAACTTCATCTTTATTATTTTCTATCATCATGTTAACAATTGCTTCCAACCCTTCATCAACTTTCCCTTGCCTAAATAACTTAAGTAAGACTTTCTGTTCTTTTTTATCACTTACTTTTCTAATAATTGCTTGGCTTATATGAAATGGATCCAGTTGAAAGTGTATGTCTTGATCTTCACAGGTTGCTTTTATCCACTTTGCACCATCTCCATTTAATATCCTAGTTTCTATTTCATCAACATTATACTTTTCAGCAATGGTTGCTTCCGCAACTTTTTTAAAGTGGCTAGAACTATTAAAACTTGCACAAACAGTTTTATCAATAACAACATATTCTTTTTTACTACCTGGACGCAACTTCCAACCTGTATAAGATACTGCTAATTTAAGTTCTTTTTTTCTATTCTTACCCTTTGGTCTATCTTTTCCCTGAATGGATAACCATACCCCGTCTTGCTCCTGAAATAGCACTGGTACTTCCTTTTCGCCTTTCAACGCACCTTTTTCATTTAGTTCAATCTTACGCTTTTCTAGTTCATTTATCTTTTCTCCAACCATTTGAACTATGTTCCAAACTCCTTGAGCACTAATTTCCTGATTACACATTGTTTTTATATTTTCAGCTGTTTTTCTAAAAGATACTTCTGACACGTTAGTTAAAATAGTTTCTACAAGATTTATAGATACATTACCTATGGTGTCCATGCCTAGATACTCATCTAAAAGGAACTTAGTAGCTGTTTTACCATCTTCAAGTTCAAACTGATAGATACGTCTTGAATATTCAACATCCCCCATAATCGTTCTTAAACAAGTCTTTTTAAGTCCCTTATTTCTATATACTTTAATATCTCTTTCTTTAAGTAGCTTTTCATCTAAAGCTTCCAACACATTTTTTAAAACATGGCAGGCTTCATCACAAACCATCTTATAAATCTTTTTCTCTATCTCCTTGAAAGTTAAGCCGTTTTCATTTAAACTAACATTATACATAAATTCAACTCCATTCAGTTTTGTCTAGATAATAAAATTATAATGGATAATTTATGTATTGGGGAGATGTTTTTGCATCTCCTTTTATTTATATAGTTTTTTATACTAGTTCTGCCTACTAAAATTATACTCTAACCTTTCAATAATTCAGATTGAGGGCGTACTTCTCTTAATCAAATTCCACCTGAACTAAGAATCACTTCATTAAAGTTAATTTCTAAATCTAATATACTCAAATCATATTCTTTAACACAAAAGAAGAAGGCATATCTTTTTCAAATACGCCTTCTTACTTCTGTCATCTTATAATGTGGGATAATTTTCAATATTGTTATATCACTTAGAAAAATGAACTTATACTTTATTTTAAAGCTCTTTCTTATCTTATCTTCATAACTGCTCATATAACAACTATTTAATCAACCTATATACATTTTCATACCCTTAGTTAACTTTTCTTTAAGCTAATGCAGGTATCATCCTATCGATACTTCCTAGGTTATTACTATCTTTTTCATTACTCTTATATGTTTTTTGTATATTTTCATTAATTTCATTATATCCATCTTTAACTATATCTTTTATATTACTTGAAGCATCCCTTATACTACCAACTACAACTTTGCTTGCTTCTTTGATTTCAGTTGCAACTGTTTTTATTGTATCAATCACATTCTTGCTAACTGATATAACAGCATTTTTAACTTTCTGAATGCAAGACAATGAATTTTCAATACTATTCCTTATGTTATTGTAATTCTTTTTAATTTCATTATATCCTGTTGAAGCCGTATTTCCTATTTCTTCTATTGGTGCTTTTATGGACCCTACTCCGCCTTTTACTACCTCACCAGTTTGAACTACTTTATCTACAATACCGCTATTTGAATTATTCCATCCAGCCTTAACTTTATCTACTGATGTTCCAATTTTACCTACTAATCCCTTAACATCTTCTCCTACTGAAATGGCTGCCTTTACTCCTGTGTCTATTAAAGATGTAGCTGAAGCTTTTGTATCTTCAGCTACCTTTTTCAAATCGGCAGCAGTAGTTGTTACTTGCTTAAAGGTACTAGCTATTTGTGATGCAGTATCCTTTATTTTTTTAGATACTGAATCTGACATATCTTTTATAGTTTTTGATATAACCTTAGCTGTATCTACAACAATATTAGCTACTGACTTTACGGTCTTAATAACACTTTCACCTACAGAAACTGCTGTCTTAACAAATTTTGAAACTTCGCTCGTCATATAAGAGAATTTATCAGCTACTGACTTGAAAAACCTTCCTATTGAGCTCTTAGTTGTATTACTTTCTTTAGATGCAACCTCTTGGGAGTCTTTAACATCATTAACAAGTGAAGATTTATACTCATCTTTAGCTAATTTTATATTGCTAGCTTGTACTTCTGAATTCAGACTATTATTTTCTACTTTTCTACCCCTACTCTTATTGTCATTGATATTGTTGATAATATTTGCATTTAGGTTAACATTACTAGTTATTTTCATAACCTTTCACATCCTTTTCTTCTTATTTGTTAAATAATATATAATCACTTTAAGTGCTTATACCTTGTAAATTTGTATTTATACTATTAATATCTTATTTCTCCTTGTGGAGAATATAATGAACTTTGTGATAATCTAAATTCATCTTCTAATATAAATTCACCATCTATAAAGAATTTCATTGTCCAAGTTCCAAAAGTATATTTACGGGTACTATCCTCAAGATCTATCCAAAACCATAACATTATGGATTCCCTACCATCTGGTGGCAGAAATAAATTATTCTCAGTTACTTGAAACAACTCTCCTATAGGTGTATACCATGCTGTTGTTACAGTATGTAATCCGGTTACATTTGTGAATTGAAATCTTGTTACTATCTTTTTATCTAAAGCCATATTGAAAACCTTTTTATTCACTATATTTTCTTGATCACTTACAGCAGAACCTATATTATACTTTTCTATATGTGTTGTATACTGAGTATTATTGTACATCCTTTGATTATCTTCATTAATCTTAACTATAGACCAAAGTTCTTCATTATCATCTGGTAGATATATATTTGCACTTGGATCATTAAGCTTTAATTTTCCATTAATAAGAAACTTATAGGGATGCTCCCCTGTTTGGAAATCAAATTTAAATGTCCATTTATTATTCTCTTTAACCATAACCCCTTTGTTATAATCATAATCATTAAACTTTCCTATTACGGATATGGTCTCAATTGGTAAATAATTATGTTCTTCATATTGAAAATTTACTTCCATGATAAAAACCTCCTATATGTCATGATGTCATGCAGCTTTTTTAATATTTCTCTTATTTATTATATCGTTAGAATTATTATAAGCTTTAGTTTATATACGCCACAAATTCAATATACCGCCATCGCACTCTGTTAAGTCGTTATCACCATCTCTAGTGAAATATGTTTATTTTACTCTAAATTCAAATAAAAACATTAAATCATTTATCAATGAACTTATAATTTTTATTCCTTCTTTAATATAATTAATTTTTTTCAATAAAAAATCCCTCCGTCAATACTAATTAATGCAGTATTTATTATAGAGGAATTTTCTTTATAATCTTATTTTCTGAATATGCGCTATTTAATTTTACATTTTATTGAAGCTTAGTTTTATGACATTGGACCCCGGGGTAGTTGATACTAATCATTTGCTACCCTACCAATTGCCCATCAATAATCTTTATAACTCTATTACATTGTTTTGCTATTCTTTCATCATGAGTTATTATTATTACCGTTTTACCTTCCTTATTCATATTCCTAAATGTATCCATTACAACACTTCCTGTTTTACTATCTAAAGCACCTGTTGGTTCATCAGCTAATATTATATCAGGGTTATTAACTAATGCTCTTGCTATTGCTACCCGTTGGCATTGTCCCCCTGATAGCTGAGTAGGAAATTTACTGCTCTTATCTTCTAATTCTAAAGTTCTCAAAACATAATTTATTCTCTCTTTTCTAGTTTTTTTACTGATATTTGCATATTTTAAAGGCACTTCGATGTTCTTATAAACTGAATACTCATTAATTAATGCAAAATGTTGAACTACAAACCCAAATGTACTATTTCTATATTTGGCTAATTTCCTGTCATTTAGTCCCCCTATATTTTCTTTCTTCAATATATATTCTCCATTAGTATAAGTATCTAAAGTTCCTATAATATTTAACAAAGTTGACTTTCCTGATCCTGACGGCCCAATTATGGCTATTAGCTCTCCTGAATTTATAGTAACATTAATATCTTTTAAAGCGTAGAATTTGTTATCTTTTTCCCCATAAGCCTTTGATACATTGTTTAATTTAATAAGCTCCATAACCATTCCTCCCTTTGGCTTTAATATTTAACTGAATATGATACATTACTCTTTGCATTTTTTGAATCTATTTCTATCCTTAAATCACCCTTAATGTCATTAAATGTTTTATCAATATTACTTAAGCCCTTAGTAGTTATATTTTCTGTATAATATTCCTTATTGTCATCTCCTAAAAATTTAACAACAACATATGGTGACTCTGTTGATTCAATTTTTAATTGAAGTTCACATTTATATTTAGTATTCTTTTTTGAGCATCCAGGTATATTAATAGATTCCATTTTATTTGAAATAGTTAAACTTCCGGATTTAGAGATATAACTATTATGCGATACTACCTTATACCCTATTATCCCAACTACAACAACCACAATTAGTATTATGATATTGCGTTTATGTTTCATACAGCATTCCTCCTTATTCATCTTTCAATACCTCTATTAAAGAATTATTTCTTATATTAAAATATGGAATTATAAGTAATACTATTGACAATATTACTGAAAAGATAATTAAACTTAGAAATTTAAAACTAAATATATCCATAGATACTTTAAAAATAAATTTATAAAATATATTACTTAGGAAAAGAGATATTACAATTAACATTATAATTGTGAAATATATTCCTTGAATTAAATCAGATTTAGTAGCTCCACACATCAAATTAACTGCAAATTCCTTTCTTTGCTTCATTATATAGTCAGTTAAAGAAGTTATTATATTTATAGCTGTAAATAGTATTATTAATGCTCCAATTATAAATATTAAACTTAATTGTCTTGATGTTATATCCTTATAATAACTCATTTCTCCTTCTTTACTTAAAACCTCAATATCATATAAGTTTAATTCTCTTGATTTATTATTAATAAGTTCAGATATTTTCTGGTGAGATAAATCTGATACTACATTAGTCTCTAAATAATTAGTGTAAAGAGAATATCTATAGAATTCATTTTCCTTAGATAGATTTTTTATTCTAGGAAAAATTATTTTATTATCCATAGTTTCTATGTTACTTGCATTAAACCTCTGATCTACATATAGCTCTCCTTTTTCTATAAACCCTTTGATTTTTAACTTTACATTTTTATCTAGATTAACAATATATCCGTCAATCGTATCCCCTGCTTTATAGTAACTTTTAAAATCACTTCCTACTAATACATTAAGCGGATCAGTAGTTTCAAAATCATCAGTATCTAAAATACTTCCTTCTGATAACTTATAATTGAAATTTTTCAAAAAGTTTTCATCAATATCTATACCATAAACACTGTCATATCCATCTTTAAAATTTGGCGATTGTTGATCTTTTATTAACTGTATATTTTTAGAGTTTACTATGGACAAAGGCTCATTATTTGATCTATATATTGTAAAATTGTCATTATCACATAAGAAGTTTTCAAATTCTTCCATTCTAGTAATAACATCATCTTGTTTAAATATCACAGAATTTAAGTAATCTAAATCGCTATGCTCATTTAAAAAATATATACTTTTATCTCCTAATACTTTGGACATATTTTTTGTTTTTTCATAGCTTTCATATCCTATATGCACACCTTCATAAAAAAATACAAAGGACAATGTTAATTGAATAAGTATAATTATAGATGCTATAATTCTATTTGATAAACATAGGTAAGAGCTTTTAATATTATTTAGTGTTCTCATATACTCATCACCCCTTCATCCCCAAGGCCGGCTTGATATTAAGAATACGTCTGGCAGGAATTAAGATAGATATTAGCCCTAAAAGATTAGTTATAATAAATGTACCTATAGACCCTAACAAATATATATCCCCACTATATATTTTTATTAAACCGAACTTTATTATGAAAAAATACACTAAAGATCCAAATATACATGCAGATATAGTAATTTTCAAATATTCAAAAACTAACTCTAATATAATTTTAGTATTTGTACCTCCCAATGCTTTCTTTATAGAAATTTCTCTAGATTTTGATAATATCCAACTTATACATATGTTAAAGGTATTTAAGAATACCACCGCTATTAAGACTAAAACTACTGATAGAACCTCAAAAGAATCTATAAGTGATTCCACAATAGGATTTCTATTCTTATTATTTTCTTCTATCATAGAAACCTTCCCATCTAAAGATTTTAAATCAGTATCCAAATCATTGTAGACTTTCTTAGTATTAATTGCTGAATCTATCATATATCCCTCATTGTTAATATTATCAAAGGCATTTAAATAAGAATTAAAATTAATCAAAAAGTTTGAGTCAAACTTTGATTCCCTATCTTCATATCCCATGACCCCTATAACTTTATAGTTTATAGATAAATACTGAAAATATTTAGTTCCATCTATGTCTTCACATTTATCATAGACACTTTTTCCAACAACCGCTTCAGGCTTATCTTCTAAAAAACTCTTCTCCTTGAAAAATTCACCCTTTAACATGGGGTACATGTTTTCTATATTTTTGAACTTACTAAAATATATAGCATTTCCATTAAGAGCTCCAGGATTTAAACCCCTTTTTTCAAAATATATGTTGTCATAATCATTAAGTTTTTTCATAAAATCATTAGGTGAAACCCTTTCACAATTTTTAATTTCAAATAAAATAGCATTTTTAGAAGTTAAATCATTTAATTTAAGCTGATCTTCTATTGCAGATTGTATTGTTGAAATAGATAATGCCATAAATATTGTTATTACAAAGAATATTATAAATATATATACTGACTTTTTATTTTTGTATAATATACTTTTTATCATGTATTACCTCCAATCTTTCTCCAAGAAATATGTAGTAATTATATATATACCCTTACTTAAGGCACATTAAAAAAATAATAGACCAATCTACTTGTTTATTTTGTATCATGCTGCGTCAACAGAACCTTCCCATAGTTTAACTATCAGAAGAACCTGTTTCCTTGTATGACGCAAAATATACTTCGTATTTTTGGTCTATTATTTTCTTTCATATTCCTAACGCTTTAACTTCTTAGGTGAATAAAAGCTATTCAATTAGGGTAATCTTATATTACATAGCTTTTAACTTTGCAATTAAATATATATTTTATTAAGTTACATAAATCATATAGTTAAAACAATTCACTATTATAAGTAATCATGGATTATTTTAAGTAGGCCAATACCCAGATGTTGCATGTCCTATTCCTTTTATTTGATTAGTTTGTGAATATGTCACTCCTGATTTTGTTGCTGATGACATTCCAATTTTTATTTTAGTTACATGTGCTTTATCCCATTTTGTATGTGCATACCCTTCACAATATGGACCTACTCTCCATGTCTCTGAACCATGTTGTGCATCCATTGCCATTACTGGTACAACTATTGATAATGTCAATACTACAGCAAACAATAATGCTTTAATTTTATTTTTCACCATCAACCACTCCTTCGTAAAAATTTCATTTCAACATTGATGAAATTAAGACTAAAAATTATCAATAAGAAACATTCTTAAATGTGTTCTTCCTTGAATTAATTATACCATACATTTCCTCTTGTTACAAGACTCCATCATAATTGGTTTGAGTCAAGTAAAAGTGGGCAACTATTTTATTTAACCTATTATCCATTATTTTACATGGGGTATTTATAATTTACCCTACCCGTTTTTACTTCTAATTGTAGCTAAAACTTCCAAATTCTTTTAATTCACAAAATTTTTGTATTACTTTTCTTCCCAAGGTAACCGCGGCTCCACTACACAGAATAGGCACGGTATGTATCTTATATTCTTTAGATTTCGTACCCTTTATATAGGTAATAAATATAAGAATAATCTTGGAGCTACAGTTGGTAAAAACTTATCTATACTGTTTTTAATTATTATGATGATTTTATCAATAACAAGTTTATTATTTAATTAAAAGATTAAATAATAAAGGCTTTATTTAGTATTATGGTATATACCTATGAAAAAAAGAGCAACAGCTTTTTACTTGCGATTGCTCTAATTTTTTTATCTTGCATTGATAATCCTATAATTATTCTACCTTGAAATTTTTTAGTTGCTTTATTATAATTAATAAGTCTTTAAGCATGGCTATAGATTTAAATATTAATTTGTCCGATGGCTACCATGCGTAACCCCCATATCCTCTTCAAGGTGGGGGATGACGGCTGCTACGCCCCTAGATAAGTTCTTCTAAGACTCAGATGGAGAGATGTATTCCTTATACGCAAACTCCTCCTGAGTCTAAGAATCACTTGATCTCTACTTAAGCTTAGCCCTCAAAAACATTATCTTCATTCCCTTACTTCGGAATTTCTCTTCGTATTCTGTCATGATGTTTTCTTTAAAGTCTGAATTATGAAGATCGTAGGTATGGTAAAGCAATTCAAATCCACTTTCATTAAAGTACTCTAGTGAATCATTAAATAATTCTTTATCATCACTTTTAAACCAAATCTCACTTTCAGGTTGTAAAAAGGTTTTGTATCTTTCTAGAAACCTTGAGTGGGTAAGCCTTCTTTTGTTATGGCTTAATTTAGGCCATGGATTACAAAAATTAATGTATATCCTAGATATTTCATTTTTATCAAATACTTCTTCTATAAATGCAATTTCTAAAGGTATGAGTCGTATGTTATCTACTTCCCTTTCTACTTCATTTACTTTTCTTAAGGCATAAACTAGAACTTCATCTTTTAAATCTATACCAATAAAATTTATATCTTTATTAGCCTGTGCTTGTGTACCTATAAATTTACCTTTTCCACACCCAAGTTCTAGATAGATAGGATTACTATTATTAAATTCCTCTTTCCACTTGCCTTTTAATAGTTTTGGTTCTGTTATTACTTCTTTGCTTTGTTCTAGTTCTGGTCTTGCCCACCATTTTTTTCTAAGTCTCATTTTTCCTCCTTGTAATAATGCTATAAAGCTTTTTAATACAAGATACGCTCATATTAAAAAGCTTTTGCATATGTAACATTATATGTTTTTATTTTAAATTTCTAATATTATAACATAACTTCTTTGTATTTAAATTCAAATGTCTATGTTGGTTTATTAAACTTACATACCCGTAAGTTTAAATGAAACATTTATGAGACCTTGTGCTAAAGCGCGTGCAGGATTCCCAACTAAATACGAAGATATTGGTGATACTATAAATATGATTAATATGATATTTTGATATCTATTTATGGTTTCTGAATATTTATTAAATTCTTTAGGAAACATATCTCTTAAAATATGAAATCCATCGAATCCGGGTATAGGCATAAGATTTAAGAAAAATAACATGCAATTAATTGTTAGGATAGGTTTAATAATTGCTATTAATATACTTACAAGCCTTCCCCCAACATAAAATTTACTCATAAATATAACTAACGCAAGTACTAAAGCACTAAATACCGCTAAAAATAAGTTTGCCAAAGGCCCCGCAAGAGATACCTTTAAATCATCTTTATATCTATTTTTAAATGCATAAGGATTTACCTGTACAGGCTTAGCCCACCCAAAACCTAGAAGTAGAATCATTAAAAACCCTACTGGATCAACATGCGCTATAGGATTTAGGGTTAATCTGCCCTGAAACCTAGGTGTTTTATCGCCTAATCTGTCTGCAACTAAAGCATGAGCATATTCGTGTAAGGTAAAACCTAATAAAATTGCAGGTACACTTAAAATGATACCTAAAACGTCAAAATTTCGTAACATAGTTGTCCTCCTAAAAATTAATCGATCTTTGTCTTTACTAACTTACCTTGACTCGAACTTGCTATACCGTCTTTGTAAATCTGAAGAAATCTTCCTTCATACTGTACCTCTTTTCCACTTATAGCATCTTTAAGTACACCTTCTAATTTAGCATTAATATATACTTTTCCATCTCCTGTTACATGTATATCTTCTTTATTTGCTGGATTAATTAAATTTATCTTATTCCAACTTCCTGTACTATCTTTTAAATTACCATAAACTATGGTCTTTATCTTTTCGTTATCTTTATCGCCTATATAAATTATATCTTCATTATCTACTCCTAATATATTAGGATTATTTATACCAGGGATTTCTATAGGATTTTTTATTTCTGTTGAATATATTTTTTTATAGGTTATATCTTCATATAATAAATTATCCTCACGAGTTAATACCTTTATGTTACCTATTATATGAGACCTGGTTTCAACTTTGTTTATGTCATGCATTATATTTACCCTATATATTGAAGATTTATTTCCTGCTTGCATGCCTTTTACATATGTAGTATTAGTAAGAGATACAGATATATCCTTTATATATGCATCTGCATTAACCTTAGCCAGATTTACTATCTTACCATAATTATCAGCGATTTCACCTTTTTCATTTTTACCTGCATCGTAGTAGGTGAGCTTTAATACAGTTGTACCATTACTTGCAGGCATCTTTTCTCCAATGAGCATTCTATTTTGATTTGAAAGCCATGTATAATATGTTATGGTACATCCCTTTTCTGCTTCGACCTTTTTTTTGTCTCCAGTAATAGTATTTATAACTTCAATAGCTTTTTCATCATTATAAGCTAAATACTTGCTTGTAAAGGATACTGTAATGTTCTGATACTCTTCAGGTACTAATATATCTACATTACTCTTCTTTTCTTCTTTTTTTTCCACCTTTTTAATTTTCATATTCGAAGTTCCCTTAGCTAAATAATAATTGTTTATATAGAATAATCCTATCAATTGGATAGAAAGTGATAATATTCCCCATAAAATAATTCTTTTCATATGTTTCATCTAATTCTCCCCTTTGACAGCTATTTATACTATTTTACATACATACAAGAGGCACCTGTTCTTTCTCCTGTACTATCGCTTGGAGTGTTTATCACTTCGTCTTCATAATACATAGTTGAAGATGATCCACCATCTAAATTAGTGGCATTTACTGCACCACACTCTAACATTGCGTCTTGAATATCCTCTAAGGTTGCTCCAATTCCTGTAAAACTTCTCCCTTCAGTAACTAACATAATTATAGCACCATCTTCCCTTTGTCCTATAGCTGTTCTAGGTGCACTTCCCCAACCTTCTACATTGACCCTTTTACCATTTACTATAACGGCTGGTCCGAAACTCACGGCTTCTGTAGCGCCAAGCTTTTTAAGTTCAGCTACGCTATAGGGTCCTACTAAAAGCCTACCTTCCTTTGTTAATGCAACCATGTCTCTTTCTTCACCATCTACAAGATCATTGTGTATTATCTCACCATCAGCTAATATTAGACCTTTAGGGTTAGCTCCTGTACCCGTCCACTTTTTACCTCCATTGGTATCCTCAAAGGATCCACCATTTATAGCTGCCACAGCCTCCTTATCCCTAGCCATCTCACTAGTAAGCTGTCCTTCTTTATAAAGTTTACTCGTGTATCCAACCTTAACTCTTGTAGGATCATTAACTATTAATATATATCCTTTAAATTTACCCGGTTTATGTATATCTTTCCTATCTATATTTTCATCATGATTTTTAGGTAGTTTAATATCATTAGAACTTAGATCTTGCTTTACACTTTCATCATTATGACCACCTAATATACTATCTATTCTTTCCTGTGATAAAAATGAAGTAGCTATCCACTGATGACTTAATGTTGTCATAGCTGAACCTACTAGTGTCTTTGTTACATTTTTAAATGGTCCATAGTAGGCTATAATTGGTGCAGTTGCTATTGTAAATATAATCTCGAATATAATAAATCCAGTAAATAACTTCCACGAAAACTTATTTTTTTTCTTCTTTTTTATTTTCTTAGAATTCTTATTCATTCTTCTTCTCCTTTATAACTTCATTTATCTAGGACTCTATTTCCTATACGATGTTTTTTGTAAATTAGTTATTTAAATATAAATTTCTAGAATTACATACTAATATAATCCTAGAATATTGTTTGAAAGTTTTAAAATCTTTTTTATTATATAATTTATTCATTATAAAAGCAAATATATACTTTATATTATGGCTATAATATACTTATACAAAACGTTGTTAAATATCATAAAAAGCTTTAGTATTGCTGTAAATAATACTAAAGCTTTATTCTTTTAATTAATATCCATTAATATATCAGTTGAATATATTTAATTCTATATTACTTTATTCTGCTATTTCTAGGGCAACTTCCATCATTTGAGTAAATGTCTCTTGTCTTTCTTTTGATGTAGTCTCTTCTCCCGTTAACATGCTATCGCTAACTGTTAATATGGATAATGCTTTTCTATTAAACTTAGATGCTATTGTATAAAGCGCAGTAGTTTCCATTTCAATTGCCATAACACCAAACTTAGCCCATTTTTTCCAAGCCTCTTTATCATCTTGGTAGAAGCTATCTGCTGTAAATACGCTTCCTGCTTTAACATTTATTCCAAGGCTAGTTGCATAATCATAAGCTTTCTTTAAAAGTTCAAAATTTGCTGTAGGTGCATAGTCTTTGCCATCAAATCTTATCTTATTTATAGCGGAATCCGTACAAGAACTCATAGCTAAAACCATTTCCCTAACTTTCACATCTTCTTGCATACTACCACAAGTTCCTACCCTTATTAGTGTTTTAACATCATAGCTTTGTATAAGTTCGTTTACATATATTGATATGGATGGAACTCCCATACCTGTACCTTGCACAGATATTCTTTTCCCCTTATATGTTCCTGTATATCCATACATACCTCTAACTTCGTTATAGCATATAACATCTTCTAGAAAGTTATCTGCTATAAATTTAGCCCTTAATGGATCTCCTGGTAATAACACTGTATCTGCAATTTGACCTTCTTTTGCTCCTATATGTACACTCATTTAAATCCTCCTTAAAATAGACGGCATCTTTAAATCTAACATCCTCACTCTAACACAGCTTAATATATAAAATTTCTCTTCCGATGCCTACAATATTATTAAAGTATATAGCATATATTAACTTTTTTCAATATGTGCTGCTCCTTTAACTATATCATTAGTTATAACCTTTTATATTTAAAATAGTAACTTGACTTGACTTGAAAAATCTTAAGGGTAATCTTGTAGTTTTACTATCTATAACATACCGTGTAATAACAACTATGTGCACTTCATCTCCCAATAACATTTTTTTATAATACAGACTTTTTAAATTCTTCTAGTCCTATCCTATCAATAAAATCTCCTAGTTTTTCTCCAAAAGTTGCTGTTTCGTTATAAAAATTCAATACTCTCTCTACTAATTCATAAGCCTCTTTTTCACTTATATCTTTAGCTATTATATCCGCAAGTCTTGGGTTAAATCCTGCTGATCCACCTACTACAACTATAAACCCAGATTTATCAGCTATAACACCAACATCTCTTGCATAGACACTTCCACAAGCATTTCTACATCCTGCAACGCCTATCTTAGTTCTATTTGGCATTTCAGCTCCATAAAACTTATTCAATAATTTCATTCCAATACCAATAGTATTATATTTTGATCTTTTACAAAACCCTGCTGGGCACATCTCCACATTTTTAACCGAATATTGACTTTTAACTGCTGGTTCCATACCAAGTTCTTCCCAAATCTTAGGTAAATCTTCTTCTTTTAAATTTGTTATCATTATTCTTTGACCTGAAGTTATTTTAAGTACCCCATTATACTTTTTAGTTACTTCTGAAATTTTTATTAAAGTATCAGGAAGTATAAATCCTGCTGGTATAAATGGTGTAATTGCAAAAGTTCTCTTTCCATCTCTTATCTTTTGAAGGTTTCCGTAATGTTCTCCCATAATGAATCTCCTTATAATACATATTTTTTTATTTTATCAATAAAATTGCACCTAAATTCACTAATACCGTAATCTATAAAAGTCCTCAATATAATTAAATTTTATCTGTTAAAATTCAATATATCAAGGACTTTTTATAATTATCATTTGTTAGGTATTTTAAAAATATTTGTTAACCTATTTATTTTTAATATACCTTGATTATATGGATCTTATCCTAATATTTCTTTTATATCATTTTCTGCATTAGTTATTGGGCTAATTCCAAAGTTATCCACTAAAACTTGTAATACATTTGGTGATATAAATGCTGGTAATGTTGGTCCAAGCTTAATATTCTTTATATCTAAGGATAATAATGTAAGTAATATACATACAGCTTTTTGCTCATACCAAGATAGTATTATTGAAAGAGGTAAATCATTAACTCCACATTCAAAAGCATCTGCTAAGGCTAAAGCTATTTTTACTGCTGAGTATGCATCATTACATTGTCCTACATCTAACAGTCTTGGAAGTCCTGCAACTGTTCCAAAGTCAAGCTTATTGAATCTATACTTTCCACAAGCTAAAGTCATTATAACTGTGTCACTTGGAAGTGATGTTGCAAGTTCAGTGTAATAGTTTCTTCCAGATTTAGCTCCGTCACATCCACCTATTAAGAAGAAGTGCTTTATTAAACCTTCCTTTACTGCTCCTACTATTTCATTAGCATGACTTAATGTAGCGTTATGTCCAAATCCTACTAATATTTTCTTTTCATCTTCATCTTCATTCCATCCACCAAGTTCTAAAGCATGATTTATAACTTCGCTAAAATCTTTAACTCCATTTTCATCTGCTAATATGTGGTCACATCCTGGAAATGCTACTACTCCTGAAGTAAATATTCTATCCATATAACTTTCTTTTGGTTTTTGAATACAATTTGTTGTCATAAGTATAGCTCCTGGAATATTATCAAATTCCTTTTGTTGATCTTGCCATGCTCCACCAAAGTTACCTACTAAGTGAGAGTATTTTTTAAGTTCTGGGTAAGCATGTCCTGGAAGCATTTCTCCATGAGTATATATATTAATACCTTTTCCTTCTGTTTGCTCTAATAATTGTTTTAAATCTTTAAGATCATGACCTGATATTACTATGAAAGGTCCTTTTTTCTTTGTAATTAGAACTTCTGTAGGTTCAGGATGACCATAACTACCAGTATTAGCTTTATCTAATAGTTCCATAATTTTAAAGTTAACTTGTCCAAGCTCCATATTTAATCCTACTAAATCACTTACAGATAAATTATTATCTAAAGTACTCATAAGGCCCTTATAAAAGAACTTATTTACTTCTTTATTTGTAAATCCTAGTACATATGCATGGTGTCCATAAGCTGCCATACCCTTTAATCCATAAACACAAAGTTCTCTTAATGAACGTATATCTTCGTTTAATGACTTGTCTACCATTACGCCAAACTTTGCAGCATCTTTTATCATGTCTTCTACTAAAGATGGAGCCATATAATCTGCTTCTTCAAATCCTTTTATATCAACATTTCCTGCTAAAGTTTTTACTTCTCTTTTCATTTCATTAGCTTTATTTATTAATTGAACTAATCTTTCATCATGGAAGTTAACATTAGTTAATGTAGTAAATAATCCATCCATCATGAATCTATCCATTTCATCGCTTAATTCAATACCTTTTTCCATAGCTTTAAAGCCATAAAAACCTATTCCCTTTAATTGATGTATTAAAAGATCTTGTAGTGCAGCAACATTTGCATTTTTACCACATACCCCTACTTTAACACAACCTTTTCCGCCTACAGTTTGTTCGCATTGGTAACAAAACATTTCACTTTGGATTTCTTTTTTTAGTGAGAGTCCTTCATTTAATGAATCTACCAATTCTTTAACATCTATACCATGTATTTCAGCTGCGTCCTCTAAAGATTCCATTTGTGATGAAGGGCATCCTATACACCCTAGTCCTTTTGACATTAATATCTCAGCTGCTTTTGGGTTAACCTTTAAAACGTCACCTATTACAGTTTCTCTTGTTATCATATGATCAATTCCTCCTTGAGATTTATTTAATTTTTTAACTATCTTTATTCATATTCCAAAGGGTAATTTTTATATTATTAATATTTTTAGTTTCTTTTGGAATACCTTATGATGCTATTTTACTAGACATAGCTTTTATTATCGGTAACAGATGTTACACTACTTTAATTTATTTTATTCAAGTAATATACTTAAAGGTTATATATGAAATATTATTAATATTTTATTTTTTGTAATATATGTTACCGACAAGGGTAATATAATTTTATATTATTATGTAAGATAATTAATTGGTTTTGAAAGGAGAATAATATATGAGTAAATTTTTAGCACCTATACATTCATGGCTTTTTAATAAAATAAAGGTTTCTGAAATGTTAGAAAAAGATATAGTGGAGGCCTTTGATAAAAAGTATGGTAATGCTTCTATTATATATGAAGATATAATTAATAACTTAGGACATCCTACAGAAGATCTTCCCCTTGAGGATATTATTGATAAATCTAATATTCATGGGTGGCTTCAAGAAAAGATATCTTTAACTGAAAAAAGAACTGCGGCCTTAATTACAGAATTTACTTTAAAATTTGGTGAAGATTCTAAAAGTATCATTATAGATGCCTTTAAAGCTCAAGGAGAAATCTGTGGAAAAGAAGTTAAAGAGGATTCTCCTCTAGAAAGTCCAAGAGATTTATTTAAAGCTGTTAATAATTACATTTTAGAAGGTATGCCTTGTGATAATGTAAATAGCGTATCAGAAGATACTGAGCATAATTTGAAATGGATTACTTCTAAGTGTCTTCACAAGAAGTATTGGGATTTAGTAAATGGAGATATAAACATATTTTATACCCTAAGGAAGTCTTGGATTGAATCCTTTATAGAAACTATAAATCCGATGTTCATCTACAAACAGATTATACAAGATAATAATGGAGATTATACTTTTATAAACTCCATATATAAAAAAGATGCTTAGTTATCCTTGTATTAATTAAGGTATAATATAGCCTCCTTAAATATATATTATTATTAATAGTATTTATTTAAAGAGGCTATATTAATATGAATAAATCATATAGACAAAATTCTTATAAAAGATATAATGCTACAACTTATGCAACAACTTATGCCTTAAATCACAATCCTAATTATAGATACTTTCCTATTTCAGGTGACACAAGTGGAAATTGTGCTAACTTTGTATCACAGTGTTTATTTGCTGGTGGTGCCCTTATGGACTTTAATCAACATCATCCTTGGTGGTATAAAAAATATAATAGAAATGTAATGAAGGATACTTGGTCCATTTCCTGGGCTGTAGCCCATTCTCTATATTACTTTTTAAGAGTAAATGAAAGTATTAACTCCCCCTACGTAAAAGGTTTAGAAGTATCTAACAAAGAGCTTTTAGAGGTTGGAGACCTTGTGTTTTTTGAAGATAATAGACACGTTATTTTTCATTCAGCTATTATAACCTCTTTTATAGGAAAAGAGCCTTTAATCTCTCAAAATTCCTTTGACGCTTTGAATATCCCCCTTAGAACTTATTGGGATGCTTATAAAATACATTTTGTAAAGATTATTATTTAATTAATAAATCTTCCTTAATAAATTTAAAGTAATCTTTTACTATTTTCTTTTCATCTAACTTTAAAACATCTTCCCAATCTTTTATAGCACAAAAAACTACTATAACTTCAAAAATAGTTATATATATATCCTTTAAGTCAAAAATAAAAAAATTCTTAATCATTATATAGTCTAGACTTCCATTCCAAAAACATTTATCTATTAATGAACATAGTCCTCCTGAAAATAAAAATATTTCAACCAATTTAACTATTTTATTTCTTCCTCTTTTATTATAATAATATTTAAATCCATAATACGCTAATGTTAAAGTTATTAGAACTAAAACTACATGCAAATTCCTTCCAATTCCCAAATTAAGCATGGAGTTCATCCAAGAATATTTATCATTTAAAAAAGGTTTGAAATAAATTAAATCATCTATTATTTTTATGTATACACCATAGTATCCTTTAACTATTAACTTTATACCTTGATCTAGTAGTATTAAAATCAGAACCCATAAAACCGTATTCACATTACCTTTTGTGTCTTTATTTATCATCTTATTGTTACTCCCTTACATTTACTATTGTAAAATTTGTTCACATTACGTAAATTATTCTAGCATATAAAATGAAGTTTTTCAATTTTTCTTATTTAAATCCATCTTAAATATGGTAAAATAAATAAAATGGTATTAACACTATCAAATGTAGGATAGGAGAGATGATTATGAAAAAATATGTATGCGTAGAATGTGGTTATATATACGACCCTGAGGTAGGCGATATTCAAAATGGTATATCAAAAGGTACTTCCTTTGATGACATTCCAGAAGATTGGCTTTGTCCTGTTTGTGGAGAAGGTAAGTATGTTTTCGAAGAATTATAATAATAACATTTAGGATTAGATTTAAACAGGATAGACTCTTTCTTTTATTAACTAAGGAATATATTCTCTTTTCTAATTAGCTTTTAAATTAATTTTAATCCAAAACAAAAGAACTCTTGATTATTTCATATAAATCAAGAGTTTTTATTTGTTAAATCTTTTTAACAACTATATGCAAATGTTCAGTGCTATCTCTATATTGTGGAAGCTCGAAATGTCTACTGTTAAAGCAAATCAACATTACTTTCTTTACAAATCTTATGTATTTCTTCACCCCATAAAGAAGCTTGAACTTCTCCAATATGAGCTTTTCTAAGGAAATACATACATATCCTTGACTGACCTATTCCCCCACCTATAGTATAAGGTAGCTTACCTTCTAATAACATCTTATGAAATTCTAATGATCTTTTATGATTGCAACTTGCAATACTTAGTTGTTTTTCTAGTGTTTTTTCATCTACCCTTATCCCCATAGAAGATAGTTCAAGTGCAATATTTAACACTGGATACCAAAATAATATATCTCCATTTAAGTTCCAATCATCATAATCTGGAGCTCTTCCATCATGCCTTTCACCTGACTTTAATACTCCTCCTATTTGCATTAAAAACACTGCCTTCTTTTCTTTACAAATAGCGTGTTCTCTTTCTTTTGATGTTAACTTTGGATACATGTCTTCTAACTCCTGGGTAGTTATAAAAAACATTTCTTCTGGCAAAATCTTATTTAAATTATCATATTCACTACAAATATAGTCTTCTGTTTCTTTAAATACCTTATATATGGACCTTACTATACCTTTTAAAGTTTCTTTATTTCTTTCTTCTTTCAAGATAATCTTTTCCCAGTCCCATTGATCTACATATATAGAGTGTATATTATCTAAATCCTCATCTCGTCTTATTGCATTCATATCAGTGTAAAGGCCTTCACCTTCCTTAAATCCATATCTATGTAAAGCCATCCTCTTCCACTTAGCTAGTGAGTGGACTATTTGAGCTTCTCGCTCCTTTAAAGCTTTAATTCCAAAGCTTACAGGTCTTTCTATTCCATTTAAGTCATCATTTAATCCAGTATCACTAGTTACAAATAAAGGAGCAGATACCCTTGTTAAATTTAATGCTTCTGTAAGATTATCTTCAAAATAATCCTTAACCTTTTTTATAGCAATCTCTGTTTCTTTTATATCTAGCGTAGTTTCATATCCTTTTGGTATTATTGTTTCCATGTCATTCCTCCAACTTTCTGTCACCTTACAGGCTTTTTAACTTTAAAACGTTATAATGATAGGTTCATCACTATTTCAATAAATATAACCAAATTCACTTAAATAAAAAAAGTCCTTCGTCCTAATAAATTAGGACGAAAGACTAAACTTTCGCGGTACCACCTAGGTTAACTAAAATAGTTCACTTAATCAGTACAGAATGAATGAATCAATTCGATACTGTCCTATTTTTAACGTTTAGGCCCCGTTCAATGCTACTCTCTTAGATTTCGCTTGAAAGCTCTAGGATGTTCTTCATTATAAATTTAGTATAGGACTTCCACCAACTCCCACTCGCTAAAACTTACCTTTATAATTACTCTTCCTGTCAATGCTTATTATAATTATTTATTTGTTTATTATTATATAGTGTTAATAACAAACTGTCAATATTATTATAATATTTTCTTGCACACTTATGCTTCATTTATGATAACATTTTCTTGAACACAAGTTTGCTTTTGAAATACTTAAAGTTTATGAGGTTCCACAATTAAAATGTAAAATACTAATTCTTAATTTCTGACCAAATTAAATCATAATACTTCACAGCATCTCCTATATCCATTAAGTAATCTCCTTTTTCTAATTCCTCTTTTGGTGGAAAAGACAAAGGACTTTCTAGTATTTCTTTTGGTGTCATTGGATAGGTTGCTTCATTACAATTTGTATAAGGATAAGCTTTAGTAAATTCTATACTCACATCTGATTCTAATACATAATTTAGGAACAGTTCTGCTTCTTTAGAATTTTTTGAGCCCTTTGGTATTACAAAGTTATCTTGTTGTAAAAACAATCCTTCCCCTGGTATAATAGCTCTAAGATCCTTATTTTCAGCCATTGCAAAACCTGCCTCAGCAGACCAGGCAACCCCTATTGGAACTTCCCTACTTATAAGCATAGCCTTAGAGTTATCACTATCATAAGCCCTTATATTAACCTGAAGTTTCTTTAATTTAACTTTTGCCTCATTTAATTTATTAACATCCGTTTCATTAAAATCATAATTTAATGTTTTTAGTGTCATCCCAATAACCCCTCTTGGATCATCCATCATAACTATTGAGTCTTTAAACTTTTCTTTCCAAAGATCGTTAAAGTCTTTTATTTCTCCATCTTTTATTTTAGTAGAGTCCACCACTATTATAGCCTCTGACCTCATATATGGAACACTATGTTTATTTTCCTTATCGAAATATAAGTTCTTAAATTCTGATCCAATATTAGACCAATTATTTAAATTATTTGTATCTATCACTTCAAGCATATCTTGTTTTCTCATTATATCCACCATATAGTCCGCAGCTACAACTACATCGTATCCATTTCCACCTGCCATCATTTTAGCTAACATCTCTTCATTAGAACCATAGCTAGAATAATTAACTTTTATATTATATCGTCTTTCAAACTCCTCAATAACAGGCTGTGGTATGTAATCTGACCAATTAAAAATATTTAATTCTCCTTCATAATGAACAGCTTTACTAGAAGCCTTCCAAACTCCTAATGTAAATATAAAAATGAAACTCATAAGGGATGCTAAAACTCTTTTAATGTTCTTACTTTTAATATTATTAGACCTTATCTTTTCTGCAACTATAACTACAGCAACTGTTAGTATTATAAGTACTGTAGACAAGGCATTAATTTCTGGACTAACCCCAAATTTCACCATATTAAAAACCTTCAAAGGAAAAGTCATACTACTAGGTCCCGCTACAAAAAAGCTTATTATCACATCATCTATAGATAATGTAAATGCTAAAAGTCCTCCTGCAATAACTCCCGGCATAATGCTTGGAAGTGTAATCTTCATAAATGTTTGAAATGGCGTTGCTCCAAGATCCATAGCAGCCTCTTCTATAGACTTATCAAATCCATCTAGTCTAGCCCTTACTACAACTACTACGTAAGATATACTAAAGGTTATATGGGCTATAATAAGTGTTAATATTCCACTACTGATTTTAGTCAAAGAAAAAAATGCTAATAAAGCAATACCAAGAACTATCTCAGGTATAACTATAGGAATATAGAGCATTCCATCTACTATAGACTTTCCCTTAAATTTTGACTTATATATACCAACCGCAGTAAGTGTTCCAATCATTACTGATACTATACTGCTTACAAATGCAATTATAAGGCTATTTTTAACGGATACTAAAAGTCCACTATTAGTTAAAAGCTTTTGATACCATTTAAATGTAAATCCTGTCCAAGTAGCATTTAATTTAGATTGGTTAAATGAAAATATTACAAGTATTATTATTGGAATATAGAGTATAAAATAAATTAACGCTGAATAAACTTTTGAAATAATCTTTAAATTATTCTTTTTCAACTCTACATCACCTTATCCTTATACTTAGATTTTGTAATCTTAAAATATCCACCTATTATAATAAGCATAACCATGATCAATATAACAGAAATAGCAGATCCAAAAGGCCAGTCTCTTGCCATAAGATATTGATTCTTAATAAGATTACTAATCAATATAACCTTACTACCACCCATAAGATCTGGTATAAAAAAGTATCCTAAGGTAGGTACAAATACCAAAAGTGCTCCTGCCATAACCCCTGGCATAGTAAGAGGCCATATTATCTTAGCAAAGTTTTTAAATGGATTTGCTCCTAAATCTGATGCTGCTTCAATAAGGGACTTGTCGATCTTTTCTACGGAAGAATAAATAGGTAATACCATAAATGGGAACATCATATATACCATACCAATAAGCACCGATGTATTAGTATAAAGTAATTTTAAAGGTTCTGATATAAAATTTAATTTTATAAGGTATGAATTAATTATGCCCTCTGTTCTTAAAAGTATTATCCAAGCATAAGTTCTTATAAGTGAATTAGTCCAAAAAGGTAGCATTACTAGCATAATAAGTGGGCCCCTAAACTTTTTAGGAGATCTACCTATAAAAAATGCAAATGGATAAGCAAATACCAAGCAAATAACTGTGGTAAAAAGAGCAATAATAAGCGATTTTAATAATATGTTTAAATATAATGGGTCCATGAATCTTATGTAACTTTCCACGTTAAAACTGTATATAACCTCACCAAACTCACCTCTTGTAAAGAAACTTACAAGTACCATAAGTGCAACAGGAATTAAGAAAAAACAAGTCATCCAAATTACTACGGGGTAAAGTAGCCTATATGATCTTTTCTTTTTTTTCATTAGGACTTTACCACCACTGCACTATTACTCTTCCATGTTACAAAAACCTTATCCTTTTTATTTATGAAGTCAAAGCTTTCTCCCGCAAATTCATTTATGACTATGTCTTTACCATTATTAAGTTCTACCACAGTTTTTAAAACAGATCCCTTGTATATTTTCTCCTTCAATGTACCCTCTAACCACTGGTCATCTAAATTTGGCTTACTCTTAATCTTTAATCGTTCTGGTCTAACTGCTATACATACAAACTCACCTATTGAAAATCCTAGGTCCTCTACCTTAATATTTTCACTTTGTCCTATTTGTAATAAAACCTTTTCCTTTTCAATAGAGGCAACTCTTCCCTCTATTAGGTTAGTCTCTCCTATAAAGTCAGCTACAAACTTAGTTTTAGGTTTTTCATATATTTCTTCTGGGGAAGCTATTTGTTCTATGTTACCTTCATTCATCACAGCTATCCTATCAGACATAGTTAAAGCTTCTTCTTGATCATGAGTAACATATATAAAAGTAATACCTAATTCTTTTTGAAGATGTTTCAATTCTAATTGCATCTGCTTTCTTAGTTTAAGATCTAAAGCTCCTAATGGTTCATCTAGGAGCAGTACTTTAGGGCTGTTTATAATGGCTCTAGCAATAGCTACCCTTTGTTTTTGACCTCCACTTAACTGTGATGGCATCCTATCCTCATAGCCCTCAAGTCTAACTATTTTAATCATTTCATTTACTTTTTCTTTAATTTTTGTTTTTGATACCTTTTTCATAGTAAGGCCAAATGCAATATTATTATAAACATTAAGATGAGGAAATAAAGCATAATTTTGAAATACTGTATTAACACTTCTTTCATAAGGTGCTTTTAAAGAAACTTCTTCCTTATCAATATATATATTTCCACTAGTTAATTCTTCAAATCCCGCTATCATTCTTAAGGTTGTAGTTTTTCCACAGCCACTAGGACCTAAAATAGTTAAGAACTCTCCTTCTTTTATATCAAGAGATATCCCTTTAACCACTGGCTTTCCACTCTTTTCATAGGATTTAAACGCATTTATTAATTGAACAATTGTTTTACTCGCCAATTTATTCTCAACTCCTTACTTTACATTTGTTTTTTTATAAAAAAGAAAACTTCCCCACCTTTTTAAGGCAAAGAAGATATTTATTAAATAGTAGTCGAAAATATAATTTTCGTATAAAAATATATCATAATTACATAGCTTATACAATAGTTTTGCCTTAAATTTCGTGGATTTCTTTAATTAATTTTATATAATCCCAAAATATACATATACATAATTATTAAATATGAGATTTATAATGTCTAAAACCTTATTCATATCTTTAAAATCTTTAAACTAAACCTATCGCATTATTTAGAATATTTTTAATAATACATATTTTAATAAAGTACTTTATTTTTTTAAAAATACATATATAATTGTTTTGTTTGTAAAAATAAATATATTCTTTAATAAAATTTTTTCAATTTGATTATAGAATATATTTATAGAATTATTCAAGGGGGTGCTTTTTTATGAAAATAAATTTAATTGGTGTACCAATATTTTACGGTTGCGATAATAAAGGTGTAGAATTTGGTCCTGATACTTTAAGAGAAAACGGTATCGATAATATTGCAAAAAAATACGGTCATGAACTTTGCGATTTAGGAAATATTATTGTTCCAAAAGTAGAAGAAAGTCATAAATACGTTGCACATGAAACTATGAAGTACTTAGATACAGTTACAAAAGTAAATGAAGATTTAGCAAATGAAGTATACAATTCATTAAATTCAGGTGTTTTCCCTTTTATTGTTGGAGGAGATCATTCTTTAGGGCTTGGTAGCGTTTCTGGAGCTAGTAAATATTTAGATGATATAAGTGTTATTTGGGTAGATGCTCATGGAGATATAAACACAGATACAACCTCTCCCTCTGGCAATGTTCATGGAATGCCACTTTCTGCTGCTATGGGTATTGGCCACGAGAATTTAACAAACATTTTTTATAAAGGTAGAAAAGTTAATCCCGAAAATGTTTATATAATTGGGGCAAGAGATTTAGATAAAGGTGAGAAAGACCTTATTTGTGAACTCGGTCTTAATGTTTGGTCCACAGAACATATAAAGAAAAATGGAGCGGAATCTGTTATAAAAGAACTTATTCAAATTTTAAATAACAAGGGTAGTAAAAATATCCATCTAAGTTTTGACATTGATGCTTTAGACTCAATGCTAGTTCCCGGTACTGGTACTCCGGTATCTAATGGATTAAGTATAGTTGAAGTTAAATATATCTTAATGTCTATTTTAGACACAAAGCATGTTAAATCTATGGATTTCGTTGAGTTAAACCCTAAAATTGACAAAGACAATAAAACCCTAGAATTATCTTTAGAAATGATTGATCTAATATTTAGTCATATTTAGATAAGTAAACATAATTTCCTATAGTTAGAGTATAATTATATAATTTTTAGGATATTTTTGATTTAATTGAATACACAATATAGGGGATAGAAAGTACTTCAGTACTTTCTATCCCCTATATTGTTCCTGCGCTTATCCCTAGAGAATAGCTTTGCTTATAACCTGCTAAAGCTTATTTGGTATTCTTTATTTAAAATATATATATTCATAAAAACAACATTTACATTTGAATCACATTCAAAGTTACTTAGAGAATAAGCAACTTAACCATTTTGCTCCCAAACTAAACAACCTTTATTATTTAATAATAACAAGTTTTATGCTATAATTAATTTTATAGTTGTATTATTATCAGGAGGTTTACAGATGAAATTAATTTTTTTTGATACAGAAACAACAGATTTAAGGCCAGGCAGCATATGCCAGTTAAGTTATATATTAGTAGACACTTCAACAAAACCTCAGAGCACTATAGGTAAAAACATCTTTTTTTCAGTAGAATCTATGGAACCTTCTGCGGAAAAAATACATGGCTTTTCCTTAGAATCTCTTTATGAATTAAGCGGTGGACTTTATTTTGAAGATCAGTATGAAAGTTTCATGGATGACTTTTTATCTTCTGATATAGTAATAGGTCATAACGTTAATTTTGATATTAAGTTTTTAAGACATGAGATTGAGGGATGCGGTGAAGAGTTTAATCCTAAAATACCTTTTTGTACTATGGGCTACTACAAAAATGTTTGTAGACTATCTAATAGCAGAGGAGATATAAAAAATCCTAAGCTAGAAGAAGTCATTGCCTTTTTAGGTATAACTAAGGGTAAAATTGAAGAACTTAGCCAAAGACTTTTTGGTGGAGCTGGTAATTATCACGATGCAAGATTCGATACTACCGCTACCTATCTTATAGTTATAGAAGGAATAAAAAAAGGTTTCATTCCAAAGCAGCACTTTTCTAACATGGTAGAAACTAAAAATAATGTTTAACTATAAATAAATCATTTTTCACTCTTTAACATTCCTGCGAGGAAAGCTCCCACCTCTTAGGTGGAGAGTAGTTCACGGAACCATAATAGAATTAATAATACAAAACCTTATTTCATTAAATTATATATTATTAATTCTATTACTTGTAAAGGATATATATTTTGTTTATAATGAATATAGCTAATATTTATTACTAATGAATATTAGATCACTTATTTTAAACGTGAAGGAGGATTTTACGATGCAAAAATACATTTGTATAGTATGTGGTTATGTTTACGATCCTGAAATTGGAGATGAAGATAACGGAGTAGCACCAGGAACTAGTTTTGAAAATATACCTGAAGATTGGCTATGCCCACTTTGTGGAGTTGGCAAAGATCAATTTGAAGTAACTGAATAGAACAATAAAAAGTCTATACTCAATTGAGTATAGACTTTTTATTTAGTAAAACATTGGCTATTAACTGAAAGCTTGTCTTTTCTCTAATTATAGTTTAAAATCTATATAAATAACCATTTTAAACATTTACATTATGTAATAAAACTTATTCACCAAAAGTTAATTATTATATATATTATTATATATTTGAAGGGGGAACTTTATATGGATTGTGAAAACTTAGATACTATTGATATGTTAAAAATTTTAAGAGATAAACCTACACTAAAAGCTATAAATGATAAGGGTTGCATAGTAGGAGTTACCGGCGATGAAAAAAGTATAAGTATTAGGAATACTGGTTATGAAAAGCTAAGCCTTGAAGATAATTGGATAATGATTGAACCTATTGAATACGATAAAGCTAATGAGCTATTTAGAAAAGGTAGAATGGTAGAATTAATTTATCCAAGTGGCAGAAGGAAGCAATATAGAAAAATGCCTTTAGATGGTAATGTAATTCTAGAAACGGACTTACCAATACCTAGTGACGGACTTTGGTATTGCTATTGGTCTTAACCTCTAAATAGATAAAAAATAGACTAGTATACTAGTCTATTTTTTATCCACCTAATTAATAAGATTAACTATAAAGTTTATAAGTTTAATAATTCTATTAGCCTTAATTCCAGCTTCTTACATTCATCTTTATCCATAGGCTCTATTCCTTCTAATTTATATTTAATCTCCATACTTTTATACTTATCTAAACCTAAGGTATGATATGGTAATAATTCTACCTTTTCTACATTCTTTATTACCTTTATTAATTTAGAAAGCTCTTTTATATGTTCCATAGAATCTGTTATTCCTGGAATAACCACATGCCTTATCCAAATCTTTACACCAGATTTCTCTACTGCATGCAAAAATCGCCAAGCCTCTTTTCCATCCTTACCCGTTAAATTTAAATAGCTTTCTTTAGAAACATCTTTTATATCAAACAAAACTAAGTCTGTGTATTTTAATATTTCATCATAGTTTGAAAGCCCGTATCCCGAGGTATCTAATGCAGTTTTAATTCCATTTTCCTTGCATAATTTTAAAACCTCTATTAAAAACTTAGGCTGCATAAGTGGATCTCCTCCAGAAAACGTTACCCCTCCCCCTGACTTATGAAAATAAGGCTTATACCTTGATATTTTCTTTATAAGATCTAAAGCTTCAATTTCCTCTCCACCTTTAAAGTTCCATGTATCGGGGTTATGACAATAAGCACATCTAAGTGCACACCCTTGGAAAAACACTACAACTCTAATTCCAGGCCCATCTACAAGGCCCATAGTTTCAATCGAATGTATTCTACCTTTCATAATCTCCACTTCCTTTGTAACGAACATTAAATATATCTTTTTAGTATATAAATAGAGAAAAGACTCCTATAGAGCCTTTTCTAGAATATATTACATTTTTTCGTGGAATGTTCTGCTTATAACCTCTTTTTGTTGGTCTTTTGATAATCTATTAAAGTTAACTGCATATCCTGAAACTCTTATTGTTAATGTTGGATACTTTTCTGGATGTTCCATAGCATCCACAAGCATCTCTCTTTGAAGCACGTTAACATTTAAGTGATGAGCACCTTGGCCAAAGTAACCATCCATTACTGATACTAAATTATTAATTTGGGTATCCTTTTCTTTCCCTAAAGCTTCCGGAACAATAGAGAATGTATTTGAAACTCCATCTTCGCAGCAAGGATTATATGGTATCTTAGCTACAGAGTTTAGTGAAGCAAGTGCTCCTTCAAGGTCTCTTCCATGCATTGGATTAGCTCCTGGTGCAAATGGAACCCCTGCATCTCTACCATCTGGTGTAGCTCCAGTTTTCTTGCCGTAAACTACGTTTGATGTAATAGTTAATACTGAAAGTGTGTGTTTTGCGCCTCTATAGGTAGGATGAGATTTCAACTCTTTTGAGAACCTTTCTACAAGTTCTACTGCAATATCATCTACCCTATCATCGTCATTTCCGAACTTAGGAAATTCACCCTCTATTTCAAAATCTACTGTTATTCCATTTTCTCTTATAGGCTTAACCTTTGCGTACTTAATAGCACTTAAAGAATCTGCCGCTACTGATAACCCTGCTACACCAAAAGCCATAAGTCTCCCGATTTCTGTATCATGAAGAGCCATTTGACCTGCTTCATAGGCATATTTATCATGCATATAGTGGATTATATTCATTGTATTTACATATAATTCCGCAACATAATCTAATACCTTTATATAGTTTTGTTTAACTTTATCATACTCTAAGATTTCATCTTCTATCTTCTCTATTCCAGGTACAACTAATCTTCCTTTTTTCTCATCAACTCCACCGTTTATAGAATATAATAATGCTTTAGCTAAGTTACATCTTGCTCCAAAAAACTGCATTTGTTTTCCTATTTCCATGGCAGAAACACAGCAAGCAATACCATAATCATCTCCATATATAGGTCTCATAACATCATCATTTTCATATTGAATAGAATCTGTTAAAATAGACATTTCAGCACAGAATTTCTTAAAGTTTTCCGGCAACTTATCTGACCATAATATAGTCATATTAGGTTCAGGTGCGGCTCCAAGATTAATTAATGTGTGCAAAAATCTATATGAAGTCTTTGTTACAAGTGGTGTACCATTTTTACTTATTCCACCTATAGATTCAGTTACCCAAGTTGGATCACCTGCAAAAAGGTCATTATATTCTGGTGTTCTAAGATGTCTTACAAGTCTTAATTTTATTACAAATTGATCTATTAATTCTTGAGCCTCTTGTTCTGTTATAACTCCATTTTTTAGATCTCTTTCAATGTAAATATCTAAAAAAGTACTTGTTCTACCAAGGGACATAGCAGCACCATTACTTTCTTTTACTGCCGCCAAATATCCAATATATAAAAATTGAACGGCTTCTTTTGCATCTTTTGCAGGACTTGATATATCCACCCCATATTTTAATGCCATAGATTTCATTAGCTGTAGCGCCCTTATTTGTTCTGAAACCTCTTCTCTATGTCTCATAACTTCATCTAACATATCACCTTTTAAAGCCTTAAGATCTTTTTTCTTTTCACTTATTAAATAATCTACACCATATAAAGTTATTCTTCTGTAGTCACCAATTATTCTACCTCTACCATAAGCATCAGGAAGTCCAGTTAAAAGCCCTGTAGATCTTGCTACCCTTATATCATCTGTATAAGCATCAAAAACTCCATCATTATGTGTCTTTCTAAACTGTGGAAAGTATTTTTCTATGTCCTTATCTAATTTATATCCATAGGATTCTAAAGACATCTCAACCATTCTCCATCCACCCCAAGGATTTACTATTCTTTTTAAAGGTGCATCGGTTTGAAGTCCTAAAATAACTTCATTATCTTTATCAATGTATCCAGCCTCATAGTTATCTATTCCTGAAACTCTATCTGTAGCAACATCAATAACTCCTTTTTTAATTTCTTCAATTATTAATTCACTTGATTTTTCCCAAACCTTCTTTGTCTTTTCTGTTGGACCTTCTAGAAATTGTTTATCCCCTTCATATAACTTATAATTCTTTTGAATAAATCCTCTAACATCTATTTTATCTGTCCATGAACCTAGCTTGAAATCTTCCCATTGTTTAAACATAGAAAACACCCCTTTTAAGTTTTATTATATAAATTCTTTTAATGTGTATATTTTTAATATGCGCATTTTGATTTTATTATCCATGACTCCATTATAATACTTTTATTCAGGTTTGTTAATACCTTAACACCATTTTATAATATTTTCAATATTCAAAACTGGCTGTAAGCATTGACTTTACTAGCTTTTAGTGGTAAAATATTTTTATAAAATATAACAGTAAATTTTATAAACTAATACAGTTTATTCGCTAAATAGTACTATTCTAGTGTCTGTTTATATTTTTATACCTTATCATCATTTTTATATTTATTTTACTTAATTTACTTAACTTTAAGTAAAAACACAGAATTTAGCCAAATATTAAATTGTAATAGCTATATAAAATGACAATTTTATTTCACAAACTTGCATTTAATAATAAACTTCAAAAACTTAGGAGGATTTATAATGGAAAAACGAATGTTAAACCCTACAGAAATAACCAGTGAAATAATAACAACTTACGAGGCAAAAGCTAATTATGCTCCCCTTAAATCTTTAATTTTAGGTGTTTTGTCTGGAATGTTTATAGCTTTAGGTGGATTTGCTTCTGCAACAGCTTCTCATAGCATAACCAATTATAGTGTTTCTAAACTAATTTCAGGTTCAGTTTTCCCTGTCGGACTAATATTAGTAATAATCGCTGGTACCGATCTCTTTACTGGAAACGTTTTACTTACAGTGCCTCTATTACATAAAAGAATAACCTTTAAGCAATTAGTGAAAAATTGGGTAATAGTCTACTTTGCCAACATGGCAGGTGCAATAATTGTATCCTTGCTCCTATTTTATAGCGGGTCTTTAGATGTAAATTACGGAGCCCTTGGAGCTTATAGTATTAAGGTGGCTTATACTAAGTCAAGCCTTCCCTTTATAAAGTCTTTTTTAAGTGGAATACTTTGTAACATATTAGTTTGTCTTTCAGTTTGGATATCTTTTGCAGGAAAAGATATTATAAGTAAGATATTCGCTATATTCTTCCCTATAATGGCTTTTGTAGTATCTGGTTTTGAACATAGTGTGGCTAATATGTATTATTTTTCTATAGGACTTTTAGCAAAAACAAATTCTCAATTTGTTTCTAATCTTGGTATTTCAGAGAGTCAATTAGATAGTTTAAATTTAAAAAGTGTTATTAATAACCTTGTCCCTGTAACCTTAGGAAATATATTAGGTGGAGCACTTTTTGTTGGAACAGCACTTTATTTAGCTTTTATACGTACCAATAAATCTAAATTATAATATTAAATAGATACTTAACTGTAATATAAATGAAAATAGGCCCTACCTATATAGGCAGGACTTATTTTCATTTATATGTATTCTCTTTAATTCCAACTATTTATTATCATGTCCCACATCATCTTACCACTCTTAGCTAAAGTAACAATTCCATATACATCGTTTGGTACACCTTTTGACATCATAGTAAATGCAAAGTTACCTTTTGGCATTTGGATAAATGATGTATCATTCTCTACTCCGGTTAAATCACCAGTCTTATTTGCTATATTTGCTTTAATTTCTTCCCCTATATAAAATGCTAACTTATTTTTCATTTGCTGCTTTTTCATAATTCTTATAACCCAGCTGCTATTTTCTTTACTTAGATAGGTAGAGTTGTATAAGTGCTTCCAACAAAGACATAAATCATAACTACTAGTTATATTTTGTATTGTACTATCTACATCCTTTTCTTTTTCAACTCTTCTATTTAGTTTAGTGCTTTTTAAATCCATTTCTTTAAAAATACTGTTAATTTTACTCATACCCACGAGATCCACAAGCTTATTCGTAGCCGTATTATCGCTTTGTATAAGCATAGCAATAAGAAGTTCTATCAAAGTATATTCTTTTTCTCCAAATTCATGTATTATACCATTACCTGAAACTTTATCATCTATTGAAACAGTGAGTTTATCATTGAGACTAATATTTCCTATTTCTGATTCTTTTAATATAGCCATAGCTATAGGAAGTTTAACACACCCTGCCGATACCATACAAACGTTTTCATTGTAGCCATATATATATCCTCCATCTAAATCCTCAAAGTAAAAACTATAATCGCCTATTCTTGATTCTAAATACTTCTTAATTTCCTTCATGTTTACCTCCAACTTTAATGATTATTGTATGGACATTAAAGATATATTTTCACTTACTTAAGTGTTTCACCATGCGATATTATTTGTATTAGATTTAACTACAACACAAACTTTAATAGCACCTCAATGATACCTTTTTAGCATTAAATTTATATTATTTATGAGGAAGGCAATAAAAGCTATCTTTTATTTAATTATACACTTTAAATGATATCTATTACACATAAGATAATAATTTTGCATTTATACCAAATATGAGAGCTGTTAAAATATTAGCATACTCTTTATAAAGCATTATGGTTATATATCATACCTTAATTTTATTAATACGATTAAATAACCATATATGCTTATATATCAATATAGCTTCTTATTTTATTACATTTAAAGCAACTAGTATTATAAATATAGCCGCTACTAACAATCTGTATATTGCAAATGTTCTCATAGGCTTTTTCTTTAAGAATGCTATGAATCTATCTACTACTAATAATGCTGTAAGAAAAGCTACAACAAATCCTACTCCTAGTGCAATCTTCTCATTACTAGTCACAGATGAAAAATCGAACTTTTTAAGTTCAAGTCCTGATGCTCCTATCATTACAGGAATAGCTAAGAAAAAAGAAAATTCTGTAGCTACGGTTGTTGAAAGTCCAGCCACCCAGCCACCCATTATAGTGGATGCAGACCTAGACATTCCAGGCCACATAGCAAGACACTGAAATAATCCTACTTTAAAAGCCTGTCCATAACTAATATCCTCTAATTTTCTTACCACTGTTTCACTGTTTTCTCTTTTCCTAAAGTTATTTTCAATAACTATAAGAAGTATTCCTCCTACTACAAATCCAATGATTACAGTTTTACTATTAAAAAGATATTGTTTAATTATCTTATTTAAAGCTAATCCCATTATCATGGCTGGTATTGTTGCGACAATTATATTAAGCCAAAACCTTATACCCTTTTTCTCAAATTTAAAGAAAGATACTATCATATCTCGTATTTTTGACCAGTATAAAACTACTACTGCAAGTATTGCGCCAAGTTGTATAACCACTTCATACATTTCCGAAAAGTCGCTACCATTAAACTTAATTAAATCCCCCACTAAAATCATGTGGCCTGTAGATGATATAGGTAAAAACTCAGTTATCCCCTCTACAATAGCTATAATAATTGCCTTAAAAATTATTAACATATGCTTACTTCTCCCCTTTTAGAAAATTTGTCTTTTAATATTATATTTAAATATATACTTATCTATTATAAGGTATACTAATAACTTTTGTCTATTGATTGGCTATCAAAGTTAATAAATACTTTATCACTATTTATAAATAGTAGATATTCTTTTTAATTTTTCCTCTACATCATTTACGCTTATGAACCTAGCTTCTCTTATAGTTTCTTTCCCTTCTACATATAATAGTATAACCGGAATTGTAAATATAGAGTATCTTTCCATAGCTAGTTTAACATCATCAATCTCTATATATGCCATTTTAATATTAGGATACCTTTTTAAAATTTCAATAATCTTAGGTAATAACGCGGTGCAAACACCACAAGTTTCATTTCCGAAATAAAGAAAGCTAATATCATTACTTTTAATATACTCTTCAATTTCCTGTAGTGAATTTAATTTAACCATAAGCTATGCCTCCTTTTTTTATACTTTTATATTATGTATTAATGCCCCTCTTAGATGTTTTTAAAAAAGGTTCATAATTTTTATTATTTATACGTAAAAAAGGCTTGTATATTCAAATATACAAGCCTTTTTATTATTTATTATTCTTATATAATCTTTCTACCTGATCCCAATCTACAACCTTCCACCATGCCTCTATATAGTCAGGTCTTTTATTTTGATATTTTAGATAGTAGGCATGTTCCCACACATCTAAAGTTAAGATAGGTATATTACCATCTGTTATTGGATTGTCTTGATTTGGTGTAGACATAATTTGAAGTTTGCCATCTTTATTTATAACAAGCCATGCCCACCCACTTCCAAATCTTGTAGCTGCAGCTTTAGCAAAGTCTTCTTTAAATTTTTCAAAGCTTCCGAAGGCTTTGTTTATCTCTTCTTTTACTTGCGCTTTTGGCTCTCCGCCTTTATTAGGGCCCATGAAGTCCCAAAACATAGAGTGGTTATAGTGACCGCCTCCATTGTTTCTTACCGCTACTCTTATATCCTCAGGTATTGAGTCTATATTTTTTAGAAGTTCTTCTAATTCCTTATTTTCAAGTTCAGGATGTTTTTCTAGTGCAACATTAAGGTTATTTATATATGCTGCATGGTGCTTAGCGTGGTGTATTTCCATGGTTTCTTTATCTATATATGGCTCTAACGCATTATAATCATATTTAAGTTCTGGTAATTTATATTTCATTTAAATTCCCTCCATTTACTTTTATCAAATTTATTTTTATAACTTTAATCTTAATTTATTGATTATTCTTATTATATCATAGTTGATAATAATAATCAATATTGTTTATCTTTATTTACTGTTATAAAATTAAATAAAGACTATACTAAAGATTCATATCATTAGTATAGTCTTTATACTGATTTTTATTCTAATAATTATTTTTTGTAATTAATTATTATTTCTCTTACAGGTGTTTTTCCATCCTCTGAAAGAATTATTTTATTCTCACCTATCTTAAGTTTTAAATCAAAGTATTGATTTACTTTATAATACTCCATTCCATCTATGCTAGCGTAATATTCCTTTACCATAGAGCTATCTTTGAACGCGCCAACAACAAACTGTAACTCTTCATTTTTATCTCCAACAGGATCCTTTTTCATAATAATAAAGGTAGCTTTATCATCTATTTTAGCATTAGAGTACTTCTTATACGGACTTATCTCAAATAATTCACTGCTGTTTACGTATAAAGAAGGATTTTCATAAGACTTTAACCCTTTTATTTCTGGCAAATCTCCTTCTGGTATATACCGTATAAATGAATTGCTCTTTTTTACTCCAACAAAGCTATTATCTATAGGTATGGAATAAGAATACAAATATTTTGTAATTTCTTTTTTATATTTAGATAAATTTTTAGATTTTTTTATTTCTATTGTATCTATATCACTTTTTAAAAGTTCTATAGCACTTAATGGAATATCCTCTTTATAAAAGCAGGCATTATTAGCCACATCTATAGCTACCCACTTATTTAATTCTTTACTCCAAATTTCTGATATGTATAAGGATGAAGCCTTTTTATTGAATTGACCATCCTTAACTTTAAATACTCCTACTCTTGCTTGTACACCAACAGATCTTAATGTTTGAGTGAAAACTATACTCATATCTTGATCAGAAGCCTTTTTACCATCCTTTAGGGCATTGATTATTGATTTAGCATCCTCTTCACCACTTATACTCCCCCTGTTAAATTCAAACATTTCATGAGTCCACTCCAACATCTTCAGAGCCTTATCCATATCTTTTTCTATGCCTTCTGTTTTAGATAATAATTCATATTCATGGGATAAACCTTTTAAGTAATCCGTTTGTAAATCTTCATTATAAAACTTTATATTTGTACCGGTGTAAATATTATCCCATTTCCCCACTAATACTCCTTTTGATTTACTTATACTATTTTTATAACCAAAAGCAAATGTGCCAAAAGCAGACACTATAATTAGAATTAATATCCCCTTTTTTACTGTAGAGTTCATAAATTAAAACCTCACTTAACTTTTTATTTAAATTCTATTTTATGATAAATTATATACTAAAAGCTAAAAGTTTCCTATAGCAATTATATTATTTTAAGATTATTATACAAAATGTCTCTTCAAAATATATTTGAAGAGACACTTACTTACTTTTATGTTTAACTTTAACGGATATCTTATTCTATAGTAGGACCTGCTTTTACTACATCACTTGAAACTTCTTTAAACTTTTTAAAATTACTATTAAACTTTTTAGCAAGTTCTATAGCTTTTTCATTATAACTTTCTTTGTCTTCCCATAAATTTATTGGATTTAATATTTCACTTGGAACACCCTTACATTTCTTTGGCATCATCACCTTAAATATTGGGTGTTCTTCCCACTTAGTATCCTTTAATCCACCCTCTATAGCTGCTGTAACCATAGCTCTTGTATATGGTAGTTTCATTCTAGAACCTACTCCATAAGAGCCCCCACACCATCCAGTGTTAATAAGGTATACATCTACTTCGTTTCTATCTATTCTTTCTCCTAAAAGTTTAGCATATACTGCTGGATTCATTAACATAAAAGGTTCTCCAAAGCATGCAGAAAATGTAGCTTGTGGTTCTTTAATTCCTCTTTCTGTACCAGCTAGCTTACTTGTATATCCTGACATAAAGTGATACATAGCGGCCTCTTTAGATAACTTTGAAATTGGAGGCAATACACCAAAGGCATCTGCTGTTAAAAATATAATAGTATTAGGGTTTTTACCCTTACCACCTGGTTGTATATTATCAATATGGCTTAGGTTATAAGCTGCTCTAGTATTTTCTGTAAGGCTATCGTCATCATAATTTGGGATTCTATTTTCATCTAAAACAACATTTTCCAATAAAGCTCCAAATCTTATAGCTTCATATATATCTTTTTCTTTATCTTTATCTAAGCTAATGGTTTTTGCATAGCAACCACCTTCAAAATTGAAAACTCCCTCATCCCACCAACCATGCTCGTCATCTCCTATAAGTTTTCTTTTAGGATCTGTGGATAAAGTAGTCTTTCCTGTTCCTGATAGTCCAAAAAATATTGCTACGTCTTCATCTTCTCCTACATTAGCAGAACAATGCATTGGGAATACTCCCTTTAAAGGTAATAAGAAATTCATAACAGAAAACATGGACTTTTTGATTTCTCCTGAATATTGAGTTCCACCTATCAAAACTATCTTTTTATCAAAATTCACCAATATGAAAGCTTCTGAGTTTATTCCATCTTTTTTGCCATCAGCTTTAAATCCTGGAGCTGAAATTACTGTAAAATCAGGCTTATCTAAAAATTCTTTATCATAACTATCATATCTTCTAAATAATTGGCTTGCAAAAAGTGCCTGAGATGCATATTCACATATTGCCTTTACAGATAGCTTGTACTTTTCTTCTGCTCCTACAAAGCCATCAAAAATGTAGGCATCTTTATCTTCTAAGTAATCTAAAACTTTTTTATAAAGATTGTCGAAAACGTCTTCATTTATAGGGATATTTGTGTCTCCCCAGTTTACTTTATCTTCAATGCTCTTTTGTCTTACTATAAACCTATCTTTAGGTGAACGACCTGTATATTTGCCAGTTTCAACAACTAATGCTCCACTTTTAGAAAGACATCCTTCTCCATTTTTTAAGGCATCTTCTATAAGCTTTGCCCCTGGCAAATTCTCATATGAATGTTTTACTTTTAAATTTAAATATTCTAGGCTGCTTGATCCCATCTTTATTCCCCCTATAATATATAATACTCTTTATAATAAAATTATCACACAATAGTTTGTCTTTTGCAATAAATATTTTGTTTTTATATTTTATATATTGCCCTAATGAATTTATCCCTTCATTAGGATACCCTTTTCATTAATTAGTATATTCTTTATATTATATAAAATAATTATATAGTGAAATCTCTTTCAATTATGCTAAAAAAGAAAAAATCCATAGTGGATTATCCTGTGTTATGATTTAATCGCTAAAGAAAAACATACACGGAGAATAATCACTATGGACTACTTAAACACAGGATTACGTGAAAATAAACACTTGAATCTGACTTTAATACAAAACTTCAGAGTAACTATTTGAAGCACAGTGCTTACATCAAATATAATGTTTTATTCACTCTCTTAATTACCTAATCCATCATATCTTTTTATTGAAGTTTTAAATATTAGTTTTGATATAAAATAATATATTAATATGATAATAATTACTATATTATTAATAACTACATTATCTTTTAATAATATGGTGTTAGCTGGTAAGTATCCTATTAAGACAATAGGGAAAACTGTCATAACCATATTTTTAACTACTTCCGGGAAAATATTTATTGGATAGTTCGTTAAATCTAATGTAGTCATTATAGAATCATATGGGGTATATGTATATCTTGTATAGAATAATACACTAAGCGAAGTCAATGCAATTGAAGCTATGAATAAAACTCCTAAAATAGACAACCCCACCATCTTTAATAATATAATAAAAGTAATACTTTTATTAAGCTCTTTTAGACAAAAAAAGAATAAAGTTATATAAACTATGATATTCACAAGTGGTTGTATACTAACTTCTCTCATTCTTAAATGTAGAACAATATCTAATGGTTTTGTTAGCATCATTTCTAATTCTCCATTAAAAATGTATCTTTTTAAGTTCCTATAGTTTCCATATAAGATACTATATATAGACATGTTTAAAGAAGCTATGGCGTATATTAGCATTATCTCATACTTACTCCAATTAGCTATATTAGTTATGTTATTATAAAGAATTTCTATATAAGATAAGCTAATTGCCATGTTTATTATAACCATAAAAAGTCCAATCAAGAAATCCTTTCTATAATTAGTTAAATTCTTAAAATTATATTTAACTAAAGCAAATACTATTCTTATATTATATAATACTTTTTTAACCCCCATATATTATCACATCTTTCTCACAACTTCTAAAAATTACTCTAATTAGTATAAGAAATATTAAAATCCAAGCTATTTGTAAAAATAAGGAAAATAGATTATTATAACTGCCATTAATTAAAATAGTGGTAGGTCTATAAATAATTCCTGGGAAAGGACTATATTTTAAAATATCATTTAATTGTTTTGGAAGAAAGTCTAGAGGAAACATACTTCCTGAAAAAAAGGTGAGAATGGATTGCTTTACAATGTTAAGTCCCCAGCTATTCTCAAACCAAAAAGTTAATAGCCCCATTAATATATCAAATAGTATATAAGTAAAAACTCCCATAATAGCTAATAAAACAAACCAAAATAAGTTCTCTGCTGTTATATTTGTATTTGAAAAAGATAAATAAACAATAAAAACAGGCGCTAATATCAATACATTACTTGCTGCTATACCTATATTTTTGTAAATCACATGGTAAGGGTAGTATGTTGGTTTTATTAAATAATTTATAATATTTCCGCTTCTCATATCTAAACTCATAAAATAAATATTTGGATATGATATTAAACATGATAAAAATACACTTGAACCTATATAAATCTTATAACTATTCATAGTCCAATTAGCTATTTCATTATATTTAAAAATACTACTCCAAAGAAAACTTAAAAATATATACCTAAATACAACCATTACTATCAGATCAAATATTATTCCAATATCATGAAATTGAATCTTTGAGCCCATCTTTATCCATATTGCATATTTTTTAAAAGTATTCATTTTATTATACTTACCCTTCATATATATTTAGAATTATTTGTTCAAAGTTTGTAGTTGATAAATTGAAATTATTAGGTGCCAATTCCTTATCTAATAATTCCATAATTTTAAAAGGTATTGAATTATCTTCTTTATTAAAATATATTAATAAACAATTCTCTTTATATTCTATATGTTTGATATTCTTTTGGTAATCACCTAACATTCTCCCTAACTCATCTATGCTCAATAATTTGTTAGGAGATTTTAATGTTATTATATATTCATTTGCATAGGTTTCATAAAGCGTACTTATTGAATCATCAAAAATTAATTTCCCTTTATTTAAAATCAATATCCGATTACATAAATTTCCCACATCCTTTAAATCGTGAGATGTAAAGATAATAGTATTCTCAATCTCTTTATGGATCTCTAGAATAGTATTAAATATATTTTCTTTAGTTAAAATGTCGAGTCCAATAGTTGGCTCGTCTAATAATAACAATTTTGGCATACATAATAAATTACCAGCTACTTCACATTTCATTCTCTGTCCAAGACTTAATTGCCTCGCTGGTCTATATAATAAATCATTTAACTCTAACATTTGATCTAGCCATCTTAATCTTTCTTGAAATTCGTCCCTAGGTATATCGTATATTCTACTGATAATTTCATAAGAATCTGCCACCTGCAGATTATCCCATAGCTGTCCTCTATGTCCAAATATAACGCTCATATTTTTTTTAAATTCTTCACCTATAACTTCTTTACCATCCAAAGTTAATTTAATTTCGCCACTGGTTTCTGACAATACTCCGCATAATATCTTTGTTAATGTGGATTTCCCTGCTCCATTAAGTCCTATTAATCCACAGATTTCACCTGATTTTATAGAAAAAGAGATATCATTAAGTGCATGAATACTTCTTTTCTTTCTTTTAAACAGAGAGTCCCCTTTTTCAATTATTCTATATTCTTTTGATACACTATTTAATGAAATTTCCATTTTACCCTCCTATATAACAGAATTCATATTAAGCTTTTAAAAATCTATACTATAACTTTTAAATAATAAAGGCATGCTTTTTCAAAATAGATATTATAAGGTTTTGTTAGATACATATATACAACTCGTACTAATTTAATTTTATCATAGTAAGCTTCTTTAATAAACACTATATTATCACTCCTTTGGAGTATATTTGAATATACAAGGTAAATGCTAATTTTTTTTAGCTTTCAATTCATGGATTTACTATGATATACTAATATAAGAAAATTATAAAATAAAAAAGGTGATGTACTGATATGAGAACACAGCCAACTAAGAAGGGCACAAGTGGTTTTGGATATACCTTCAAATTATTAATCATTATTTTTACTACATTATTTCTACTCCTAAGCTTTTCCTTTGCATTTAAATTAGGTATCGAAAATACTCTTAATACTTTATCAACCTTTATAAATCATTCTTTATACTCTATTAAAGGTGACATTATAGATATGAAATCGTACTATAATACTTTAAATAATCAGAAAAAAAAAGGTGCTAATATAGATGAGATAATTATTACCTTAGGAGGAAAACTTAATTGTAATGATGCAGTCCCCACTACATCTAAAGGTAAATTAAAGTACTTAATGAATTTAGATAGTTTAGTAGACCAAGATACAGTTACCTTCTTATCCCTTAACAAAAATAGTCCCTTAAAAGCTGAGGAGCCTTTTATAAACAGTGTTAATTCTTCTTTAGAGGTTCTTAATTTATCAAATACCGAGGGAAATGCTAACTTAGATTATTTAAAATATTCAAATGCCTTTAACATTTACAATGCCCTGAATCTTAATGTAAAAGGTATAAATATAGTGTTTTTTGAGTATGATGAATCACTTATGGATAATGATTCCTTGTTAACCTTAAAAGAAGATATCTATGAATTAAAATCTAAAGATACCTTTTTAATTCTAGTTAGTAAAGCTCCAAAAGAGAACATTAAGGAAAGTAATAAAATAAGCCATTCTCTTATAAAATCTGGTGCAGATATAGTAATGTATTTAGATAGTACAAACTACTCTGTAGACCAATATAAAAATAAGTTTATAATTAAAGGGTTACCTCCTTTAATGTCTAAGGAAGAAGAAATATACCCACTCCCTTTGTATCAACTTAGCATAGCTTTTTCTGAGAAAAGTCTTGTTTCTATTGGTATTAAGGTGTGGCCTTTTAAATTAAATTACGAGTTGTCTCATAACATGTATATTCCACAATTATGTGACAAGAATCAAGGTAAACCACTTATTGAGCTATTAAATAAAAATAGTACAAACTTAAGTTTCCCTTTAAGTGATAAATTTAACTTTATAAACATTAATTCTTTAAATACAAAATAAAAAATAGTAGATTAACTTATCTTTATGTAAATGGGTATTAATTAATGATAAGCTAAGAGCTACATATTCTTTCAAGGTGGTGTCTAAAATAAATATAAAATCTTTTTTCAGCATAATTACATCTAAACTAATCTTAAAAATATCTAAAAGTTTTTTGCAAGGTGGTAGTAACTTTCCAGGTAAAGTAGCATTAAAATTGGATAAAGATATATTAAAGGTCATAAGCAAGGGTTATAAAACCATAATCATAACAGGTACCAACGGTAAAACCACTACCACAAGCGCCACTGTAAATATATTCAAACAGCAAGGTTATGAGGTTATAACTAATAATACCGGTGCAAATATGTTCCCTGGAATTGTATCTTGCTTTTTAGATAATTTTAAGTTTTTTAAAACAGATTCTACAAAAGATAAAGTGGCGATTCTAGAGGTTGATGAGGCTAACGTTAAGTTTATAACGGAATATATTAATCCTGAAGTAATAAGCATAACTAACCTTTTCAGAGATCAATTAGATAGATATGGTGAAGTTTACATAACCTTAGAAAAAATTCTAGAAGGAATAAAAAAATCTCCTGACTCAACTTTAATATTAAATGGTGATGAATCACTTCTAGGCAATCTATCAGTACCAAACCCTTTAAGATACTATGGCTTTAACAACTTTAACTTAGGCGATAAAACTATTGAGTTAAATGCTGATGCAAAATTTTGCACAGTATGTAAATCTCCCTACAAATATAATTTTATAACCTATAATCACTTAGGTGACTTTTTTTGTGATAATTGTGGTTATAAAAAGCCTCTTTTAGATTATCATATAGATGAAGTTATTACTTTAACGTCTAAGGGTTCCTCTTTTATTATAAATAATACAGAGTTCTTTATGCCTCAATCTGGAACATATAATATATATAATGCTTTGTGCGCCTATTCTATAGCAAAGTTTTTTAATATTGAAGATTCTATAATTTCTACTTCTTTATTAAAGCAAGATGCAAGTTTTGGAAGACAAGAATCTATTGATATAGATGGCAAAGAGGTCAATATAATCTTAGTTAAAAATCCTGCAGGATATAACCAAGCAATAGATACCTTATCGCTAAGTAAAGATTCAATGTCTATAGCATTTTTGTTAAATGATAACTATGCAGACGGAAGAGATGTTTCTTGGATTTGGGATGTGAGCTTTGATAAGCTAAATAACCTTCCTATTTGCGATGTTATAATTGGCGGATATCGTAAATATGATATGGCAGTAAGACTAAAAATTAGCGGTTTAAATAAAAATAATTTTAAATTAAGTGCTAGCGATGATGAAGTATTAAATAATATAATAGGATGTCAGTCTAATAAGGTATATGTACTAACTACCTATACCGCTATGATTAATTTTAGAAAACACCTAAATTCAAAAGGATACCTAAAAAAACTTTGGTAAAGTAAAGGAGATTATAATATGGAACTTAATATATGTCACTTATATCCTGATCTTTTAAATGTTTATGGAGATGTTGGAAACATTGATATATTAAAATACAGAGCATCAAATAGAAATATAACTGTAAATACTTATAATGTATCTTTAGGAGATGAATTTGATCCTCTAAAATACGATATCGTATTTTTTGGTGGTGGACAGGATTATGAACAGTCAATTGTATCTAACGACCTAATTAAATATAAAAAGGATCCTTTATCTAAGTATATTGAAGACGGTAATGTACTTTTAGCTATTTGTGGTGGCTACCAACTACTTGGTAGATATTACACCACAGGTTCTGGCACTAAATTAGAGGGTCTGTCTTTATTAGATATTTATAGCGAAGCTTCCGATGTTAGATTTATAGGTAATACTATAATAAAAAATGAAACCTTTAACGAAACCTATGTAGGCTTTGAGAATCACTCTGGAAGAACTTATATAGGTGATTTACAACCTTTAGGTAAATGTCTAGAAGGCTTTGGTAATAACGGTGAGGATGGCAATGAAGGGTGCATCTATAAAAACACCTTTTGTACTTATTTTCATGGTTCTTTACTTTCTAAAAATCCTGAACTTGCAGATAGGCTTATTTTAACCGCCTTAGAAAATAAGTATAAAGAAGATATAACATTATCTCCTTTAGATGATGATTTAGAGTTAAAAGCGAAAGATCATATTATAAAAACCTATCTAAAAAAATAAAAAGATTGAGCTTGAATAATGTATTCTAGCTCAATCTTTTTTTATACCTTTTAATATTTAAGTATATTATTTAACTGTCTTTATTTACCTCTTATCTCCCCTGCTTTCTAATATCCATCACATTATAACTTAGTTAATTGTTGATTCCATCTAAAAGGAATTTCCACACTAACTTGTCACCTTTTTTCAAAGTATAGGATAATGATCCTATACCTGGTTTAACACCATTAACGTAATAACACCATCCACTAGTCTTTTCTGGTTTTCTTTCTTCAAGTCCTGCCATACTAGCAAAGTATCCTGACTTTATTCTTTTATTTATTTTATTTTTTTCTAAAATCTCTAAAGTAACATCATATGCACTCTTTCCCTCAATGTTCATATATTCAGAAACTATAACATTTCCAGTTATACCATTAACTATACTTACATTAGGTTCTTGTTTTCTTTCTGGTTCCTTTGGGTTTACAGTAGTGTTATTTTTAGTTTCAGTCTTTACTTCATTGTTTTTGCTTTCACTACTTTGTGTATCACCTTTTGATTCTTTTGTAGGCTCTGAAATCTTTGTTTCAGACTGTGATTTTTTATTTTCTATACTGTCCTTCTCATTTATAGTTTCTTTATTTTCTTTTGTTTTATATTTATCTTTATCTTCTTTTAATTGTTCTTTATTTTCTTTATTTTCTTTTGATTCTTCTTTATTTTCTTTTAATTTTTCGTTACCCTTTTCTTCTTCTGTTGCAGCAACATTTTTATCATCATCTAAAATAGGGTTATCTTTAGATTCTTCAACCTCAGATATTCTAGTATTATCTAAACCCTTAGTACTTAATTTTAATTGTTCTTGCTTTGTAAAAGATTTTGAAAAGATCATTCCACCTACACTAATTAAAATTACAAATGCTAAGATACTTAATTTCTTTTTCATATACTTCGCCTCTACTCTATTTTATTTTTTTAATTCCTGATATAATCAAGGCAAAAGATACAATAATCATGTAATAAAAACTTATAGTACTACCTGTTTTAGGTAATACAGCCATTGGCGATTTATTTTCACCTTTATTGTCTTGTGCTAAATTGCCATGTTCCAAATCGCCTTTTATTAAATTGTCATTTATAATTTCTTCTGTCTTTTTAATTTCATCATTCTTAGTTTCTTCACTTTCTTTTATCTTAAATGAAGGAAGACTTTTAACATCTTTAGATCCTTTATAATAATCGTATGCTCCATTTTTACTAAACTCATCTAGACTTATAAGAGCCCTTAAAGCCTCTTCTGTAGAAATATAATTATTTTTAGACTTATCATCATGATTAAATTGTCCATTATCTCCACTATAGGCTAAAAATGATGATACCAAATCACCTTTTTCTTTAGTAAACATCTCGCCTTCAGGATTTATTCCTAGGGAAGTAAGAGCTATTATAGTAAAGGAATCAGTTTCACTAGAAGCACCATATTGTCCTATAATATCCCCATTTTCATTTTGTAATAAAGATAGAGTTTTTACAGCCTCGTCCACTGAATCCTTTATCTTATTATTATCTATACCTTCTATTTCTCTTCCCCTATAATAGGGTGCTAGTGCGCTGATTACGACTGCTGTCATATCTGGATCTATTTTATCACCGTACCAAGTCCAGCCTACTAGGTTCTTATCATCTGCTTTATAAGATAGCTTTAAACTTAATAGTGATTCTATTAACTCCTTTTCTCCAATCTTATATTCATCTTTAAGACCTAAATAATTATAAGCAAGTAGTCCAAACGCTACCTCATTATTATAAAATTCACTAAGTTTTCTGTTATATAGCTCTTCCACTAAGTTATGACCTACAAAATCATAAGAAGAGTATCCTAAAGCCGTAAGCCCCATTATTTTCGACTCTATATCTATTGCATTTAGATTACTTAAACCATCTTTTTCTATCTCTTCTACCCAAGTTTTTAAATAACCTTCATCTGACTTAATCCCATATTTATCTAGAGACAAAGCTGCCCATGAGTTAGATGAATTGTTTTTGATATAATTTAAAGTTAATTCTAGTTGACCCTTTATATCTTTTGGTTTTTTTACTTCTTCTTTTTTTACTAAGTTATCATCATTAAAATATATAAGAGGTTTGTTTAAATTATCTATAACAAATTTACCTCTATCTTTTATAACTGTTGGAATATTATCCTTTTTATATCCACTAATGCTATATTGATGTTCTCCCTTATTTAAACCTACTACTACTATTTTTCCTTCTGCATTCGTAATATATTCTTTATCACCTATAGTAACTTTAGCATCTTTTATAGGATTAACTATATCCTTATTTAATGTGTAATCAAAATTCTTAAATGAAAAGATCATTTCAAATGGTTCATTTTCTTTTATTACTTCTTTGTTGAAGTCTATAGTGTTTATATACGGTGTATCAAAGTTTCCATAATAAACTACTATGTTGTCACCTTTGTTTAATTTATAACTATCTATAGACACACCGGAAGTCTCTACCTTAGTTCCATTTTTAAT